>CACZHP010000010.1 GCA_902780935.1 uncultured Bacteroidia bacterium | reverse complement strand
ATCCGCGCCGATGGTACTGGCCCACCAGCTGGGAGAGTAGGTCGCCGCCGTTCTTCGGAAGTCCCTGACAGACGTCGTCTGCCAGGGACTTCTTCTTTTATCCACCGTGGGGCGTACCCTTTTCTCTGTCATGCCCGGTCAGGCTGGGCATGACGCAGGTAGGCCGGCAATGACGTGACTGGCCGGTCTGAAGTTCAGAAGTTCAGAAGGCCAGGAGGTTATTTCAGAAGGCCAGGAGGTTATTGAAGGTAAGGGGAGAGGATGCGGGAGATTGCGTCGGTCTCGATGAGGAAACCGTCATGGCCATAGGGGGTCTCGATCTGGAAGTATTTCGCGCCGGGAACCATTTCCGCCCAGGGCCTCATGTCTTCCGGAGGGAACAGCTCGTCGGAGGACATGCAGACAAACACGCAGTCGGCCTTGATGCCGCGCAAGACATTCTCCACTCCGCCCCGGCCGCGCCCGACATTGTTGCTGTCAACCTCGTCACACACATAAAGATACGAATACGCGTCCCAGTCCTTGATGAACTTCGAGCTCTGATGGCGGTAATATGATCCAGCCTTGTCAGCGAACATAACGTCGTCCGAGTCCTCGACCTGCTTGAACAGGCCCTCCTCGCACCGGTAAGTCAGCAAAGCTATGGTCCTGGCAGCTTTCAGACCGTCCATGCCGCCCTTGAGGCTGCGTCTTTCCTTGAAAGTGGGGTCGGCGTAAAGCGCCATCTTCATTGCCGCGTTGAATCCGGTGAGCCAGGGCGTCACTCTCGCTCCGGTCGCTATAAAGAAGACTTTGTCGAAAAGTTCTGGTTTCCAGGCCAGCCAGTCGAATGTCATGAAGCCGCCCATGGAGGTGCTGACAATATAGTCAATCTTCTCAATGCCAAGATGTTCCCTTAATAAATCAAAGGCAGCTACCGTGTCGTGGACAGTGACCCTGGGGAAATCAAAGTAATATGGCTTCCCAGTGGAAGGGTTGACAGAGGCCGGCCCTGAGGATCCACAGGCGGAGCCGAGAACATTGGCGCAGATCACGAAATACCGGTCTGTGTCAATGGTTTTTCCGGGGCCGACAAGTGCCGGCCACCATTCTCCCTCGGCGTCCGAGGAAGCTGTCAGGGCATGGCAAAGCCATATCACTTTCTTTCCTGGGGAATAATCCCAAGGGGAGGTGTGGTAAACGACCTCGAGATTGTCGATGCTTCCGCCGGCCTCGAAACTGAACCGCCCCTTATGCCTGAAAGTGTGTCTTATCATTTCTTGCGAAGTTTATCTACCCACACCGCACTCACGAGGTTGTCGGTCGTGTTGAGAAGAGTCGCTGGAATATCCACCAGGGTGCTTATCACGAGCAGGGTGGCGGCGAACTCCGGATCAACCCCGAGTATCGAGCAGATGAGGATCTCGGCGGTCATGCCTCCGACAGGTATAGCCCCCACGACGAGGCTGGCCAGGATGGCGATAGCCACGACGGCTAGGCAGCCGTACCCTTCCAGGCCGTAGAACGACACGACGAACATGGTCTTCAGCACGGAGGAAACCACGGATCCGTCTTTATTCAGGTTGATACCCAGCGGGATGACGGACTCGGCGACTGAGTCGTCCACTCCCATCCTTTTAGCCGACTTGATGGAAGCGGGGATTGTCGCCGCACTGGAGCAAGTCGCCACAGCCAGTAGGGAAGGCTCGGTGATATTCTTCCAATATGAGGAAAGCCCGTCCTTTCCGCCGGCGAGAGCGACGTATATGGAGTTGACTCCGAAGAACAGGAACAAGGTGACCGCTAGATACAGCAGCATCGAGTTGACGAAACTGCCGGCGATCTGTCCTCCGAGGTTGCCGACAAGGTCGGCGAAATAGCAGCCGAGGCACACCGGGGCGGCGTACATCAGGATCCTCATGAATTCCATCACCACCTCCATCCCGCTCTCCAGGAACCTGCCCATGCTCTCTCCCTTGGCTGAACTCAGCGAGGTAGCCGCTCCGAACAAGGCGGAGAAAACAATCAGGGGAACCAGGTTGTCTTTGCTTAGGAGCATGTGGAAGTCGCTCACCGTGAACATATTCTCAATGGTTCCGAGGAGGTCTCTCCCGCCCAGGGCGACTCCTTCCAAGGCTGTCCTCTCGGGAGGGATCCTGGTGGCATAGCCTCCGAGCGGATTCCAGAAGCCGCAGACGACCCAAGTCAGGATTCCCGCCACAGCGGAGCCGGCCAGGAACACCAGCACTGCCCTACTCAGGACTCGCCACAGTTGCCTCTGGGTCGTCAGTTTCCTCACGGAATTGGCGACGCTGAAAAACACCACCGGCACCACGAGGACAAAGGTGAGGTTAAGGAATATCTCTCCGATCGGTTTCACGATGGATGCGGACGGCCCTGCCAGGGCCCCGCAGGCGGCGCCGACTGAGACTCCCAGCAGGAGTAATGCGGTCTGGATATAGTTTCTCATGACCTCGTTGATCTCTTTTGAGAAACAAATATACCGATTTGTTTTCTTAAATTTGTAACCTTAGTCAATCTTTAGTTATGGATCCATTTCTGAATACTTGCCCAAGAGTGGGAAACGGGTATGATGTGCATGCCTTGAAAGAGGGGCTGCCGATGAGGCTTTGCGGGGTGGATATCCCTTCGGCCAAAGGCTTTGTGGCTCATTCCGACGGCGATGTGGCGATCCACGCTCTTTGCGATGCGCTGCTGGGAGCGGCGGCGCTGGGCGACATCGGCCTCCATTTCCCGGACAGCGATCCCCGCTACAAAGGCATCGACAGCACCAAGCTTCTCTCCGAAGTGGTAGCGATGATTACCGGCAAAGGGAGGCGGGAAGGCTACAGGATCGTCAACGTGGACGTCACCATCGCCCTGCAGGAGCCGAAGCTGCGGCCGTACATCGATGCCATGCGGCAGACTCTGGCCGGAGTGATGGGCATCGACAAGAGCCAGGTCAGCGTCAAGGCGACCACGACTGAGCGGCTGGGCTTTGTCGGCCGGGGAGAGGGCTGCGAGGTGTGGGCGACGGTGCTTATTAGCCCCATGTAGAAAAAAAGACGAATAATTTTTGCGGATTCAATATAAATCCCTATTTTTGCAATCCCGAAACGCCCCTTGGGGCGGCGAGAGGAACCATTGAGATATGGTGTAATGGTAGCACTACAGATTCTGGCTCTGTCAGTGAGGGTTCGAATCCTTCTATCTCAACTCAATGGGCACACGGCGGGGTAGCTCAGCTGGCTAGAGCGTCGGATTCATAATCCGGAGGTCGTGGGATCATGCCCCACCCCCGCTACCACCACAAATTTTGACGATAATGCCAAACGCGTTCCATTATTCGATCGGCAGGAAGTTCATCCAAGCAGTCAGCGGTGCCTTCCTCTTTATTTTCCTTATTCTCCACGGCACGATCAACTTTTTCTCGGTGATCGATTCCTTTACCGGAAAGTTCGGTGTTGTGGCCGCTGATGAGAAGCTGTTCTCCGCCGGAGACGGACTCTTCAAGCTGGGCTGCGACTTCATGTCCACTCCTTTCATCGACATCATGGTCCCCATCCTGGCTCTCGGCTTTGTCGTTCACATCTTCTACGGCTGCTATCTTACCTATAAGAATATAAAGGCCCGCGGTGGTGTGAAGCGTTACGAGGAGAAGAGCGTCGCCGCCGCCGACTCATGGGCAGCGAAGAACATGTTCGTCCTCGGTATCGTGGTCCTCGGACTTCTCTTCTTCCATCTTTCCCACTTCTGGGCCAAGATGCAGCTCCCCGAGATGTTCGGCATAGGTGACTTCGAGAACAATCCGTACTACCTTCTTTGCGCTACCTACGGCAAGTGGTGGATGCTCGTCATCTACCTCATCTGGTTCGCCGCGATCTGGCTGCATCTCTGCCACGGCTTCTGGAGCATGTTCCAGACTGTGGGCTGGAACAACCAGGTCTGGTTCAAGAGGCTCAAGGTCATCGGCGTGGTCGTCGCCAGCCTGATCATCTTCCTCTTCGTAGCCACGGCGGTCAACGCCTTCGTCCAGGTGAATTTTATCGCGTAAATATTGCTTTTTAGATTTTAATGGCTATATTTGCTATTGGTATGAGAAAGAACACGAACAATAACTTCTGGTGGCGCTCTTGCAGTTCAAAGCTGTAAGTCGTCGCTCGTGGTTACCAGGTTCGTCAAATATAAGGTGGCACGCTGACTTACAGCGCGCCACCTTTCTTTATGCCCTGAATACAACAATATTTATTAATAAATCCAATTTAAAAACGAACAGCAATGAGACAGAAAAAGTTCTTGCTTCCGGAATCAGAGATTCCCACGCATTTTTTCAACATCCAGGCCATCATGCCCAACAAGCCCCTCCCGTTCCTCCACCCCGGAACCAGGCAGCCCCTCAAGCCCGAGGATCTTTACCCGATCTTCTGCAAGGAGTGCGCTGACCAGGAACTCAACCAGACCGACGAGTGGATCCCGATTCCCGAGGAGGTGCGCGAGCAGTACGCAGCCTACCGCTGCACTCCGCTCGTGAGGGCCTATGAGCTGGAAGAGGCTCTCGGCACTCCTGCCCACATATATTTCAAGAACGAGAGTGTCTCGCCGGCCGGCAGCCATAAGCTGAACTCCGCCCTGGCGCAGGCCTACTACGCCAAGAAGCAGGGAATCACGAACATCACCACCGAGACCGGAGCCGGCCAGTGGGGAGGCGCCCTCTCGTATGCCGCCAAGAAGTTCGGCCTGGACTGCGCCGTATATATGGTAAAGGTGAGCTACAACCAGAAGCCTTACCGCCGTAGCATCATGCAGACCTTCGGGGCGGCCATCACGCCTTCCCCTTCGATGTCCACCCGCGCCGGCAAGGACATCCTGACCGTCAACCCCAACGACCAGGGCTCTCTCGGCTGCGCCATCTCGGAGGCCATCGAGCTGGCCGTCACGACACCGAACTGCAAGTACACCCTCGGCTCGGTGCTGAACCATGTCTGCCTCCACCAGAGCATCATCGGTCTTGAGGCCGAGAAGCAGATGGAACTCGCCGGGGAATATCCGGACATCGTGATCGCCTGCTTCGGCGGAGGTTCCAACTTCAGCGGCATCGCCTACCCGTTCATGCGCCACAACATCCAGGACGGCAAGAAGACCCGTTTCATCGCCGCCGAGCCATATTCCTGCCCGAAACTCACAAGGGGCAAGTTTGAGTATGACTTCGGTGACGAGTCGGGGCTGACTCCGCTCCTCCCGATGTACACCCTGGGCCACACCTTCAAGCCCGCCACCATCCACGCCGGAGGCCTCCGCTACCACGGAGCCGGTGTGATTATGAGCCAGCTGATGAAGGACGGGTATATGGAAGCCGTTGACATCGAGCAGCTTGACTCCTTCAAGGCTGGAGTGCTGTTCGCCCAGACCGAGGGCATCATCCCTGCGCCGGAGTCCTGCCATGCGATCGCCGCGACGATCAACGAGGCCCTTAAGTGCAAGGAGACAGGTGAGGCGAAGACCATTCTGTTCAACCTCTCGGGCCATGGTTTCGTGGACATGAGCGCTTACGACCAGTATTTCTCCGGGGAGATGAGCAACTACCATGTCTCGGACGAGGACCTGGCGAAGTACATCAAGTCCGCCGACGCCCTGAATCAATAATGTTCGGAAATTATTGATATATAAATAGTCTTGTTGACCGGCGGAAAAAAAGTGATTTTTTTTCGCCGGTTTCGTGCAAGGTTTTCAAAAAAGTGGATTTAGAATAGTGAGGTTTGTGAGTAAAAACGGCCTTGGAACGGCCGCAAATGCTAAAAAACTTTGAAAAATATTGTATATTTAATTATTCATGCTATCTTTGCAGGGACAAGTCAGCTTTTTTGGTGGCTGTATTGTGCATGCTCGGAAGCGACCTGTCAGTGAGCAAGAGTTTTATTGTTTAATCTAAAATACTTATTCGCAAGAAGAAAAAGACTAGCAACAAACTGAGATTATGTTTTTAACACTTTATTCAATTTTGTTTTAGTACTATGAACAAAAAATTCAAAAATCTGTTCCTTGCAGGGGCTCTTGTACTGGGTCTCGCAGGGGTAGCCGTATCTTGTACGGACTACGATGATGACATCAACAAATTGCAATCCGACCTTAACACCACTAACAGTAATGTTAGTACTCTGCAGGGCACTGTCCAGGAACTGCAGAACAAGATCAACGCCGGATTCGTGATCACTGGTGTCAGCGCTCTTACAGGAGAGCCTGGTGGATGGGAGTTCACCACCTCCGATGGCAAAAAGTACCAGGTTACCAACGGAAAGGATGGTAAGGATGGTAAGGATGGTGAGAAAGGTGCCCAGGGCGATCCTGGAAAGGATGGTATCTGGTTCACCCCTGACGCCACCACCGGCACCTGGATCAAGCACGAGATGGTTGACGGCGAGGAAGTCACTACCGACACCGAGCAGTCAATCCTTCCCGAGGGCTACATTGATGTCGAGTTCGACGCTGAGACCAACACTCTGACCATCACCGTCGGTGAGGAGGAGTTCGAGATCAAGCTCGCCGGCAGCTCCGCCAGCTTCGTCTTCGTTCCTAGCGTTGTTGTTGACGGTGTCAACGGTCTCGAGATCAAGAGCTTCTCTTCCGCTATCTACCAGCCTGTCGATGAGAAGAAACTCGACAGCAAGGATGAGAAGTGGCAGACCAAGGAGGCCGCTCGCAGTGAGGCTTGGGCGAAGTATCAGAAAGAGCACAAGGATGAATTCAAGGATATGACTGCGCAGGAGTCTAAGGACGCTGAGTTCGCTTGGTCCGTCGAGAACGGCTACCTCGTTTCCGAGTCCGTCCCCGCCAAGGCCAGCTATCATGTCAACTCCGACCTTCCTTTCGGACCCGACGATGACTATTCCTTCATCACCCGTGACGCCAAGGTTCTCACCAGGACTGAGAAGTCCGAGGACTTCGGCATGCAGGCCGAGTTCGAGAGCTATGTGAACGGCATCCTGACTGTCAACGTCACTTATGTCGGCCGTCCCGCTTCTGTCAGCAAGACCGACAACCACATTACTCTCTTCGCCCTCCAGGTGACCAAGGACGGAAAGACCTACACTTCCGACTACGCCACCTTCATCGCCAACGACATCATGACTCCGAAGATCGCCGATCCTTTCAAGATCGTCGCGACGCATAAGAAGTCTCTTGCCGCTTATGGCGACGAGGAGCACTACCGCAGGGGAACCGCCGGTATCAGCGGCACCGATGACGGCAGCGATTTCAATGACTATGAGGACACCGACAGGCACGAGTTCTTCGCCAACACCGATCCCGCTTATGTCGCTCCTTGGGTTGTCAGTGATGCCAACACTCCTGAGGGATTTGCTTTCGCCAAGTCAACCTGCGACACCACTGTCGCTTTCGACGGTGTGCTTGACCTGAACCAGATCACCATCCCTCACTATGAGGCTAAGGGTGACTGGTGCTACAAGCCTTCAGACTGCGTCCCTTGCGAGGGCGATGGCGAGGGCGAGGGCGAGGAAGGGTCGACGGATGATCCTACTCCCGGCGATGTCATTCCTAGCATTCCTAGCAGTCCTACTACTGGCACCATGGCATCCTTGCTCCGTACCCGCGCTGAAGGCGAAGACGGTATTGAGAACTGCCTTGAGATGACTCTTGAGGAGATGGCTGAGTTCGGCCTCCACTTCGAGTATGAGGTTGTCAAGAACTTTGTCACCGGCAAGCCCGCTACCGATCAGTCCCACTTCGTGACTCACGAGGACTACAAGATCGCTGACGGTATGTTCATCCCTCGCGTCTACGAGACCGCCGGTATCGCCGCTGTCGGCCGTACCCCGATCATCCGTGTTAAGCTCATGCACGGCGAGGACATCATCAACGTCGCTTACATCAAGGTCTTCATCGACGAGTCCGTTGAGGAGGATATCCAGGTCGAGCTTGTTCCCAGAAGGGATGCCAAGGACGACGGTGAGAACGTCTTCCACTTCAACTGCGACGGCGACAGCCTCTTCACCACTGTCCACGACATGAACGTTGAGGTCTACAATAAGAAGGGTCTGAAGAAGCAGGACTTCCACAGCCTCTATGACACTCTCGTCGTTGTCCTTCCTAAGGGCGTTGAGGACACCATCGGAACTCTGACCGATGTCTGCATCGATCCTGTCGAGGGTACCCACGTCGTCAAGTGGACTCTTTCTCCTGAGGATATGTGGGAGTATGCCGGTGAGGAAGTTTCCATCATCGCCAGGTACCAGAACAAGGAGACCAAGTCCGGATTCAACATCCTGCTCAAGGCCACTGTCGGTGACGAGATCAGCAAGACTGTCAAGCTGACCCACGCTGGCAACTACATCCCTGAGCGCTGGACCAGCGGCTACGAGGCCACCAAGTACAATGTGCTTGCTCCTGCCTCCGGCGACACTGTCAGCACTCACGCCCAGATGGTCGTAAATGTCAACTCCTCCTTCTTCACCAATAAGGAAGGCAAGGTTTATGCTGACGAGGCCAGGAAGGTTCCTATTGACTCCATTGTCTACTTCTTCTGCAAGCCTCACGATGAGAAGATCGAGGAGATCGGTGACCTTAAGGTCGAGTTCTTCGTCGAGGATCCTAAGGACACTGATCCTGAGGAAGAAGAGGAAGGTGAGGGTCTGACCAGCATCCTCAAGGCTGTTATCCTCGATGCTGACAAGAAGGCTGTCACTGACACTCAGATTGTCGCTGTCATCTTCAATGACTTCCAGAATAATGAGTATTCTAAGGATGAAATCACGAAGCTTGGTGGACTTAAGCTGAATGACCCTGTCAAGTACAACAATGTCTTTGTCTGGGCCAAGAGCGATGTCGCTGATAAGCTCTTCGCGAAGCTCAACAAGGACCAGACCGATTCCCAGGTTGCTGACACCCTTATCAACACTGGTGTCATGTACACCTACATCGGCGCCAAGGCATACCTCTGCAGCAAGACTGACAATCCTAAGGAGCTTGACGTGACCTTCGACGACGCTGATCACTTCCGCGCGAACATCCTGCGTCCTCTTGATCTCACGACCAAGTCCGCTGAAGGCTTCATTGATGCCGTCAACTACGGTGATCCGGGCTCCTACATCGACATCCAGGATCTCCTCGATCCTATCGATTGGCGTGACTACAAGTTCATCAACGAATTTGATAGCAACAAGAAGCCTATCCCTGGAAAGCAGAACGCCTTCCTCTGGAAGTACTACGGTCCTTTCAATGTCATAGTTGACACTGACAACATCGAGACTGACTGGGGTGGCAAGCGCGCTGCTCTTGAGGATGCTAACCTTGTCATCAAGCAGATCGCTGCCGGCGAGAAGATGGTGGATCCTCAGAGTGGTGTCGAGAAAGAGGTTCCTGCTAACGAGAGCGGTTATCTCACCTACAAGAACAGTGGTGTGAATGTCACAGCTGACTTCAACCTCTATGTCAAGGCCAAGGTTGGCTACGGCTTCGGTTGGATCAACTCTGACTGGATCACAGTCCCTGTCGCCAAGACCATTGGTGGGCAGAACGACAGCTCCGCTTCTGGCGAAGGTGGCGAGACCCCCGGTGGTGACGAGCCCGGCGGTGACGAGCCCGGTGGTGACGAGCCCGGTGGCGACGAGCCCGGTGGCGACCAGCCCGGTGGCGACCAGCCCGGTGGCGACCAGCCCGGTGGCGAGACCCCTGGCGAAGGCGGTGAGACCCCTGGCGAAGGCGGTGAGACCCCTGGCGAAGGTGGTGAGACCACTGGCACCGAAGGTGGTGAATAATACGAAAGTATTCTACACTTAATAATTGGAGGGACGCCCGTTGGGGCGCCCCTCCTTTTTTTATCCTATTTTTGTTTAACCCGATTATTGATGATATATTTGTATGAATAATTCATCACTATGTCGTCAAGATTGTTTTGTTGTTTTCTCGTCTCAGCTGTGATGGCTTTGACACTTGGCTCCTGCGGGAGCAAAACGACCCGTCCGGACGGATCACCCAAAATGGCCGCCATTCAATTTGATTCCACTTCAGCCTCGCTTGGCACTTTCCCTAAGAGCGACAGCAGGAGGCAGACGGTTTTCACTTTCACCAACGTGGGAGACGCTCCGCTCGAATTCGCCTACGTCGAGGGCAGCTGTGGCTGTATCACTGTGACCTATCCGCAGAAGCCGATCAAGCCGGGGAAAAAAGGTGAGTTCACTGTAGTCTTCAATGGAAAGAACAAACAGCCCGGGAAAGTCAATTATAGGGTGTACGGAGAAGCCAACGTCGAGCCTGCCCACTTCATCCTCCGCCTCAGCGGACAAATGACCAATGGTTGACAATATATCGGATAAAATAATCTTCTTTCTTGCTCATTTAAAAAAAATATACTAATTTAGCGACGTTAAATGCGCAATATATATTCATAAGTATCATGAAACGTATAATAACTATTCTCGCAAGTGTCGCGCTCGTCGCCTCACTGTCTGTTGCCAACGCGCAGAAGAAGGATTTTGACCCGTACTGGTTCCTCCAGCTCCAGGGTGGTGCCGCCGAGACCATCGGTGAGACCACTTGGACGGACCTTATCTCCCCTTCGGGAGCCATTTCCCTTGGTTATCAGTTCTCTCCGGTTTTCGCCGCCAGGCTGAACGCCAACGCATGGCAGGGTAAGGGCGCCATCAACAATGGCCGTACCGAGGTTTACAAGTACAACTATGTCGAGGGTGCCATCGACCTCATGGCCGATCTCGCCGCTCTCTTCGGTGGGTACAAGTTTGACCGCACCATCAATCCTTACATCTTCGGCGGTGTGGGCGCCAACTACGCTTTCAACAATGACGAGGCCAACGGTCTGAAGTCCAGCTTCCCTGCCACCAACTATCTCTGGGATGGCAGCAGCATCTCTCCCGCCCTCAGGGCTGGTCTCGGCTTCAACATCAGGCTTTCCGATGTGGTCGCCCTCAACCTCGAAGGCAACACGAGCTTCATCAACGACCACTTCAACTCCAAGAAGGGTTCAAAGGCCGACTTCCAGATCAAGGGTCTCGCCGGTTTGACCTTCAGCTTCGGTAAGGCCAAGCCCGTTCCCGCTCCCGTGATCGTTCCTCCGGCACCGGCTCCCGCCCCTGTCAAGGAACCCGAACCCGCTCCCGTTGTCGAGGAGAAAGAGCCCGTCATCGTTGAGCCCGCTTTCGAGTCTCTCCAGAGGAACATCTTCTTCGTGATCAACAAGTGGGACATCCGTGAGAGCGAGCAGCTCAAGATTGACGAGATCGTCGCTGCCCTCAAGGAGAATCCTGACACCAAGGTCCGTATCTCCGGCCACGCTGACAAGGCTACCGGTACCGCCAAGAGGAATCAGTTCCTTTCCGAGAAGAGGTCCGAGATCGTCGCCAAGGCTATCGCCGACGCCGGTATCAGCAAGGATAGGATCATCACTGAGTACTTTGGTGACACCCTCAATCCTTACAACACTCCTGAGGAGAACCGTGTGGCGGTCTGCTTGGTGAAGTAAGAGCATTGATTGATATAAAGATGAAAGAGGTTCCCAAAGGAGCCTCTTTTTCTTTTTTAGCGAATTATTGAGTATTTTTGTCAAGATTCTTCACTTCGTTCAGAATGACAAATAGTTCAGAATGACAAATATTGGATATATTTCGCAGGTAATCGGGCCTGTGGTGGACGTGCGGTTCGAGTCCCGGGCAGGAGAAGATGGGAATGAGCTTCCCCGGATTCATGACGCTCTGATCGTAGAAAGAGGCGAGGGAAGTCGTCCGCTTGTGATTGAGGTTCAGCAACACATTGGTGAAGAGACAGTTCGCTGTGTCGCCATGGACTCCACCGACGGTTTGACCCGTGGGATGAAGGCGCTCGCCACGGATGCTCCCATCTCGATGCCGGTCGGTGCTCAGATCAGGGGACGTGTCATGAACGTCGTCGGAGACTCTATAGACGGTCTTGGCGATCTCTCAAAGGCGAATTCGCTTCCTATCCACAGGGAGCCTCCTAAATTCGAGGATCTTGCCACTTCGCAGGAAGTCCTTTACACCGGCATTAAGGTCATTGACTTGCTGGAACCCTATCTGAAGGGCGGCAAGATCGGCCTTTTTGGAGGCGCCGGAGTCGGGAAGACCGTCCTCATCAAGGAGCTGATCAACAATATCGCCAAGAAACACAATGGGTTCTCAATTTTCGCCGGAGTCGGGGAGCGTACCAGGGAAGGTAACGACCTGCTCCGCGAGATGATCGAATCCGGAGTCATCAAATACGGCGAGGAGTTCCTCAAGTCGATGGAAGAAGGCCATTGGGATCTCTCGAAGGTGGATAGGGCTGAGCTTGAGAAGTCGCAGGTCGCGATGGTTTTCGGCCAGATGAACGAGCCGCCGGGAGCCCGCCAGAGCGTAGCTCTCTCTGGCCTGACGCTCGCAGAGTCGTTCCGGGATTCTGACTCCGGCGAGGGTCCGAGGGACATTCTGTTCTTCATAGATAATATATTCAGGTTCACCCAGGCCGGATCGGAGGTGTCCGCCCTTCTCGGGCGTATGCCGTCGGCGGTGGGTTATCAGCCTACACTGGCCACCGAGATGGGACAAATGCAGGAGAGAATCACTTCGACCAAGAATGGGTCAATTACTTCTGTGCAAGCTGTTTATGTCCCTGCGGACGACCTCACAGACCCCGCTCCAGCGACGACGTTCTCCCATCTTGACGCCACAACGGTCCTGAGCCGTAAGATCACAGAGCTTGGAATATATCCCGCCGTGGATCCCCTTGAGTCCACTTCCCGCATCCTTGACCCGAACATCGTCGGGAAGGATCATTACGATACCGCCCAGAGGGTCAAGCAGATTCTCCAGCGCAACAAGGAGCTGCAGGACATCATCGCCATCCTCGGAATGGATGAGTTGAGCGATGAGGACAAGCTGACGGTCAACAGGGCTCGCCGTGTGCAGAGGTTCCTGTCTCAGCCTTTCTCTGTGGCAGAGCAGTTTACCGGAGTGCCAGGCGTGATGGTGGACATCGCTGACACGATCGACGGGTTCCGCAGGATCCTGGACGGGGAGGTTGATTATCTGCCGGAGCAGGCTTTCCTGAATGTTGGGACGCTTGAGGAGGCGATTAAGAAGGGAGAGGCGATCCTGGAGGCGGCGAAATGACAATGAGATTGAATATCATTACTCCCGAGGGGACGCTGGTTGATCAGGAGATCGACCGAGTGGAGTTCCCTGGCGCGAAGGGGAGGTTCGTGGTTCTGAAGGATCATGCGCCGATTATTTCGTCGCTGGTGGAGGGGGTGATTGTGTTCGGTCAGGACGGGAGTGTCCACATTAAGTCCGGTTTCGTAGAAGTGCATGATAATCAGATTATAGCCTGCGTCGAACTATGAGACTTCTTCTTGTCATATTCTCTTTGCTTATGGCTTCGCCTTCAACGGAGGTGGATCTGGACATGGATGAGTACCTGTACGGTCATGTGAGGGATTCGTACGAGTGGCATATCACGACGATAAATGGCAAGCCGGTCAGCATTCCGCTGCCGGTGATCGTCATAAGCAAGGCCGGAGGGGGCGCCCACATATTCTCTTCTCATCATTTGGAAGAAGGTGAATATAAGGGTTTTAGCATAGCCACTTCCGGAAAGTACGCCAATAAGATAGTTGAGAAAGGATCAGACGGGGCGCAGATCCGTCCCTGGGACTTCTCCATCACGAAAAACGTCCTGGGGCTGATGATCAACAGCGCCATCCTTGTCCTCATAATCCTTCTCACCGCCCGTTGGTACCGCAAGCACGACGCTGCGGAGGAGGCTCCCGCTGGCGGCACAGGAATTATGGAGATGATGGTCACCATGGTTGAGGACGACATAATCAAGGATTGTGTAGGAGAGGATTACAAGAGGTATTCCCCATATCTCCTGACAGCGTTTTTCTTCATATTCATAAACAATCTGATGGGCATCGTGCCCTTCTTCCCTGGTGGGGCCAACATCACCGGCAACATAGCCGTGACCCTGGTCCTCGCTTTGTTCACCTTCTTTACGGTAAATATATTAGGCAACAAACACTACTGGAAAGACATTCTCTGGCCGGACGTGCCGACCTGGCTGAAAGTTCCGATTCCGCTGATGCCGGTGATCGAGATCATCGGGATGTTCACGAAGCCTTTCAGCCTGATGGTCAGGCTTTTCGCAAATATCCTGGCTGGGCATTTCATGATCCTCGGAGTGATTGCCGTCATCTTCCTTACCGCGAAGATGGGTGCTGCCGTGAATGGCGGCCTGACGGTAGTCGCCGTCGTCCTCGGGGTTTTTATGGATTGCCTGGAGTTGCTGGTTGCGTTCATCCAGGCCTATGTGTTTACAATGCTCTCGGCGGTCTTTATTGGATTGTCGAGGCCAAAAGCAGAAACTGATTAATTATTAATATTATAGAATTATGACACCATTGATGTTCTTACTTCAAGCCGGGGTATCCCTAGGCGTTCTCGGAAAAGCCATTGGCGCAGCTATTGCCGCCTTTGCCGCAGGCTTTGGTATCGGCAAGATTGGTAAGGCTTCCCTTGAGGCAGGCGCCCGTCAGCCCGAGCAGGCCGGACATTACAGGATGACCGCCATCATCGTAAGCGCCCTTATCGAAGGAGCTTGTCTTTTCGCAATCGTCGTCTGTCTTATCGCTAAGTAGCTATGTCTCTGATCACTCCCGACTTCGGGTTGCTCGTGTGGATGACGCTGATTTTTGGCATCGTCTTCTTCGTGCTCGCCAAGTGGGGATTCCCTATGATCACGGACTCAGTGCAAAAGAGGGCAGACAGGATTAACGAGAGCATCGCTAAGGCCCGTGAGGCGGAGGAAAGGCTCCGCAACCTTTCTTCCGAGCAGGAGGCCCTGATTGAGAAGGCCCGGAAGGAACAGGCCGCCATCCTCAAGGAGGCTGCCGCCTCAAGGGATGCCATCATCGAGCAGGCAAAAGTCCAGGCCAGGGATGAGGCCGCGAAGATTACCGAGCAGGCCATGACCCGGATCGCCGCTGAGAAAGAGAGTGCCCTTCGGGATGTCCGCACTGAGGTCGCCATGCTTTCTGTCGCGGTGGCCGAGAAGGTCCTGAGGAAGGATCTGGACTCCGACCCCGGTCGGGACGAGCTGCTTGGCCGTCTTGTGGATGAGATTTCGTCTTCGGAAGAATTGAATAGCTGACAATGAACACGGGGATCATCGCTTCGCGTTACGCCAAGGCTTTGCTGAAGCTGGTCGAGGAGACCGGCTCCGGCGAGGTGGTGGTCTCGCAGGCTCAGGCAATTCTATCTGCCCTTAAGTCTGTCCCGGATCTTCACCGCCTGTTGGCTGATCCCGTCGTGACCGCAGGAAAGAAGATTTCGCTCTTGGAAGCTGCTGTTTACGGCGAGCGGTCCGGGGACGGCGAAGTCCATCCTCGCTCCGCTGCGGCTGAGTATCGCCTTACCCCGGCCGCTACGCCGGAGCTAAAGCGTTTTTTTGATCTTCTTGTCAGGAACGGACGGATAGGGGACATCGCCTTGATTCTCAAGAGTTTCGAGGACCAGTATTACGAGTCCAGGGGGATTGTCCGGGGACGGCTCGTCCTTCCGTCGGAGCCTGATGCCTCGGCTCTCGCACTCGAGGATAAACTCAAGTCGTTGATAGAGGCCCGGACAGGGAAACAATTGCTTTTGGTCACCGAGGTTGATGAGACCTTGATCGGTGGCTTCGTCCTCGAGGTGGAGGACAAACTTCTCGATGCGTCAGTGTCCCGCCAATTGGAGCGGATTCGGACGCAATTCATAGAGAGGAACCGTAGAATCGTGTAGTTATATTCATTTATATGGCTCAAAACAACAATATCAGACCGAGCGAGATTTCGCAGGTGCTGCTTCAGCAACTCAAGGACATTGACACCTCCCTCCATTTCGAGGAGATCGGCAAAGTGCTCCAGGTCAGCGACGGTGTGGCCAGGATGTATGGCCTCACCAATGCCGAAGCGGGGGAACTACTTGAGTTTGAGAGTGGTGTGATGGGAGTGGTGATGAATCTGGAGCAGGATAACGTGGGAGCGGTACTCCTCGGACCGACCGATGAGGTCAAAGAGGGGATGACAGTTCGCCGCACCGGACGTATCGCCTCGATAAATGTCGGGGAATCGATGCTTGGCAGAGTCGTGGATCCCCTTGGCGTGCCTCTTGACGGTCTCGGCAATATCGAGGGAGAATTGACCGAGATGCCGCTTGAGCGTAAGGCTCCCGGGGTCATATATCGCCAACCAGTCACCGAGCCTCTCCAGACTGGGCTAAAGGCCATTGACGCGATGATTCCTATCGGCCGTGGCCAGAGGGAGCTGATCATCGGAGACCGCCAGACCGGCAAGACCGCCCTGGCCATCGACACGATCATCAACCAGCGTTCCTGCTATCAGGAGGGGAAACCTGTTTATTGCATCTATGTGGCTGTGGGTCAGAAGGGTTCGACGGTCGCCAATATCGTGGAGACCTTGAGGGCGCACGGTGCCATGGACTACACGATCGTGGTAGCCGCGACGGCGGCCGATCCCGCCGCGCTGCAGTATTTCGCCCCGTTCGCCGGCGCCGCCATTGGGGAATATTTCCGGGACACCGGCAGGGCTGCCCTCGTCGTGTATGATGACCTTTCGAAACAGGCCGTGGCCTACAGGGAGGTTTCGCTGATTCTGCGAAGGCCTTCCGGACGAGAGGCGTATCCGGGTGACGTGTTCTATCTCCATTCGAGACTCCTTGAGCGAGCCGCTAAAATCATTGACCAGCAGGAGGTTGCCGAGCAGATGAATGACCTTCCGGAGTCTTTGCGTGGCAAGGTCAAGGCCGGCGGATCACTAACCGCCTTGCCGATCATCGAGACCCAGGCGGGCGATGTGTCGGCGTATATTCCCACTAATGTGATCTCCATCACAGACGGACAGATATATCTCGAATCAGGTCTTTTCAACCAGGGACAGAGGCCTGCGATCAACGTCGGCATCTCAGTGTCCAGGGTTGGAGGATCCGCGCAGGTGAAGTCGATGAAGAAGGTGGCGGGAACGCTCAAGATCGACCAAGCTCAGTACGGGGAACTGGAGTCTTTCTCGAAGTTCTCTTCTGACGTGGATAAGGTGACCGCTATGGCCTTGGATAAGGGGCGTAAGAATAACAAGCTTCTGATACAGGCGCAGTATTCACCGATGCCGGTAGGGGAGCAGGTCGCCATTCTGTACTGCGGCACTCACGCTTTGATGGGTGACTTGAAAGTGGATCAGGTTCCTGAGTTCCAGGGTCTTTTCCTGGATCGGATGAGAGCTGGACATAAGGAGGCTCTCGATGCCTTGGGCGCTGGAAAGATCGATGAGTCAATTACTTCTGTGATTGAAGAAACTGCCGCAGCGGTGGTTGCCTCTTTAGTTGGTTGATTGGTTGGCAGGTCATTGTCATTCCGAGCGAAGCGAAGAATCTATATTTCTAAAAGCCGATGGCGTCATTAAAAGAAATAAAGGGCAGGATCACTTCTGTGAGTGGTACGCTGAAGATCACTTCAGCGATGAAGCTCGTGGCGTCGGCGAAGCTGCGTAAGGCGCAGCAGTCGATTACCAACATGCTCCCTTACGAGCGTCAGCTGCAGAGTATCTTGGGCAGGCTGATGGTGGCTGGTCTTGACGCCGGTACGCCGTCTAGCCCAGGCCGCGTCCATTCTCGCTTCGCTGCGGCTGAGTACGGCCTTGGTCCAGCGGCGGCACCGGCTGATTCCGGCCGCATCGCCATCGTCGCTTTCTCTTCGAACTCCTCCCTCTGCGGAGCCTTCAACGCCAATGCGATCCGCAAGGCTCTCAGTGTGATTGATGAATATCGTGCCGCCGGATTGCGGGATGGGGATATAGTCGTATATTCAATAGGTCGCAAGATGGCTGAGGCCATGCGGAAAGCGGGCTTCCCGTCTCCCGCTGATTATTCAAAGATGGCGGAATCTCCTGGTTATGAGGCGGCTTCAGCCTTGGCTCAAGAGCTGATCGACGGATTTGCTTCCGGCAGTTTCTCAAAGGTGGAGCTCGTCTATAACCATTTCAAGTCCACCGCCTCCCAGCCCACCGTCCGGGAGACATATCTCCCGATGGCTGCTGCTGATGTTCCGTATGGCACGCCCCCTGCCCCTGCCCCAGCCCATTCTCACCTCGCCGCGACTGAGAACGGCCTTGGGACAGCGGCATCGCAGCCGGCGGACGACATAATCATCGAACCATCTCCCGAGGAACTGCTCGAGGAGCTCCTTCCCAAGGTCCAGCGGCTGAAGATATACACAACTCTCCTGGACAGCAACGCCGCCGAGCACGCCGCCCGCACCGTCGCCATGCAGACCGCCACCGACAACGGCAACGAACTCCTCGAATCGCTAACCCTCGAGTACAACAAGAGCCGCCAGCAGAAGATCACCTCCGAGATCCTCGACATCGTCGGCGGCTCCATGCAGTAGCCTTATCAGGCGTTATTGAACTCCCTTTTTAACGATAAAATGCGGGTTTGGGGCCACCTTCTCATAAGGAATGTTTATATTTATCGGGATAAAGTATGATTATGCGGAATATGAGCGGAATATTCAGGGCTGTGGCATTGGGGGCGGGATTGCTGTCTTGCCTGCTGTCTTGCGGGCAGCCGGGTAAAAAGCCAAGCGGAAGCCAGTTAGACGGGGCCGGGATCGAGGTGACCCTCGGGGACGAGCGGTTTGAGGAATATGTCCCCGGACTGCGGGACAAAAGGGTGGCCGTTTTCAGCAATCAGTCGGGGATTGTCGGGAACAAGGTGACTGAAGAAGGTTTCGGCCCACACCTGGTGGATGTGCTGATTGAAAAGGGAGTCGAGGTGAAACTCATATTTTCTCCCGAGCATGGGTTCCGGGGAGACGCTGACGCTGGTGAGAGTGTCGAGAGCGGAAGGGATCCTGAGACGGGGGTGGAGATAGTCTCCCTTTTCGGACAGGGGGGAAAGGAAGCTCCACAGGCCAATGCGGATAGGTTTGATGTGCTTCTGGTTGACATCCAGGATGTCGGGCTCAGATATTACACATATTACATCACGATGCTCCACTTGATGGAAGCATGCGCGGCCCATGGAAAGGAAGTCATAGTCCTTGACCGCCCGAATCCCAACGGTTTCTATGTGGACGGACCCGTCCTGGAGCCTGGCTTCAAATCCGGAGTGGGCGCCCTGCCCATCCCGACCGTCCATGGGATGACGCTCGGGGAACTTGCCCTCATGATCAACGGAGAAGGCTGGCTTGAGGGAGGCTTAAAGTGTGATCTTCAGGTTGTTCCGTGCCTTGGATATTCCCATGGGACCAAGACGGACCTGATCATGCCGCCGTCTCCGAACCTGAAGTCGATGAGGGCGGTGTACCTATATTCCTCCACCTGTTTCTTCGAGGGGACTGTCGTCTCGCTGGGTCGGGGGACAGAGGCTCCTTTCGAGATGTTCGGCCATCCGGACATGACCTTGCCTTTCACTTTCACCCCACGGAGCGTCCCTGGTGCGAAGAACCCGCCTTGCAAGGACCAGCTTTGCCATGGGGAGGATCTTCGGGAGAAACCCTTGGAGGATATCTGGAATGAGGGGGTGAATCTCGATTATGTGATCCGGGCTTTCAGGGACTTGAATATGAGAGAGGGTTTTTTCGGGAATAACCGGTTTTTCGACCTCCTCGCCGGTACAGACTATGTCCGGAATATGATCCTGGAGGGTGCGTCCGCTGAAGAGATCAAGGCCAGGTGGAAGGATGATGTCGAGGCCTTTAAGAAGCTCCGCCGTCCGTATCTTCTTTATCCTGAATAGCTTCCGAAAGACCTTTTTCGACTGCCGGAAGGATGTGGGCGGCTCTGTCCTTGAAGAAACTGATGGTAAGGTTCATATATCTGCTCCATGCCCAGGAGGTGTCTCCGAACCGTTTGTAGTAGTTTGGCATATACGGCCGCCATTTTCCCTCCCATGCCCTCAGGTCTTTCTCCACATCTCCGGGCTCAAAACAACGGTTCGCGATGTCTAGGATGGATTCTTTGAAAAGAGCCTGGAACTCCGGGTTCCTGACCGCTGACGCGAACAGAGGATGGTCATTCATCGCTTTGGCGAAGGAGTCGTAGGAAGCCGAGGTCTCATATTGCTCATATAATGCGGATGAGTATTCGGTGTCGAACAAAATAAATCGCCAGCGTCCGTCCGCATAAGGATTTGATGGATCGACGCTTAAGCTACGCCAGAGTTCGGTGTTCACATCTTGCATCCAGTCTCTGTTGCCGATGTAGATCTCAGCGGCGTAGTAGTCCGCCATACTCCGGATGTCCATGACCTGCTTGAAAGCTTGCCACTCGCTTTCGTCGGACAGGTCTTTGTCCGCGAACAAGAGTAGATCCTTATATAACTGGATGTCAGAGTCCTTACCTTCCTCGACTTCCCCTTCTTTGATGATCAGGGGGTCTTTCACCCCGTAGTGGTTCTCGACGTAGCAGTCGTCGTACCTCTCCTCAAGGCTGTAGTGACCCCAGTACTCCCCGTTGATGAAAACGACCGCGATCCTGCTGAGCTGGGTGGAAAAAGCCTTGTCAGTGAGCCTGGACTGGATCCAGGAGTCCTTGAATTTCAGATATTTAGTGTCGTTGCCGCCATTTCGAAGCGAGAAAGCTTTGACAGGAAAGCCCGGGAATACGGGGTAGGAGAGTCCTTTCTCTCCGTACGACTCTCTGAAATAGATATTGAAGGATTTCTGCCCAAACATCCTGGAGGCCCTGCCTTTTAGGCGCAGGCCGGCATCTTGCTGGTGGGAGAGAGAATTGGAGTTGTCGAAAAACTCGATGGATATCGGACGTTCCCAAGCCTTCCCTTTCTGGGTGTAGTTCGCTACAACCTTCCACCACTCGTTGTTCGCAAGGACCGAGGCAGCCTCGGCGGTGTTACTCCATTCGTCAAAGATCTTTCCTGTGGCGAGAATTCCTTTCTTGTAGTCCAGAAGGTTTTCAGGATCAGTGGCTATCGAGACGACCATGACGTTGTCGTAATCCTTCCTCAGGTCCGCTCCGATGAAGTATGTCTTTGTCACGACCTTGCTCTGCGTCCCGTCGGGAGCGACCGCCATCGCCCGGATGACGTTGGCCGAGGGAAGGTCGGAGGAAACGGAAATGGGATTGATAAGCCGGCCGTCGATCTTTATGGACATCTTCTCCACCGCTGACTTGTCGACCCACCTGTTGCCTTCCTCGGTGAGCATGATCGGTCTGGAGTAGAGCGTGGACTTTGTGGTTGGGATGGAGCCGTCTTTCGTGTAATATATGCGGTGGCCACTGGGGGCGGAAAGCGTGATCACCTTCGGACTTTCGGAATATGCGCCGGCCTCGTCGGAGAACACAACAACTGGTTCTTCCTCGACCGCTGGAATATCAGGTATATTGGTGTGTTTGCAACCAGGGATCGCAAAAAGTAGAATCAAGAAAAAGTATATGGATCTCTTTAAGCGCATAAAGCTAAAGGAACCGATGATTAGGCCCTTTACAAAAGTATGTATTTTGGTTGAATCAACAAATAAATATAACGGAAACGTGTCTCCCGACAGGTTTCCGTTATATTTGTCCAATACTTATGAAATAACTATTGAGTCAGTTTTTGGTTTATGGGTAAAAAATTATGTCGTTTTAAGATTATACCATTTCCGTGCCAAAGACTCTGGCGATTGATGATTATTTCGCGAATTATTCTTATATTTACGATATCAATGATTAAACACTGAAACATGGTACGTAGAGATTTCTTGAAAGCTTCCGCTATCGGAGCCGCGGGCATCATGATGCCTGCCGGTATTGTCAGCGCTTCGGCCGCATCCAAGGCCTCGGCGAAAAAATCAGCCAACGGTAAAATCAACATGGGCTTCATCGGCCTCGGCCAGCAGGCAATGTACTTGCTGCAGGGATTCATGAAGATGGATGATGTGAGAGTCGTCGCCGGCTGCGATGTGTATGACATCAAGAGAGACCGTTTCGTCAAGAGGGTCACAAAATATTACCAGGAGAAAGGGGAGAAGAAGGTCAAGGTCGATATGTATGAGGACTACCAGGATCTTCTGGCCCGTCCCGACATCGACGCTGTTGTGATCGCTGTTCCTGACCATCAGCACGCCATCATCGCCATCGCCGCCTGCAAGGCTGGAAAGGATGTGTATCTTGAGAAGCCGATGACCCTGACAATCTACGAGGGCCAGCAGCTTGTCAAGGCCGTACGCAAATATAACAGGATCCTTCAGGTCGGCAGCCAGCAGCGCTCCAGCGATGAGTTCATCACCGCCGCGACCCACGCACGCGAGGGAGATCTCGGACAGATCCACAAGATCAAGGTCTATGTCGGCCGCAACAGCGCCAACCCGAACTCCGCCGCTCCAGTTCCCTGCCCGCTTCCGAGGATGGAGGTTCCCGCAGGCCTGAACTGGGACAAGTGGCTCGGACCACTCCCTACCTCCGTGTATTACCACTCCGATCTCGATCCTATCGTCAATGATGAGCATGACGAGCAGCTCTGGGGAGCCTGGCGTTGGTACAAGCCCATGGGCGGCGGCCTGATGACAGACTGGGGCGCGCACATGTTCGACATCGCCCAGTGGGCCATCGGCAAGGATGGCAGCGGTCCTGTCGAGGTCATTCCCGCCGGCTACAGCTTCTACGAGCACCTGACCTACAAATATGACAACGGCATCATCGTGTCCGAGGAGCCTTTCGACGGGACGACTCCCGGCGTCCAGATCTACGGAGAGGATGGTTGGATCAAGGTTTCCCGCGGCAAGTACGAGGCTTCCGACAAGAAGCTTGAGATGAAGGCCGCCGCCGGAGACGATTCTGTTCCTTACGAGACCAAGGTCGGCCACCACAGGGCGTTCATCGAGGCTGTCAAGTCCAGGATCGATCCTAACGTTCCCGTTGAGGTTGGACATTCCTCCTGCACGGTCTGCAACCTTGGCAATATCGCTATGGAACTCGGCAGGCCAGTCGTCTGGAACCCGATTGTGCAGAAGTTCATGCATGACCCGGAGGCCACTAAGCTGATGCATTACGACTATCGTCCGGGCTACAAACTCGACTTTTAAAATTCTCGAACGGGAGTCCATCTATTGTTGAACCGCCGCTTCGCGGCCCCTCCCAAAGGGCCCCTCCCTCTTAACGTGCCGAGGGTGGCAGTGGTTCCCCAATAGATGGACTCCCGTTCGAAATAATATATCAGAAATGAAAAAGTTCCTTTTATCCTTATTGATGGCGGGGATCGCGTTTCCGGGGTTTTCGCAGTCGTGGAGGCCTTTGGAGAAACGGCTTTCCCGGCAGCCTGACCTGGCTTCCGCAGCTGCGGTGGTGCTGCTGGACAGCACAGGCGTGCGTTTCAAGGACTCCGGCTCCGGCTCTTTTGACATCCATCAGGTCATCAAGGTCCAGACCACGGAAGGTGCCCTGAGGCACAGGGTCCTGAAATATGACTATGATCCTCTGACAGCCCAGGCCGTATTCGAGGATGTGAAGGTTTACAAGGCGGACGGTTCCGTCAAGAACATCGATCTTTCAACGGTCTGCGACTACGCCGCTCCGGCGAGGGCTATCTACTGGGGCGCCAGGCAGATTATGATCGAGGTGGGTGCCCTGGAGCCGGGAGACATCATCGATTACCGGATAGGCAAGAAGGGCTTCACATATGCCCTGCTCGCATCCGGGAGTTTTGACGAGGAAGACCGCTTCATCCCTCCGATGAAGGGCAACTTCTACGACATCGTACCTTTCTGGGTGACCTATCCCACCGTCTCGAAGATCTACACCATCGATGTCCCCAGGGACAAGGAGGTGCAGTACGAGTTCTATCAGGGAGAGTGTCATTCTTCGGTAAGGGTTGACGGAGACCGTAAGTTCATGAGTTTCTCCGTCTCTGACGCGAGGCCGTTCCGCAGAGAGCCCAATATGGTGGATCTCTTTGATGTGGCTCCCAAGCTCATGCTCTCCTCGACTCCCAAGTGGGAGGACAAGTCAGTCTGGTTCAGTGGAGTCAATGAGGATTACGGCAGCTTTGAGCCGACTCCCGAAGTGGAGAAAAAAGTGGCCGAGATCCTGAAGGGTGTCACTGATGAGCAGAGGAAAATCTGGCTTCTGACCCACTGGGTGGCCGATTACATGCGTTATTCGGGAATATCCATGGGCGAGGGTGAGGGATATACCCTCCACAACGCCAAGATGAATTTCACGGACCGCTGCGGGGTGTGCAAGGACAAGGCATCCATGCTTATCACCATGCTCCGGGTGGCCGGGTTCGAGGCTCATCCGGCTATGACCATGGCCGGTTCGAGGATCGAGAGCATCCCGGCGGACCATTTCAACCATTGTGTGGTCGTCGTTAAACTCTCGAACGGAGTCTATACCCCGCTCGATCCGACCTGGGTGCCTTTCACCCGTGAGAACTGGTCCAGCGCCGAGCAGCAGCAGAACTACCTTCCGGGCCTGCCGGAGGGCTCTCCGCTTATGCTGACACCGGTCTCCGCCCCCGAGAACCACTACTTGAAACTCAATGTGAAGACCACGCTCGATAAAGACGGCAACCTTGTCGGGGAATATACCGTCACCGCCGAGGGCCAGTCAGACGCCTCCGTGCGGAGTCCCTTCACCAAGAGCTATGTGGCCAACTGGCAGAAGGCCATGGAGAACGAGATACTCTCGATCGATCCTGAAGCGAAGATGATAAGCGTCAACTACGGGAAGAATCCCGACTACTATCTCGACGCTCCCATAAAGATCACAGCGAAGTTCTCGATTCCTTCCTATGCGGTCAAGACTTCTGACGGGGCTCTGCTCTATATGCCGGTCTCCGGTCGTCTTTACAACAGGGCGAAGACTTTCCTCAGGGTGAACACGAACCTTCCTGAAAGGGAGTTCGGCTTCAAGGACTCTTGCTCCAGACTCGTGGAAGCCAATGAGAATGTGACTGTTCCGAAGGGAATGAGGCTATCGGCCACCGCTGGGGAGAATGTCTCCGGGGAGGCGGCCGACTTCACCGGGAAGATCACCCAGACTGGTTCGACAGTCAACATCAACACTTCAATCGCCCTGAAGAAACGTGTCTATGAGGCCGAGGACTATCCCGGCTTCAAGAAAGCTGTCGAGGCGTGGAAATCAATTGAGGAGAATACGATTGTCTTAAAATAGGGAAAAGCCATGAGAAAGACTGTTTTCACCCTGCTTTCAGGGTTAATGATAGCGACCGGGCTTTTCGCCCAGAAGACGGAAGGGGAGTTTATCTCCCTTAGGGAAAAATATACCATCGGAGACGATGGGTCTGTGGTGTATAAATATCACAAAGAACTGAAGGTCAATACTTTCTATTCCATCCACAATCTCTACGGCGAGACCTTCATCGTCTATAATCCCGAGTTCCAGACCCTTTCGATCGACGGCTGCCATACCGTGCAGGCTGACGAGACTGTGATTCCGCTTCCTCCGAATGCCCTGAACGAGGTGCTTCCGAGCGCCGCTGCCGACGCTCCGGCCTACAATCATCTCAAGGAGATGGTCGTGACCCATACTGGTCTTGAGCCCGGAGCCATTATATCCTTGGACTACACTATCACGACAAAGCCGGGTTTCCCTGGCTCCGGGGATATATTCCGCAGGTTCAACGAGGCTTCTCCCATCAGGGATTACACCCTTGTGGTTGAGGTGCCTGCCGGAAAGGAACTTGTTGTCAGCCAGAATCTTGGGGCTAAGATGACCAAGTCCGCCGACGGCCGTGAATATACCTTCAAGGCCTCCGGGATCCCGGCCAGGCTGTTTGAGTCATTCGCTCCTGTCGACGACGCTCCATATATTTACGCTTCAGTGGATCCCGGCAAGGGAGCATCGGCTGTGTTTAATCTTCCCAAGGAGGACATGTCCGCACTGGCCGCCAAGATCTGCGAGGGCAAGAAAAGTGACACTGAAAAGATGGACGCCATCTCCTCCTGGATCGCCCGGGATCTCGGCTTTTGCGCCCTGCCTTTGCGTCAGGCCGGAAAAGTCAGGAAGCCATCCGAGGTGGTCGCCTCCGCTTATGGCACCTTCGAGGAGAAGGCCGCTCTCATGCTCAGCCTGGCTGACGCTGTCGGTGTCAAAGCCGAGCCTGTGGCCATGTTCGAGCCCACATGCCCGCCTTGCCTTCAGACGATTTCCGGAGCCATGTGGATCAAGGCGGCCGACAAGTATTACTCGGCGGCCGGCGGGTTCTCCCGTCCTGTCAGTGAACTGAAGGGACGTTTCCAGGCGCTTTCCCCTTCCGGGACTGTCGAAGTGCCGGAGGCTGTCTCCCAGGTAAGGATAGATGAGACTTTGGCCCTTGATCCTAAACAGGCTACGGAAGCCGGTGATTATCTTGTCTTTAAGATTCCTTCGGCAAGGGAAGGCCTCGATGCGGTCGGCTTGAGGAACCTCAATTCCGCAAGGTCATATCCCTTTGAACTTCCCTTTAAGCTGGACGAGAGCGTAACTTACAGGATCTCCGCTCCCGAGGGTGGGACTATTGTCTCAGTGCCCTTCGAGAAGACCCTCTCGAGTCCGGCCGGTTCCGTCAAGGTCAAGCTGACCGTCGATGGCGGCACAGCGGTCTATACCCGTGAGGCGAAGATCGTGAAGACCATCATTCCGGTGAAGGAATACGCTTCCTTAAGGGCGATGCTCAACCTTTACAAGGACGGTGCCTATAGGACTGTGGTGGTTAAGAAGTAATTTAGTATCAAGATATTATCATGAAGAAAGGATTTGTTTTACTGGCGGCCGCTCTCCTGATGGCGGGCGCGTGCCAGTCTCCTAAGGGAAGTGAGAGCACGAAGGACATCGCCGATCATGTGATTATCATCGGACTTGACGGATGGGGAACCTGGAGTTTTGAGGATGGTGACACGCCATTTATCAAGGAGAAGATGAAAGAAGGTTCATGGACTCTCTATAAGCGTACCGTACGTCCTTCAATCAGCGGTCCGAACTGGGCGGCCATGATGAACGGAACCCCGGTTGAGGTCTCCGGTATCACCGGCAACGAGAAAAAACCTACTTTCAAGCCGCTTGTCCAGACAGAGCATAAGGCGCAGCCTACTTTCTTCCATCTGATGCGGTTGGAAAGGCCTGATGCCGAGACCGGTGTCGTGTGCGAGTGGGGAGACTTCCAGAACTACGCCGACACCATGTGCGTCAGCTACAAGAAGAAGATCAATGGTCCTTCAGAGCATCCCGACGCTATCGTTGAGGAGAGCGTGAAGTACATCAAGGATAAGAAGCCCGTCATCTGCTTCATCCACATCGACGCTCTTGACCACATGGGTCACTCCTATGGAAAGGGTTCCCCTGAGTATATGGCTGAGCTTCCGAAGGTTGACGACCGCATCCGCAGGATTGTCGAGGGCGTGAAGGAGGCCGGAATATACGACGACACGATATTCATGATCACTTCCGACCACGGTCATGAGGGCACCGGCCATGGCGGTGACTCTACTGGCGAGATCGAGACTCCGTTCGTGGTCTGGGGCAAGGGGATCAAGAAGAACCATGAGATCACCGAGCCGATGATCCAGTACGATATGGCCGCCACTGTGGCAAAGGTCTTCCACCTCAAGACCCCCAACAGCTGGAGGGGAGTCCCGATGGACGTTTTTGAATAGGGTGAAGACGGTCATAATGACAAAAAAAGCCTCGCAGAACTATCTGCGAGGCTTTTTTTGCGGAGAGAGCGAGATTCGAACTCGCGATACCCTTTTGGGGTACACACGCTTTCCAGGCGTGCCTCTTCAGCCACTCGAGCATCTCTCCAAAACTGCTTCCCGTGGTTGGGACTGCAAATATAAGAAAAAAATCGTATCTTGTGGTATAATTCATAAAAAATGATTTGTGCTATATGAGTTGTCGTTCATCCTTCCTCTTTGTATTATTCTCATTCCTTTCTTCTTTTGTCCTAAGCGCCAATCCCATTGATTATTATGTCTCCCCATCCGGAAGCGATAAGGCTCCCGGGACAGCCTCGAGGCCTTGGAAGACCCTGGAATACGCTTTCAGCCAGATTCAGAAATCTGAAGGGGATGTCAAGCTCATCGTCATGGACGGGGATTATTCTCCCTCGAAAGCCCTTGTCCTGAGCGGGATCAAGGACAGGAATATTTCCATTGAGGCAGCTCCGGGCGCTGAGCCTCTTATTCGGGGCGACCGGATGATTAAAGGGCTTAAGACACTGAAGGACAAGCGTGTTCTCAATCGCCTGTCTCCTGAGGCAAGAGGGAAAGTCCTGCAGGTGAGTCTTACGGGTCTGGGTATTAAGAATCTTGGTGCCGCCTGCGAGAAGGCCAGTCTGACTGACCTTTATTGGAAGGGGGAAAGGCAGAGGATCGCTTCTTATCCGGACGAAGGGTTCCTGATTTCCGGGGCGGCGGAAGGCCCTACGGTGGTGGATGATGTGACAAGAAAAGAAGGGATATTCGCTTACAAGGAGGAGCTCATCGATTCTTGGGCGGATGAGAAGGATGCCTGGATATATGCTTACTTCCGCTGGGACTGGAGGGATGATTATCAGAAGATATCTTCAATAGATCCCCGGACCAAGACGATAACTCTGGAGGCGCCATGGCATAATTACGGCTACAAGGATGGATTCAAGTTCCGCGGAGTGAATATTCTCCGTGGCCTCGATTCTCCAGGGGAGTATTACATAGACCGTTCGGAGGGCATGCTTTATTGGTATCCGCCTCGGGGATATACTTCTGGTGACGAGGTGACGTTATCGGTCCTTGGGGCAGAGTTCTTGATGGAAGTATCTGATTGTGAGAATGTCAAGATAAAGGGATTGACCTTTGTCGGAGGACGGAGATCAGCTTTGGGTGTCTCGGATAGCAAAGGGGTCGCGATAGAAGAGGTAAAGGCTTTCATGTTCGGGTCGGATGCCCTTCATGTTGACTCCTCCCGCGATTTGAAAATAGCGGGATGCCATTTCGGTACTCTCGGCCATAGTGGGATGAGGCTCTCCGGAGGGGACAGGAAGACACTTACACCCTCCGGATATGTTGTCGATAACACTATCGTCGAGAACATATCCCTTTTCCGGCATACCTACGAGCCTTCAATCTGGTTCACAGGTTGTGGTCTGACTGTCACCCATTGCGATTTCAGCAAGTGTCCATCCTCGGCCCTGAATCTGGGTGGAAATGATATCCTGGTGGAATACAATTATTTCCATGATCTCGTGCAGGAGAGTGATGACCAGGGAGGAATCGACATATTCTATAATTATAGCCTAAGGGGACTTGTCGTCCGCTACAACCTTTGGGAGAATATCCGGGGAGGTTCGCTTCATGGGTCAGCCGGTGTGCGGTTCGATGACATGATATCCGGACAGCAGGTGTACGGGAATATATTCAGAAACGTGGGGGGAGGACATTTCGGCGGGGTCCAGATCCATGGAGGAAAGGACAATGTCGTGGAAAACAACGTGTTCTATAATTGCAACATAGGTGTCAGTTTCTCGCCTTGGGGACAGGAGAGGTGGGATGAAGCCCTGACCCGCCCAGAGGTCGTCAAGAAGCTGTACGAGGATGTGGACATTAACGGGGTTCTTTACCGGAGCCGTTATCCTGACCTTTCCGGGGATATCCACTCCAATGTGGACAGGAATATCATCGTTAACAACCTGATGGTCGGTTGCCGCAGGATGTTCTATGACGAGAAGGGGCAGAACTTCATTAAAAACAATCACGGGATCTCTATAGGAGAGGATCCCGTGATGGAAAGTCTTGAATACTATTTAGATCCGAAGATCCTGGAGTCTTTTGGCCTCAGACCCATTCCTTTTAAGGAGATAGGCACGGCCTCTAACAAGCCTCTTTTATAAGGTGTCCTGTTTCAGCTTCTCGACATAGGCGTCGATCCTCCGAAGCTCTCGGGGGATCGGAATGCTCTGAGGGCACTTCGGGATGCACTGCTTGCACCCGACGCAGTGGTCCGCCTGACGCAGGGTCGGGATCGCTCGGTCGTAGCTCACAAGGTATGCCTTGCGGAGCTTCCGGTAGTCCTCCTGCTCCTTATTGCGGGGCTGCGTACCCTGGTTGACAGAGTTGTTGTAGTGCATGAATATTCCCGGAATATCAATCCCGTAAGGGCATGGCATGCAGTACTTGCAGTCGTTGCATTCGACAGTAGGGTAGTTGGCCATGATGTCGGAAATGTCAGTGTCCAGGAAGGTCAACTCTTCTTCAGTCAATGGCTTGAAGTCCATGTAGGTCCGGAGGTTGTCCTGGAGGTGCTCCATATAGACCATGCCGCTCAGCACGCTGAGAACCCTTGGGTACGATCCAACGAAGCGGAATGCCCATGAGGCGATCGAGGCCTGTGGGTCGCGCTCCTTCAGGCGGTTCACTACGCTCTCAGCCGGCTTGGCGAGACGCCCTCCCTGGAGGGGCTCCATGATCACGATGGGAATTCCTCTCTTGTCCAGCTCGTTGTAGAGATATTCAGCGTTGACGTTCCTGCGCCCGTCGGCGTGTTTCCAGTCGTAGTAGTTCATCTGGATCTGGACGAAGTCCCAGTGGTACTTGTCGTGGAGGACCATCATGTCGTCAAACGACGGCTGATCGCCATGGAAGGACAGTCCGAGCTGGCGGATCTTTCCTTTCTCACGCTCCTTGAGGAGGAATTCAAGGACTCCGTTGTCCTCGAAACGCGCCTTGAACCCTTCCGCGCCGCCACGTCCGAGGGAGTGGAGAAGGTAGTAGTCGATATAGTCGGTCTGGAGGTTCTTGAAAGCGTCGTTGTACAGCTGCATGGCCACTTTCCGGTCGTTGCTCTGGAAGTTGGACATCTTCGTGGCGATGTAGTAGCTGTCTCTGGGATGCCTGCTGAGGGCTATCCCCACAGCCTTCTCGCTCTGGCCCTGGAGATAGACGGGGGCCGTGTCGAAATAGTTCACGCCATGGGCCAAGGCATAATCAATCAAGGTGTTGACATTCTCCTGGTCGACGATGCTTTTCCCGTCGGAATCCTTTTTCATGGTAAAGCGCATGCAGCCGTAGCCGAGCAGGGAGACCTTGTCGCCATTGCCCGGGTTGGTCCTGAGCTCCATTTTGCCGGTCTCCAGGACATCCTTACCATCGCTGGTGACAGCGGCAGCTACAGTCTCGGCGGTTTTCTTGGGGGCGCAGGCTCCGGCCACCGCCACCGCTCCGGCAAGGGCGGCGCCCTCTCCGGTCTTCTTCAGGAATTCTCTTCTGTTAATATTCTTCATGGTGTTGTCAAGCTTTGTGGTGGATCTCGAAACCGCTTACTGTGATAGCGCTTATTGGTCTGGACGGGCAGAGGTTCTCGCAGGCTCCGCAGCCGATGCACTTGCTCTCATCGACGGAGGGGATCCTGACCTTCTTGCCGTCTTCCCTTGTCTTTTCGACCATCAGGATAGCTCCGGTAGGGCAGTGGCGGGCGCAGTTGCCGCATTCCTCGACCGTGCCGTTGTCCACGAGGCAGAGCCAAGGGGCGATGCTTGCGGTACCGACCTTCCACTGGGTCTTTTCCTCAGGGGTGATCTTCAGGATCGCTCCGGCGGGGCACACCTCGGAGCATTTGACGCATTCGGGGCGGCAGTAGCCTCTCTCGTAGGACATCTCAGGCTGCATCAGGTGCTTGAGGTCCTTTGAAGGGCGCAGGACGTTGTTGGGGCAGACAGCGACGCAAAGCTGGCAGGCGGTGCAGTGGCTGTAGAACGCTTTGACGCTCTCGGATCCGAACGGAGTGATGGCGACCGCGCGCTTAGGAGCGATCTTCGGGACTATATCGGCGAATCCGCCCTCGCCCTCGATCTTTATCGGCTCGTCGTCAGCGGGTTCGGTCTGAGCCATTGCTTTTACGGAAGACAAGGCGGAACCACCTAATGCCAAGGCACTTCCAACCATGAAAGCCCTTCTCGTCTTATCCGCCGGAGCATTGGAGTCGCCGGATGGCACCTCCGGCCGTGCGAACGCCTCGCTTCGCTCGGCCCCACCGCTCGCTCCGCTCCGCTCCGCTCCGGTCCCCCCTCTTACAGTGCCGAGGGTGGCATGGTTCGCCCTGGCCGGAGTGCCATTCGGCTCCGTGCCCCAGGCGAAACGGTATTTCAGGGCGCCGAACTTGCAGTTGTCGATGCAGTTGAAGCAGTCCACGCAGCGGCTGTAGTCAATCGTCTTGCCACCGTCGATGTCGATGCACGCCGCCTTGCACTTATGCTCGCAAAGATGGCAGCTTTTGCACTTCGACGCGTCAATGACCGGACGGAAGGCCGCGAAGCGGGAGAAGAAACTAAGCGTCGTGCCTACGGGACAGATAGTGTTGCAATAGGTCCTGCCGTTCTTCCAGGCCAGGATCACCACCGCGACCAGTGTGCCGAGGGCCACCAGGAAGGTGGGAAGGCTCTTGAGCCAGACCTCTTTGCTGTAGAAGGCGTAGCTCTCATGCTTCTCGGCGATGGCGGCCAGCAGGTTGTTGCCCCACTGCCAGACGGGAGCGAGAATGTTCTGCACGATCCTTCCCCAAGCGCTGTAAGGCGCCAGAAGGGCGACAAGGGCATTGACCCCAGCGATCAATGCGACGACGAAAACCACCCACACCCCATAGCGGAGCCATTTCATCTCCTTGGAATATGAATACTTGCCTTTCTTGGCTTTATTGCTGAGGTTCGCCACGCCGTCTTGGAACACTCCAAGAGGGCAAATCACTGAGCAGTAAATCCTTCCGAAAAGGATTGTCACCAGCAGAAGGGCAATGATGACAACGAGGTTGAGAGCCAGGACCGCTGGCAGGAACTGGATTTTGGCGAGCCAGCCGAGCCAATGGTGCAGCGTCCCGGTAAAATCCAGGAAAAGCAGCGTGATGGCCACGAGGCAGAGAGTCGCCAACAGGACTCTTATTTTCTTAAGCATTTTTAAGATAGATATTTGTTCGCAAAAGACAAATATATACAAAAAATACCTAATCCGTGATTATGAGTACCAATGATTTATGAGAAAATGTCAGTTGGACGGCGTCTTCCATCGTCCGGTTCAGGGTAGCGGGCCACCAATTGTCGAAAACAACGCCCGATGTCTGCCACTGAAGACCCTTCGATGTTAACTTGAGGCTGTTGTCGGGGCTGAAGATGGAGATCCTGCGTCCTTTGCCCAGGAACAGCTTGCAGCTGTCGGTGACGGCGAAGGCGGTGGAGTAGTCGGAGACCATGTCGAGGGCGGGCCCGGGGAGCGAGCGGGCATATTCCATCAGCAGCCCCAGGTTGCCGACGGTGTGGTCCTCCCGTTTGCCCGTGGCGGCGATGAAATGGACCGTGTCCACATCCGGGAAGTTGTTCAGGATGAACCGCAAAGCCTTAGTCTGGTCGTTGTCGTCCTGCTCCTTGATTCTGACAAGGAGCTTAGAATATTTTTTGGCCAGGGCTGGGCTCAACGAGTCCATGTCGCCCACGATGGCGTCCGGTTCCCTGGAGTTTTCTCCGAATATGCTTTCCCGGTTGCGCAGAAAAGCCTTCAAGGCATTGCCGTCGCAGCAGACGATGACATCAGCCCTGCGGATGAGTTCCCTTGGATATGGCTTTCGAGGGAAATCTCCTCCTCCTATGATCACGGCTGTGCTCATTGGTTCTGGACCTTGGTCTTGGCTATCTCAGATTTGGAGGTGCCAGGAGTTGTTGAATAAGTCTCCGGCTCCCTGAAGCCCAGGAGGAACGCTTCGATGCCCATTCTCTTCTTTCCGGCCAGCTGCACCTCCTTCACGGAGATGGCTCCGTCCACTGTCGTTATCCACAGATACGACTTCCCGTCGGAAATGATCGTTCCAGGGGCCGTCATGGGAGGGACGGTGAGTGAAGGCCATGCCACCCTCGGCACTGTAAGAGGGGGGACCGGAGCGTCGCTATGCGACGCGAGCGGTGGGGCCGAGCGAAGCGAGGCGTCTGAACCACCGTCCCTCCCTGACGGCAGGGAGGTGAGATCCTTCGCTTCGCTCAGGATGACAGGTTCGGTGGCAGTGACAGGTTCGGCGGAGTAGATCTTGAGCTGGATGGGGGCGGAGTCGACTTTGACGAGCTCGGTGAAGGCCGCGGGATAGGGGCTGAGGCCACGGATGAGGTTGTGGATCTGTCTGGTGGAGTCGTTCCAGTCGATATGGCAGAGCTCCCTGGTGAGTTTCGGGGCCGGCTTCAAGACCTCAGAGCCTTGGATGAAGCTCCTTTGCACCCTGGTCTCCACGTTCTTCTCAATGAGCCCCTGAGCGGTCTGAACGACCATCTCGGCACCGATTCCCATGAGCTTGTCGTGGATGTCCCCGGCCGTGTCGTCCTTGCCTATCAGGATGTCCTGGCGGAGGATGATCCCGCCGGTGTCAATCTGCTTGTCTATCATGAAGGTGGTGGCTCCGGTCCTGCTCTCCCCATTGATCACAGCCCAGTTGATAGGAGCTGCTCCGCGGTACTGGGGCAGGAGCGAGGCGTGGAGGTTGAAGGTTCCGAGCTTAGGCATGCTCCAGACCTCCTCAGGCAACATCCTGAAAGCCACCACTATGAACATGTCGGCTTTCAATGCCTTAAGCTGGGCGAGGAACTCGGGATCCTTGAGCTTTACCGGCTGTAGAACCGGGATGCCCCGCTCGACAGCGAACCTCTTGACGGCACTCTCGTTCACTTTCTGGCCCCTGCCGCTCGGCTTGTCGGCGACTGTCACGACAGCCGCGACATTGTATTTCTTGTCAAGAAGCTCCTTCAAGGGAGCCACGGCGAACTCAGGAGTTCCCATGTAAACGATCCTGGTTTTCCTGAAGAATCCGGCCACTTTGCTCTTCAGCTTCCTCCACCAGTTCTTTATGGAGTCGAGATTGGACATGTCGGTGTCATGTATGGCTTTGGATGTGAGGAATATTCCTATTGCCAGCATCAAAATTGACGAGAAGAAGGCTCCGACCCATGCGCTGACGCTTCCGTCCCTAGCGAGTTTCACTCCAGTGATGTCCACGATGTAGTACAGCACGAAGAACAGGATAGCCACTATAGCGGAGACACCAAGCCCTCCTTTCCTGATCAGTGCCCCCAAAGGCGCTCCGATGAAGAACATTATGAAACAGGCGATCGCCTGGCCGTAGCGCCTCAGGAACTCGAGTGCTGTCCAGCGGAGCTTCACGGTGTAGTCGAAAGCGCCAAACTCGTAGCTCTCGATGGCGGACTGGAACTGCCTTGCCGTGTTGGACGCCCTTTCAAGCGCCTGCGAGGTGGACTGGTCGTCTTTGAAGCTCAGGTAGTCCTTGTCCTCGAAGTTATGGGATATTCCCGATGCGGCGGTGTCCAGCTGGCTTCTCAAAGTGAATAGGTAGGAAGCCGCCGTGGTCATCAGCTGCAGCGCCTTCACGCTGTCCCTCTCATCCACAAGCCGGACTTGCTCCTCTTTGAGCTTCCACATCGGAAGGGTCCTTACCTGGTCGCCGAAACGGGCGCTGTCGGACTTCTGGAAAGCGTAGTTCTCGAGGGTCACCACCATCTCCTGCTTCGAGAAATTGATCTTCTGGAGCTGGTGGGTCTCTTTCCTGCCGTCTTTCTCGTTGGTCTCCTGGTAGTTGGTACCGTCGTACATCTTGATGGTGAGGTACGACTTGTCCTTCGACATCCTGATCTCGGCTGAATCCGCTATGGTGAGCCTGGTGTTGCCCTTGCCGTGATGGTCGTAGAGCATGACCCCGTTCATGACCCCTTTGGGGTTGGTGTTCTCGACCCTGAGGACATACCCTTCGACACCGTCGTAGAAAACACCGTCCGGGATCTTGATCTCGTTCTTGGTCCTTTTGATGTCGTCCCGGAGGGTGTAGATCTGATTGTAGGCGACGGGAACAAGCTCATTTATTGCGAAGTAGGTGCCGATGCTGATGAATACGGAGGCGATCATGACCGGGGCCATGACCCTTGACACCGAGACTCCTGCGGCCTTGAGGGCTATGAGCTCGTTGTTCTCGCCCATGTTGCCGATGGTCATCATCGAGGCCAGCAAAGTGGCCAGCGGCAGGGCCAGGGGAAGGATGGTGCAGCTGCCCCAGAAGAGGAATTCAGCTATGATTTTGAAGTCCAAGCCCTTACCGACCAACTCGTCAATATAGACCCAGAGGGTCTGCATCATCAGGATGAAGATGACGACAAGCAGGATCATGAAAAATGGTCCTATGAACGAGGTCAGTATGAACTTGTCTATCTTTTTCATTTATCGGGTGACAATCTCCACCATCTTGTCCAGGGCTTCCTTCAGTCCTTCAGTGTTCCTTCCTCCGGCGGTGGCGAGGAACGGCTGTCCTCCGCCTCCGCCTTGGATGAACCTGGCGGCCTCCTTGATGTCAGCCGCGGCGTTATGCCCGGCGGCGACAAGATCCGCTGAGTACATCAGCAGGAGCTGGGGCTTGCCGTCGTGCTCGTATGCGGCTGCGAGGGCGAAATTGGTGACTTCTTTCTGAAGTTTCGCCGCGGCCTCCCTGAACATGGCGGGATCGGTGTCGCGGTTGAAAGTCGCAATATTTATACCATTGATACTCTCGGAGTTCTCTGAGAGGACCTTGGCGAAGGCAGCCGCCTTCTCCTTGGCGTATTCCTCCAGTTTCTTCCTCGCGTCGGTGTTTTCGGACATCATCTTGGTGACGGCCGCCGTCACGTCCGGGGCGTTGTTCAGCATCTCCTTGATGCCCTTCAGAGTGTCTGCCACGGAGTCCAGAAGATTCTCGGCCGCTTCTCCCGTCAGGGCCTCAATCCTGCGAACACCAGCCGCGATCGCGGACTCCGACACGATCTTGAAGAATCCGATCCGGCCGGTCGAGGAGGCATGGGTACCTCCGCAGAGCTCGACTGAATCGCCGAACCTCACGACCCTGACACGGTCGCCATATTTCTCCCCGAACAGAGCGATAGCTCCCATGCCCATGGCCTCATCCATGGTGGCATCCCTTTTCTCCACAAGCGGGAAGTCGCTTCTGATCATTGAGTTGACCATATGTTCCACCTTTCTCAGTTCCTCGTCGGTGACTTTGGAGAAGTGGGAGAAGTCGAATCTGAAATAGTCCGGACCGACGAAGGAGCCCTTCTGCTCGACATGGGTGCCGAGGACTTCCCTCAAGGCGTGGTCGAGAAGATGGGTGGCGGTGTGGTTCGCAGCGATCTTGAGCCTTCTGGCGGCGTCAACCTTCAGTGTGAAAGCCCCTTCGCAGTCCTCCGGGATGCGCTCGGCGATGTGGACCGTAAGATTGTTCTCCTTGACTGTGTTGAGGATCCTGATATGCTCCCCGCTTGCCGAGACCACTTCTCCGGTGTCGCCGACCTGGCCACCCATTTCCGCGTAGAAGGGGGTGCGGTCGAAGACGAGCTGGATCATGGTCTTGTTCTTCTGCTTGACGGTACGGCTCTTCATCAGCCTCACACCTTCGAGCTCGAGGTTGTCATATCCGAGGAAGGCCTCCTCCTCACCTTCGGCGTACACTGTCCAGTCGCCGAACTCGTTTGCGGTGGCGTTCCGGGCCCTCTCTTTCTGTTTCTGCAGCTCGACATTGAAGCCGTCCATATCTACCGTGTAGCCGTTCTCCGCGGCGATGAGGCCCGTCAGGTCGATCGGGAACCCATAGGTGTCGTAGAGGATGAAAGCGTCCACGCCGGGGATGGACTTGGTGTCGGCATTCTTGGCCATATAGTCGTCCATCATCCTGATGCCCCTGTCCAGGGTGCGCAGGAAGGACATTTCCTCTTCCCGGATGACACTCTCGATCAGCTTGCGCTGCTTGGCAAGCTCGGGATAAGCCTCGCCCATGTCGTCGATGAGCTGGGGTACGAGCGAGCAGAGGAACGGCTCTTCGAAACCGAGGAAAGTGTAGCCGTAGCGGACTGCCCTGCGCAGGATTCTCCTTATGACATATCCGGCCTTGACGTTGGAAGGGAGCTGCCCGTCCGCGATGGAGAAGGCGATGGCCCTGATGTGGTCGGCGATCACCCTCATGGCGACCTCTGTCTTGTCGTTCTCGTGATATTTGTGCCCGGAGAGTTCCTCGATCTTGTGGATCATCCCTGAGAAAACATCGGTGTCGTAATTGCTGGCCTTGCCCTGGAGCACCATGCAGAGCCTCTCGAAGCCCATTCCTGTATCGATGTTCTTGGCGGGGAGGGGTTCGAGGGATCCGTCGGCCTTGCGGTTGTATTGCATGAACACGAGGTTCCAGATCTCGATGACCTGGTCGTTGTCGGTGTTGACCATCTCCCTTCCGGGAATCCTGGCGATCTCCTCGTCGCTCCTGAGGTCGATGTGGATCTCACTGCAAGGGCCGCAGGGACCGGTGTCGCCCATCTCCCAGAAATTGTCATGTTTGTTACCATATACTATATGGTCTTCAGGAAGATGCTTCTTCCAAGCTTCGAGAGCCTCGGCATCCATCTCGGTCCCGTCTTCAGGGGATCCCTCGAAGACGGTGGCGTAAAGCTTTGACTTGTCGATCTTGTAAACCTCGGTGAGAAGCTCCCAGGCCCAGGCGATAGCCTCTTCCTTGAAGTAATCACCGAAGCTCCAGTTGCCCAGCATCTCGAACATCGTGTGGTGACGTCCGTCATGGCCCACTGCCTCGAGGTCGTTGTGTTTTCCGCTGACGCGGAGGCATTTCTGGGAGTCGGTAGCCCTTTTCGTCTTCGGGGCGGAATTCCCGAGGAAGATATCCTTAAACTGGTTCATGCCCGCGTTTGTGAACATGAGGGTAGGGTCGTTCTTGATTACCATGGGGGCCGATGGCACCACCGTATGTCCCTTGGACTCAAAGAAATCCAGGAACCTTTGTCTGATCTCTTTCGCTGTGTTCATCTTCTATCCGTTATTGTTTGGCACGGAAATGGCAAAATTATAACAATTTTAGCGATTTATAGCAAAAAAAGGTATATTCGCGAGGTATGAGAAAGTATATTCTCAATCCGGAGACCCTCCTCTACGAGATCAAGGAAGTGTCCTTGCGATCAAAGCTTCTGAAGGGACTCCTTCTTTTGGCCGGCAGCTTGGCGCTGTCGGTACTTTATCTGTGGGTGTTCACGTCCGTGTTGGGGATAGATCTCCCCAAGACCGCGTTGCTAAAGGCTGAGAAAGCCCGTTGGGACGCCAAGATCTCGCTGATGAACTCCCGCCTGGATCGGTATGAGAGCAATCTCGACGAGTTGAGGATAAGGGATGATGACATCTATAGGTCCATCTACGGAATGAACGAGATCCCCATGTCTGTGAGGACGGCAGGAATCGGAGGGGTGGACCGCTATTCTTACCTTGATGGCGTTGAGCCCTCAAACGCGTTGAAAAACACATTGATGAGGTTGGACAGGATCACCAGGATGACGTTTGTCCAGAGCAAGTCTTTCGATGAGGTGGCCGCCGTCTCCAAGAGGGCGGGGGACATGGTGTCCTGCATCCCGGCCGTGCCGCCGATCATCCCGGATCCTTCGAAATACACCATGACCAGCCCCTTCGGGTACAGGACGGATCCTTTCACCGGCAGTTCAAAGCTCCACACCGGAGTGGATTTGGCGATGAAGCCAGGCAATCCGGTTTTCGCCACAGGAGACGGGATCGTGGAATCCGTGGCCTTTGACTTTTTCGGCTACGGCAATTGCGTGGACATCGACCATGGCTTCGGTTACAAGACGCGTTACGCCCACCTCAATACGATAACCGTAATAGAGGGAATGAAGGTCAAGCGCGGAGACAAGATCGGGGAGAGCGGCCAGTCCGGAAGGGCCAGCGGGCCCCACCTCCATTATGAGGTCTTCTACAAGGGCGAGAGGGTGAATCCGATGAACTATTTCGACCTGTCGATGTCCAAGCAGGAATATCTTGCTATGGTCGAGAGCTGTAACGCCGAGAAGGACGACACCCCGCAGAGGCGTTCATTCAGCGTGACTCGCAGGTAATCTTCTATTATTTATTATGGCGGGCAAGGAGAGATATGTTTTCGACAGGACCCGGATGGAGTTCCGTAAGGTGACCCGTTCGGTCTGGTCGGTGTTCTGGAAGGCCATGAGATACTTCATGGTCACCGCATCTCTCGCGGTTGTCTATTATATCGTGTTCTCCTTGGTGGTGAATACCGACTCGGAGCGTAAGCTCAAGCGCGAGATCCAGATGTACCAGAAGACCTACGACGAGATGCTCCGGAAAGAAAACCTTATCGGAGATGTCCTGGATGGCTTGAAGGAGAAGGACGGCGAGATTTACCGCCAGCTGTTCAACTCGGATTCTCCCGAGCTTGGGGGGATGTATCCTGACGGTCTGTTGTCCGTTATAGATTCGGTGGATGACAAGGATATCATAGACTATGTAGGGAAGAAGATAGGCCTGCTCGAGCAGGCCTCGGCCCACATAGAGTCCAATTTCTCGAAGGTTATGGCCATCCTTGACAGCGGAGGCGTGAAGTCCTTGCCGCCGATGACCAATCCTTTGAAGGATTTCTCGTACGCCAGGACCGGCGCGACCGTGGGCAGGAGGATCAATCCTTTCTATAAGGTGCCCTCAGATCACTGGGGGCTCGACTTGATATCCCAGCAGGGCGATCCTGTCTTCGCCTCGGCTGACGGAGTCGTGAAATATGTGGATCATTCCTCAAAAGGTTTGGGCAACGTCGTCGCCATCGACCATGGCAACGGCTACCAGACCCGGTATGCCCATCTTGAGAACACAAGGGTGAGCAAAGGGCAGAAGGTGTCCAGGGGAAAGCAGATAGGACAGGTGGGGATGTCCGGGAACTCTTTCGCCCCTCACCTCCATTACGAGGTCCGGAGAGATTCCGTCCGTCTGGATCCGTTGCACTTCATGTTCGCCTCGGTCTCACCCGAGGACTATATCGGGATGCTGTTCATGTCGTCCAATACCGGTCAGTCAATGGACTAATCATAAAATAGATATGGAGAAATTATATTACACTATCGGAGAGGTTTCGGATCTTCTGGGGGAAAGCACTTCACTGGTGCGGTTCTGGTCCAATTCTTTCCCGAAGTACATCAAGCCCAAGAGAAACGCCAAGGGCAACCGCCTCTACACCGCCGAGGACGTGGATTGTCTCAAACAGATCCATCTCCTGGTCAAGGAGCAGGGGCTCACGCTCGAGGGAGCGTCGAAGAAGCTTTCGGCCCAGAGAAAGAAGGTCGAGGGTCGGGTAAAGGCCTTGGACAGCCTGAAAGAGATCAGGAGCCAGTTGATGGAGGTCAAGAAGTCGTTATGAGGGTCAGGGATATAACTTCGGCAATCGAGGATTTCGCCCCCCTGTCTATCCAGGAAAGCTGGGACAACAGCGGACTGCTGGTCGGGTCGCCTGACCAGGAAGTCCATGGGGTTCTCGTCGGATTTGACTGCACCCCGGAGCTTGTCGATGAGGCCGCTGCCGCCGGGATGGACATGATAGTCACCCATCATCCGCTTATCTTCGGTGGGTTGAAAAGGATATCTCCCGAAGACCCGACAGGGGAGGCCGTGATAAAGGCGGTGTCCGCTGGAATAGCGGTCTATGCTGCCCATACTACGGCGGACAAAGTCATCGGAGGGGTCAGCGGCACAATGGCAAGGCGCTTGGGTCTCAAGGATTTTACGGTCCTTGATGAGGAAGCTGACGGAGTGGGCCTTGGCGCTGTCGGGAATCTCCCGGAGCCGATGGACGCCGAGGCGTTCATCGGATTTGTCAAGAGCCGCCTTGGGCTTTCGGTGGCGCGTTGCTCACGTCCGCTGGACATCCTCGTGGAGAGGGTGGCCATGTGTGGCGGCTCCGGGTCGTCCCTCATCGGGAAAGCCATGGAAGCCGGCGCCCAGGCGTACATCTGCGGAGACATCTCCTATCACCACTTTTTCACTCCTAAAGGATTTATGGTCATTGATATAGGCCATTTCGAGGGGGAAGTGGAAATTTGCGATGTATTATTTTCTCTCTTAAGGAAAAAATTTCCTACCTTTGCAGTCCGTACCAGCGAGAAGCTAAGGGCGAGCAATCCGGTTTTTTATTATTAGTCAGATTTCAAAGCTACTATGGCAACCAAGAAAATCAAGAAAGTCGAGACACCGATAGACCAGAGGGAAACATTCGTCTCCCTGCAGAAGAATTTCGCCGATTCCGAGATCAGCGTCGAGGAGAAACTCAAGACGCTTTACTCGCTCCAGGAGGCTGACTCTGCGATCGACAAGATCGTCCAGCTCCGCGGCGAGCTCCCTGCCGAGGTCGAGGCTCTTGAGAATGAGGTGGCTGACCTTAAAGCCCGCCTTGCCCAGGGTACCGCGGTGATTGAAGCCTACAACCAGACTATAGCCGAGAACAAGCAGAACATTGTCGACTGCGACCTCCAGATCGAGAAATATCAGAAGCAACTCGACGACATCTCCAACAGCCGCGAGTATGATTCCATCAACAAAGAGATTGAGAATCAAGGACTTCTTCGCCAAATCGCCCAGAAGACCATAAATGACACCAGGGCTGCCATCATGGAGAGAAAGGAGGAGCAGGAGAACCTCAAGGATTATATTTCCGTCAGAAGCGAGGATCTCAAGGCCAAGAAGGAAGAGCTCGCCACGATCGTGGAGTCCACCTCGAAAGAGGAAGAGGCTCTCAAGGCGAAGAGGGACGAGTGCGCCTCCAAGATCGATCCCAGAACCATGAGCGCTTACGACCGTATCCGCGCCAGCGTCCATAACCACCTCGCGGTGGTCTCTGTCTATAACGGAGACTCCTGCGGAGGCTGCTTCAACACGATCACTCCTCAGCGTCTCGTCGATATCGCCTCCAACAAGAAGCTGATTATCTGTGAGCATTGCGGCAGGATCATCGTCAATCCGGATTTCGAATAGACTTTCATTAATATGCCTGACCAGCCTGGAAAATCCTCAAGGAGAAAGGCCCAGGCAGTCAACCTGGACACTATAGGGCTTGAGATGGGGAACAAACCGCCTCAAGCCCTTGAAGTCGAAGAGGCTGTCCTCGGAGCGATGCTGATTGAACCCTCATCCGTCGATATGGCGCTTGAGGAGCTCTCTCCTTCATGTTTCTACGATCCGCGTCACAAGATGATCTACGAGGCTATGTCCGAACTTGTGAACGAGCATACCTCGGTGGACATAGTGACCGTCAGCGCTAAGCTCCGGGAAAAGGGCAATCTCGAGGCTGTCGGCGGTCCGGTCACGCTGGCCGGCCTCTCCGAGAGAGTCGGGGCCGCGGCCCACATCGAATATTACATCAAGATACTCAAGCAGAAGAGCATCCAGAGGGATCTCATCACCGCTTCTTATGAGATATTGAGAGACTCCTACGACGATTCCGTCAAGGTCGACCAATTGATAGACGAGGCCCAGTCCAAGGTTTACAACGCCATCCAGAGCAATCTCAAGAAGGATGTCCAGGAGGTCGGATCCATCATCAACGACGCGATGAAGGAGATCGAGAAGAACCAGAACAAGACTGGCCTCAGCGGTGTTCCTTCTGGTTTCCCCTCTCTTGACCGGGTGACCCAGGGCTGGCAGAAGTCCGACTTGATCATTCTCGCCGCGAGGCCTTCGGTCGGTAAGACAGCTTTCGCCCTGAACCTTGCCAGGAACGCCGCGGTGGACCATAACATGCCTGTGGCCGTCTTCTCTCTGGAAATGTCCGCCATCCAGCTGGTGATGAGGCTCATGACCACGGAGTCCGGCCTTCCGGCGGACAAACTGAAGGGAGGAGTGAAGCTCGATCCATGGGACTGGCAGCAGCTCGAGACCAGGCTCGCAGCCCTTTCCAAGGCTCCTTTGTACATTGACGACACTCCGAGCATTCCCCTGATGGAATTCCGGACCAAGGTCAAGAGGCTGGTCAAGTCCAAGGATGTCCGCCTGGTGATCGTGGATTACCTTCAGTTGATGCAGGGTCCCGTAGAGCTTAGAGGACTTAGGGAGCAGGAAGTGGCAGCTATCTCCAGAACCCTCAAGGCCACGGCGAAGGAACTGAACGTGCCGATCATAGCCCTGTCCCAGCTTTCCCGTAACGCAGTTCAGAGAACCGGTGGCACTGGGAAGCCACAGCTGTCCGACCTCCGCGAGTCCGGCTCCATCGAGCAGGACGCCGACATGGTCATATTCATCCACCGTCCGGACTATGTCGGACTGGGCGAGACCCCTGACGGGAAAGAAACCACCCAGATCATCATAGCCAAGCACCGTAACGGAGAGGTGTGCGATATAGACATGCTCTTCAAGGCTGAGCAGGTACGTTTCGTGGAGCCGGGAGACTCCCTCGCGGCCCAGGCCGAATCGATGGGCACGGAATCTGCAATGAACAGTGAGTTCGATCAAAATCCTGATTTCTGATGAGACTCGCAAGACTTACACTCACGGCCCTGGCCACTTTTTTTGCCGCCTGCGTCACACTTGGCGCCGCCGATGGCAAGAAGTGTCTCCCTGTCAAGGTTGACACCAAGGATCTCGCTTTCAAGGGAGGTGAGAAACTTGTTTTCACTATCCATTACAAGTGGGGGCTGATCAACGCTGATGTTGCCCAGTGCACCTTGAAAGTGGATTCCACGGTTTTCAATGGCAAGAGCTGCTATCACGGCTCGCTGAAAGGGAAAACCCAGAAGATCTATGAGTCGGTATTCAAGCTCAAGGAAGATTTCGACTGCTGGTTCACCTGTGACGGCATGCAGCCGATGAAGTTCACGAGAGACTGCAGGGAAGGAGGATATTGGTGCACGAACCTCTACACCTACAAGCCGGACCATATCGAGGCTTTGATCAATAACTCCCGCAAAGGTGAATTTACCGTGGAACTTCCTAAGGATGAGTGTACTTACGACATAGCGACCATGCTGTTCCTAATCCGCAACATGGACGCTTCCAAGCTCACGGCCGGCGGACGTTACCCGATGACCTACGCCTGCGACCACCACATTCGTAACATTTATTTCCGGTACTATGGGGTGGAGGATCGCAAAGTGTCCGGCAAGGGAACCGTAAGGTGCCACAAGTTCGGTTTCGAGATGCCTAAAGGTGAGACTTTCGACGGTGAAAGTGACCTCTATGCATGGTTGACGGACGACGGCAACAGGATCCCAGTCTATTTCGTGGCTCCCCTGAAGATCGGCCAGGTGCGCGGACGTCTTTACGACGCCTCCGGCCTTAAACATCCTTTTTCCAGCATTGTCAAATAATGGCGGAGGCGGTTTCTCATAAGGGCAGGATTATAGCTTCGGATAAGGATTCCGTCAGTGTGGAGATAGTCTCCGAGTCGGCCTGCGCCTCCTGTCATGCCGCCGGGCTCTGCGGAGTCTCCGAGATAAAAAAGAAAATCGTCGATGTCCCGGTTCGGGGCATCGGTGGTTTTGAGATAGGCCAGGAAGTGGAGGTCTGCCTCGCCAGGAAGGCCGGCATGAAGGCTGTTCTCCTTTCTTATGCTGTTCCGGCGCTGATATTACTGATTTTAATATTATCTTTGCCTAAGATTGGATTCGGCGAGCTCGCCACAGGTGGACTGTCCATCCTTGGAGTCGCCGCGTACTATCTTGTGCTGTACCTTTGCCGGGACCGTCTCGCCGAAGGTTATGAGTTTTATATAAGGAAAAGATAAAATCACATAAATATTTATGACAACAACTATTATTTGGACCATCGCGATCATCTCGGGTCTCGGCCTGCTGCTCGCGTTGACCCTCTATCTTGTCGCACAGCGCTTCAAGGTCGTGGAGGATCCTCGCATCGAGCTGGTTGAGAAGGCTATGCCCGGGGCGAATTGCGGTGGCTGCGGTTTCGCCGGTTGCCACGCTTTCGCTGATTCAGCGGTGAAAGCTGCCAATCTGGACAATCACTATTGTCCTGTCGGCGGCAACGAGACGATGAAGAAGGTAGCTGAGATTCTCGGCTACGAGGTTAAGGAGAAGGCTCCTATGGTGGCAGTGGTACGCTGCAACGGTACTTGTGAGGCAAGGCCCAGGACCAGTGAGTACGACGGATCCATTTCCTGCAAGGTAAAAGCTTCGCTGTATGCCGGCGACACGGGCTGCGCGTTCGGTTGCCTCGGGTGCGGGGATTGCGTGGCGGCCTGCAAGTTCGGTGCCCTGTCCATGGATCCCGCGACGGGGCTCCCCGTGGTGGATGAGGAGAAGTGCACCGCCTGCGGCGCCTGCGCTAAGGCTTGCCCCAAGGCGATCATTGAGCTTCGCAAGAAGGGTCCCCGCGGGATGCGTGAATATGTCTCCTGCGTCAACAAGGACAAGGGTCCTTCCGTCAAGAAGGCTTGCGCCAACGCCTGCATAGGCTGCGGAATCTGCCAGAAGACATGTACTCATGGCGCCATAACTCTTGAGAACAATGTCGCTTACATTGACTTCGAGAAGTGCAAGCTCTGCCGCGAGTGCGAGGCGATGTGTCCCACCGGCGCGATCCATGGCGTCAACTTCCCGAAGCCTTTGGACAAGGATGCCATCAAGGCCAGGGTGCAGGAGCGTCAGAAGAAGGCCCGCGAGGCTTCCGCCGCTGCAGCTGAGGCAGCTAAGGTCGCTGAAGTAAAAAAGGAGGAAAGCAATGGCTAGAAGAACATTTTCAATCGGCGGAGTGCATCCTGCCGACTCCAAGATATCCAGAGATTGCAAGCTGGAGTATCTGCCGATTCCCCCGACAGTCTATATAGCTCTGTCCCAGCATATCGGCGCTCCGGCGAAACCGGTGGTCGCCGTCGGGGACAAGGTGAAAGCCGGTCAGGTGATCGCCGAGCCCGGAGCCTTCATGTCGGCGTATATCCATTCATCGGTCTCCGGGACAGTCAAGTCGATCGGCCCGAGGAAGGACCTTTCCGGCAACAACCAGATGGTGGTCGAAATCACCGTTGAAGGTGACGAATGGATGGAGGACATCGACCGCTCGGACACCCTCGTTACGAATATTCCTGAAGATCCGAAGGCTATCATCGAGAAAATCAAGCTCGGCGGCGTCGTGGGTCTCGGAGGAGCTACTTTCCCGACGCACGTCAAGCTCAGCCCTCCTCCCGGAAAAAAGTGCGAGATGCTGATTATCAATGGCTGCGAATGTGAGCCGTACCTGACTTCCGATTTCCGTACCCTCCTTGAGAAAGGTGAGCAGGTCGTGGTCGGTACAGCCATCATCAAGAAAGCCCTTGGCGTTGACAAGGCCACAATCGCCATCGAGGACAACAAGCCCGAGGCCATCGAGCATATATCCAAAGTAGTCGAGTCCTTGAAGGGCAAGGGCCCTGAATATTCAGGCATCGAGGTCCTGTCCCTTATGAAGAAATATCCGGAAGGTGGTGAGAAACAGCTGATTGACGCGGTCATGCACCGTCAGGTCAAGTCCGGCGGACTCCCGATCGACGTGGGAGCTGTCGTGGACAATGTGTGCACCGCCCTTGCCGTCTATGAGGCCGTCCAGAAGAACAAGCCTCTCATCGACAATTCCGTCACGGTGACCGGCGAGTGCTTCCCCAAACAGGCCAACCTGATCGTCCGTGTGGGCACCCCGCTTAACTATGTGATTGATTATCTTGGGGGAGTGCCCGAGTCCGCGGCTAAAGTCATAAGCGGCGGCCCCATGATGGGCAAGTCGATCGCCAATCTGGACGCTGCCACTATGAAGGGCACCGGAGGCCTTCTCTTCCTGACTCGTGAGCAGACCAAGAGAATGCCTGAGAGCAGCTGTATCCGTTGCGGCAAGTGCGCGGATGCCTGCCCTATGGGACTCGAACCCTTCCTTCTGAACCGTCTGGCCAAAGCCGGGGACACTGACGCCCTTGAGGCCAACGCCGTGCAGGATTGCATCATGTGCGGCTGCTGCCTGTATTCCTGCCCCGCGGGAATCCCGCTTCTGGACGTGATCAGCCAGGCAAGGGGTCAGGTAATGGGTATAATGAGAGCCCGCGCCGCGGCCGCGAAAGCCGCCGCTGAGGCCGCTAAAGCTAAAACAGAATAACGTATGGACAAAATATTGGTTTCACCTAATCCGCACCTGCACTCCAAGACCACTACCAAGGTCTTGATGCGGGATGTCGTGATCGCCTTGCTCCCGGCCGTGGTGGTCTCAGTCGTATTTTACGGCTGGAAGGAGCTGTTCGTCCTGGCAGTGAGCGTGCTCTCCTGCATGGCGATTGAGTATCTGATCACCCGGTATTGCCTCAAGAAGGCTTCCACTTTGGGCGACTGGTCCGCCGCCGTGACTGGTATCCTCCTCGCTCTTAACCTCCCTTCCTCGACTCCATGGTGGGTTGTGATGATCGGCGCCTTGGTCGCTATAGGAGTCGCCAAGATGACTTTCGGTGGACTGGGACAGAATGTGTTCAATCCGGCTCTTGTCGGACGTGTGTTCCTCCTGATTTCTTTCCCGACCTACATGACCCATTGGGAGATCCCCCAGGGCCTGTTTGGTGTGGACGCCATCTCCGGAGCCACTCCGTTGGGCGTAATCAAGGAAGGCTTGATGCAGGGTTCCACAGTCCCCGAGCTCATGGCGAGCCACGGGTATTCATATTCCCAGATGCTTTTCGCCAATATCGGCGGATCCGCTGGAGAGGCCTGCGCCATCGCCATTCTCCTTGGCTTTATTTATCTGCTTGTCCGCAAGGTCATCAAGCCTTGGATCACCCTTTCGATCCTGGGTACCGTGGCGGCTGTCTCATGCGTGTTCTGGCTCGCTAACCCCGCCCAATTCACTGATCCTCTGTTCAACCTTCTTTCCGGAGGTCTCCTCCTCGGCGCCTGCTTCATGGCGACCGACTACGTGACAAGTCCGATGAGCACCAAGGGAGGGATCATCTTTGGCGTTGGAATAGGTTTCATCACATTGATGATCAGGTACTTCGGGTCATATCCCGAGGGCGTGAGCTTCGCTATCCTTATCATGAACTCGACGGTTCCTCTTCTGAACAATTGGTTCCATCAGAAAAAATACGGGAGGGCATAAATCATGGCAGCTAAATCCAATCTTTTGAATATGGCCCTGTGCCTGACGGTCGTCTGCCTGGTCTGCTCGGCTCTTCTCGGAGGGATGTATGTCCTGACCGCCGAGCCGATCGCGAAGGCGAACGCTGACATCCTCAAGGCCTCGATCGGAGCTGTTCTCCCTGAAGGAGGCGAGCTTTCCGAGGCGAAGCCCCTGCAGGTCGGCGGGCAGCCTTCCGAGTATTACGTGAGCGCTGACGGCGGTTCCGTCAAGGCCTATGCCGTTAAATCCACGGTCGTCGGTTTCGGCGGGCCTCTTACCCTCATGGTCGGAATCACTCCCGACGGGAAAGTGTACAACACCTCCGTCCTGTCCCACACCGAGACTCCCGGCCTGGGAGCCAAGTGTACGAGTGACGAGCATTTCTATTCACAGTTCAAGGGCTTCGATCCTTCCTCCAAGATCCTTTCAGTGAAGAAAGATGGTGGGGACATCGATGCCATCACCGCTTCCACAATCACTTCCAGGGCATATTCCCTCGCCGTGAAGAACGCCGTGGAGGCTTTCAAGACCATAAAAGGAGAATAGGCTATGAGCAAGAGAAAATTAGGCATATTCACCAAAGGCTTCTTCAAGGAGAACCCGACCTTCGTCCTTCTCCTTGGATTGTGCCCCACCTTGGCTACGACTACTTCAGCCATCAACGGCATGAGCATGGGTCTCGCGACATTGTTTGTCCTCGTGCTTTCGAACATGGTGATCTCGGCGATAGCGCCCGTGGTTCCTGACAAGGTTCATATCCCGGTTTACATCGTCGTTATCGCCACCTTCGTGACGATCCTTCAGTTTGCGATGCAGGCCTATACGCCGGACATGTACAAAACCCTGGGACTGTTCATCCCGCTGATCGTGGTGAACTGCATCGTCCTTGGGCGCGCAGAGGCGTTCGCCTGCAAGAACGGGATAGTTGACTCGGCCCTGGACGGCCTCGGAATCGGCTTTGGTTTCACCATGAGCCTCACGGTACTGGGTCTTGTCAGGGAGATTCTCGGCAGTGGATCCGCTTTCGGCTGGAAGTTCATCTCCGGCGACGGCATCCTTGTGTTCGTCATGGCTCCCGGAGCGTTCATCGCCCTCGGGTACCTGATGGTCCTTTTCAACAAAATCGCTAAAAAGAGCTAGGCCATGGAATATTTCCTCATAATCATATCGGCGATATTCGTCAATAACATAATGCTGGCCCAGTTCCTGGGCACCTGTCCGTTCATCGGAGTCTCAAGCAAGGTCTCGACCGCGACCGGAATGTCCGGGGCCGTGGTGTTCGTCATTACCCTCGCCACACTGGTCACTTATCTGATCAACAAGTACTTGCTGGTTGTCTTCGGGCTTGAGTTCCTCCAGACCATCGCCTTCATCCTCGTGATCGCGGCCTTGGTGCAGATGGTTGAGATCGTGCTGAAGAAGATCAGCCCCTCGCTGTATCAGGCTCTCGGAATATTCCTGCCCCTCATCACCACTAACTGCGCCGTCCTCGGCGTGGCTCTCAATGTGGTGACCAAGGAGTTCACCTTCGGCGGCGGTGCGGCCCACATGCTCAATCTCGGTGAGTCAGTGGTTTACGCTTTCGCCACCGCTCTCGGATATGGGATGGCGCTCATCCTGTTCGCCGGACTTCGCGAGCACTTGGATCTTAATGATGTGCCGAAACCTTTCAAGGGTGTTCCGATCGCTCTGGTGACTTGCGGCATCCTGGCTATGGCCTTCATGGGTTTCTCCGGAATGGTTTAGTATGAGAAGGTTACTGCTTGTTATCCTGGCTTCCGCCGCCTTTGCCGCCTTTGCCGCCGCCCAACCGAAAGCGGTGGGACTGCGTGTCGGTAACTATGGTGTGGATGTCAGTTACGAGAATTATGCGGGGGAGAACGATTTCCTTGAATTCGAGCTTGGCCTTGACAACGTTTTCAACTCTGAGGCGTTCCACTTTGACGGGATCTATAATTTCATGATCGCCCATCCGGACTGGACCGCCGAGGGGCAATGGGGTTTCTATGTGGGACCTGGAGCCAGTGTGGCTGTCTGGGACAACGGAGAGAACGAGAATGTAGTCTATGCCGGTCTTCTGGGGAATGTTGGACTCGAATATATCTTCGACTTTCCGCTGCAGTTTTCCCTTAGCCTACGTCCCCGCCTTATGTTCGGTGACGGCAAGATCCGCCGCAACGGCCTCCTGACCTTAGGTCTCGGAGTCCGCTACATGTTCTGAGGCTCATCACCTCTTTTTAAGGAGGCGGATATATGTCCCTTTGCTGTAGGATGAATCACTAACGCATTGGATATTCAGATAAGACAGCCCGAGAGGGCTGTTTTTCTTTGCCTTGAGGCGGGTCACTCCCTTACCGTCACAACTAACCTCCACCCATTCCTGATCATATTTCAGCAGGAGGGTGTGCCAGGCACCGGACGGAACATCGTCAGCTGTGAGGTCGGTGGAGAATTGGGCCTGCGACGCCACATATGGGTCGCATGGGTTGAACCAGCAGTCTGTCAGGTTGATCCGCATGGTGTCTTCGGCTAGGAAGAATCCTATCTCCACCTCTCCCTTGTGACTGGCGGGAAAGTTCCACGTTAGCCCTTGGATGTCGTTGAACAGGCGCTCGTCAGGATATTTCGATAACTGCAGGACGTCATAGTAGCCTCCTTCCGGGTCAGGGACGAGAAGGGCTCCGTTAGTGCGGTTCCAGGCGCAGTGGCCGTTTCCGGCATATGCTTCGGCGGAACCGGAGATACTTTTGACATATACGAAGGTACTTAAACCTCCGAGCCCTTCGATGAAATTATCCTGTCGTCCCGTTTCTTTGAGCCAATCCAGATCGAATATAAGCATGCGGCGAGAGACCGGGTTTTGCCCTAGAGTAACCATGATTTTGTTGAAAGGCAACTCAAATGCTTGGAACTGGTGGACACTTTTGTCGAGCGAATACAATACTCCTCCCACATATCGGAAGTCCGCATTGTTCCGTATCCCGTTCAGGTAGATCTCACGTATTCCCGTCCATGTCCCTCCACCATCCTCTGATAAGGCGGCATGAGCGGCATCCCTATTGGTGAACACATCTTCCCATGTCCCATCCTTGACGGTCTCGGCCAAAGGAGGCATCTGGGTCTCGTGATCCAGCTCCGGCAGTGGCCTGGTGTTGTTCCAGAAGTTGAGGATTCTTCCGTCTGAGAGTGGAAGCATAAACGGTGTGGTTATACATCCTTGAAATACAGAAGGTTCCGGATGTGACCACGTCGTGCCCCCATCTTTGGAATAAGACTGGTAGAATGTATCGGTGGCGTTCCGGATCAGCATAGTCATTAGATCTGGTCCTAGCTCACAAGCCATAGGCTCGGTTCCACAGTCATTGCTCCACCTGATCCCCTTGTGAGGATAGGCTATCTCTGGTTTCGGAGGATGGGGAAGCTCGACCAGATGGAAAGATTTCCCATAGTCGTCAGTATAAATGAAAGTCGGGACAGACTCATTACGCTCGTTACGGCGTTGTCCGGTGAAGAAAATCCGGTCGGAAAAGTCTGATTTAGTTGGCTGAAAGCAGTCGGAGAACTTGTAGGAAGACACTTTGACTCTGACAGGATCCGGATCTTCCGGCCCGACTTTGGAAATAAGGAACCATGTTCCTTCGGCATCTGTTGTGGAGGTGACAAAGATCCCTTTCTCCGGGATATAAGTGGCTGCTCCCATATTGCCTCGGGAAAAATATAGTTTCCATGTAAGCCCGCCGTCAATGGATGAGAGATATGCGGCTTTTCCTTTCGGGGTGGTTTCAGTGCGTCCGACAGAACCGTAGCAACGGATCTCGCCGTCAGGCATGACACATACGCTCCTTCTGGCGTCTTCCAAGGGAGTGGCGACGACTGTGGGCGCATAGATGGCTTTGAGCATCTCTCTCTCATCATCCGACATCCTGTCCTCCATCGCTTTAAGCCAGGGACGCTGGCGCTGCTGCCCGTAAGATATCACACAGAGAGCCATGCCTATTACTAAAATAATCTTTCTCATTGTGCTCGGATTGGTTATCAGTGAATGGCCGCAAGTTATCAAATAATTATTGATACTGGGCTTTTTTCGTTAAATTTGTGTGTATCCTTATTTTAATGTCATGAAACGATTAGTCAAGATTAAGGCCATTCTGGGCTTTTTGTTATTCTCCGCTATAGCGGCGTATGCGCAGGAAAGCAAGTCTTATGTCTACACTGATGCTTCGACCTTCCCTATCTACGGAAAGGCGATTCCTAACACTTCCGCCACTTACGAACGGCTTCCCGCCTCGTTGGAAGGTGTTATCCGTCAGCCTGTTTGGGGATTGGCTCACCATTCGTCCGGAATTTCCGTGCGCTTCCGTTCCAACTCACCTTCCATCAAGTTGAGGTGGATATCCTTCGGTCTCGCCACAATGAACCACATGACTGACACAGGTACGAGAGGACTTGACCTATATACCCAGGATCCAATTGATGGCCATTGGAGATTCGCCCGAAGCGCCAGGCCCCAAAAAGATACGCTCAACGATCTCGTGGTCATCGGCAACATGGAGCCTGTGATGAGGGAATATATTGTCTATTTTTCCCTTTACGAGGGTGTCAAGAAACTTGAGATCGGGGTCGAGGAAGGCTCTATTATCGACCAGCCTGCCCTTGACAGCCCTAAGAAAGGTTCTCCGATCGTTATGTATGGGACAAGCATCCTTCAGGGCGGTTGCGCTAACCGTCCGGGAATGGCTTTCACGAATATTATCTCCCGGGAACTTGACAGGGAGGTTGTCAATCTCGGATTCAGCGGCAACGCGAAGCTTGATTACGAGATCGCTGAGTTGATGGCTTCTGTTGAGGATCCGTCGCTTTTCGTCCTGGACAATGTGCCCAACTGCGAGGCTTCGTTGATTGACGAGAGGCAGGAGAAGTTCTTCCGGATAATCAGAGACGCCCATCCGGACGTGCCGGTTGTATTCATAGAGAATCCAAATTATCCCCATGCGGTTTTCGACAAGGTGGCAGCCGCCGATATCGCAGCCAGGAACGCTTCTATGCGAGCGGTTTACGAGAAGCTGAAAAAAGCGGGGGAGAAGAGGATATATTACATAAAGGGCGACAAGATGCTGGGCACCGACGGTGAGGCCACTGTTGACGGTGTCCACTTCACCGATCTCGGCATGGTTCGCTACACCCAATACGTCCTCCCGACCCTCAAGAAAGCCCTCAGGAAACGCTAGGTAACTCAAAGCCTGCTGGCAGCGAACGCAATGCGGGCGGCGGTGTCGGCCTTGCCGATGCGCCAGACGATGTCGGCGATTCCGAGGCCGCTGGCACTACCGGCGAGAGCCAGCCTGAGGGCGTTCATCACCTTGCCCATCGGCCACTCGTTGCCTTTGATAAACTCTTCAATGCCTTTCTCAACTTCCTCTACAGTCCATTCCCCGTCGAAAGCCTTAACGAATTCTCCGACCTTGGAAACCATCTCAACTATCTCCGGCTTCCAGAACTTGTCCACATCCTTGGCGATGAATGGAGCTGTCAGGGAATCGTCATAGACCTTGGCCCGGGGGTCAACAGGCCTGGCGTCAGCGGCTCCCGGGGCAACCTGAGGACCGGCCTTGATCCCGAACGACTCGAAGTCGGCGGGGGCGACGAACAAATACGAGGCTATTGCCCAAAAGTCCTGGACGAAAGTGGCTCTCTCCTTTGTGAAGCTTACCACGCTCTGGACATAATCCCTTGTGAATATGTGATTTCTCAAGTCTCCACCGGCGACATTGAACTCGGCTCCGGCTGTTAGAGCACATTTGGGACAATCAATCACATTGATTCCATGCTCCTCAAGAATAGGTACGAGAAGGTCGGTGAGCTCCTCGTCGGTCTTCATTCGAAGATATTCCCTGTTGTACCATTTGGCTTTCTCGGGATTGAATTTGGCTCCCGCTTTCTGAACCTTGTCAAGGGAGAAAGCCCCAATGAGTTCTTCCATTGTGAACATCTCCCGGTCGTCGCCCGGGTTCCAGCCAAGCATGGCGAGCATATTCACGAAAGCCTCCGGGAAATATCCGTCCTCGCGGTAACCTCTTGATGTCTCTCCCTCAGGGTTTGTCCAGCGGAGAGGAAATACCGGGAATCCCATCTTGTCGCCGTCTCTCTTGCTGAGCTTGCCGTTTCCGATGGGCTTCAGCAGCAGGGACAAGTGAGCGAATCGAGGCATGGTGTCCTCCCATCCGAAGGCCTTGTAGAGCATATAATGCAAAGGCAGGGAAGGAAGCCACTCCTCACCCCTGATGACTTCGGAAATCTCCATCAGGTGGTCGTCCACGATGTTGGCGAGGTGATATGTCGGAAGTTCGTCCGCCCTCTTCCACAGAACTTTATCGTCCAGGGTGTCGGTATTGACCTCGATGTGGCCCCTGATAAGGTCGTCCATCTTGACGACGGTGTCCGAGGGCATCTTGAAACGGATGGTCCAGTCGGTGGTCTCTTCTAACAGTCTCTCGACCTCTTCGGGAGGAAGGGTGAGGGAATTTCGCAGGGACATCCTCGAGACCTGGTTGTAAATGAAGGTCTGTCCGGCGGCTTCAGCCTCGGCGCGGGCCTTCCCCAGCTCCTCGGCTGAGTCGAAGGCATAGTAAGCGTAGCCATTGGCGATCAACTGCTCGGCGTATTTCCTGTAGATAGGTTTGCGCTGGCTCTGGCGATAAGGTGCATGAGGATGCCTTGTCGAGGGGGTCTCGACGACCTTTCCGTTCGAGTCCACTCCCTCGTCCGGGATTATCCCGCACCAAGTCAGCGCCTCGATGATATATTCCTCGGCTCCAGGGACAAACCTGTTGGAGTCAGTGTCCTCGATCCTTATGATGAAATCTCCACCTTTCTGCTTGGCATACAGATAATTATATAATGCTGTCCTGACTCCACCCATGTGCAGCGGCCCTGTCGGGCTGGGCGCGAACCTTACTCTTGTCCTTCTTTCCATCTGATTTTGTTTAATTGTTTTCTTTCTCCTGCCTTACAATCCTCTTTATCGCCGGTACGCTTTCAAGCTCTCCGATACTCTCTCCTGGGGCCACCACGAGCGCCGGCTTGCGGTCGGCGTCAAAGTGATATCTCTTTACATTGTCCGCGGCGTTATAGCCTATCATATTCATTCCGGACGGGAGATCGGATATACTGACATCCTCCGCTCCGACCATGTTCTGGCGCTCGAACTTGAAGTCCTTGCCGATAATTATGAGGTTGCCGAGATCTGTCTTTGTGATCTTCGACAAGTCGTTGACTTTGAATCCGGTGGCTATAGCCGTAATCATAACCTTGTCCCCGATTTCGGGATCGGTTTCCCACACGAGACCGGTCTTGAACTTGTTGACGTTGCCTGTGTAGTCGGCGATTTTGGCGTTGATCTCCTTGAGGTCGTCCATCGTGAGACCCTTCTCGTTCTTGCCGCAGGTGATGTTGATCAGCAGGTTCTTGGCAGTGGTGAGATCGAAATCATTCAGAAGAGGGGAGTGGAGGGCACCCTGGACGGCCTCCTCGATGCGGTTCTCTCCGGTGCCGACCCCGGCTCCCATCAGAGCCATTCCACTGTTCTTCATCATGGTCTTGATGTCCTCGAAGTCCACATTGATGTAACCGGGCTTCGCGATGATCTCGGTGATACCCCTGACGGCGGTCGCAAGCACCTCGTCCGCTTTCGGGAATGCGTCGTGGATAAGCAGACCGCCGAAGAAATCGTATAGTTTCTCGTTGTTGATGATCAGCAGGCTGTCCACGTTCTTGACCAGCTCATGGATGCCGTCGATTGCCCTCGACAGGGCCATGTCGCCCTCGTTCTCGAACGGGATGGTCACAACGGCGACTGTGAGGATGCCCTTGTCCTTGGCCATCTTGGCGATCTGTGGAGCGGCTCCTGTGCCGGTGCCGCCGCCCATGCCGGCGGTTATGAAGAGCATCTGGGTACCTTCGTTAAGTACCACTTTCTCAATTTGTTCCTGTGCCTCGAGAGCGGCGTTGCGTCCCTTGACCGGATCTGTCCCGGCCCCAAGTGCGTTGCGCCCGATGTGGATTTTTACCGGCACAGGGCTTTCCTCAAGCGCCTGGCGGTCGGTATTGCAGACGATGAAGCTGCAACCCTCCACCTTCTCCCGGAACATGTAGTTGACGGCGTTGCATCCGCCACCTCCGACTCCGATGACCTTGATCATGGACTGGATCGGAGTCCAGTCGCTGGACTCTGCTATATCGAAATTGTCAAACTCTCCCATTTGTGTCCTATTTTAGATTTCCTCGTTTTCCATGTCGTCGAATATGTCACCGGCTGCCTTGCTGATGGTGTTCTGGATGTGCTTGAACCAGGTGAACTTAGGCTTTTTGCGCTCTTTGGGAGGCTTCTGGGCTTTGGGCTGCTTGGAGCCTTTGGAGCGATCTTCGGCGGCCTTAAGCTCTTCAGGAGTGTAAGGGTCGAACACGCTCGGCCCGTCCTCCTCCTGGGCTGCGATAACTGAAGCCTCGATGGCGGGCTCCTCGGGTGCCTTCGCTTCGTCCATATCCTTCGCTTCGCTCAGGATAACATCGCGGGAACCGTTATCAGCGGCTTCCATGTCCTTAGCATCGTTCAGGATTGCAGAGGAAGCGCCAGGGACGCTCCCAACTTCGGATGCCAATCCGGAAGCGCTTGGCTTCGGGGCCGTCCAGTAGCGGCGGGCAGGAGCCTCATTGACGCAATTGAGCATCTTGTCGCTCTTGGCGGCGAGGATCATTCCCATCGAAGTGGCCGCAGAGGTCTCTGTGGCCTCCGGGCAGCCCTCGCAGGAGAAGAACCTTCTCGGATAGCCGATCTTCACGGAATATCCCGACAGATCCTTGATGTAATTGGCGCAGTTGACGATCTCGGCGCCTCCTCCGGTCACGACCACTCCCGCCCTCAGGATGTCCTCGCTGGCGTATCCGCTGGCCTGGATATGGTAGAGAAGGGCTTCGATGATCTCCTTCATCCTAGCCGTGATTATCTCGGAGATGTATTTCACTGTCACCTGGGCGGTGGGCTCGTCATTCTCGTCAACGATCTGGATTGATTTCTCTCCCATTGCGGAAAGCTTTCCGGGCATGCAGGCACCATATGCCCTCTTGATGTTCTCCGCAAGGTCATACGAGAAGTTGCATTCGGTTTTGATGTCACGAGTGATACTGTTGCCTCCGAACGGTATGGCGGCATAGTATCTCATGATCTTCCCCTTGAATATGGTCACGGAACTTACCCCCGCACCAATGTCGATCAGTGCTACACCGTTCTCCATCTGCTCTTCTTTCAGGACAGCCCTGGCGGTGATTCCGGGGGTGAAATACTTCTTGGCGATGGCTATTCCCATGCTGTTGAAGACATTGTCGATGTTGATGGAGTGGCGTCTGCTGCCGATGAACACCTTGAAGTTGCCTTCAAGCTTCTCAGCTGTCATGCCCACGATGTCGTTCTCAAGCTCGTTGAGGCTGTCCTCGGTGGAGAATGATTGGGCCACAGCCCCGTAGATCACCTCGTTTTTCGAGTCGCTGAGAGGGTATTCCTCCAGCGCCATGGACTTGAGCGTCTTGACCTCCCCGTCCTCTATCTGGGTGTCCGGATCCGTTCTTTCCATGGCAGCGGAAGCGTTCTCCTGCCTGACATAGTAACGGGGCAGGCCTACGATGACCTGTTGGATCTTGATTTTAAGTTCCTGCTGGGCCTGTGTGAGGGCATCCCTCAACACTCCCTCCACCTTTCCGGGATTGTTGACGTAACTGTAACGGATTCCCAGTGAGGGGGTTTCCCTGTAGTAAATCACCTGGACATCGTTGCCCAGGATCCTGGCGACGCAGACCGCCAGTTTGGACGTGCCCAGATCGACAGACGCTATGTACCGTTCTTCCATATTCTTATTTTCTGCAGATTATCTGACCGTTGTATTTCAAGTTGACCGTTGAGTAATATCCTTCCCCCTTCTCTGGGAGGATGGTGGTGTAGTATTTTCCCATTTTGGAGAACTTCTCCTCGAAGCCGTCCGGGAGGCCGAAGATGAAAGTCTCTTTCCCTTGCCTTGGAATCATCACCAGATCCCCGTCCGGACGGACGGATATCTGGCTTATGTTCACTGCCCAGGTCTTGGAATCCTTCATGTAGTTTGTCAGGGCGATGATGTCCCTCAACCACTCTTTCTCCTTTTCCGTGACCGGCTCACCTTTGTATCCGCTCTCAAATGTGAGCGGGACGTCTCCGTCTATGATCGGAACCTGAGAGGTGTAGTTGCTTTGTAGGGGGAAAAGGAATCCCTTCTCGTCGGCGTAGAAGCCATTTCCACCTTTCTGGAACCTTATGACCGGCTCCCTTTGGAAAACTTTCACGTTCAGCATTCCATCGGGTGTGGTGTACGCCTCAGTCTTCAGGATAGCGCTCTTGTTGTCCAGAATCCTCTCTACTTTAGCGAGATCCACGCTGTCCAGCCTCTGGCCGATGTACGCGCCGTATTCATGGGACAGATAGCCTTCAATATCCTCCGGGGTCACGAAATTATATCCGTCGGCGAACTCCACGTTGACTCCTCCGCATGTCAGCTGGCGCTTCCTGTCCCCATTCATCCCGAATATCACCAGGATGATGAAGGCCAGGGCGCAAGCTAAGGCCGCGATGAGGGCTATCTTAAGTCCTTTCCTCATTTTCCAAGTCTTTTCTCAAGCGATTCCGTAATGGGGCCGATGAACCGGTCGATGTTGCCGGCTCCGAAGGTGGCAAGCACGTCAAGTGGCTCTTTCTCAAGATATTCCATAAGTTCCTCTTTCCTCAGAAGAACTTTCTCGGGAGCGGTCACCTTGTCGAATATTATCTCGGAGGTGACCCCGGGAATCGGCTCCTCCCTTGCGGGATAGATGTCCAGCAGGATGAGCTTATCGACAACGCTGAGCGCCTCGGCGAACTCTCCGGCGAAATCCCTCGTCCTTGTGAACAAGTGGGGCTGGAATATGGCCGTGAGTTTTCTTCCGGGATACATCATCCTGATGGATGAGATCGCGCTCGCGAGCTCCTTGGGGTGGTGTGCATAGTCATCGATATAGGTGAGGGAAGGACTCGCGACATGGACATCCAGTCTCCTGACCGCTCCCATAAAGCTTCCGATCGAAGCTTTCACCGCCTCCGGCGGCATTCCTTGGGAGAGGCACACGGCGGCCGCGGCCACGCTGTTCTCCACGTTGACCCATCCGGGTACCCCGCACCTCACGTTCTTGATCACCCCTCCGGGATGGACAAGGTCGAACACATAGTGTCCGAGCTCGTCAGGTTTAGCATCCACCGCATGGAAATCGGCGGAAGGGTCGTCATAGCTGTAAGTCATTATCCTTGCCTTCGTGTCGGCCGGGGTGATGTCCAGTCCTTTCTTGATTATGACACAGCGGGAGACCTGAGAGGCGAAAACTTTGAACGCCTTGCAATATTCCTCATGGGTGCCATAAATGTCGAGATGGTCGGCGTCCATTGCGGTGATGACCGCGACGGCCGGATGAAGCTGAAGGAAGGACCTGTCATACTCATCCGCCTCGGCCACGAAAACAGGGGTCTGGCTCACCAGGAGGTTGGTACCGTAATTCTTGGATATACCCCCGAGGAAGGCTGAACATCCCGATCCGGACTCGGTGAGGATATGGGCGATCAGGGTGCTGGTAGTCGTTTTCCCATGGGTTCCGGCCACTGCGAGGCATGTCTGTCCCGAGGACAGCTCACCAAGCATCCTGGACCGTTTGACGAGGGTGTACCCATGCTCCCTGACATAGACCATCTCCCCGAGGTCGTCCGGAACCGCTGGCGTGTAGACCACCAGGGTGGAGGCGACATCCTTGGGTATATAATCCGGGTCGTCGGTATAGTGGACGTTGATTCCTTCCCTCTCCAGCTCCCGTGTCAGGTCCGAAGGGGTACGGTCGTATCCGGCCACGGGATAGCCCTTGGTCTTGTAATACCTTGCGATGGCGCTCATCCCAATGCCGCCGATCCCGATGAAATATATCTTTGAATACTCTGACATATCTTTTCACACAAGCTTGTAGACTTCCTCAGCGATCCTCTCCGCAGCATCCGGCAAAGCCATCTTACCGGCGTTCTCCTCAAGGCTTTTTATCTTGTCCGGGTCTTTGAGCAGTTCCAGGGCTGTAGGGATCATCTTCTCCATAGCCTCTGCGTCCTTAACGATCATGGCCGCGTCTTTCCGTACCAGGGCCATGGCGTTGTGGGTCTGGTGATCCTCAGCCACATTGGGGGAGGGTACGAATATGACTGCCTTGTGTGCGGCGCAAAGCTCAGAGACGCTGCTGGCTCCGGAGCGGGAGATGATTACGTCTGCGGCTGCGTAGGCCAGGTCCATCCTGCCGATGAAGTCGGAATACTTGACCTTGGCGGACAGCTCAGGATTCCGCATGTTCTCATCCTCCATGAATATGTCCACGTCCGGTTTGTAGAACTTCCCGCATTGCCACAGCACATCGACGCCTTCCGAACCGGGGCAGCCGTCCTTTATCCACTGGCGCACGCAGGCGTTGAACTTAGCGCTTCCAAGGCTTCCTCCCACAATGAATATGTGCTTTTTGGCCGGATCCAGTCCATATTCCCTCTCTCCCTCGGCTTTCATTTCCGGGGTGCAAGGGACGAAAACGCTCCTGATCGGGTTGCCGGTCATGACTATCTTGTCCTTGGGGAAGAAACGCTCCATCCCCTCATAGGCTACGCAGATGCTCTGGACCTTGCTCCCGAGTTTCTTGTTGGTCAGTCCGGCGAAACTGTTCTGCTCCTGGATCAGGGAAGGAATCCCCATCCTGGTGGCGGCCATCAGCAGGGGAGCGCTGGCATAACCGCCCACTCCGATGGCGACCTGGGGCTTGAACTTTTTTATCAGGCGGCGAGCCTGGCTGATGCTGGAAAGTACCCTGAAAGGCACGCTGAGGTCGTTCAGGATGTTCTTCATGTTCAATTGCCTCTGGAGTCCGGTGATTGGCAGCCCGACAATCTTGTAGCCTGCCGCCGGCACCTTTTCCATCTCCATCTTGCCTTTAGCCCCGACGAAAAGGATCTCCGTCTGAGGATTGATGTCCTTAAGTTTGTTGGCTATCGAGACAGCCGGGAAAATGTGTCCCCCGGTTCCGCCCCCGCTTATTATAACTCTTAAAGGTTCTTTCATGACGGTGTCCTCCTTATTCGTTGTTATGGTCATCTATTTCGTATACGGGTATGTCATTGTCGTGTACAGGGAGCTCTGACTCAAGTACTTCCAGGTCGTTGAGGCCGCTCTCGACCTCGTTTGTCTCCTCATGCTCCACCAGTGGAGCGGCCTTCGCCGCCTCGCGGGCTATCTTCCTTCTGGCCATCTTGCTGATGGACAGGATGATGCCGAAGGCGATGCTGAACATCAGGAAAGACGAGTTGCCGTGGCTGACAAGGGGCAAGGTCTGCCCGGTCAGAGGACCCATGTCGCAGTTGATCATGATGTGCATCATCGCCTGGCCGGTGATCAGGATGACCAGCCCCGCTACTGCGGTCTTAGCGAAATGATTGTCGCAGTTGCGGGCGATTATGGATCCCCTCGCGAGAAGGCTTATATACAATATGATAACCAGCATACCTCCAAGCAGACCGTATTCTTCGACAATGAAGCTGAACATGTAGTCCTCGAACATAATCGGCACCACATATCTTTGGGTGCTCCTGCCGGGACCTTTGCCTAGCAGGCCTCCTTCGTGGATGGCGATCTTCGCGCTGAACGGCTGCTTGACCTTGTCCAGCGCCTCTTGGAATTCGCTGCTGTTGCGAGGAGCCGTACGGATGATCTCCATCCGCTTTTCCGTGCTGTCGGTCGAGAGCCTGTTGATAGCGGACTCAAGATGAGGGAAAGGCTTCTGGTCACTAGGCTTGTCAGAGGCGGCGTTGATGCCGATGCATCCAATCAGCAATCCCACGGCCACGAGACCCGGGGTCACAAGTTCTTTTATGCCGATTCCTCCGATCAGGATGGTGAGGAACATTATTCCTCCGATGAATATGGTGCTGGAGAGACTTCCCACCATGATTCCGAGACAGACCGTGAAGATTGGAAGATAAATATATGTTATCTTCTTCACCAGAGGCTTGCTCCAGAAAGGATATTTCTTTGCCAGAAGGTTGGCTATCAAGAACTTATCGTTTCTATAGGCGTTCACGGCCCAGGCCAGGTACATCACCATCGCCACTTTTACCACCTCGAAGACATGGAGCTGGAAGCCTCCGATCTGGACTATTCGCCAGGCGCTGTTGAGCATAATGGGCTTTATCGGGCCCACGGGTTTGTGGATGGCAAGGATAATCAGGAAGAAGATGGACACAAAACAGCCGAACTGGGACACTATCCTGAAGAATCCGATGCTCCTGATGTTGTAGCAGACGATGATGAGCGCCAGACCGAGTAGGGATATCTCTATCTGCTCGGTCACGATGGCCATCCTTGAGGTGTTCAGGGAAATGGCCAGCTGGGAGGTAGAGGAGAAAATGGCCACTATGGAGATCAGCATCAGCAACAGAGCGATCATCCATACGACCTTGTCTCCTTCGAGATTGTCGAAGAAGTTCCAGAAAGTGGTTTTTTTCTTCTCTTCGGCCATAATCCTGAATAATCTAAAGCATCCTCACAGCCTCTTTGAATTTGCGTCCCCTGTCCTCGTAACTGGTGAACAGGTCAAAGCTGGCGCAGCACGGGCTCAGGAGCACGACGTCGCCAGCCTCGGCGAACTTGCTGGCCTCCTTAACGGCGTCAGCGGCCGAGCGGGTCTCGACCATCTTGCCTTCGCCGACTATGTCTCCGAAGGCGGCTTTAATCTTGGAGTTGTCCACCCCAAGGCAGACTATTGCCTTGACTTTATCCTTTACGAGGGGCTTAAGTACTTCGTAATCATTACCCTTATCCTTTCCGCCCACGATCCAGACGACTTTCTTGCTCTGGCATTCGAGAGCGTACCACGCCGCATCGACGTTAGTCGCCTTGGAGTCGTTGATGTACAGCACGTCCTTTATGCTCAAGACCGGCTCAAGCCTGTGCTCCACCGGCTGGAAAGTGGCGAGGGACTCCCGGATGGTCTTATTGTCTATTCCGGAGGCTTTCGCGGCCAGGGCGGCGGCCATCGAGTTGTAGATGTTGTGCTTTCCGCCCAAGGCGAGTTCCTTGAGGAATATGTCACACTCTTCGTCCTCGTATCTGACTACGATCTTGTCATCCTTGACAAAGGCACCCTGCTCTACCTCGGTCTTCTGGGTGAAGGGAAGGCGCTTCGCGCTGAGGATGATTTTGTTCAGGTGGTCGATTGTGATCTCGTCGTCCGAGTCAAAGATGAAGCAGTCCTCGGGGCTGAGGTTCCGGGTGATCCTGAACTTCGCCTTGACGTAGTTCTCGAGCTGGTAGCCATAACGGTCCAGATGGTCGGGAGTGATGTTGGTGATGATGGCTATGTCCGGGTGGAACTCGTAGCAGTTGTCCAGCTGGAAGCTACTGATTTCCAATACATAATAATCAAAATGCTCGGTTGCTACCTGGTAAGCGTAGCTCTTTCCGATATTGCCTCCCAGTCCGACGTTGAGGCCGGCGTTCTGGAGAAGGTAATAGATAAGGGAAGTGGTGGTCGTCTTGCCGTTGCTTCCGGTGATGCAGATCTTCTTGGCCGTATCGTACCTTCCGGCAAACTCGATCTCGGAGACGATGGGTGTGCCTTGCGCCTCCAGTTTCCGTATCATCGGCACCGTGCTGGGAATTCCTGGACTCTTGATCACCTCGTCGGCGTTGAGAATCAGGTCCTCGGTGTGGCCTCCCTCCTCAAACGGGATGTCCCATTTTCGCAGGTCGTCGGCATAGTGCCCGGCGATCTGCCCGTTATCCGAGAGAAACACGTCGAATCCCTTCACCTTAGCGAGGACGGCGGCTCCGACACCGCTTTCTCCTCCACCCAAAACTACAATCCTGCTCATATCTTTTTATTCCTTTTTAACTTATTACCTGACTTTCAACAACGCCAATGTGGCGACAGCCAGAATGATTCCTATCAGCCAGAACCTGGCTACGATTTTCGCCTCCGGGATGGCATGGACCGGCTTCTGGATGAGAGCCGGGATGCCCTCTTTCTGGTAATGGTGGTGCAAGGGACTCATCTTGAATATCCTCCGTCCCTCACCGTATTTCTTCTTCGTGTACTTGAAGTAATATCTCTGCATTATGACCGAAAGCGACTCCACCAGGAATATCCCGCAAAGGACAGGGAGGAGGAGTTCCTTGCGCATGAGGACAGCCCCGACTCCGATGATACCTCCGATAGTAAGGCTGCCGGTGTCGCCCATGAACACCTGGGCGGGGTATGAGTTGTACCACAGGAATCCCATCAAGGCGCCGACGAAAGCAGCCATGAAGACCGCAATCTCGCCGCTTCCTGGGATGTACATAATATTCAGGTAGTCGGAGTTGACCAGGTTGCCTCCGACCCATGCCAGCACGCCCAGGACCACGCCCACGATGGCGCTTGTCCCGGCGGCCAGGCCGTCCATCCCATCGGTGAGGTTCGTCCCGTTGGAGCATGCCGTGATGACAATCACGATCATAAGCACGTAGATGGCCCATTTGCAGTACCATCCCCACCTGCCTTTGAACGGGGAGAGCCACTTATAATCGAATTCGTTGTCTTTGACGAACGGGATGGTCGTCTTGGTGCTCTTCACCACATTTTCCATCTTCCAGCCGGTGTCCTCGGCCACGAGAGTCTCGGAGTCCACGTCGAGGGCTTGCCTGTCGCCCTTTTCGACTATGTTGTCCACCCCAGCCTTCACGGGGACTTTCTCCCTGATGACTATGTCGTTGCTGAGCCATACCGTCATCCCGACCGCCAGGCCGAGGATGAGCTGCGCGAGTAGCTTCACCTTGGGGTGCAGGCCTTCCTTGTTGTGTTTGAACACCTTGATGTAGTCGTCGGCGAATCCGAGCGCGCCGCACCACAGGGTGGTGAACAACAGGAGCTGGAGATATACGTTGGTCAGGTCGCAGAACAGCAGGGCGGGGATCACGATCGAGATGATGATTATGATACCACCCATCGTCGGGGTGCCTTTCTTCTGCATCTGTCCCTCCAGTCCGAGATCCCTTATCGTCTCGCCGATCTGCTTGCGCTGTAGCCAGCCTATGATCCTTCTTCCGATGAAGATGGATATCAGGATCGCGGTCACGCTCGCGAGCATCGCCCTGAAGGACAAGTATTTGAAAAGTCCCTGTCCGGGGATGTCGAATTTCTGGAGGTATTGGAAAAGGTGGTATATCATGGTAATAGTCTATTTTGCGTTTGTTTCCATTTGTTTGAACACTTCCGAGACAATCTCCCTCTCGTCAAAATGGCGTTTCTCGGTGCCGATGATCTGATAGGTCTCGTGGCCTTTGCCTGCGAGCAGGATGATGGCGCCTTCCGGGGCGAACATTATGGCGGCCCTGATGGCCTCCTTCCTGTCCGGGATGAATATCGCCTTGGACAGTCCCTCCGGGCCGAACCCGGTCCTGATCTCATCGAGGATGTCCTCGGTCCTCTCCGTGCGGGAGTTGTCGGCGGTCACGATGATCTTGTCTGAATATTCTTCCGCGACCTTGGCCATCTCAGGCCTCTTTGTCCTGTCCCGGTCGCCTCCGCAGCCGAACAGACAGACGAGCTCCTTGCCTTTGTCTATGTCCCTCAAGGTTTTGAGAACATTGTCCAGGGCGTCGGGAGTGTGGGCGTAATCTATTACCACAGAGATGTTTCTGGGACCGTTCATGACTTCCAGCCTACCCGGTGCCGGCTCAAGCTTGCTGATCGCCACAAGGGTTTCCTCCGGGTCAGCCCCGAGCGCCATGGCGGCGCTGTAGATAGCCAGGATGTTGCTCGCGTTATGCTTCCCGACGAGCCTTGTCCATGCCTCCCGTCCGTCAATCTTGAGGAGCATTCCCTCGAAGCTTTCCTCCAGCACCCTGCAGGTATGGTCGGCTATGCTCCTGCAGGAGAAGGTGACCACTTTCGCCTTAGTGTTCTGGACCATCACCTCGCCGTGTTTGTCGTCGATGTTGATGATAGCTGTAGCCTTCGGGCTGAGGTTGTCGAAAAAGAGTTTCTTGCAGCGGAGGTACTCGGCGAAAGTGCCGTGGTAATCAAGATGGTCGTGGGTCAGGTTCGAGAATATCCCGACCTTGAAATCCAGCCCGGAGACCCTTTCCTGCTCCACTCCGATGGAGCTGACCTCCATGAAGCAGAATTCACATCCCGCGTCAACCATCCGGGCCATGAGGGAATTGATGACAATCGGGTCGGCAGTCGTGTTGGCTGTCTCGAAACGCGTGGTGCCCACGTAGTTGGCTATCGTCGAAAGCAATCCGCAGTTGTACCCTTGCTCCATGAAGAGGTGATACAGGAGGGTGACCGTAGTGGTCTTGCCGTTGGTTCCGGTGATTCCCACCAGCGAGAGCTTCCTGGAAGGATTGTCATAAAAGTTCGCGGCCATTATCGCCAGGGCGTGGCGGGAGGAGGCTACCTTGATGAAAGTGACGTTGTTGTCATTCTGAAGGAGCGGAGCGACTGAAGAATCTTCCTCAAATACGATCGCCGCGGCTCCGGCCTCGATGGCCTTCCCGATATATTGGTGCCCATCAGTCCCGTGACCTTTGACGGCGATGAACAACGACCCTCCGGAGACTTTCCTGGAGTCGTCGCACACGTCCTTGATGTCGATGTCAAGCCTTCCCTTGACCTCGGTCACACCGCTGTCTTTTATGATATTCTCAATTCTCATTTCAATCCTATCGTTACTGTCGATCCTGGAGCCGCCTTCTGCCCGGCCTTGGGCACCTGTGTGGTCACATGTCCCGTTCCGGAGTACACGCATTTGAGCCCGCTGTTCTCTATCATGAACATGGCGTCCTTGAGCCCCAGCCCTTTGACATCCGGAATCACCGGCTCCTTAGGATCAGTGAACGAGGGCATCGCTGTCTGGACTGCCATCTGGGGCACCTGCCCCTTTGGCCCAAGCTCATTGCCCATCTCTGGATCAAGGGCATAAAGAGCGTCGACAATCTCCCTCATAGCCGCTGCCGGGAGCACTCCGCCATACACGCTGCCCCTGATCAGGTATGATTTCAGGCAGATGATTGCGCTGTATTTCGGCTCGTCAGCGGGGAAGAAGCCCACAAACGTGGCGAGGTTATGATAACTGCCGTCCTTGGTGACGTAGGGCGAGCTCATCCCATATTTCTTTATCTCCTCTCCGGAAAGAACCTGCCTGGAGGTTCCGGTCTTTCCCGCCACCGTCATCTTCGCGCCCTTGAGCCTCAACGCCGCCGTTCCACCGTCGGAAGTAACTGCCTTCATGGCTCTTAGCAGGGTGTCCGCCGTAGCTTTGGAGCAGATGGAGGCGTTCAGGACCGAAGGCCCCTTCTTGGTTTTCACCACACCGTTTTTCTCGATACTCTCTACCAGATACGGCTTCATCATTTTCCCCTTGTTGGCCACCGCATTGTAGAATGTAAGGATATGCAGGGGAGTCTCCTTTATGGCGTAGCCCATTGCGACTGATCCGAGGTCGGTCGCGCTCCACATTTGTGAATCAGGGTTTGGAATCTCAGGCTCCCTCAGTCCGTCGAGGTCGAAGTCGAATGCCTGGCCCAGCTTGTAGAGATAAAGCTTGTCAAGGAACTTCTTGGGATTCTCCGCGTAATTCTTGACGGCAAGATACCTGAAAACGTAGTTCGAGGAGATCTCGAAACCGTGGAGGATGGAGATGTCCTTCATTCCGATGACGTGGTCATCCTGGGGATATCCCGGAATTATACCGTTGTTGGTCGGAATCCTGTCGTCAAGTGATTGGATCACACCATCTTCCAAGGCTGTCATCAGAGTTGTTGCCTTGAAGACAGAACCAGGTTCGGAATTGAGGCCAATGGCCATGTTGAAGGTCTCGTTGAGACTCCAGTCGGTGGAATCCCTCATGAGGTTGACCATGGAGCGGATAGCTCCGGTCTTGACGTCCATGATGATAGCGCAGCCCATCTCGATCGCCTTGTTGTCCTCGATCTGCCTGCGCAGGGCCTTGTCCACTATGTCCTGCATCGTGATGTCAAGGGTTGTCCTGACGTCCAGGCCGTCCTCAGGCTTCACATACAGGCTGTCGTAGTTCTGGATCCTCTCCTTGTTGTCGGTAGGCCTGAGCCACATCTCGCCCTCCTTGCCGTGAAGGACATAATCATACTTTCCTTCGAGACCTATGTGGTTGTTGCCGTTGGAGTTGCTATTGTCCTTGACGTATCCGATGGTCCTCATGGCGAGCTTCCCGTAGGGGTACTGCCTGGTGTCTTTCTTCCTCACTATGATTCCGCTCTTGTACTGGCCCTCTTCCATAAGAGGCAGTTTCTGGAGGCGCAGCAGGGTCTCCCTGTCCACAGGGTGGCCGAGCCGGAGATACCTGGCCCCTTCCTTGCGGCCTTTCTGGATCATCTTCCAGTAGTTCTCCCCGTCACCGCCCATCTCGGCTGAAAGGCCTTTGGCGAACAATTTGGCCTTATCCAGCCACTCGGACTCCATCTTTTTGCCTTCCTTCCCCTTGCTCTCGAAATAGTCCTTGCGGACAGTGCAGTCCATGAACAGCTCGTAAAGGGGAGTGGACATGGCGAGTAGCTTTCCGTCATTCCCGATTATTGCGCCTCGCTCCGGGTCGATCACGGATTTGACGCTCGCGGGACGGAAATATTTCTCGATGCTCTTGTCCGGTTTCCAGAACCACTGGATGTAGGCGATCCTTCCCACAAGGATGACGGACAGTACCAGGAATGCCGCATAGAGATAGTACAGAATCATTCCGATCCTGTCCCTCTCTCTCTTTGTTGAATTCTGGTTTTGTGTCGCCATCTGTCTTGTCATTTTATCCTGTCGGCGGGTTTAGAGGGGATCGACAGGGTCGATCCTTTCTCCCGCAGCATGTCCTCTATCTTGCTCATCCTGCCCATCGAGGCCAGCTCGACCGTCTTCTGGGCGTGATATATCTCTATGTCCTGCAGGACCTTCCGATTGTCCTCGACCCTGGTGAGCGTCTTCTCTATCTTCAGGCTCAGCCATATGCTCACCCAGAACAGGAAGAATGTGTAGATAATATGGATGAAGTACTTGCTGACCTGGAGCCTCAGCAGGAACTCTCCCTTGATTGTGGCAAGGAAGGCGTTCTTGAGCCACAGACCGATGTCCGCGAGCTTCCATTTCCTCTGTTTCTTCTCTCCAAGCATATTATCTGTCCTTTTTGTCCGCAGCCACCTTCCTGGCCACCCGGAGCTTGGCGCTCCTGGCCCTGGTGTTGGAGGCTATCTCGTTCTCCGACGGAACCAGCGGTTTCCTGTTCACGGCCTCAAGGGGGGCGTGGACGGCTCCGAACATGTCCTTTATCTCTTTCCCTTCAGTGTTTCCGGTCTTGATGAAGTTCTTGACCATCCTGTCCTCGAGGGAATGGTAGGTGATTACCGCCAGTATCCCGCCTTCTTTAAGGGACTCGGCGGCTCCCTGGAGGAATTTCTCAAGGGACCTCATCTCGTGGTTGACTTCGATCCGAAGAGCCTGGTACACCTTTGCCAGGTACTTGTGCTCAGCGAATCCCGGCAGCGCCGGCGCTATCGCCTTGCCGAGGTCGCCGGTAGTCTCAATCCTGGAGGACGACCGCGCCGAAGTTATCAAGGAAGCTATCCTCCCGGCGTTGTCCACCTCCCCGTAGATCTTGAATATCCTTTCCAGATCCTCTTTCGGATAGTCGTTGACGATATCGGCGGCGGTCAGCCCGCCCTCCTGGTTCATCCTCATGTCCAGCGGGGCGTCGTACCTGAACGAGAAGCCTCTCCCGGCGGTGTCGAACTGGTGGGAGGAGACTCCGAGATCGGCCAATATGCCGTCCAGGCCATCGCTTAGCCTCTCGCGAAGGTCTTCCCGGTCATGCGAAAGCTCAAGGACGAAGTTCCGGATGAAACGGAAATCCCCTCTGATCAAAGTGAGGCGATTGTCGTCCAAAGCGTTACGTAAAGCGTCGGCGTCACGATCGAAGGCGATGACGTGACCGTCTTCATTTAAGCGTGAAAGGATTCCGGCGGTGTGACCACCGCCTCCGAATGTGACGTCAGCGTATATTCCTGATGGATTGGTGAATAGGAACGAGAGAGTCTCGCTCAAAAGCACAGGGGTATGGTATTCAGACATCTTCGCCCCTCCTATCTCTCTTGAGATAGCTGACCGGCGATGTTCAAGAATTCCTCGTTCGAGATCGCGCTGGCCTCATACTTCTCCTTGGCCCAGATCTCTATCTTGTAATCGTTGCCCGAGAAGACTACCTCTTTCGTTACACCAATGGAGTCCAGAAGCTTCTTGGGGATTGAGACGCGTCCGAGCTTGGGGTCGGGTTCGACCACCGCGCGGCCTCGCATGTACTCTCTCCTGAAAGCGTCATGAGCGCGATTAAAGATATTCAACTTCGACATGACCTGCTCACTCTGGCGCTCCCACTCCTCGTAGGTGTACATTTCCAGGCAGTCGGTGAAGATGTTCTTCTTCACCACGAACCTCATGTCACCCTCGGCGGGCATCAAAGACTTGAACGGCGCGGGGAAGACAACCCTCCCTTTGTCGTCTATCTTCGAAGTGTATTCACCGATGAATGTGATCATGTCTGTTAACTCAAAATACTTCTTTCACGCTGACCACAAAGATAGGAATATTTTTCCACTTTCTTCCACCATATTACATTTTTTTCCAAATATTTTTC
>CACZHP010000009.1 GCA_902780935.1 uncultured Bacteroidia bacterium | reverse complement strand
GCTGGCTCCCGTTTTCAAAGATATGGGGGAAAACGGTGCTCGTGCATCTCAAGTGATTTCGGCTCTCGCAGGCAATATCGACATGATCAAATGGAATCCGACAGTATGCCATCACCCGATCAACATTCCGGATGGATATGCGCTTGACCGCGGGGATCTCTTCCTGATACTTCTCATAAGCGGTCGGATCATCGGCATAAGTATATGGTATTCCCGCAAGCAGGCATTCAACACGGCTCATCCCTGTTCTTCTAAGCCCTCTCCTGTAGCCATAATTTTCATGATCCTCCAGTGCAGACGGGATGGCATACAATTCATCCTTTTCCTTTGCGCCTTCACTTATATAGATACATTGGGCTGTTAAATCCACCAGAATCGGCCATTCCGAGCAGGACTCAAAGAATTTGAGATTATCCTCCGTGTTTTCGAAGGTTTCAGGTTCTTTGATCTACTCAGGAACGGCAAAGACATCGTCAGGAATTACTGGGGATACCAATTGGAATCTTTCGTTCCTGGCCAAAATACTTCATCACTTCCAGGGCTTGATGTCAAGGGCGTCGTAACTCCTGCTAATTATGACAGGCTGATCTTCCCTATCCCGACACAGGAGATAAGTAATAACGACTTGTGCGAGCAAAATCCAGGTTATTAATGTCCAAGAATATGAAAATCAATAAAATAATTGCTTTAGCCATAACCGCAGGCTTCCTTCTGTCAACAATGTCCTGCGTGCATGATGGAGACTTGAATCTTGACCCTGTTCCCGACATAGCGTTCACATATACTAGCGATGGTCTGACGTTAACATTCACTTCCGATCCTGCAGACATCTCTGATGTTACATGGTCGACCAGTGATGGCGGAAGTGGATCAGGGACTACGTTCTCCCATGAATTTCCTTCACCTTCTACATACTGGGTGGAAATGACAGGCACTTACAATGGGAAACAGCAGTCGGTTTCCACTAAAGTTCTTGTCGCTAAACCTGCAATCGTCAGCATGACGGACAATACTTTGTCGGATTGGGATAATGTCAAATACGAGGACTTTATCTTTACGGGACAGGAAGAAGGTAGTGTTATAAAGGTCGGAAAGGTCGACTATGACTCTAACTGGCTCTATTTCTATGTCGCTCTTAACGCCTCTGTAATTACTTCCTCAAATGCGACTGACCTGATTTGGGATTTCTTCATCGATGTAGATGGCGATTCCTCCACAGGATTCAGTTATCATGATGTCGGCGGAGAGTACCTTATTGAAGGTAAGTTGTTCGATGATGATGCTTGGTATGATGTTTATCCTGGAGTAACTGGAGCAGACTGGTGGGGTGACCCAATTACTGATCCTAAATACGTCAACGCAATCGTAATTGGAGCACAGGAGAAAACAGATGATGTTTATCGGATTGAGTTCGCTATCAACAGGAGTGTCTACGGTATTACTGGAACGATCGCCGGATTCGGCTTGTGTCAGTTCGACAATGATTGGAGCGATCTGGACTACATGACTTACGAAGGAAGCACAGCGATTCTACTTTCTCTTGATAAAACTGAATAATCTTCATAAAGCACATAAATTGTTTAAGGTCTGCGGATTCGCATCTGCAGACCTTTTTCTGACCTCTTCAACGTGTTACACAATAAATTCCATCAGATATGCCACAGATAATTGGGTGAAACAAATGGCTGCGTAGGAAATCCCTGTCGCAGCCATTAAAATAATATATCACCATTTCAACCTAGCTGATATGACCTTTACTCCCGTATGGGTATATCTTTTTAGGCTTATTGATTATTTATTATTCGAGCGTGCCGTTTTCGGCTTTCTGGATCATCTGCTCGTTGGCGGTGATGTAGATTTCCACGCGGCGGTTCTGCGCTCTGCCTTCAACTGTGTCGTTGGATGCGACAGGTTCTGTGTAGGACTTACCTTCCGTGGTGAGTCTGCTGCTGGCTATTCCGCAAGTCTTCAGATAAGAAGCGACTGCGTCAGCTCTCTGCTGAGAAAGCCTCTCGTTCACTGCATCTGAACCAGTGTTGTCGGTATGTCCGTAGATAGTGATGTCGGTGTCCTGCATGTCGGACATCTTGTTAGCGAACTCGTTCAGCTCGCTCTTGGAAGCGGCCTTGAGGTCGGACTTGTTGGTGTCGAAGAGGATACCGCTGTTGAAGGTGACCTTGATGGCCTGGAGGCCGTTCTGATCCTCGACAGTCTCGATCTGGGCATTCTCAAGGGCGGCGAGTTCCTCGGCCTTCTTGTCCATCTTCTTTCCGATGACGGCTCCGGCTCCCGCGCCGACGGCAGTACCGATGGCGGCGCCGATGGCGGCACCCTTTCCATCCTTACCGATGATAGCGCCAAGTCCAGCGCCGATAGCGGCGCCAGCGCCTGATCCGATCAGAGTCCCCTTACCGGTCTTGGACATGTTGGAGCAGCCAGAAAAGATGATGGCTACGCACATGAATGACAAAACATACTTTTTCATAATGCTGATAATAAATTAGTTGTAAAGAGTCGTCTTTTAAAAAAAGCCAGACCCGAAGGCCTGGCTTCGCTTATCGCGAATATAAAAATAAATTATTATTTCGCAATGACGCGGGCCATCTCAAGCACTTTGTTTGAGTAACCCCACTCGTTGTCGTACCAGGCGCAGACCTTGACGAAGGTAGGATCGAGCTGGATACCGGCCTTGACGTCGAAGATGGAGGTACGGGGATCGTTACGGAAGTCGGTGGAGACGAGGGCCTCGTCGGTGTAGCCGAGGATACCCTTGAGCTCGCCCTCGGAAGCGGCCTTCATCGCAGCGCAAATCTCGTCGTAGGTGGCGGGAGTGTTGAGCTCGCAGGTCAGGTCAACGAAGGAGACGTCGGAAGTAGGGACGCGGAGAGACATTCCGGTGAGCTTGCCATTGAGCTCAGGAAGAACCTTACCGACAGCCTTGGCGGCACCGGTGGAGGAAGGAATGATGTTCTCGAGGATACCGCGGCCGCCTCTCCAATCCTTCTTGGAAGGACCGTCAACGGTCTTCTGGGTAGCTGTGGCGGCGTGGACGGTGGTCATGAGACCCCTCTTGATGCCGAACTTGTCATTGAGGACCTTGGAGATAGGGGCAAGGCAGTTAGTGGTGCAGGAAGCGTTGGAGATGATGTCCTGGCCGGCGTAGGTCGTGTGGTTCACACCATAGACGAACATCGGAGTGGCGTCCTTTGAGGGAGCGGACATGATAACCTTCTTGGCTCCAGCCTGGATGTGTTTGCGAGCGGTCTCGTCGGTGAGGAAGAAACCGGTGGACTCGACGACGACCTCGGCGCCGACCTCGTTCCACTTCAGGTTGGCGGGATCCATCTCAGCGGTGACACGGATGCACTTTCCGTTGACGATGAGGTTGCCACCCTCGACCTTGATGTCGCCCTGGAACTGGCCATGGACTGAATCATACTTGAGCATGTAAGCGAGATACTCGGGATCGAGAAGGTCATTGATACCTACAACCTCGATGTCGTTGGCGAAATTTTCGACAGCGGCGCGGAAAACCATACGGCCGATGCGGCCGAATCCGTTAATACCTAATTTGATCATTGTTACAAAGAATTATAAGTTGTTTAAACATTATCTTCTTAAAAGCAGTCATTTCTCACTGCAAAAGTGATGCAAAAATACAAAATAAAATGGGGAATTCAGTATATTTGTAAACTAAAAACGATTGATATGCCTTCGGATTTAAACATATTGATAACAAACGACGACGGATACAGCTCCAAGGGTATCCAGGAACTCGTATCAATGATGCGCCAGTTTGGCAGGATCACTGTCGTGGCGCCAAGGGCGTTCCAGTCAGGGATGTCAGTCGCTGTCTCCCTTGGGAACCGTCCTTGCGGCTACAAGGATTTGGGAATGATCGACGGGGTCGCTTGGTCCTGGCTTGACGCCACGCCCGCCAGCTGCGTCAAGTTCGCCCTCGACAAGATATTCCCGGACAGGAAGTGCGATGTGGTGATATGCGGGATCAACCATGGGTCCAACGCTTCCGTGGCGACCAATTATTCCGGGACCATGGGTGCCGCCGAGGAGGCCGCCATAAATGGGATCCCGGCCATCGGGGTGTCGCTTTGCGAGTTCGGCGAGGACGCTGATTTCTCGTCGGTCAAGAAGCATTTCCCGGCCCTTTTCGCCAAACTGATGGATAACTGGCCTTCCCGCAGGGGGCTGTCGTACAATGTGAATTTCCCGCCCGTGGATATTCCCGTCAGGGGTGTCAAGTCCTGCCACCAAGGCTACGGTTATTGGGTGGAGGAATTCGAGTCATGGACCGGGGCGGTGCCTCCGGAGGTGAATGAGAGGGTTGATGCCTTGTATGTGATGCGGGGCCGGTTTGTGGACGGCAGTCCCGCCGGGGACGTCTCGGCCGACCACCATGCTCTTGAGGAAGGATACATCACCGTGACTCCGCAGACAATTGACAGGACCGACCACGAGGAGGAAGTCCGTCTCGTGGATATTCTGGATCAGGAATTCTGATGGCGAGATGGTACATCATAGCCGGTGAGGCGTCGGGCGACCTCCACGGGTCCAACCTGATGCGCGGGCTCTTTGCCGCTGATCCGGGGGCGGAGATCCGCTTCTGGGGCGGCAACATGATGGCCGCTGTCGGCGGAGACTTGGTCAAGGACTACCGCGAGGGGGCGGTGATCGGGGTCAGCCAGGTGCTGCTGCACCCTCGGAAGTTCGCCCGGAGGCTTGAGGACTGCAAGAAGGACATCCTCTCCTGGAAGCCTGACGCCGTGGTTCTCATCGACTACCCGGGCTTCAATTTCAGGATAGCCGAGTTTGCCCACAAGGCCGGATTCAGGGTTTTCTACTACATCGCCCCGAAAGTCTGGGCCTCGCGGGAGAACCGCGTGAAGAAACTTAAGGCATATGTCGACAAGTTGTTCATAGTCTTTCCCTTCGAGATCCATTATTTCACCTCGAAGGACGTGGATTTCGTGTATAAGGGCAATCCGCTTGTTGACGCTGTGGACAGGTCATCGGCCATGACGAAGCCCAGGAAAGAATTCCTGGATGAGGCGGGATTGCCTGACAAGCCAATGATCGCGCTGCTTCCGGGCTCCCGGTCCGGGGAGATTTCCTCCATGATGCCCGTTTACATGGAACTTGCCGACAAGCTTCACGCTATTCCGGAATATTCAGGCTATCAATTCGTTATCGCTGGAGCGCCATCCCGCTCGCAAGAGGATTATTCCGGATATGCCGCGGGGCGGGAGTATGTCCGTGTGGTCTTCGGAAACAGTTACGGCGTGATGCGCCACTCAGAGGCGGCGGTGGTGAATTCCGGGACCGCTTCTCTGGAGTGCGCCCTTTTGGGTACGCCCCAGGTCGTAGCCTATAGGACATCGGCTTTGAACTACCTGATAGCCAGGATGATAATCAAGATCCGTTTCATCAGTCTGGGGAACTTGATCCTGGACAGGTTGTGTTTCAGGGAACTGCTGCAGGATTATTTCACTTCCGACAATCTTCTCCATGAAGTGAGGCGCCTGGTCGAGGACCCCCTTTACAGGGAAAGGATGCTGGAGGGATATTCGGAGATCAGGGAGTCTCTCGGAGGCGGCGGAGCGTCGGAAGCTGTCGCCAAAGCGATGGTTGCTGAATTAGGAAATAATTGAATATGAGAAAATTAGTATTCATTATCGTCGCATTTGTCGCATTTGGGACAGGGATGGCCGGTCAAGCCGGCCATGGCAGCGTTCCACCGGAAGTTTACGTTGAAGGAGGCAAACACCATGTCCAGGGCATCGCCTATGACCCTGACGCCTCCAAGATGTACTATTCCTTCACCGACAGGTTCATGGTCACTGACATGGAAGGGTCTATCCTCGGATCTGTCTGCCATATCCAGGGCCACTTGGGAGCCATGGTCTTCGACAGGGAAAGCCGCCGGGTATATGCTTCTTTGGAGTGCAAGGATGACGTGATCGGACAGGGGCTGTCAGACTTCGCCAAAGGCCGGTCGATGTTCTATATAGCCATAATAGACGTTGACAAGGTGACATCCACCGACATGGACTCGGAGGGCAATGAGGCCTTTAAGATCGTCTGCGTCCGGGAGGCCACCAGGGACTACCATACCCGGTTCTATGGATGCTCCGGGATAGATGGGGTAGCGATCGCTCCGAAGATCGGCAAGAAGGCCGGAAAGAACTATCTTTATGTCGCTTACGGAATTTACGGCGACGCTAAGAGGACGGACAACGACAGCCAGATCCTCCTCCGGTATGACATGAAGAATCTCGACAAGTATGCCGGCACGGTCCGGTTCGGGGAATTCTATTCCGAAGGGCCCGTTAAGCCGCTTGACAAGTATTTCGTGTACACGGGCAATACCAACTGGGGAGTGCAGAACATGGCCTACGACCCCAGTCTCGGAAAGATGTTCCTGTTCGTCTACAAAGGCTCCAAGGAGCAGTTCACCAACTATGACGTGTTTACCTTCGACTTGTGGAAGAAACCCGTGAAGCGCGGCTTGCCCGGGGTGGAATATGACACCTCAAGGCATCCGGTCATCGGTTCATGGGAGGATCAGGTCTCGGGGCTCTTCTTCAAATATGGCTCTACGGGGGTCTCTCCGCTGGGGGACGGGCGCTTCTATTTCTCCGAGAACGGCAAATCCGAGGCGACCGGGAAACAATACTGCCGGGCAAGGCTGTACCGCTGGGACGGCGAAGGCTTCATCACGGACGGGAGGTAGCCTAATCCGCCTTCATCACGCTCATATCCACGGTTCCCGGCACTCCTTTGACGACAGCCCGGTCAGTGAACTGCCACCATATCCATTCCTCATGGCTTGGCCTCGCCTTGCCATAATGGGCTACCCAGACAGGGTAGTTGCCGTAGATCTCCTTGGAGAGGTGGTCCTTGATGAAGGATGAGCTGGCATAGACGACGGGTTTCTTCCCGTAGTGTTTCTCCACTGTCCGCAACCACTTCAGTGCACGCTGGTTAAGCAATTGGTCCGAACACCCCAGATGGATGGTCTCGATGTCCAGTACAGGGGGGAGGTCCTTGACCCTCATGTCCCCGACTGTCGAGATGAAATTCCTGGCCTGTGTCTCTCCGTCTTTGGAACTTCTGAAAAAGTGGTAAGCGCCCCTTCTGAGGGAAGCCTTTCCCGCATTCCTCCAGTTATCCTTGAAATCTGGGTCAGTGAACGAGGCTCCCTCGGTCGCCTTTATCAAAATGAAACTCACCGGTTTTATCTCTTGGGCTGAATAGGGGTCCCTGACCGTCCTTCCCCTCTTGTCGATCATGACAAAGAGGGAATCCCAGACGATTCTGCCGCCGTTGTTGTGGGAGATGTCGATCCCGTACCTCCAAGAGCCGGGAGGAACCTTGGCCCCTCTTTCAGCGCCCTCGCCTGAGTTCCACCGGTGGACGGACAGGAAGATGGCTAGAAGAAGCCCGGCCGCCGCGCCGACAGCTGTCCAAGGGCTTATCGACACCTTCTTGCCATATTTCTTTTTCTTTCTCTTTTTCTTGGACGGAGACATATTATTTCCGAATACTCTTCAAAATTAGTTATTTTTTGTTAGATTTGCGTTTAGCGCTATTCGCTGAACAAATAATTATATTCAATAGATATGGAATTGAAAGGATCCAAGACCGAGGAAAACCTGCGTACCGCTTTTGCGGGCGAGAGCCAGGCTCACACCAAGTATTTGTATTATGCCTCCAGGGCGAAGAAAGACGGATATGTCCAGATAAGCAAGATCTTCGAGGAGACCGCCAAGAACGAGAAGGAACATGCCAAGATATGGTTCAAGTACCTTCACGGAGGTGCCGTGCCTTCCACTGAGGTCAATCTCGCTGATGCCGCCGATGGCGAGAACTACGAATGGACAGACATGTACGACGGGTTCGCCAAGACAGCGAGGGAGGAAGGTTTCGACGAGATCGCTGATCTCTTCCAGAAAGTCGGGGCGATCGAGAAAGTCCATGAGGAGCGTTACCGCAAGCTTCTCGGAAAGGTCAAGGAGGCGGTGGTGTTCTCCCGTGACGAGGACGCCATCTGGGAGTGCTCTAACTGCGGCCACATCGTGATCGGGAAGAAAGCTCCCGAGGTGTGCCCTGTTTGCAACCATCCCCAGAGCTATTTCCAGGTGAAGGCTGAGAATTATTAATCCTTTAATACATATTATTTATGAAGACTAACGTCATTATCGCCGCCATAGCGGCCGTTATGATTCCCTCCGCGGTTTTCGCCCAGCAGCCCAGGCCCCAACTGCCTCAGGCTGACTATCAGTTCACCGTGATCAAAGAGAACCCTATCACGTCGATCAAGAACCAGGCTAGCTCCAGCACCTGCTGGTGCTTCTCCACCCTGGCATACCTTGAGTCCGAGATCATTAGGATCAAGGGCATTAAGGATCAGGCTTCCTATCCTGATCTCTCCGAGATGTTCGTAGTCTCCCAGTCCTATAAGGACAGGGCGGACAAATATATCCGTCTTGACGGTGACCTTCGCTTCGGACCTGGCTCAGAGGCTGATGATGTCCTCCATGTGATTGAGGACTACGGTATTGTCCCTCAGTCCGTTATGCCCGGCAAGCAGGAGCTTCCGAACCACGGAGAGATCGACGCTGTGACCAAGGCTTATGTCGAGACGATCAACAAGAGGTCAGCCCGCGGTGTCTCCAAGACCTGGAAGGCAGGCTTCGACGCCATGGTTGACACTTTCTTCGGAACCGCTCCCGAGACTTTCGAGGTCAACGGAAAGACCTACACCCCCGCTTCTTACAGGGATGAGCTCGGCATTGTCCCTTCAGACTACGTTACCCTCACTTCCTTCACCCACCATCCTTTCTACAAGCCTTTCGTGCTTGAGATCGGTGACAACTGGAGGGGAGATCCTTCTTACAACGTTCCTCTCGACGAGTTCATGAGTGTCCTCAAGGGCGCTGTCGAGAAGGGTTACACCGTCGCGTGGGGCTCTGATGTCAGCGAGGTAGGTTTCACCAGGAATGGTATCGGTGTCCTCGTCGATACGAAGGCTATCGCCACCACCGGCAGCGACCAGGCCCGCTGGGTCGGCGCTGATCCCGCTCAGGCGCAGAAGGCTCCCGTGGAGATCCCCAAGGAAATCGTTCCCACCCAGGAGATGCGTCAGGAGTGGTTTGACAACAAGACCACAACTGACGACCACGGAATGCAGATCTACGGTATAGCGAAAGACCAAAACGGCACGCTCTACTACATGGTTAAGAACTCTTGGGGTGAGAGCGGCAAGTACAAGGGCATCTGGTATGTCTCCGAGAACTTCGTCGCCGGCAAGTCCATGGATATCATGGTCCACAAGTCAGCCCTCCCCAAGGATCTTAAGAAGAAGCTTGGAATCAACTAAATGAATATCAGGAAGCACATTCCGGACTCTATCACCTCCATGAACCTCCTTTGCGGGGTCGTGGGGGTGATTTTGACTTTGGGAGGCCGTCCCGACCAAGGTTTCATCCTGATGATACTGGGAGCCGTCTTCGACTTCTTCGACGGATTCGCCGCGAGGATGCTGAAAGCCTCTTCAGGCATAGGGAAGGAGCTTGACTCCTTGGCTGACATGGTCACTTTCGGGGTTCTCCCTTCTGTCATGCTATTTGTCACCGGGAGGACTGATATTCTCGTCCTCAAGTATTTCCCTATTGTTTTAGCCGCTTTTTCGGCTTTGAGACTGGCGAAGTTCAACCTGGATGAGAGGCAGCACGCGAGTTTTCTCGGGCTCCCGACTCCGGCCTCTGCCATGGTCTGCGGATCCTTGGCCTGCCTCGTCTATAAGACCCCGGACAGCCTGTTGGCCTCATGGTGCGCTGGCCCGGTCTTCCTGCCTTTGCTTGCGGTTGTCCTGAGCTTGCTGCTGGTCAGCGAGATCCCTATGTTCTCGATGAAATTCGGAGTGGGTGAAAAGGCTTCCAAAGTCGAGAATGTCAAGAGGATAGCCTTCCTGGTCATCACTCTTGCCGCTGTGATTCTCACCGTATGCCTCCATCTCCACTGGTCGTTTGCGGTCCTTCTGGCTTTCACCGGATATATCCTCGACAACCTCGCTTTCGCGCTCTGTCATTCCGCCTCTGCCTGTCATTCTGAGCGAAGCGAAGAATCTAAATGAGCGAAGTGAAGACCATCCTATACGTCCACGGCATGGGCGGCGGGGGAGACAGCCGTATCCCCTCCCTTTTGAAAGACCTGCTCGGGCCGGGATATACGGTTGTCATCCGGACTTATGATTTCGACCCGGAGGTGGCCTCGGGGCAGTTGGCTGCCTGGGCGGCTGAAGTCCATCCCGACCTGGTGATAGGGGAGAGCATGGGTGCGATCCATGCCGTGGGACTACGAGGCTATCCCCACCTGTTCGTTTCCCCATCCCTCAACGCCCCTTTGTTTTTCCGTGTCATCGCCGCCTTGGCTTGGATCCCCGGAGTCACGCGGTTCTTCGACTGGTACTACCACCCTAAGCCCGGGGATCGCCAGGCACTTCATTTCGCCCGGAAGACCCTTCTGAAATGGCCGGCCATAAGGAAAAAGGCGTTGGACAATACCCCCATGAATGGCAGCGGAGACTATTTCCACGCTTTTTTCGGCACTCGAGACCATTTCCGCCGAAGCGGAGTCGTGATGGTCAGGACATGGCGGAAGTATTTCGGAGAGGGGTCCTGGACGATGTACGAAGGTTCCCATTTCATGGAAGAGGAACATATCCGGATCCTGCTCGTGCCGAAGATTCTTTCATTGTTGGATTGATTTTATTAAATTCGCGAATATTCAATCCATTAGTGCCTTGAGACTCAAGTTTTCGTTTTTGATCTTGGCCGCTGTCATGCTGCTCTCCTCGTGCGTCAGGCGCGTTGAGACAGGTTATTATTCAATCCCGCTTGTTGACAGGCTTGTCTCGGACTCACTTTCCGAGCTTCAGGCTCTGGCTAAGCGGACAGGTGATCCTTCCGGGGCGATAGTACTGTTCGGAGAGCCGCTCCGATGCCTGGCTATTAGCGAGCGGATGATGGGTGGCGACGAGTTCGACAATGTGGACGCGCGTCTTGTCAAGGACGGCCTCCCGGATTTCTCGGGCGAGACCATCGTGTCCCTACTGGATTTCGCTAATCCTCCTTACGATTCCCTATCCGTTTCCGGGAAGGATTCCCTGGCTTTGCGCGAGATTGCCGTCCGTGGCGCTTTGGCGGCGCTGGATTCGACTATCGGATGCAAGATGCTGGTCATTTGCTCTCCTGCCCTTGCACCTGAAGGGGGAAATGATGTGGTCGATTTTTACGGGAAGATCGGCTGTGACGTGCCGGTGATCTTTTCTGCCGACACAACTTTCTCTTTCACGAAGGCCTGCTATAAGACGCTCAGGGAGAGGAATTTGTTCACCCACGACATAGCCTATCCAGTGGCCAGGCTGATGATGGTTCTCGGAGGGGAGAGCTCCCGTCGCCCCTTGTTGTTCGATGATAATCAGGTCCCCGATTCTTTCGCGGACACTGTCGGCGTGTTTGCGCCGAACACCTACGTCTCGCATGTACAAAATAAGCATAACCCCTGAAGAGATAGATAAACTGGAGCTGGTAAGCTTTCCTGGAAAGATCAAGGTTATCGACAGCGTGGGGCTGGAGTTCCTCAGCGCTGTACGCTACCTTAAAAGACAGAAAATAATCGGATTCGACACAGAGTCGCGGCCTTCGTTTTCACCCGACCAGCCACATTATGGAGTCTCTCTGCTGCAGCTGTCCGGAGCCGAAAAGGCGTTCTTGTTCAGGATCAAGCTGATGGGAGGCATCCCGAAGCCATTGAGGGCTGTCCTTTCTAACCAGAATATCATAAAAGTAGGGGCGGCTGTTAACGATGATGTCCGCGGGCTTGAAAAGCACCATGATTTCCCGCCCCGAGGCTTCGTGGATCTCCAGAAGATTGTCTGGGAATATGGGATCAAGGACAAAGCCGTGAAAAAGATGGCCGCCATCATCCTCGGCATCAAGATATCCAAGACCCAGCAGCTTTCCAACTGGGAGGCAGAGACTCTTTCAGACGCCCAGCAGGCTTACGCCGCCACCGACGCCTGGGTCTGCAGGGAAATGTATCTCAAGCTGCAGACCTCGAAAAAGCATCCCCTTACACCGGAACAGATGATGCCAAATCCCCCTAAGAACCAAGAGAAGAATGACAAAGATCATACTCAAGAAAGGAAGGGATGAGTCCCTGCGACGTTTTCACCCATGGGTGTTCTCGGGAGCTGTGGCCCAGATAGTGGGGCAACCTTCCGAGGGCGATGTGGTGGGTGTTTTCGCCCATGACGGCTCTTTCCTCGCATACGGCCACTACCAGATAGGGTCTATCGCCGTGAGGATTCTAAGTTTCTCCGGCGAGGATGTCCTCGGCCCTGATTTCTGGGTGAATATGATCAGCCGTGCTTTAAAGGTCCGTCAGGCTGCCGGACTTGCCAATGGGTTGGAGACCAATTGTTTCCGTCTTGTCCACGGGGAAGGGGACGGCCTTCCTGGGCTTATCATCGATTGGTACGACGGCGTCTGCGTCATGCAGGCTCACTCCGTCGGGATGTTCCGCTCCAAAGGAGCGATCTGCGACTCGTTGAAGGCTGTTTTTGGCGAGAGGTTGAAGGCTGTATATGACAAGAGTTCCGGGACGGCTCCATTCAAGGCGGGGCTGGACCTGGTGGATGGGTATTTGTTTAAGGCGGATGGATTCTCCGACGACGAGCAGGTTGTCCTGGAGAACGGGAACAAGTTTTTCGTCAATTGGACAGAGGGTCAGAAGACCGGCTTCTTTCTGGATCAGAAGGAGAACCGGGCTCTTGTGGGCAGGTATTCAAAAGACCGCAATGTGCTGAACCTCTTCTGCTACACGGGAGGATTCTCTGTCTATGCGCTTCGTGGGGGAGCTTTGCGGGTTGATTCCGTGGATAGTTCCAGGAAAGCCGTTGACATGGTCAGCAGGAACATGACCTTGAACGGGTATGACCCATCGGTCCATGAAGACATCTGCGCTGACGCTATTGATTTCCTGCGGGATGTCCCGGAGGATAAATATGACCTCATGATAGTCGATCCGCCGGCATTCGCCAAGCACAGGGGAGCTTTGTCCAACGCCTTGAGGGCATATCAGAGACTGAATGCGGCGGCGATCTCCAAGGTGGCTCCTGGAGGCTTGGTGTTCACTTTCAGCTGCTCGCAAGTCGTTGACAAAGAGGCTTTCGCCCTGGCCGTTTTCTCAGCAGCCGCCCAGACCGGCCGTTCGGTGAGGATTCTCGACAGGCTGAACCAGCCCGCCGACCATTCGGTCAACATCTACCACCCCGAAGGCGAGTACCTCAAAGGGCTTCTTTTGTACGTGGAATAAGAAATCTTTTGGATTTGCAGGGAAAACTTCTTATATTTGCAGTCCAACTGGTGCTTTGGCCGAGCGGTTAGGCACAGGTCTGCAAAACCTGGGACAGCGGTTCGATTCCGCTAGGCACCTCAAAAAGAGAGACACGGCGACCGCCGTGTCTCTCTTTTTGGGTGCCACGGCACCATTATTCATTGAGGGGCGTTCCCCTCAAACTCCCTGAACTCGCCTTCGGCTCGGAAAAGGTTATAGCTTGGCCGAAATTGTGGCTCCAGAAGTGAATTTGTAGGTCTTGGAAGTTCCGTTGAGGTGGTTTGTGAGTCGTAGCTCAAGTTTGTCTCCAGCCGTACGGCTGACCTCCAGGTCAAAGTCTCCGCCGAAGGCACGGACGTGCCTAAGGGCCATTTGGTTCCATCCGTCGGCCAGGCGGGGAGTCACCGTGAACGAGCGGAACCCGGTCGGGCGTATCCCGAACATTCCTTCCGTGATCACACGGCAGTAAAGCCCGCTCTCGGCTGAAAGATGTCTCTGCGATCCCTCCGGCCAGGCCTCGATAGGATAGGGAACATGGTCTCCCAGCAACCTGCGTCCTGAATAATAATGGAGGAAATCTCCTGCGGTCTTGGTGTCGCCGGCGATGTACATTCCCCTTAGAGAATAAAGTGTCGAGCGGTCCCAGAAAGTCTCGCTCCCTTGTTGGGTCAGGAGCCCGTCCTTTGTCATCAGCTTATCGGAAGTCAGGGCCGCGATCGTTCCTTCCGCCCTGTCAAGCAGACCGACGATCAAAGGCATACAGATCCACGAGCGCAGCACGTCGTTGCCGTCGTAATAACGGTAGGTGTGGAATCCCTGTACCTCAGCCCCGAAATAGCTCTCTATCGCCTTGGCCAGTTTGTCAGCTCTGGAATTATAAAGCTTTGACACAGAGGACTTAAGACCAAGCTCTTTGGCGAGAAATGCGGCGGAACGTAGTCCGTCGTAATAAAGAGTTGAAGTACACAGATTGGCGTCCCCGGCAGGGAAGCGCCCCTCAAGCTCGTCGGAGTCTGAGAGCACGACTCCGTCGGCGTTGAGCTTCCTGTGGCAATATTCAAGGCACCACTCGATCAGTGGCCAGAGCTTCATCGCCTCTGCCCTGTCGCCTTTCTCAAGGGCGTAGCGAGAGGCTCCGTGGGCGATCATGGCGGCGTCACCTCTGTCTCCAGCCCCGTTCCAGATATCGATTCCTTCAGCGATGATCGAGCTCGGAATGGGCTCATATTCCGGATTCATGAAACGGGCGAAGTGCATGTAGGAATTAAGAGCCGAGTCGTCGCCCTTCCAGTAGCCCAAGAAGGGGAAGAACGGGTTGACATACTCCGCCTGGTCATTAGCCCAGATGGCGGCGTAGTAAGATTCTCCGCCAGGGCCGTGCATGTAGCCTCCAGCGGTTTTGAATATGCTCTCGGACGCCCTTATCTTAGCGAAACGGAACTCCCTGTCAATCACGTCGTCGGGGGTGTCCAGGACGAGATTCCCGTCCACGGAGGCAAGGTATTCAAGTCTGGCCTTAAGTTCGGATTCGAGATCAGGCCGGGTCATTTCCTCTCCGACTCTGTAGGCTTGGAAACAAGCTCCGAAGCGCAGCCGGTTTCCCGCGGCCAGTTTGAAGGTCCCGTCCCCGAGTATGTCCCCACGGATAATGTACGATCCTGTGACCCCTTTCTCTGCGGGGGTGGTGAACACCTGCGAGAAGGAAGGAATGTAAACCGTGATGTCTTTATCTGTAATATTCTCTATCTCATATATTTCCCCCATCAAAGGCTTGTCGGTCGAAGGGAATATCCTTCGTGTCAGCCGCACTGAAGGCTGGGGAACCACCACGGGTCTTGTCCTGCTGGCGGCGAAAGTGCTTGTGACTTCCATGTAGCCGTCCAGCATGACCTTCCCGACTTTCTCCAGGGTCAATGAATATCCATTGACACTGATCAGCGAGGGTATATCAACCCCCATCCGGTGCATAAGGCTGGCGTGGGTGTTGTTCGGCACGGTGCGGAGCATCGGGAACACAAGGGATCGTTCGCTGTGGAACGAGAGGTCCGCGCCAACTCCCCATCGCAGCACGAAGGCCATCTGTTCCCCACTCATCTCGATATGGTCCTCATAAGGAAGATTGCCCTCGGAAGGGGTCAGGACAATACCGTTGCCTGAAGGGGATAGTGTCCAAAGGGCCAGTGACTGAAGAAGGGATGCGAGCAAAAGTCTCATGGGGTACGAATTATGTGATTGATTCTAACAAATATAATTAAAATGTGGCGTTTTTTGATTAAATTTGAAAAATAGATTCTTCGCTTCGCTCAGAATGACACGAAAACAGTGAATGACACGAAAACAAATAAATGGAAAACAAATAACTGATTATATGAGAAAAATAGCCATTATTCTCGCCGCTTTGGCGGTTGTTTTACCGGGCAAGGCCCAGAAGAAAGCCAAGATGGAACCTTGGCAGGATCCTAATGTGTTCGCTGAGAACAGGCTCCCGATGAGGGCGACCTTCGCCCCGGACCAGCAGAAGACATTGTCTTTGAACGGAGTATGGAAATTCAAATTGAATGAGACCATCGAGGGACGTCTCAAAGGTTTCGAGGCTGTGGGTTTCGATGATTCCTCCTGGGGGACTATACCTGTCCCTGGGATGTGGGAATTGAACGGCTATTGCGATCCTATGTATGTCAATGGCGGCTTCCCCTGGAGAGGTCATTACCAGAATAACCCTCCATATCCCGCTACGGAGCATAATTATGTCGGGCAGTACCGTCGCAAGTTCGAGGTGGATCCTTCCTGGATCGGGAAGCAGATCTGTCTCTGCATAGGATCAGCAACTTCCAATGTCCGTGTCTGGGTCAACGGCAATATGGTCGGATACAGCGAGGACAGCAAACTTGAGGCGAGGTTTGACATCACGAGGTATGTCACCAGCGGGGAGAATGTTATAGCTCTTGAGATTTTCCGCTGGTGCGACGGCACCTATCTCGAGGATCAGGATTTCTGGAGATTCGCCGGTATAGCTCGTGGTGTCTACGCTTATACCCGTGAGCTTGAGCGCCTTGAGGATGTCAACATCGTTGCCGGGATGGATGGATCTTTCACAATCAAGTCCGAGGTGACGAAGGGTGTCACCCGTCTTGAATATAAGATCGTTGACAAAGCCGGCAAATGTGTGGCGTCAGGATCAGCTACTCCCAAGAAACTTAAGGTAACAGCCTCTGGATCAGTGGCTTCTCCGGCTCTATGGAGTGCTGAGACTCCTAACCTCTACAAGTTGGAAGTCAGTGCGTTCACGAAGAAAGGCCTGGTCGAGAGCGCCTCTGTCGACTTTGGTTTCAGGACCATTGAGATTAAGAACGCCCAGCTCCTTGTCAACGGGAAGCCGATCCTGATCAAGGGTGTCGACCGTCATGAGCTCAATGAGAACAAGGGTTATGTCCTCTCAGAGGCCGACATGATCAGGGATATCCGTGTGATGAAGGAGTTGAATATCAACGCTGTGCGCACAAGCCACTATCCCAACGACCCGATGTGGTACACCCTCTGCGACCGCTACGGGATCTATGTCGTGGACGAGGGCAACGTCGAGTCTCATGGAATGGGTTACGGCGAGGCGACTCTCGCCAAGAGGCCGGACTTTAAGGCTGCCCATCTTGAGAGGGATAGCAGGATGGTGCTACGTGACATCAACCATCCTTCCATCATTGTCTGGAGCCTTGGTAACGAGGCTGGCAATGGCCCCAATTTCATGGCCAGCTACGACTGGATCAAGGCTCATGATCCTTCAAGACCGGTCCAGTACGAGAGGGCGGAGGATGAATACAACTCGGACATCACTTGCCCGATGTACCGTTCCCCGGAGTGGTGCGTCAAGTACTGCGAGAGCAATCCCGCCAAGCCTCTGATCCAGTGTGAGTATGCCCACGCCATGGGTAACTCCATGGGTAATTTCAAAGAGTATTGGGACATCATCCGCAAGTATCCCAACTACCAGGGCGGTTTCATCTGGGACTTCATGGACCAGGCCATCATCTGGCCGTCAAAGGTTCCCGGCAATGACCATATCTTCGCGTTTGGAGGTGATTTCAATGGATATGACCCCTCTGACGGCTCATTTAACTGCAATGGCGTCATCGCCGCTGACCGTTCCTATCATCCTCATGCTTACGAGGTTCGCTATCAATACAGGAATATACTGTCCACCCTCGCTTCCCCTGTCATCCTGAGCGAAGCAAAGGATCTCAAAATCAATGTCTACAACGAGAACTTCTTCAAGGATCTTTCCCAGTACAGGCTTCTCTGGACAGCGGTTGTTGAGGGCGAGCCTGTGGCTACCGGCTCGGTTGAGAATCTTAAGGTAGGCCCCGGGCAGAACGGAACCGTCACTATAGGTCTCCCCGCCATCAAGGCTCCCGGAAAGGATGTCATGGTCAACTTGTCGTATGTGCTCAAGGAGAAGGATGACCTCCTTCCCGCCGGATATGAGGTGGCTTATGACCAGCTCATCCTCCAGAAAGGTGACACCGGGACTTTCCTCCCTGGATCCGCCGCTGTTGCGGGAACAGGAATCAAACACGCCGAACTATCTGGAAATCAGGTCTTCAGCGGTGTCTTCTCATTCGCCGGTGTTGGCTCTGAGAGAGTCGCGGAATGGAAGGCTTCTTTCGACTCCAAGTCGGGCTTCCTTTCCAGTTATCAGGTCAATGGCAAGGAGATGCTTTCCGAGCCTCTTACCCCTGAGTTCTCCAGGGCTCCGGTCGAGAATGACATGGGCGCGAGGATGTACAGCGACAAGGTCATGGGAATGTGGCGCTATCTTAAGCTCACGCTTGACAAACTCACGGTGACCGGCTCCGGTGATTGTTATCTTCTCGAGGCTTCTTACCGTCCCATTAAAGACACGGCTATCGTCAAGTTGACCTATGAGGTTCGTCCTGATGGCTCCATCGAGGGTCATGAGGTCTTGGAGGATGCAGGTGGGTTGGACAAACTGCCTGACATGTTCCGCTTCGGAATGAAGTTTACAATGCCTGGAAAGTATTCAACCATAGACTTTTACGGAAAGGGCCCTTGGGAGAATTACTGCGACAGGAATTCTTCCGCCCTCGTGGGACGCTATACCCAGAGTGTCAATGACCAGTACCATTACGGATATGTCCGTACCCAGGAGTCCGGTACCCACACGGGGATGAAATGGTTGAGGGTAGTCGACTCCAACGGCGATGGTTTCGAGATCTCGGCGCCCGAGGCATTCTCCGCATCGGCGCTTCCTTTCCCTATCAATATGCTTGACTGCATGGAGAATGGGACTCCCGTGCGGGAAAACAAGACAAATCCCCAAGTCGGAGAACCTCGTCACTCATTGGATCTCAAGGCCTATGCCCATGAGAATGACCGGGAGAACGGTTGGACCTATGTCAATTTCGACATGATGCAGATGGGTGTCGGTGGTATCAACTCCTGGGGTACATGGCCGCTGGAGCAGTATCGCATCCACGCCGCCCCCCGCGACTTCCACTTCATCCTCCGTCCGGTCAAGAACTAATCCCTATTAACATATGAATCCTCCGGAAGGGACATCCTCCCGGAGGATATGTTTCGGATAAAGTAAGCCCCTATCATTTTCAGAACCACTGCCACCCTCGGCACGTTAAGAGGGAGGGACCCTTTAGGGAGGGGCCGCGAAGCGGCGGTTCGGAAAGTGATAGGGGCTTACTTCCGTCGTGTATTAGTAGCGGTTGAGGGGACGACCGGCGGTCATGTAGTGGACCTTCTGGCGGACGCTGGCGAGGACGGCCTCATACTCGGCCTTGCCCTCCTCGGTGACTCCATTGACCACATCAGCGTATTTCGCCACAGCATTCAGCACTGTGTCAATGAGTTCCACAATGTCCACCATGTCCTTCTCCACGAAGCCGCGGGAAGTGATGGCCGGTGTGCCGATCCTGACACCCGAAGTCTTGAACGGGCTGCGGGAATCGAACGGGACCATATTCTTATTCAAGGTGATCTCCGCCTTCTCGAGCTCTTTCTCGGCCATACGCCCTGTAACCTCTGGGAACTTGGTCCTGAGGTCGATGAGCATCAGGTGGTTGTCAGTGCCGCCTGAGACAACCTTGTAGCCCTTGGAGACGAACTCCTCCGCCATCTTTTTGGCGTTGGCCATGACCTGCTTCTGGTACTCCACGAACTCAGGCTGCATAGCCTCGTAGAATGCCACGGCCTTGGCGGCGATGACGTGCTCCAGAGGGCCACCCTGTACACCGGGGAAGACGCTTGAATTCAGGATAGCGCTCATCTTCTTGATCTCACCCTTTGGAGTCGTGAGACCCCAAGGGTTGTCGAAGTCCTTGCCCATCAGGATGATACCGCCACGGGGACCGCGAAGAGTCTTGTGAGTTGTGGAGGTCACGATATGGGCATATTCAACAGGGTTCTTCAAAAGCCCGGCGGCGATAAGTCCGGCGGTGTGAGCCATGTCGATCCAAAGGAGGGCACCAACCTTGTCCGCTATGGCGCGCATTCTCTCATAGTCCCACTCGCGGGAATATGCTGAGGCTCCTCCGATGATGAGCTTCGGCTTGCACTCGAGAGCGATCTGCTCCATCTTGTCGTAATCGACCATCCCGGTCTCCTCATTGAGGCCGTAAGCCACGGCGTGATAAAGGATTCCGGAGGCGTTAACGGGGGAACCGTGGGTAAGGTGGCCTCCCTGGGAGAGGTCGAGACCCATGAAGGTGTCGCCAGGTTTGAGACAGGCCATGATCACGGCCATGTTAGCCTGCGCCCCTGAGTGAGGCTGGACATTGGCGTACTCGGCGTTGTAGATCTTCTTGAGACGGTCTATGGCCAGATTCTCGATCTGGTCAACCACCTGGCATCCACCATAGTACCTTTTTCCAGGGTATCCCTCCGCATATTTGTTGGTGCAGATGGACCCCATGGCCTCGAGGACATAGTCGCTCACATAATTCTCAGACGCAATCAATTCAAGTCCGGAAGACTGCCTTTCCTTCTCATTTCTAATCAGATCGAAAACCTGAAGATCCTGTTTCATATGGATTGATAGATTATAATTTCAGTGCTCTCTGAAAGGCAAATATACGATTAAAATCCCATTTTCGCTATATTTGCGGAGCATATTCTTTGTTTTATCATGCGCGACAGGAAATTGCTCAATATCGAGTTGGGCCGGCTTAGCTCAGAGGAGTACCGGGAGGCTCCCGGAACGGGGCTGGTGGTGGTCCTGGACAACATCCGGAGCGCCCATAATGTGGGTTCGGCCTTCCGTTCGTCCGACTCTTTCAAGGTTGACAAGGTCTGGTTGTGCGGCATCTGCGCGACGCCGCCCTCCGCTGAGATTCGGAAATCCGCTCTCGGTGCGGAGGAAAGCGTGCCTTGGGAGTATGCGAAAGACACGCTTGAGGTTGTCTCCCGGCTGCATGAGGATGGATTCACTGTGATCAGCGTCGAACAGACGGTAGAGTCCGTCAGCCTGGAGAAATTCACGCCAGGCTCAGTGACAGGAAAGTATGCGTTGGTGTTCGGGAATGAGGTGGACGGAGTCAGCCAGGAGGTTGTGGACGCCTCGGATATGTCGCTGGAGATCCCTCAATTCGGCACAAAACACTCTTTGAACGTGTCTGTCGCTATCGGAGTGGTCTTGTGGCACTTCACGAATTCCAGGCTTACTTCTCAAGCCATTCCAGAAAGTCATCACCGCGTGAACGGCTGACGGTAAGGTCGGGCTCAGGACCGATATTCCTCGATGGATTCACTTTTGAGACTATCTTGAGTCTCCCGCCTAGAAGTTTGGTGACGGACTCGACCGCATCTTTCGAGATGATGCAACTTCTTGATATCCTGAAAAAACACTCTGGATCAAGTCCGGTGATTATGCTGTCCATCGTGCTGTCCACGATGTAAACCGTGCCGTCCCTGGTGACGGCGTGGTTGTTCTTGTCCTCCGAGAAGAAGAATGCCACTTCACTCGTTTTCACCGGAACTATCCTGTCGTTGAGATGGACCAGGAAGCGCTCCTTGTATTCCTTGTCCCGTCTGTTTTTGTCCAGGGCGGCCAGGATCCTCTCTACATCGGTGCCACCTCCCGCATGCCTGCAGCGTTCGACGGCCCTTCCGAGAGGAACTATGTCAATAGGTTTGAGAAGGTAATCGACGCTCCCGGCCTCGAAAGCCTTGACGGCGTAGTTGTCGTAGGCGGTGGTCATCACGACATTGGCCTTCACTTCTACCTGACGGAATATCTCAAAGCATTCTCCGTCAGATAGTTCCACATCCATGAAAATCGTGTCTACAGCCTCCGGCCGGGCTTTGAGCCATGCGACCGCGTCGCTTACGGAACCAAGCTCGGCGACCACCTCGATGTCTGGGAAATTGCTTTCCAGCATTTTCTCAAGGCTCCTGCGGGCCATAATCTCGTCTTCTATAATCAGTACTCTCATAGCAGAGGCAGTTTGACTGTGTAGTTATCTCCATCGGCGGATACTTCTATCCCACGGTCGGAACGCGCCTTGTATTGTTCCCTTATGTAGTTGAGACCCAGCCCGCTGGACTGTGATGGAGTCAGTCTTGGAATCCTGTTGTTGGTGACGGTCAAGGTCTCTCCGTCAGAGGAAATAGAGACCAGCAGCGGCTTTTCGGGGCTCACGGCGTTGTGTTTCGTGGCGTTCTCAACCAGCAGCTGGACCGAGCAGGGAATGACGGATTTCCTTAGGTCTTCCTCCGGGATGGAGGATTCCACCCTGAGTCCTTCCTGGAAACGTACTTTCAGCAGATCGCTGTACATCTCGACTTAGGTCATCTCGTCCCTCAGGGACACGGTGCTCTCCTCCTCGTTTTTCAGCATGTACCTGTACAGTCCGGCCAGTTTGTGGATGTAGGTGCTCGCTTCCTTGTCCTTGCCGTCCAGCACCAGGGCGTCGAGTATATTCAGGGAGTTGAACAGGAAATGGGGATTCACCTGTTGCTTGAGGTTGAGGTACTGGAATTTGGCGAGGTCGGCGCGGTCTTTCTCCTTTTCCGCCTCGCGCTTCGCGGCTATGGCGTACTCGACCATGTAGATGACTGAATATATCAGTATGGCGGCCATCAAGGCCACCGACCCCAGAAGGAACTCGCCGCTGAATATGGTATTCCTGAACAGCTTTATCAAGAATCTCAGGGCCAGCACTATACCTATGGCTATAACAAGCCATGTGACTTCCATGGGTGAAACCTTGTCAGCGGAACTGTACCGGCTGGAGTATTGCTTCAGGAAGAGAAGGAGGGCCCATCCGATGGTCTCGGTGGTGATGAAAGTCGCAATGGCTGGTGAAAGCAGAGGATGACTTATGAATATATTGACGAAAGAAGCGATACCTGTTCCCATCAGGTATCCTACGATGTTGGCGATTATGATGACGATGGCGCTGAACTCGACGCTCTGGCGGTATCTTTGGCACAGGATGACGATCAGGAAAATCGTCAGGGAAGTCAGCAACAGGTCGTCGCTAATCCCTCCCAGGCGGCATAGCACGGCAGCGGCCACGTGCAAGAGCGCGAAGCCATGGATGATCGTAGCTGTCCTGAGCTTTATCTTCATTGTCTGCAATTTATGAAAAAATACTTTCAATTCATCAACAAATCCAGTCAATTCGTCGTCTTTTCTTAACAACTCGTCTGCCGTCTAATATAAATATAAGTATTTTTCATATAAATTTGAACGTTAAATGACACGAAACGAATAATCAAACGATATGTCTAACAAGCGAGAATTGTCTTTCTGGGATATGTGGAACCTGAGCTTCGGGTTCTTCGGTGTTCAGATTGCGTACGCCCTCCAGAGCGCCAATATCAGCCGCATTTTCGCGACCCTTGGAGCTGACCCGCATCAGCTGAGTTTCTTCTGGATCCTGCCCCCGTTGATGGGCATGATCGTCCAGCCTCTGATCGGGAAATATTCCGACAGGACCTGGTGCAAGATGGGACGCCGGAAACCTTATCTCCTCGTGGGAGCCATTGTGGCTGTGCTGGTCATGATATTCCTTCCCAACGCGGGGAGCCTTAGTTTCTCCTCGAGGCTGATCCTTGGGCTCAATGGAGCGATGTGGTTCGGGCTTTTCTCCCTGATATTTCTTGACACTTCGATCAATGTCGCCATGCAGCCGTTCAAGATGATGGTCGGAGACATGGTCACCGAGAAGCAGAAGGCCCAGGCCTACTCGATCCAGTCCCTGCTGTGCAACGCCGGAAGCCTCGTTGGCTATCTTTTCCCGATCTTCTTCACCTGGATCGGAATAGCGAATATCGCCCCGAAGGGCCAGATTCCTCCGTCCGTGATTTGGAGCTTCTATTGTGGAGCCGCGATCCTGATCATCTGCGTGATGTACACCTTCCTGAAAGTCAAGGAGATGGATCCTCAGGAATATGCTGAGTTCCACGGAATTGACCCTGCCAAAGCATCTGACGATACGGCAAACAAGGAAGGACTGTTTAAGCTCCTTCTCCACGCTCCCAAGACCTTCTGGACTGTCGGTCTAGTGCAGTTCTTCTGCTGGGCCGCTTTCATGTACATGTGGACATATTCCAACGGCACCATCGCCGCCAACTGCTGGAATGCTACCGACACAGCCTCAGAGGGCTATCAGGCCGCTGGCAACTGGGTAGGAGTAGTCTTCGCAATCCAGGCCGTCGGCTCCATCCTCTGGGCCATCGTGATCCCCAAATTCAAGTCGCTGAAACTGGCCTATGTGGTCAGTCTTCTCCTCGGAGCCATCGGTTTCATATCTGTGGCCTTCGTCCACAACCAGTACGTCCTCTTCTTGTCGTACTTCCTGATCGGAGCGGCCTGGGCGGCCATGCTCGCTCTTCCGTTCACCCTTCTGACAAACTCCCTCCATGGCGAGCACATGGGAAGCTACCTGGGCCTTTTCAACTGCACCATCTGCCTGCCGCAGATCGTGGCGGCCGCCCTTGGCGGTGTGGTCCTGAAGCTCTGCGGCGGAGTTCAGGCGAACATGATGATCATCGCCGGAGTCCTTCTGGTCCTTGGCGCCATCAGTGTAAGGTTTGTCTCAGAGAAGAAGGTAAATAGTTGACTTATATGACTATACACAACAATACACACAAAGTAATGAAAAGGATTATGACTGCCGTGGCGGTGATGCTGCTATGCCTCACCGGCACAACCGTATTCGCCCAGGGCGGATACCAGGTCAAGGGAGTCGTGGTCGATGCCTTGGGACCGGTTATCGGAGCCACTGTCATGGAGCAGGGCACGACGAACGGAACCTCCACAGGTCTCGACGGTGACTTCCTCCTGAATGTCAGTGGTCCGGACGCTACAGTTGTCATCAGCTGCATCGGCTACGCCACCCAGACATTCAAGGCTTCAGAGGTCCCTGCCAAGGTCACCCTCGCTGAGGATGGAGAATTCCTCGACGAGGTCGTGGTCATCGGTTATGGTACCGTGAAAAAGAGTGACATGACCGGATCGGTCTCGACCGTGAAGGCTGATGAGATCAACAAGGGTGTCATCACGACCCCGGCCGACCTCCTTAGGGGTAAGAGCGCCGGTGTCGTCGTCACACAGGGTAGCGGTATGCCGGGTTCCGGAGCCACCATCCGTATTCGTGGAGGCTCCTCAATCAACGCATCCAACGACCCTCTGATCGTTATCGATGGCCTGCCTGTCTCCAATGACGGCATCGGTGGAATGTCAGACCCTCTGTCGTCGATCAACCCCGAGGACATCGAGAGCTTCTCTGTTCTGAAGGACGCCTCCGCGACCGCCATTTACGGTTCCAGGGCTTCCAACGGTGTTATCGTGATCACGACCAAGAAGGGTTCCAAGACCGCTTCGAAGCTTCCTAATGTCGCTGTGGATTTCACGACCTCCGTCAACACGATTGCCAAGTACAACGACCTGCTTGACGCTGACGGCATCCGTAGCCTCATCAGGGATTTCTACGGCGCCAACTCAGCTGCCGAGGCTGCTCTTGGCAACGCCAACACCGATTGGCAAAGGGAGATCTATCACAACGCCTACACTTATGACGGCAACGTCAGTGTGAACGGCCGTGTCGGTTCATTCCTTCCTTACCGTGTTTCGTTAGGCTATATGGATCAGAACGGTACGCTCAAGGGTTCGAAGATGGACCGCGGAACTTTGTCTGTCAACCTCTCGCCGACTTTCTTCGACAATCACCTTACCGTCAACCTTAACGGAAAGGGCACTTATGCCAAGAATATCTATGCCAACCAGGAGGCGATCGGCGCCGCCAACCACTATGATCCCACCAAGCCTGTTTATGATAGCAACGGCTTGAACGGCTACACCGCTTGGTACGACGCTGCCGGGGTCATCAATTCGATGGCCACGTGCAACCCTGTTGCCCTCCTTAACGATTGGCAGGACGAGGCGGAGTCGAAGCGTTTTATCGGGAACGCTCAGTTCGACTACAAAGTCCACGGTCTCGAGGACCTGAGGCTCAACCTCAATCTCGGTATCGACTGGGCCACTTCCGACGGTTTCAGGGAGAGGGCTAAAGGTTCTGAGAAATCGCTCCATGTGACTGATGAGGCTGGTGGCGGACATCACGAGGATTATGACTATGCCCGTCGCAACACAACCCTTGAGTTCTACGCTGACTACAACAAGACTTTCGCCAAGAACCACAATGTGGATCTGATGGCGGGTTATTCCTGGCAGCATTTCTGGAGCAACGACCACAACTACAAGTACAGGCTTTCTGACAAGCTGGAGATGGCCAACCACGAAGGCAAGGGTGAGCTCTATCTGATCTCCTTCTTCGGCCGCGCCAATTATGGTTTCGCTGACAGGTATCTCCTGACCGCGACCCTCCGAGCTGACGGTACTTCACGTTTCCAGAACCACAAATGGGGTATATTCCCTTCCGTGGCTTTCGCTTGGAACGTCAAGAACGAGCCTTTTATGAAAGGTGTAGAGAAGCTCTCAACCGCCAAGGTGCGTTTGAGCTGGGGTGAGACCGGTCAGCAGGAAGTGGGAGGTTACTACGACACCTTCGCCCAGTTCCTGATGATCAATTCTCCCGGATCCTACTATTTCGTCAACGGCGGTGACTACACGGCTCCTATCGTGGCCCTCGGTTACAGCGCCGACCTTAAGTGGGAGACCACGACGACCTACAACGCCGGTATCGACTTCGGTTTGTGGAATGACAGGTTGAGACTCAGCGCCGATGTCTACAAGAGGGACACCCGCGACATTCTTAACTATATTCCTGTCCCGGCCCTTTCCAACCTCACTAACTATCTCAACTCCAACATCGGAACGATGACAAACAAGGGTTTTGAGATCGACCTCAACGGAATCCTGATCGAGACCCGTGATATGAGCTGGACCGCCGGAATCAATATGGCGTACAACAACAACAAGATCACCAAGCTGACCGCTTCTGACGAGAACGCCACCGGCATTGACGCTGGTGATGATGTCGGAGGTGGTACCGGTAACAAGGTGCAGAGGTTCGAGGTAGGCCATCCGATGCTTGTCTATTATCTCTACCAGCAGGTCTATGACACTGATGGCAAGCCTATTAACGGTGTCTATGTGGACAGGAACAATGACGGGCAGATCAACGCTGACGACAAGTATCTTACCCATAAGCCCGCTCCGGACTACACCTTCGGTTTCAACACCAATTTCACTTATAAGAATTGGACCGCGGCCCTTTCAGGCCACGCATCTGTCGGTAACTGGGTTTACAACAATGTCGCTTCTGACACTGAGATGCTCGCTGACCTCTGGACCAACCAGTTCGTCAGCAACAGGGTGTCTTCCGCCACGGAGTCTATGTTCACTCAGGCTCAATACAATTCCGATTACTATCTTCGTGACGGTTCTTTCCTGAAGCTTGACAACTTCACTTTAGGATACACCTTCCCGAAACTCTTCAACATCAACGCTGACCGCAGCGCTTCCCTTAACATCTTCGGCACTGTGCAGAACATCCACACCTTCACTAAATACAATGGTGTGGACCCGGAAATCCATAACGGGCTCGACAAGACTCTGTACCCTCGTCCAAGGACTTATGTGTGCGGTATCAAGCTTAACTTCTAATAAAGGGCAGGAATATGAAAAAGATAAATTATATTCTCGGAACCATCGCCGCTGCCGCGGTTATGACTTCCTGCGTGGGTGACCTTAACGTTACTCCGATCGACCCTAATGCCAACACCGTAGAGAAGGTCTTGACAAGCCAGAAAGCACTCGACGCCTATATTTCCGGTGTTTATCTCGGTTTTGCCACATCAGGTTATTATGGTCCTAGCGGTGGACCTTCCATTTCCGGACTTGACGGTGGAGCGTCACAGTACATCCGCGGACTTTACCATCACAGCGAACTCACTACCGATGAGAGTGTCTGCGGTTGGAACGACCAGACTATCAAGAATTTCCACTATATGAACTGGACCACGGACGACACCTTCATCTATGCGTTCTACTCACGTATATTCATGCAGGTGGCCACCGCCAACGAGTTCATCCGTGAAGCGAAGAATCTTGACTATGATTCCGCTCGTTACATCGACGAGGCCCGAGTCCTCAGGGCGATAGCTTACTTCCACGCCCTTGACAATTTCGGCAGTGTCCCGTTCTCCGATGAGAATAGTATTGTCGGAGTGACACCTGAGCAGATGTCAAGAGCTGATCTCTTCGCTTGGCTCGAGACCGAGCTGAAGGACATCATTTCCAACGGGAAACTTCCTGAGAAGAATGCGGTCGCTTATGGCCACGTCGGAATGGGCGCCGCCAAATTCCTTCTCGCCAAGCTGTATATCGGCGCTGAGGTGTACACTGGCACCGCCCGCTGGAATGACTGCGCCACCGTCCTGAAAGACCTTATGGATGACGGCTACAGCCTCCACACCACTCCCAACGGGAACATCTACAACGCTTATCAGGATCTCTTCCTCGCTGACAATAACAAATGCACTGACGAGATTATCTTCGCTGTCGAGCAGGACGGTGTCTACACCCAGAGCTATGGAGTGACCAATTATCTGGTCTTCGCTTCCACAGGTGGAACAATGAATGTCAATCATTTGGGTATATCTTCCGGTTGGGGCGGTCTTCGCACGACTCCGGAATTTGTGGACAAGTTCACCGCTGGTGACGCCCGTTATCTCATTTATGACACAGCCAGGAGCACCGCTGATGTGGACGCTATGCCTGAGACTCCTGAAGATAGGGGAGACTCTGAGAAAGCCATTAAGGAAATGAAGGATAATGGCACTTACGCTGACGAATGCAAGAAGCTTCGTGAGACCAAGGATGCCGCAAGGAAAGACAACATCCAGGAGAAGAGTATCGACGACATCGGTAATTTCAAGTATGGCTACGGCTTCCAGAAATTCCGCAATGTCACAAGCGCGGGAGAGATTCCCAACCGGGTTTATGATCCTGATAATGACACTTGGAGCAACCCTGGTTTCGTCAACACAGACTTCCCGATGATGCGCTACGCTGATGTTCTCCTTATGGCCGCTGAGTGCCAGGCGCGTGGAGCTTCCATCGATGGATTCTCGGCTTTCAATCAGGTGCGCGCGCGTGCCGGTGTCCCCGCGATCTCCAATCCTACTCTTGACCAGATCTTGGATGAGAGAGCCCGTGAGCTCTATCAAGAGTGCTGGAGACGCAGCGACCTTATCCGTTTCGGCAAATTCACTTCCGGTTACAACTGGCAGTGGAAGGGTGAGACGAAGGATGGAAGGGATGTCGAGGCCTACAGGGCCCTGTTCCCGATTCCTGAAAGCGATCGTCAGGCCAACACGAAACTTGAGCAGAACCCCGGCTATTAACAGATCACTACAATGAAAAAGATATTTTCAATACTAACTGTAGGATTGGTCGCTCTGGCGACATTCTCCTGCGTGAAAGAGGAGTTCGCGACCTTCGACGAGACGAGGGCAACGGCTCCTGTCCTCGGGAGCTACGAGGTTGGTGAGAAAGCCATCACCGCGACCTTCACTCCCGGTGCCTTCAATATGGGCTTCAATGACAAGATCCCGGTGAATCATTCTTTGATCCTGGCATCTGTTAACGGCAATCCGGTCAACAAGGCCCTGCCATCATCCGCCAAGGATGGTGAGATTTCAATCTCTGTCACCAATCTGGCCAAGACGCTCATTTCTCTCGGATACCCTGAGGGAACCCAAGTCTCGGTTGATATGTTCATCCGCGCCTCGATGCAGGCCCCCAGTCTTGATAATGGCCGCAACGGCCATGTTGATTCCCAGGGACATATCACCCTGAGCGGTTTCGAGGTTGTTATTCCTGTCGTCCAGGGCAATCCTTGGGTCGATTTCACTGAGAAGAGCCCTCTAGGACTCATCGGTTCCATCGCCAGCACCGGCAACGGCTGGAACGCTGACGAGCCGATGTTCATGACTCTGGACGGGACAAAGCATGTGGCCAAGAACATCGTTCTGACTGCGGCGGACGAGTTTAAGGTTCGTACTGCAGGCTCTTGGGACAATATTGACCTGGGTGGTCCTGGGGATGAGAAATACGTCGCTGAGATAGGCTCTTCATTTGAGGCTGTGGCCAAGGGTAAGAATATCGCTGTCCCCGCTGACGGAGCTTACGATATCCTCTATGACTCTAACGACGGAACCATCACAATCTCTGAGGCTTACCAGACCTATCCGGGCTATGACCAGAAGAGTGATTGGGGTATTACCGGTTCTGTCGCCAGCCGCGGTCTCAATTGGGACAAGGATATTTCCATGATCACAGACGGTGAGTGGCATGTCGCTGAGGGCGTTGAGCTTACGACTGAGGACGCCTTCAAGTTCCGTACTCCCGGCACATGGAATGAGGGTGATTTCGGTGGTCCTGGTGATGAGAAATACATCGCCGCTATCGACGAGGAGATCACCGGCGCCGAGAAAGGCAAGGACATCGCTGTCGCTGAGGCCGGTGTCTATGACATCCTCTTCAACCCGACCGCTGGCCTGTTCAAGATCACTCCGACCCTCGGCGGCTTCAGCCCGCTCGTGGGCGAGGGTGGCTCTGACACTCCTGGCGATGACAAACCAAAGGTATGGTCTGTTATCGGTCATATTGGAGAGACCAGTTGGGATACCGATTTCGACATGACCAACACTGAAGGTGACATCTGGGTTCTCAAGGGTCAGGCTTTCGCCGCGGGTGACGAGTTCAAGATCCGTTACGCCCATGATTGGGGCGGTGATCTGGGTGGTCCTGAAGAGAACGCCCAGAGCACGATCAATCCTGATGATGTCTATGGCGTCTATGCTCCCGAACTTGGTACCGCTTTCGAGGCCGGAGCCAAGAATATCCGTATCGCTGAGGCCGGCAACTACGACATCACCTTCGACTATGCCGCCAAGACCATCAAGGTTGAGCTGGCCGTGCGCGCTGACTGGTACTACCACGGCCAGAGCGAGCAGACCCCCAATTGGGGTGAGCTTCCTTTCGAGAAGGTTTCCGACGAGGAATATGTGCTGACGCTCACGACTGTTGCTGAGAACTCCGGCTTCGTGCTGAAGAACGGTGACGAGTCCCAGTGGATCGGCGCCGACAAGACTCAGGAACTCACTGATGACAAGTTCGTTGTCAAGATCGGTGAGGAATTCAAGATCTCCGGCGACAAGGTTGATGGCATCATCGCCGAACCCGGCAAATATGTATTCACCTTCAATCCTGTCGCGATGACAGCCGTGATCAGGACTCTCCGCGCCGACTGGTACTACCATGGCCAGAGCGAGCAGACTCCCGACTGGGGCGAGCTTCCTTTCGAAAAGGTTTCCGACACCGAGTACAGGCTCAATCTCAAGACTGTTTCCGAGAACTCCGGCTTCGTGCTGAAGAACGGTGACGAGTCCCAGTGGATCGGAGCGGACAAGACTCAGGAACTCACTGACGGCAAGTTCGTTGTCACCATCGGTGAGGAGTTCAAGATCTCCGGTGACAAGGTTGACGGCATTATCGCCAAACCTGGTGACTATATCTTCATCTTCAATCCTGTGGCTATGACAGCCCGAATCAAGAATGCCCGTGAGGATTGGTACTATCATGGCCAGAGCGAGCTGACTCCCGATTGGGGCGAGCTTCCTTTCGAGAAAGTCTCCGACACTGAATATGTCCTCAAACTCAAGACCGTGTCCGAGAACTCCGGCTTCGTGCTGAAGAACGGTGACGAGTCCCAGTGGATCGGCCCTGACAAGACCCAGGAGCTTACTGACGGCAAGTTTGTCGTCAAAGTTGGTGAGGAGTTCAAGATTTCCGGAGAGAAGGTCGATGGTGTCATCGCCGTTCCTGGTGATTATGTGCTCACATTCAATCCTGTGGCCATGACCGCTGTCCTCAACAACGCCAGGGCTGACTGGTATTATCATGGCCAGAGTGTCGCCACTCCTGACTGGGGCGAGACTCCGTTTGTCAAGGTGTCTGATGACGAGTATTATGTCATCCTTGATGTGAACGACAATTCTGGTTTCGTACTTAAGAATGGTGACGCCTCCCAGTGGATCGGCGCCGCCGCTTCCCTGAAGGGTGAGGATGGCAAGTACCATGTCACTTCCGGCATGGAGTTCGAGATCTCCGGCGATAAGGTCGATGGTGTGATCGAGAAGGCGGGCAAGTATAAGATGACTTTCTATCCTAAGGAAATGAAAGCCGTCATAGCTACCGCGGAGCCCGAATATTACTACCATGGACAGTCCAAGAGGACTCCGAATTGGGGCGCTATCCCGTTTGAGAAGGTCTCTGACGAGGAGTACTATGTGATCCTCGAGGTTGAGGCCGGATACGGCTTCGTCCTCAAGACCGCCGACGAGAGCTCTTGGTTCGGCGCCGCCGCTTCCGGAAAGGGAGAGGACGGGAAGTTCCATGTCGTCCTCGGCACAGAGTTCAGTATCGACGGCGATAAGGTTGATGCGGTGTTCGATGCCGCGGGTCACGTCAAGCTTACTTACAATCCCAAGACCCAGAAGGCTGTTGTGACCGCCCTCTAGTCTTGCTTACGGGCCGGAGCCCCTGACCGGGCTCCGGCTTGCCAATTATGCTGATAACCATGAGGAAAGCCATATTCCCTTTGGCTTGTGTGCTCGCTGTAGCTCTGCAAGCCTTCTCATGCAAGGAAAAAGAGCCTGAGATCGTCCAGCAGACCCTGTCAGTCTCTCCAACGAGCCTGTCTTTTGAGCCGGAGGACGCTTCGGCCAAATTGCTGAACGTCTCCTCCAACTCGACCTGGGGCGTCGCGCCCTCGGCGGACTGGATCATCGTGGACAAGGGATCCGGCGACGGAAACGGCTCGGTCACTGTGAAAGTAAAGGCCAACACCGGTGAGGACCGCGCGGGGACTATCATCATAAAGGGAATGTCCTCGGCGAACGTGAAGGCCGCCACGGACGTGACCGTTCAGGTCAGCCAGAGAGGAAAACATGTGGTCAACATTGTCCCCGCTCCGGCTTCATTTGATGGAAATAAAAGATCATCAACTACTTATCAGCTATTGATTTATTCATTCGCCGACAGCGACGGGGACGGGATAGGCGATTTCAAGGGTATTCAGAATAAGCTGGATTATCTGGATGGTCTAGGAGTCACTGGTATCTGGCTGTCACCGGCTCATCCGTCCGACAGCTACCATGCCTATGACGTGACCGATTATTACACCGTGAACCCGCTGTACGGCACTGAGCAGGACTTCAAGAACCTTATCGACGCCGCCCATGCCAAGGGAATCAAAATCTACATGGACTATGTCCTGAACCATTCCGGCAAGGGCAATGACTGGTTCAAACAAGCTCTGGCCGATCCATCTTCCAAATATCGCGACTACTATTTCCTCTCGTCCGACCCGAAAGCGGACTATTCCAAATTCCCGATGCTGAAGGGGACTAGATACGAGCAGAGCGAGTGGAAACAGGCGACTTCCGGTTCACCCCGGATAACGATTACAAAGACTGAAGGTCCGGAGACCTTCGGCACTTCTGACTGGAATCTCTACACCTGGCAAGATGGTTCGTCCACTCGGGAACTCCGGTTCGTGGACCGCGGCGATGGCACGATGTACCTCGTCTTGCAACTCAACGGAACCAGCGGCTTGCTGATCCGCAAATACATGAATTGGAATGCGGGATCCAAGTTCGGCACTTCCGGAAACGGGAAGCTGACGGAGGGAGCTCCGATGGACCTGGTCGGTGAGGGTGGAGACATGACATTCACCGGTAACGGCTATTATAAGATAGAGCTCTCGAATGTGTACACGGAAACCCTGTACTACATGGGCTGCTTCAGCGACTGGATGCCGGACTTGAACTACGGCGATCCTTCGTCGGTTGAGACCAACCCCACTTTCCTGGATCTGGCTGGCTCTGCCGATAAGTGGATTAATCTGGGCGTTGACGGATTCCGCCTGGATGCTGTCAAGCACATCTGCGGTGGTATCGCTTCCTTCAGCCATACCTCCAACCATATCCTGCTGAAGAAATGGTATGAGCACTGCAATGCCACTTACCAGGCGGCGGGACACACGGACAACATATTCATGGTGGCGGAAGAGTGGGACAGCCACGATGTCGAGAAAAACTACTACAAGAGCCTTACCTCTTGCTTCGAGTTCGATTATCCTGGTCTTGTCAAGGCCACACTTGGGGGAAACGCCTCCGGCTACGTTAATTCAGTGAATACCTACATCAAAGATCATAAGACCCAGAGAAGCGACGCCATCACTTCCATCTTCCTGTCCAACCACGATCAGGACAGGATTGCCGAGGATCTCGGACGTAGCATCCAGAAGGAAAAACAGGCCGCGGCCCTGCTGCTGACGACTCCCGGCAAGCCTTTCATCTACCAGGGTGAGGAGCTCGGCTACTGGGGCGCAAAGGCCGGCGGCGATGAATATGTCCGGACTCCGATCCTCTGGAACAAGGCCGGGAAGGATTGCGCGAAGAAAGGGGTTAACAACAAGGTGGACAACAGCATGCTGACTTCCTCGATCTCAGTCGAGGCTCAAGAAGCGAACAGCGCCTCTTTGCTGAACACGTACAAGACGTTCTCCCAGCTCCGTAACACTTATCCCGCTCTTGCGGATGGTGAGATCACGAACGCCAACCTTTCCGGCGCGGCGATAGCTTCGTGGTACATGACTTCCTCTGACGGTCAGAAACTTCTGGTGATCCATAATGTTGCTGGGGCTTCCCGGACCACTACCGTCTCCGACGATATGTCCAAGCCCATAGCCCTGCTCGGAACAGCTTCCTACGAAGGCACTAACTTGACCCTCGGAGCCAATTCTTCCGTCATTTTCCAATTGAAATGATGGGATTATGATATTATCGCAAGGGGCATGGACACTTCGTCGCCCGGACCCATGCCACCCTCGGCACTGTAAGAGGGGGGACCGGAGCGGAGCGAAGCGACGCGAGCGGTGGGGCCGCGAAGCGGCGGTCCGGGGATGAAGTGTCCTGCCTCTGGAGTATTGGAATAATTGAATATTAACATGATATGAAAAGAATAGTATTGTTATTGGCGATTGTCGCGGCAGCGGTGGCTTGTGGCGATAAAGGAAAGAAGGCCACGGTCGAGACAGGTGACTGGACCGAAGATGCCGTCATCTATGAGCTGAACATCCGTCAAGCCACAGCGGAAGGTACCCTAAAGGCTGCTGAGGCTAAGTTGCCTGAGTTGAAGGAACTTGGCGCAGATGTCGTGTGGCTGATGCCTCTTTACCCGATCGGCGAGAAAGGCCGCAAAGGCACTCTCGGCTCATACTATGCCATCAAGGACTACTGCGACGTGAACCCGGAGTTCGGTACGCTCGCGGACTTTGACCATTTCTTGGAAGCCGCGCATAACCAAGGACTTAAGGTTATTATCGACTGGGTCGCCAACCACACTTCCCCGGACCATCCATGGGTCACCGGAAAGGATCCTTCATGGTATGTCCGTGACGAGAAAGGCAATACTATTGTGGAATATGACTGGACCGATATCGCCAAGCTCAACTACGCCAATAAGGACATGCGCTCCGAGATGGAGAAGTGCATGCGCTTCTGGCTTGACCGCGGGATCGACGGATTCCGTTGCGATGTGGCATTCCGGGTGCCTCAGGACTTCTGGACAGATGTCTTCACCAAGTTCAGGAATGAATATTCCCGTAGGCTGTTCTTCCTTGCTGAAGGCGAGGAAGCCTGGCTTCACGAGGCCGGATTCGACTGCACCTACGCCTGGAAACTCCACCACCTTCTGAACGACATCGCCCAGGGTAAGGCTAACGCCGACAGCCTTGTGAAATATGTCGGGTGGAACGCCGGGGAGTACGGCCAGGCCCACCGCCTGATGTTCATCACCAACCATGACGAGAATTCCTGGAACGGGACTGAGTTCGAGAGGATGGGAGATGCGTGGAAGGCGATGGCGGTCCTGTGCTGGACCCTGCCGAATGCCCAGCCGCTGATCTACACCGGCCAGGAAGTTGGTTATAATCACCGCTTTGAGTTCTTCGAGAAGGACCCCATGCCAGACTGGCACTACAACGCCGCTACTGATTTCTATGCGGGTTTGAACGCCCTGAGGCACGCTCATCCGGCTCTATGGAGCGACAATCCGGGATTCCAGGTTCTTGCGGCGACCGATACCAGCATTTGCTTCAAGAGAACCGCGGAAGGAGATGAGGTGACTGTCAATGTGCTCCTTAAGGCTCCTTGGACCTGGTCTGTGGAGACCGCTGACTCAAGGGTGGCAAGGGTTGAGCCTCCGTGCTGGTGGACCGGGATGAAGACCGACCTGCAGCTCATGGTTTATGGAAAGGATATCTCCCAGTGGAACGTCTCCATCGCCGGGAACGGATTGAAAGTCACTGATATTCATAAGGCTGACAGCCCGAATTACCTTTTTGTCGATGTGGCTGTGAGCCCTTCAGCGAAGCCTGGGACTTACGATCTCGTGTTCACAAAGGGCGAAGAGTCTTTCAAAAAGCCTTATGTCATTGGGGAGAGGGAGCCGGGTTCCGCCGAAAGGACGAGTTTCACGACCTCCGACTTCATCTATCTGATCAATCCGGACCGTTTCGCCAATGCCGATCCCGGCAACGACAACACGGATGATACCTTTGAGAAGGCGAATCGCAAAGAGCCTTTCGGCCGCCATGGCGGTGACCTTCAGGGAATTATCGACCATCTTGACTATATCTCCGACCTCGGCGCCACGGCCATCTGGTGCACTCCGCTCCTGATGGATAACCAGACCTGGGAGTCCTACCACGGCTACGCTTGCGGGGACTATTATCGCATCGATCCCCGCTTCGGCAGCAACGCCCAGTACAAGGAATATGTCGCCAAAGCCCACGAGAAGGGACTGAAGGTCATTATGGACATCGTTACCAACCACTGCGGCACAGACCACTGGTGGATGAGCGACCTTCCTTTCAAGGACTGGGTCCATCAGTTCCCTGAATATACCAACACGAACTACATTTTCCCTTCGGCCATGGACCCGAACGCCTCGGAGTACGACAGGAACCTTCTCGTCAGCGGCTGGTTCGTGCCGATGATGCCGGATATGAATCTAGATAATCCCTTCATGCTGAAATATTTCCAGCAGTGGGCAATCTGGTGGACGGAGTATTCCGGCCAGGACGGCCTTCGTGTGGACACATATCCCTACAACGAGAAAGTCCCTATGAGCAAATGGTGCGAGGCGGTTCTCAATGAATATCCGAACCTGAATATTGTAGGGGAGTGCTGGGACTCCAATTTCGACCAACTGGCCTACTGGCAGGGCGGCAACGTCAATGCTGACGGCTTCGACTCACACCTTCCTTCCATCATGGATTTCCCGCTCCAGGAGGCCATCAATGCCGCTTTGGCTGAGAACAATCCCGGTTGGAACCAGGGAATGTTCAGGGTTTATCATGCTCTTGCCCATGACGCCACTTACCACGACCTTTCCAAGATGATGATATTCCTGTCGAACCACGACCATTACCGTGTCGCTGACGCCTGGCATCAAGATCCTGACAAGATGAAGATCGGCTACACTCTTTTGGCAACGGTCAGGGGTATTCCGCAGCTGTTCTATGGCGACGAGATGATGTTCGCTACTGGAAAGAACTATAAGAGCGACGGCGAGTTACGCATGGACTTCCCTGGCGGCTGGGCAGGCGATCCGGTGGATCTGTTCTCAGCAGAGGGCCGCACCGGGGTTGAGGCTGAGCTTCACGATTATGTCAAGACCATTTTCCAGTGGCGTAAGACTAAAGACGTGATACACAACGGCAAGACCGTCCATTTCATGGGTAGGGACAACACTTACGCCTTCTTCAGGTACAACGATACTGACAAGGTGTTTGTGTACGTCAACAACTCTCCAGAGGAGAAGACCATCCCTTGGTCGCATTACGCTGAGATCGCCTCAGGCCTCGGCGCCGGCACCAATGTCCTCACTGGCGAGAAGGTCACCATCACCGACAAGACGATTGTCCCTCCCTGCACCGCCCTGGTCGTCGAATACTGACATCACTAGCTGAAGGAACCTGTCACCACCGAGAACCGCCGCTTCGCGGCCCCACCGCTCGCGTCGCAAGCGACGCTCCGGTCCCCCCTCTTAACGTGCCGAGGGTGGCAGTGGTTCCTGGTGGTGACAGGTTCCTTCAGCTATGGGATTATTACTTCGTTCGGCCGATGAGCTTGTCGGCGAAGCGGCGGAGGCGCTCGTAGCGGACGCCTTTGCAGGCCTTCGCAGCGGCCTCAAGGGCCTTCTCGTTCAGTTCCAGAATGGTAGCCTGGGCATCCTCGGCGACACCGAGCTCTGAATATATCTCCTTGACAGCGGCTATTTTCGCGGCTTTTTCCTGGTCCGTCCCGGCAGGCATGGACATGGCTTTCGTGAGCCTTTCCGCCTGCTCCGGTGAAGCCTTCTCGTACGCCCGGATAGTCAGCCAACTCTTCTTTGAGTTGACGATGTCACCTCCGATAGGTTTCCCGAAGACCTTCTCGTCTCCGAAAGCGTCGAGATAGTCATCAGCGACCTGGAAGGCCAGCCCAAGGTTGAACCCGTAGCCATACAGAGTGTCGCAATCCCGCTTCGGGGCCCCTCCGATCAAGGCTCCCATCTTCGATGCGCAGGCAATCAGGACACCGGTCTTGAGTCCGATCATATTCATGTACTCCTCCATGGTCACATCGTCCCTGGACTCGAACTCCATGTCGTACTGCTGCCCCTCACACACCTGTGCGGCGGTTCTGGAGAAAAGGGTCAGGACTTCCCCCTGGACCTTCCTTGGAGCCTTCATGATTCTGGAATAGCTGTCGATGCACATCACGTCGCCGGAGAGGATGGCCGTGTCGGAGTTCCACTTCTTCCAGACAGTGTCCACGCCCCTGCGCAGGGGCGAGCGATCCATGATGTCGTCATGGATCAGGGTAAAACTGTGGAACACCTCGAGTCCGGCGGCAGGCTCAAGTATGCCTGCGCCGATCCTGTCCTTGTAAAGGGAATATGTCGTCAGGCAAAGCCTGGGTCTCAGGCGTTTCCCGCCGATCTCGATCATGTATCTAAGCGGATCATAAAGACCTTTCGGATCATTTGTGAAATTGATATTCTCAAACAGGGTCTTGATGGCCTCGTCTATGGTATTCTGTCTTATCATATTAGTGGAATTGCTTTGTGTGTCCCTTATATTTCGCGTAAAGTTAGTCAAAAACCCCGGAATTAGCTATTTTTGCAGCCGTATGAGCCTATATTCATATTTCAGGATTTCCAAACCGTCGTCGTCGAAAGTTCCGTCGGAGGAGGTTCAGGGGGAGTATCGCCGCCTGAGGAACCGCACTTTCTGGGGCGTGACGGCGGCTTACGCGCTCTATTACGTCTGCCGTATGGCGATGGCCGTGGTGAAGCAACCGCTCATCGACGGGAATATCCTGAGTGCCGCCCAACTGGGAATTATCGGCTCCGCTTTCTATTTCGTCTATGCCGCCGGCAAGTTCGCCAATGGCTTCATAGCCGACTATTGCAATATCCGTCGTTTCATGGCGACAGGGCTTCTCGTCTCCACCGTCGTGAACCTTCTTATGGGGGTTCTGGGCCTTGCCCATGGCTGGTGGGGTTTCTCCTCGGCCCTGTTGTTCATAGTCTTCGCCGTTGTCTGGGGAATCAATGGATATTGCCAATCAATGGGAGCGCCTCCTGGAGTGATAAGCCTTTCAAGGTGGTTCCCGCTTAACCGCAGGGGAACTTTTTATAGCATCCTCAGCGCCACTCCTTATTTGGGCAAATCCATCTCGGTCTTCGCCCTCGGCCTGGTTGTGGCCTGGATCGGATGGGAATATGGCTTCATCTTCTCCGCCATCGCGGGTGTCATCGGATCAGTAATAATCCTCGTCTTTGTCTCGGATACTCCTGAAAGCAAGGGACTTCCGTCGGTGCAGGAACTCTCTGGAGAAGAAGTCCTGAAGACCGATACCCTCCCCACCAAGGAACTTCAGAAAATGGTGGTCCGCCACCCTGGAATATGGATAATCGCCCTTTCGAGCGCCTTCGTGTATATCACCCAACACGCTGTCAGTGAGTGGGGAGTCCTCTTCCTTCAGAAAGGGAAGGAATATTCCCTTGTCTCAGCGACCGAGATAATCGCATTCTCCGAGGCTTTCGGAATAGCCGGCACCGTCCTGGCGGGATGGCTTTCGGACAGGGTATTCAAGGGCAACCGTCTCATCCCGGTCCTTTTGTCTGGAGTCGTCTGCCTGCTGTCGTTGGGAGCTTTCCTTTTCAGCAAGGGTAGTTATGTTTTGAATATCGTCTATGTCGCTGTTTTCAGCCTGTCCATAGGTGTCGTCTATTGTACTGTGGCTGGTCTGATGGCTTTGGACATCGTTCCCCGGAAAGCCACCGGCTCAGCCCTCGGCATGGTGGGACTGGCGAGCTACGGGGCCGCCGGTATCCAGAATGTCGTCAGCGGTTTCATGATCGGTGCCGGGGGAGATTTCAATTTCTTGCCGGTCTCGATGTTCTGGATGGCGGCCTGCCTGCTGTCATTCCTTATCCCCGTATTGACATGGCGACTTCTTAAAATTCAATCAATCAGATAGTAAGATGCGTGGATTTTGGACTGTCCTGATGCTTGTCTTCTCAAATGTCTTCATGACATTCGCTTGGTATGGTCACCTCAAATTAAGCGAGATGAAAATCTCCACCGGCTGGCCTTTGGTCCTGGTCATCCTTTTCTCCTGGGGAATAGCGTTCTTCGAGTACTGCCTGACGGTCCCCGCCAACAGGATAGGCTTCCAGGCCAATGGAGGCCCTTTCAACCTCCTTCAGCTGAAAGTCATCCAGGAAGTGATCTCGCTGACGATATTCACGATCATAGTCATGTTCGTTTTCAAGGGTCAGACAATACAATGGAACCACATCGTCGCCTTCATCTGCCTTGTCCTCGCCGTGTTTTTCGTGTTCCTCAAGTAGGTTTTTCCAAATTAATGTCTATATTTGGGAAACACTTGATACACAATTTTATACCATGGGACTATTCAAAGACCTTCTGAAAGGCGTCGCCGGTGACCTTGTAGCCAAGGTCCAGCAAGCCGCTAATGCCGCCATGTCCGGCACCACTTCCGAATCATCCCAACCCCATTCCGGAGGTCGGGGCTCTTTCGTGGCTCCGGCCGCTGAGGCTCCCGTTCGGAGCGAGGCCGAGAGCGTGAGCTACTTCTCCGGGATCCTGGCTTCCCGTTTCCCTCAGTACTCTGTCCGGCGTAACGTGCCGGTCACTGAACTTGCCGGAGACGCGACGGATTCCTTCCAGCTTTACTCGACCCGTCCCACGCAGGCCTACAAAGCGGAATGGGGAGAGCCTTACACCTTCGTCCTTTCCGAAGGCGGAGTCCCGAAGGGAATCGTCATGCTTGGCTCCGGACACAGCCATGACGCCAAGGTGAAGTATTTGATTTCCAGGATGTACGCCAAGAAACTCGGCCTTCCGTACATCAATTTCTACACGCAGATGCCCAACGAGGAAGAGTATGTCGTGGGTCGCATCCGCAGGTTTATGGGTAATATCTGATCCAGGGAAAAGGGGATGCGGCCTTTGGAGCCGCGCCCGTGGAGGATCCAGCATCGCCCATTGAAGGCATTACGGGCTGCAGGGCGTTGTACGGTCTCGTGATCAGCAATTTTGCTGATTCAAAATCATTCCCCTTTTTCCTTTTATCGGATGGAAAGCATAATGGGCCAGATTATGAGTCAGGGAGTCTGGGACGACTTCCTGGCTCATCGTCTGCGTAAGGGTCGTTTCACTTGGCATTCTTTCGAGGAGGCGGATGAGTTCGTCGAGGAGGAGAGCTATCTGCCAGCCGCAAGGCGCGCTTGCGGCGAAGGAGGCCTCGGAATCCCGGTCAGGACCGTCATCAACAAGATGGGTTCGGGAAAGAAACGCGTTGTCTATCAGTTTCCACCGGGCGAGAAGGCTGTCTTGAAGCTGATTTCCTATCTCCTTTATCGCTATGACGACCGTTTCGCCTCGAATTGCTACTCATTCCGCCGTGGAATGCGGGCCTGCGACGCCATTTTCAAGATAAACAAGTCATTGGGCGGGAAGAGTTTATGGGCATACAAGGTCGATATCCATGATTATTTCAACTCTATCTCCATCCCCATCCTGATGCCCATCCTCAAGGACGTACTCGGAGATGATCCGGAGTTGTATTCGTTTTTCGGGAGGCTTTTGGAGGATGACCGTGCTTTGAGTGGAGGTGCGGTTATCAGGGAGAACAGGGGAGTGATGGCAGGGACGCCCACCGCTCCGTTCCTGGCCGATGTCTATCTGATGGAGGTCGATCATTTCTTCGAAAGGGAAGGTGTCCTTTATGCGCGTTATTCCGATGACATTATCCTGTTCGCCTCTGATTATGAAGAACTTCTGAAATATAAATCATTGTTGTTGGACTTCTTTTCCCGTTTTCGCCTGGAGGTCAATCCCGAAAAGGAGCATGTTTACCGACCCGGAGAGCCGTATGAGTTCCTAGGCTTCCGGAGCGACGGGAAGAAGATAGGGGTTTCAACAGTGACGATCAAAAAGATGAAAGGGAAGATCAGTCGTAAAGCGAGATCCCTTGATCGTTGGGCTTCAAAAAAAGGAATACCCAGGATCCAGGCCATGAAGGCCATGATCAATTGCTTCAACGCCAAGTTCTTCGAAGGCGATGATCCGGAGACACTCTCATGGTCGAGATGGTTCTTCCCTGTGATCAACTCTGCGGAAGGCCTGGGGGAAATCGACCACTATCTTCAGGACAACATCCGTTTCCTATCGACCGGGAAGCATAACAAAGCCAACTACCGGGCCAGTTACGAGGATCTCAAGTCTCTCGGCTACCGCAGCCTTGTCCATGAATATCACAAGTTTCGTCAAAAATAGAGTATATTCGCGCCTGTTATTTGAAAAGGCGGATGATACGTTTGATTATACTTGATTTCGACGGTACCCTTGGCGACACCAGGGCCAATATTGTCCTGACGATGCGCCAGACGATGGAGAAGACGGGGTGTCCGGTCGCCAGCGAGGAGTCCATCGCTGCGACGATAGGTCTCCCTCTTGAGGAAGGTTTCCGTCAGTTGATTCCCGGGATCTCTGAAGATGAGGCCCTCCATTGCGCCGCCACATATAGGGATATATTCGAGATTAACCGTAAAAATCTGGTTCCCAAACTGTTCCCTGAGGTGAAAGAGACTTTGGAGACCCTTGTGAAGAAAGGTTATGTCCTGACAGTCGCGTCTTCAAGGCACTTCGCTTCTTTGAGCGGCTTCCTTACTGACATGGGAATATCCGGTCTTATCTCCTATGTCCTTGGCGCTGACGGAGTCACGAACGCCAAACCCCATCCTGAACCTGTGTTGAAGACTCTGTCCGCCCTTGGATTCTCTCCAGAGGAGGCGATAGTCGTCGGTGACATGCCGGTGGATATACTTATGGGCAAAGGTGCGGGGACGAGAACTTGCGGGGTGACCTACGGAAACTCCTGCCGGGAGGATTTGTCCGCCGCTGGAGCGGATATGATTATTGACAATTTTTCCGAGCTGCTAAATGAGCTATCCTGACAAAATGGGCGGCCATCTGGCCATAGCCGGAGCCTATACGATATTCGGGCTCAACATAGTCTTTTGCAAGGATATAGCTAATGCCCAAGCGGTCTCCCCGATAGTTCTTTTCACTCTTAGGGCGATAGGAGCCTCGCTTCTGTTCTGGCTCATATCTTTATTCATGCCCAAGGAAAAAGTGGACAAGAGGGATTTCCCGAAGATATTCCTGGCCTCCTGTGTGGGGCTTTTCGTTCCTCAGTTCACCTTCCTTAAGGCGATTACCATGTCAACCTCGATTGACACGGCCATCCTGAGCACGCTGGGACCTATATTCACCATGTTTTTCGCTTTCTTTTTCCTCGGTGAACCGATCACCGGCAAGAAGGCGGGAGGTGTGGCCTTGAGTTTCGCTGGAGTCATATTCCTGATATTCAATTCCGTCCATCAGGGGGGAGCATCTAATACCACTCCGTTCGGAATAGTCCTTCTTCTGATAAACAGTCTGAGTTTCGCCCTGTACCTCGGAGCTTTCCGCCCGTTGATCTCGAAGTACAATGTCGTCACATTCATGAAGTGGATGTTCCTTTTCTCCCTTCTGATCTCACTGCCCTTTTCCATTAAAGGCCTCCTGACGACGGATTTCGCGGCGGTACCTGTGGACGTTCGTTGGGAGATAGGTTATTTGATCGTTTTCGCGACTTTTGTGGCGTATTTTCTGATTCCTCTGGGACAGAAGCGTCTGAGACCGACTCTTGTGAGCATGTACACCTATCTTCAACCGGTCATCGCCGCCGTCGTCAGTATCTTGTCCGGCATGGATGTACTCACATGGCAGAAACTATTAGCCACAATCCTTATAGTAGGAGGTGTGATAATGGTGAGTCGCAGCCGTGCGTTGAGCTGGCCACGGTAGTATACTTATAACATACTTAATTGATTTAATTGTGTACTCACGCCTTGACAGGTGTGAGTATTTTTGCATGCTGTAAAATGTAATCATTTTATTTTCAAACATATTTTTTAATGAGAAGCAAGAAACTATCGCGAATCGCGCTCGCGCTGCTGTCGACCCTGGTGTCGATGGCAACGCTTCACGCGCTTCCTTCCAGTGTCTCAGGCCGAGTGCTCGATGCGGAAGGGAATCCTCTAGTTGGCGCTTCTGTTTCCGTGCAAGGCACAACGGCAACCACTGTCACTGACGCTGACGGTGGATTCCGGCTGGATGTGCCGTCCGGAACTAAGGTGCTATTTGTTTCAATGCTTGGCCTTCTGGACGTTGAGATCCCGCTGGTCGAGGAAACGACCTGGTACGATGTCACTATGGCCGAAGATACGAAGACCCTGGTTGAGTCTGTCGCTATCGGCTATGGCACACTGGACAGGCGGGATTTGTCCACTTCCATCTCAACGGTCTGTGGTGAGGCGCTCAATGACCGCACGTCCGCCTTCAATGTTACTCAGGCTCTGGCTGGAAAGGTCGCCGGCTATTCGGTGCATAACACTTCCGGTCGCCCTGGAGGCACAAACACGGTGTATATTCGTGGCCGAGGGAACAATGGTGTTGACGTCACACCCCTTTATGTTGTGGACGGTGTCGCCGGTGTCGACATTGACATGATTAATTCTGCTGACATCGAATCTGTCGTGGTTCTGAAGGATGCCGCCTCTACCGCTATCTATGGAGCTAACGGAGCCAATGGGGTTGTCCTTGTCACGACAAAGTCCGGGAAGGACAAGAGCGGAGCTTTCACTTATTCAGGTTCCGTTGGCCTCAGCCAGCTCACTCATGGTTACAAGGAGTTAGAGCCCGTTTATGAGAACGCCATTTCCCACGGGCATAACCTTTCCTTCTCGAAGGCGAATGAAAGGAACACTGTCTACGCTTCTTTGGGCTACAAGGATTTCGGTGGTATTGTTCCCAAGACAGATGCTGACCGTCTGAACACCGCCCTCAATTTCAAGTCCAAGATAAATGATTGGCTTGATGTCAGATTCGGAGCTGATTTCAGCACCCGCACTGAGATGCGTGGCGATCTTGTTTTCGACGATCTGGCTTACAAGACTATCGTAAACAACACGTCAGCAGGCACTTCCGGCAGTCCGGACCATCTCGCTACGCTGAGCGGGTACGACTACACCACCATGTTGGATAAGGCGGTGTACCGCCAGAAGGACCAGCAGATGCTGTTAAATGGTGCCGGAGATGTCCATCTGGCGAAGGGCTTGATGCTTACCATTAGAGGAGATTATCGCACGAATAACTATACTTTCGGTCAGTCAGCTCCCGGTGGCATCGAGGGTGCCACTGTCACTGGCAATGGTTTCGCTAATATCGCCAATTCCGATACACACCGTTGGTCTAACGAGGATTACCTGACATACGACAAGGATTTTGGCGATGTCAAGAGCTCGTCCGTCCTCGGTGTCTCATTCTCTAACCTCCGTCTTGAGAACTCATACAGCGGTTCAACGGATTTCTCTGACAACCAGTATGAGTTTTACAGGATGCAGGCCGGAACCGTTTATGATCAGTCAACTTCGGGATATTACAATAATTCAACCCGTTCGGTATTCTTCAGGTCAAATTGGGCTGTTTCCAACAGATACCTGTTCGGAGTCACGCTTCGTTATGACTCTGCCTCTATTTATGGTTATGATGACATGAGCGGAATCTATCCCGCCCTGTCCGCCGGTTGGGTTATTTCTGAGGAGCCGTGGTTTGATTCCGCCAAGAACGCGGTGAATCTGTTCAAGGTTCGCGCGAGCTATGGATTCGCTGGCAATTCAGCTGTCCCCATGAGAAGTGTGAGCGCTGGACAAAACAGTGATCTGAAGTGGGAGGAAGCCCGTCAGCTTGACCTTGGTCTCGATCTTTCCTTCTGGGGAAGCAGGCTCAATCTATCCACGGACTTCTACATGATCGACACCCATGATCCTTTCCTGAAGTCTAATCTTATCTCAGCTGTTCCTCTATATTCGAATTTGGGGCTTATCCGCAACAGCGGACTTGATGTCACTCTTAATGCCCGTCCGGTCGCTAACAGCGACTTCCAGTGGGATGCCACTTTATTGTATTCCCTGAACACATCCAAGGCCGTTGAGATTGGCGGCAAGGTAGATTATTCAATGAGTCCTGTTTCATCTGTGGAAGGGGAGGAACTGAATACTCTTCTCAATGCCGGCGGCACTACTCCTCATCATGAGATCAACTTTGTGAACAGTTTCAACCTGAAAGGGTTCACTCTTCTCGTCGACCTCATGGCCAAGGCCGGATTCTGGACTTATTGTGACGCATGGAACACGAAGGAACCTTTCGATGATAAGTTCGCTTTCAAGGGCAATTACCTGAGATTGAGGAATGTCTCCTTGACTTACGACTTTGGACGCGATGTCTTGAAGAAAGACGGTTTCTTCCGTGGTATGAAGTTGGGTGTCCAGGCCGAGAACCTGTTCACTTCCACCGGAGTTCCTTCCATTGACCCCGAAGATTTCATCTGGGACGGCAAGGTTGGCGTCGCTGGAGGTGCCTATCCTCGTCCCAGGACCATATCGGGTACGTTGAAACTCACTTTCTAATTCCTAACCTCAAGAGTTTATACGTATGAATATAAAATATATAATTACAAAACTTGCCGTGGCTGTCGTCATGATGCTCGCTTTCGTGTTCCAGGCATTTGCCCAGAATACGCTTTCGGGCCGTGTGACAGATGAGAATGGTGATCCCATGCCAGGTGTCTATGTCGCTGTCAAGGGGACACAGAACGCCACCAGCACCGATGCCGACGGTAATTTCACACTAAGGACAAACGCTACCTCAGGAACCCTCGTGTTCTCCATGATGGGTATGGCTGAGCAGGAGATTCCAATCGGCGGACAGTCCTTGTACAATGTGATAATGAAGGAAGACACCACGATGCTTGAGGAAACTGTCGTGGTTGGATATGGTACAATGATCAAGCGGGAATTGACCGCATCAATCTCTCAGGTTGGTGGCGAGGCTCTCACCGAGCGTGCCACCGGTCTCAACGTCCTCCAGAATATGGCGGGTAAGATGGCTGGAGTCCAGATCAAGTCGACTTCCGGACGTCCTGGTGGTAACACCGCTATCCTTATTCGAGGAATCGGATCAATCAATGCCAGTACTACACCTCTATATGTCGTGGATGGCGCTGTGGATGTCAATCCTGATATGATTAACTCCAACGACATTGAGTCTGTCTCTGTCCTGAAGGATGCCGCCTCAGCGGCCATGTACGGAGCCAAGGGCGCTAACGGTGTCGTTCTCATCACTACCAAGAGCGGCCAAGGTTCAGGTCAGGGCACAATCACTTACGACGGTAAGTACGGTGTGGGATACCTCTCCCGTAAGCTTCACCTCATGAATTCTGACGAGTACATCCAGATGCAGCAGCTGGCTTACGGCTATAGCGGCCAGAATATGCCTCATCTTGTGACTCCTATCGAAAGCCTGTTCAACTACCAGATGAACGGCTCCGAATACGCCCGTGATGAGAAGGGCCTTCTTATAGCGACTCCGAAATACAACACAGACTGGTGGAGTGAAGTTACCAGGAAGGCTATCACCCAGGACCATAACGTATCCTTCGCTCAGAGGGGCGGCAAGTCCTCTGTATACGCCAACCTTGGTTGGCAGGATGTCCAGGGTCTTGTCAAGACAACTTATGGAAAGCGTCTCAGCGCTACCATCAACGCTACCACTCAGATCAACAAGTGGTTGGATCTCAACGCCATGGTTTCATATTCCAAGACTGAGAGCAACTCGGCTGACCAGGAAGGCACGATGCAGCAGGGCGCTGTGCGTAACACTTATGAGATGCCCCCTGTGGTTCCTGTGAAGTATCCTGACGGGACTTGGGGAGCGAAGCAGGACTATCCTCTCTCAGAAACCGCTTCCAACCCTGTCCATCAGCTCAATGCTTGGAAGCAGATCAACCGCAGAAACTATTTCCTCGGAAATATTGGCCTTGACTTCCATCTGCTTGATGGGCTGACCTTCACTGTTAAGGGCAACTACCAAACAACCAATAGCAAGGACACGGATTTCCGTATCGCTGGTATGGCAGACTGGTCAAAGTCAGATTCCGGAACCCAGGCCTACATCTCCAATAATTTGTCGAACCGTTGGTCAAATGAAGACTACTTCACTTACGATAAGTTGTTCTTCAACGAAAGGCTCAAGTCCAATTTCACTCTCGGTGCTTCCTGGTATTATTCCCAGGCCGAGAACAGCTATGCCGGTTCGCAGTTGCTGCCTGATAACGTGTTCGAATATCACGACCTTGGCTCTGGCACGAAGAAAGTCCAGCCTTCATCAGGGTGGAGCAAGAACACGATGAACTCTTATTACTTCCGTACCAACCAGATATGGGATGGACGCTACATGCTTGGAGTCACTGTCCGTGTGGATGGCGCATCCAACTTCGGAGCAAAGCGCAAGTATGGTTTCTTCCCTTCAGTATCAGCTGGTTGGACAGTGTCTGAGGAGCCTTGGTTCGGGACCGACAAGAACTTCATCAACCATCTGAAACTGCGCGCCAGCTTCGGAGAGGTCGGTAACGCTTCCATCGGAAACTACGCTACAATGTCTCAGATCTCCGCTGACACCATGATCATGAACGATCAGATCGTGTCCCAGTCATCCGTGAGCACGCTCGGTAATACCGATCTCTCATGGGAGACCACAAGGCAGGTTGACGCCGGACTGGACATCGCTTTCTTCAAGGATAGGATACAGCTTATCGCTGACTGGTACTACAAGAAGTCGCTCGACCTTCTGTTCGCTGAAGCGATACCCCATTCCTCCGGTTACGGCAGCATAACCTCCAATCTCGGAGTTCTGCACAACACCGGTTTCGAGGTAACATTGAACACTCATCCTATCGCCACCCGCAAATTCGCTTGGGATCTTGACTTCATTTATTCCACTAACCAGTGTATCATCGACAAGCTGTACGGCTCGCTGTCCACTCATGGCGGACAGGTCGAGGAGGGACAGCCCTACATGCGTTGGGGAATGAAGAAACTCCTTGGTACTTGGAGCACGGAGGAGGCCGCCGAGGCCGCTGTCTACGGACGCTCCCCGGGAGACTACAAGCTTGAGGATGTCAACCAGAACGGTGAATATGACGACGGTGACACCCAGTATGTGGGAATGGCCACGCCTAAGGGTGAGATCTCGATCGTCAACAACTTCACCTGGGGCGGATTCAACCTCATGGTTGATATCGGTTCCGCATGGGGATTCAAGGTGTCCAATGTGGCCCAGAGCCTTTATGTCGGTCAGGCTATCTACACCAACAGTCTCAGTGACCTGCTCACCTCTTCATGGACTCCGGACAACCAGAACACGACCCTCGCCCAGCTCCGTCTCCCTACCGACGCGTATTTCGGAAACGGCAGTATGGGAACCTTCTTCCTTGAGGACGGCGATTTCATCCGAGTGAGGAATATCGTCTTGTCCTACGATCTCAAGCGCGACCTGCTCAAGAACATGAAGTCCATAAAGGGAATGCTCCTCGGTGTCAGCATCGAGAATCCTTTCCTCTGGACCAAGTACACAGGCTTCGATCCTGAGGTTGGTTGGGGCACAGGTAACGGCCAGATCAGCTACGACTGGCTCGCTTACCCTAAACCGACCACGATCACCGGTAACATCAAAATCTCATTCTAGGCGCTATGAAAAAGATAATCAATATACTTGGAGTGGCAGTCATACTGCTTTCCACTGGTTGCACGAAGTTCCTGACCGAGGAGACCAAGACCTTCCTAACGCCAGAGAACTACTATGTCTCAGAGGCGCAGATGCAGGATGCCGTGAATGGCTTGTATCCCAGGATAGTGGCTGCTTATATGGACGGTCTCGTGGCTCCGAACCACACGACTTTCATTATGCTTGAGACCCTGACCGGATACCACAAGCGCAACCATGCATATGATTCCCGTACCTTGGGTTATAACCTTCCTCTCGCTGATGATAACGGTTTGCTGGACAATAACTGGAACGACATGTACCAGGCCATCAGCCGCGCCAACTACGCATTGGAAGGAATTGAGAACTCTGAGGCCCCTGTTCCTGACGCCACCAAGAAAAAGTTCCTTGGTGAGGCCCACTTCATCAGGGCTTACGCATATTTCTTCCTTGTCCAGTGTTATGGCCCCGTGCCTGTGACCACGACCCCTGTCAAGGGTAAGTCTGACATTGTGACCGAGTTGACTCCTATCAGCGGAGTTTATCAGCAGATCCTTGATGATCTCACTCAGGCCGAGAGTCTTTTGACTGTCTGGAATCCTGGTGACGGACACGTGGGTCTTGGCGCTGTGAAGGCGTTGCTCGCTAAAGTCCACCTTGCTATGGCTGGTTACCCTCTGAGGCAGTCTGACCATTATGCCCAGGCTGTCACCAAGGCAAAGGAAGTCATCGGGAGTGGAGCTTTCTCGCTTTACACTGATGTCGCTGACCTTGTGAACCCTGACAAGAGAAACAAGGAGGAGGCCATTTATACTGCCCAGTATAACAAGAAAGACGGTGGCTCTCCGATGCACAACATATTCCTTCCTTACTATGCCGGTTGGGATGCTGAGCAATTCGCGGAGAATCAGGCTTTCGGTGGTGCGATAGTACCCAGCCAGACGTTCATTGACTCTTATGAGGATGGTGACAAGCGCGCCAGGGAGAAGGGTTGGTTCTATAATTCCTACAATGGTGTTGACTTCCCCCAGCCTTTCATCTACAAGTACTTCGATGCGGATGCTGTGACCAGCAACACCAGCGATGTCCAGTTCCCGATGCTTAGGTACTCTGATGTCCTTCTGACTTTGGCTGAGGCCGCATGCGCCGGTGGAAGCACCACGGACGCCGCCGCTATCGATGCTTATTATCAAGTTAGGAACCGCTGGTGCCCGATTGTCAAGCCTTCTTCCATCAGCTTTGAGGATGTGTACAAAGAGCGTGTATGGGAGCTTTGCTTCGAGGGCCAGAACTGGTTCGACATGCTTCGTACCCGTAAGGTATTCAACGTCTCAAACAAACGAGTCGTGGATATGATAGGATTCACTCCTCAGGAGCACCCCGGTGTCCCGTTCACGGAGGAATGCCTTCTCTTCCCTTATCCCGTGGCTGAGAAACGGTTGAATGAGAATATCGCCTCCATCACGGTGGCCCAGAGATTGGCTTTATAAAAGATGCAAGAAATGAGAAACAAAATACGAGTATTCCTGAGCCTTATGGCTGCCGCGGCATTGGCCTGCGGTTGCGTCAAGACGCTCAACCTCCACGACACCACGATGGATTCGGAATATGAGCCCGACAAGGTCTCCACTTATTACCTTTGGAAGGCTCTCCAGATCGATGATGTGAACGTGAATGGTATCGACATCAAGCCTTATTTCGACTGGTTCGATTCCTTCCAGCTCGAGATCCGTCGTACCGACGGGAAGATTACCGGGATCAAGATGAACAACGGTAATATTCCTCACGATATGTATGGATTCAATCTTCCCACAGAGGAGGTCGAATGCTACTTCGACAACTCTGTTCAGCCTAACGCTATCAGGCGCAAGTCCGATGACCAGATTGTGGCCGTATTCCGCAAGGGAGTCGTCTGCATGGAGTTCAATATGGACTGCAAGACCGTCAGCTACAGGTTTATGTTTAGTGGTAAAAACAACTAAGGAGGGGATAAAATGAGAAAGAATAGATTCATAACAATCTTCCTGGCTCTCGCGGCTGTCGCCGCCATGGTATTCTCCTGTATAGAGTTCAAGTCGGTGATATGGCCGTCAGATCCTAAGGCCAATTCCGAGATGGAGGTTACTATCCAAGTCCAACTCGTCCCTGAGACGGAGCATAATGGACATTTCGTGCTGGCTTTCGTGGCTCCTAAGAGCTGGAAGGTCTCTGAGACCGTTCAGGCTACATATTCAGCGACAAATGCCCAGGTTGGTGGCCAACTGATCACCATCACCGACGAGGCTATGGTTCTCGCAAACGATTACACCGAGCCCACGACCACGATGCCTTACAGCTCAGCTATGCTTTCGCAGTATGGCGTGCTTGGCAACACCGGTCCTGTGGAGTGGATTGTCCTTAGGGGAACGACTTATCTCAATCTCGACGGTAGTGGAACTCATCCGACTACCACCGCTGATGTCAAGGTCAAGTTCAAGACCGGGCCTAATAACATCAAGTTCTTCAGCGCCTTCGTCACCTGCCTCTCTGACAACGGTTTCAACACTGATCACGATGGCGAGTTCATCATCTCCGACACGCAGATGATCAAGGTGACTGGCGGTAGCGGCAACGATGACTTCACTGTCCTGCATTATGTCTCCACGACTCCACAAACGTTCCGTTATGGTGACTATGTCTCCATCGAGTTCGTGTCTTCCATTGACGGCAATGACACGGCTCTTTATGGCGAGAGTCAGGTTTACCTCAACGCTACCTGCACTTTGGCTGACGGAACAGTTAAAGAAGGTCCTAAGACTTTGATGACCCGCAGTGGTGACGAGACCTATTTCAAGTATATATATCCGAAGTCATTCTTTGGCGTCGGACAGAACGCTGAGATAGTCGACATGCACGTTTGGTTCACTAACGCGGACGGATCAATAGTGGTGACAGATGGAACTGAGGGCTTTGAGGTATCCCAAGCTTCAGAGTAAACTTTGTTAAAACTATTATAATGGGTTTGGTTTGTGCTCTCCGGATATCCGGAGAGCATTTTTATTTGGACTTGTCCATTGTCCTGAATTCCTTCGGAGACATTCCGTACTTCTTCCCGAATTCCCTGTAAAAGTATGATTTGTTGTTGAATCCTACAGAGTACATTATCTCCTGGACAGTCAAGTTTGTGGTCTTCAGCGAGTGCGCGGCCTTCTCAAGCCTGATGGAGCGGACAAACTCCACAGGAGATAAATCAACGAGTTCCTTAAGCTTGCGGTAAAGTTGAGATTTGCTGATATTCATCTCCTCGGCGAGGAATGCCGGAGATATTTCCTCGTTGGATAGATCGGCCTCTATCAATCCAGTCACCTTCATGATAAAGTCTTTGTCTGTCTTGCTGACGACTTTCTCATTGAGTAAATCGGAGTTGGAAATAGCTGAGCTATAGTACGACTTAAGGGATTCCCTGCCAGAGAGAATCTTATTAACAACCGCATTCAAGTGCCTGGGATAGAATGGCTTCGGGATAAAAGCCTCTCCACCTGTCTCGAATGTGCTGATTTCGTTCTGGATGTCAGAAAGGAATGACAGGAAGATTATCGGGATGTTACGGGTGATCTCATTCTCCTTGAGGTATCGGCAAAGCTCAATTCCGTTCATTCCCGGCATGGCTATATCTGTGATGACCAAGTCGGGAAGTCCGTGACTGATAATCTCCACGGCATCCTTCCCGTCACTTGCCTGGAGCACCTCATATCTATCCCCGAGAATATCAGACACGAGATCCCGGATCGCTTTCTCGTCATCGACGATAAGAATTCTAGCGTTTGATGAGCCCTTCGGGTAAATATCTTCTCTCTCAGCATTCTGAATGTCGTATAGCTCCGGTGTCAAGACGTTGTCGTCCTCTTTGATTGTCTGGTCTTCGGCTGACGGCAGGGTCACAGTGAACTCGGTGAACTTCTTACGTTCGCTGGACACATTGATCTCACCTCCCAAAGTGTTGACCAGTGAGCTGACAAGGGCCAGCCCTATGCCATTCCGCTCTATTCTTCCCTCCCTGGCCTCGCTCTCGAGGTTCTCCAGGACAACGAAGCGGTCAAACACCTTCGGCAGGTCCTCAGGTTTGATTCCTTTTCCGGAGTTGGTCACTGTGAGCTTGACAGATGAGTTCTCTAGAGGAATTAGTGAAACCTTGATATTACCTTGCTCAGGGGTGTATTTGTATGCGTTGGATACCAGATTATGGAGAATTTTTTCCACGGCTCCGTAGTCGCTGACTATCAATGTCTCCTCTTCCGGGACATCCAGTTCTATGCTTATATTCCCTGACTCTCCTTGACCAGAGTAGCCCAGAACAAGATCCCTGGTCATCTTTGCGATATCGAACCTGCTGTATGTCAATGGATAGTTGCCAGTGTCCACCTTTCGGAAATCCATCAGTTCCTTAATCAGACGGAGCATCCTGTCTGCGTTATCCTTGATGATGTTAACGTACTTCGCGGGCTTGCTGGATAACTGGCCTGTGTCCATCAGGCGCTCACCGGCACCGCTAATCAAGGTGAGGGGAGTGCCGAACTCATGAGCGATGTTGGTGAAGAACCTCAATTTGGCCTCGTATGTCTCATTCTCATGCTCTTTGTTGAGGATCTCAAGCTCCATCTCTTGCTTGCGCCTGGTCCTTATCCTCGCGACCAGATTTATCGCATATATCGCTCCTCCAATCAGGAATGTGTAAATGAGCCATGCCCATGGCGTGTTCCACCAAGGCCTTCTCACGGTTATGGCAAGTGAGGCCGTTTTGGATCCCCATTTCTTGTCTCCATTCGTGCACCTGACCTGGAAACTGTACTTTCCATGGTGCAGGTTGGTGTATGTGACAGGAGTGGCCTTGGGCTGGTGTATCCACTGATCGTCGAACCCGACGAGCCTGTAGGCATACTCACAACTGGAATTCTCGATGAATTCTATGGCAGAGAAGCTGATGCTGAAGTAGTTCTCATTGTGTTTCAGAACAATTTCCTCATTGGTGGGGAATAGCCTCCCGGGCTCTCTCATCAGCGAGAACCGGATGATGTGAGGATCTGGCTCGAAGTCTCTCTTGGAGACCTTGAGGGGATCGAACCTGTTGAACCCGTCTACACCGCCAAATAGCAAAGTACCGTCTGATGCCATCAAGCATGCGGAGTTGGAAAACTCGTCGCTCTGGAGGTCATCATTGCCAAAGTAATTCACGATTTCACCCGTATCAGGTGTGAGTTTTGACAGACCCAGATTGGTGCTTACCCAGATATGCCCTTCGCTATCCTTGAGGATTCCATGGATAGAAAGGTCTCTAAGACCACTTTCGCGGTCAAAGATCTTCGAGGATAGGTTTCCTGATTCGTCTCTTGTGATATGTCGCAGACCGAAGCCACCTGTTCCGATCCACAAGGAATAGTCGTTCTCTAAAAAGAGGCATAGAACAGTCTCCTCGCAGAGTTGGCGATCCATGAAAGACTCGCTCTTGATGTCGAAGACAAGGCAACCCTCTGAAAGTGTACCTACGATAAGTTTACCATCGTTAGTCGGGATGATGTCTGTTACTGATTTCGCCGAGAAATGGTCAGGATCATCTGAATACCAATAATCCAACCCTGTTTTGATGTAGTTGCCTCCAGGCCCTTTTCTTGCCTTGAGTCTCGCGATTCCGTGCTCAAAAGCACCCAAGTACCAGCAGTCCTCCTTGTCATCACGGCGGATAGTGTAAATGTTGCGGATCTCATCCTCGTCTTTGAGGAAATCCATGAGTTTTCCACCTGACAGGACATTGATGCCGTCTCCTTCATGGCCTATGAAGATATCACTACCAAGAGCCTTCTCAAAGACATAAACTTTCTCATTGCTCAGTCCCTCGCCTTTACCGTATGTCTTTGATGAGCCGTCTGGTCTCAAGAGATAGAATCCGTTGCCTTCGGTACCGACAAGTAATTCTCCTTCAGGCATTTCCATAAATGATGAGACATTCGCGACCCTATCTCCGGTAATATCTTTGTTGAGAAACAGATTCATCCCAGAGGAGTCGTCCCAAATAGCCAAAAGGCCTCCTCCGTTAACTCCAGCCCAAAGAATTCCCTCTGTGCCGTAATGCAGGCAGCCGACATTCTTCCCTGTAAGTGCTGTGATTTCCTTTATGGAACCATCATGGAGATTGATCTCGTATGACTTTGAATCCCTGTATGATATCGAAGCAACATCGCCTTTGGAGGCACCTGTAGCATATATCCCTGCAGGAATGTCAAATGATTTTGTTACAGTCTCGGCAGCCTCATCCCAGATGTGCAGTTTGCCTTCAGGAGTCACCAGTCCGATCCCCTGATCCAATTTGAATATGCCTGAGACAATACCGCGTCCAAGAATGAATTCGGAGGATACGACAGTGATCCCTTCAGGTCCGGATACATATCGAATCAGGGATGTGATCCCGGAATTCTCCCGCACCATCAACCTGCCCTCGCCGACACAGAGCAACTCCGCGATCTGCCCTGTGTTGACATCCTTGATGTTGATAGGAACCATCTCACTTCTTTCCTCATTGAAGTGGCAGATTCCCCAATTCTGCAAGGTGCAGAAAACAGAACCATTCCCGGAAACCGCCAGCAGGAAGGCATCAACGCTCTGCTGCACTTTATCATATCCGAGTTTGAACGAATCGCACTCTCCGGTGAGCAAGTTAATCCTATTTATGCCGCTATGATTACATATCCAATACACCCCGTCGCCAGCCTCGAACACACTTCTGGTAGTCCCGAAAAACGTACCTAATTTGTTGTCGACAGACTCGAAAGATCCACCGTCAAACCTGCTGACGCCACCCCATGTGCATATCCAGAGGATACCCTCTGAATCTTGCGTAATGAATCTGGGAGAACTGTCGGCGAGACCGTCTTTGATCGTGTATGAGCGTACTCTCTCGATGGCCTGGCTGGAAATAGCCGCCATAACCGCCAAAATGGACGAGGCTAAGGCTTTGGCGAGTCTCATTGGATGATTTTGTCTATCGGATACCAGAAGAACCTCGGACGGTAGCTCTCCACATTCGTGAATTGCTCCGAGAAATCATTTGTATTGACATTGAATGAGACCAGGAGTTTACCGTCCTTCTCGAATTGCGGATGCCCCATCGCATTGTAAGTGAACCAGTTCTGGTTACCCAGATAGGGCGTCTTGAATATCTGTCTCACATTGTGCCATGGTCCTTGGGGAGTGTCGGAGACGGCAGTGAATATCCTTCCGTCACCCAGCATCTTGTGCTGGCTTAGAAGCACATATTTGTCCCTTAGTTTGAACACGTTGAACTGTGAGGAGACAGGGAAAGCCGAAAGGCCCGTAAGCGGGGCCGCCTTTGAGCTGTCTTTGCTCCAGTCTGAACCAGTGTAATACTCCCATTCCGTTCCCAGATTCTCAACGGTCGTCCTAGCGCAAAGCACCTGCGAGACCACGTTGAAAGGGTCTTGGTTTGCCTTCTCGTATTGGGCGTAGACATAGACCTTCCCACCGTCGTAGAGGGCTGCCGCTCCATAAACCGCCTCAGGAGTCCCCATGTAAGGTATCCTGTAGTCTTTAATCAGTTTTATCTCAGGAAGACTGTATTCCAGCACGTGAGTCTCCAGGTACTTGAACCCCCAGGCACCCGCACTTGCCTGATACATCACGAACTGGAATATGTACAACGTGTTTCCCGCCACGAAGCCGTGGCCAGGCCAGTACCATCTCTGCTCGTCAGGAAATCCGGGAGGAATGGCTGCTGAATGGTCGCTTCCAGTGGTGATGGCGCTCACCTTGCCGTTGTTGTACACTTGATAGGTGTTCCTGAACATGTGGTCGCTCGTGCTCCTTTGCCCCGATGTCACCTTCCCGGTGTAAGAGTCTCCCATCAGGAATATGCTTCTGCCATCAGGCAGGGCGATTGAGTACATGCCGTCACCCGCAGTCACACCGGCATCATCCTGGATTATCTTTTTGGCGATCTCGTTGTCCAAGGTGATCGTCTGGTCATCGTTCTCGTTTCCTTCTCCCCTTGATAACCCTCTTTTCCCGCAAGAGCATATGACGGCGAGAACAGCCAGGCTGGCAAGAGAAACTCTTATCCCTCTTAATAACTTGATTTCCATCATGATTTGATTATAACTGTCGCAATATAACCAATTATATTGATGAAAACACATTCAAGGTCAGGCCATCGGGCTTATAATATACTTTTTTTGCGGTATAGTATAACTTTATGAGCCCATTCTTAAGTAGTTTTGTCAAAAACGAGAACGAAATGAGACGATTTCTGGCGACAGTGTCGCTGTTCCTCCTGGCTTTGCCACTCACTTTTTCCCAATCTTTGATTCCGGCTTTCAAGGCTGGTGACCGAGTGGCGCTGGTAGGGGACAGCATCACCCATGGGGGACATTATCATTCATACATCTGGCTGTATTACATGACCCGTTTCCCGGACATGCCATTGACGATAATGAACCGGGGCGTCGGGGGTGACGAGGCGAGGAGTATCCTCAATCGTTGGGATTGGGATGTGTTGAAGGAGAATCCGACTTACATTACCCTGACTTTCGGAATGAACGACACCGGATACTGGGGAGTCTATGACAAGGAGGATGTGGAGACGCTTTCCCAAGAGAAGGTTAACCGGTCGCTGGAGTACTTCTCAAAGATAACCTCAAGGCTTGAGGAACTGCCTTCGGATGTGGAGGTTGTCATGATAGGTGGCTCGCCTTATGACGAGACCTCAACGTTTAATAACGCGGTGCTTCCTGGAAAGAACGCAGCTATACAGAAAATCATCTCCGTACAGGAATCAACCGCCAGTGAGCACGGGTGGGGCTTCGTGGACTTGAACAAACCGATGTTGGCTCTGGCTGCGAAGGCACAGTCTACCGATCCCGTATATTCTTTCTGCCCCCAGGACAGGATCCATCCGGATAAAGATGGCCAGATGGTCATGGCTTATCTGTTCCTCAAGGCTCAAGGATTAGCAGGGAAAAAGGTCGCCGGGATAGACATAGACGCTTCAAAGAAGAAAGTCCTTGAGGCAGATAACTGTAAGATCACGAATATCACAAAAACAGGCGGGATTATTTCCTTCGACTATCTCGCCGGAGCTCTGCCTTATCCGTGCGATTCTGTCTCAGAGCACGGTTGGGGGAATATCCACTCCCAGAGGGATGCTTTGGCAATGATCCCTTTCACTGAGGAATTCAACCAGGAGACATTGAAGGTCAGGAGACTTGCTGAGGGCAATTACAGGCTATTGATAGACGGCCAATGCATCGCCGAGTTCACTTCGTCTGACCTGTCTGCTGGAATCAATATGGCCGAGTTGACCAACACACCCCAGTATCGTCAGGCTTCCGCTGTCATGTACCTCAATGAGGAGCGTTTCGAGAATGACAAGCGCCTTAGGGAATATGTCTGGATGGAGTCTAACATGTTCGGCGGTACGGATCAGATGTTCAAGGATGACTGGAAGTCTTTAGAAATGGTTGAGGCCGAGGCTAAGAAAAATCCCTTTGTGGGATATTCCGCATATTGGTTCAGGAAGAGTTCCATTCCCGAGGTTAGGGAGACATGGGAGAAACTGTCATCGGATCTTGTCGAACGGATCTACACAATTAATAAGCCTGTGACCAGGAGAATAACATTGGAGAAGATATGATGCTAGCGAGGTTTTATTCAGCTTTCACGGCAGTTTTGGCAGCTGTTTGTGTGACGATTTCTGTAAATGCCCAGGACAGGATGTATTTCGTGGATGGCTTTCATGGCGGTGTTTATGGCCACTATCCGTTGAAGACCTACACTGATTACATGGCAGACCAGTTGGAGGCCCATCCTGAATGGAGCATCTGCCTTGAGATTGAGCCGGAGACATGGGATTCCGTGGCTGTTCACAACCCCGGAGGCCTGGAAAGGCTCAAGGCACTTGCCATGACACCTCGGGTGGAGTTCACCAACCCTTCGTATGCCCAGTCGTATATGTACACCATCTCCGGAGAAAGCATAATCCGCCAGTTCCGTTACGGAATGGATAAGGTGTGGAAGCATTTCCCTCAGGCTGAGTTCCTTACCTATGCGGTTGAGGAGCCTTGTTTCACTTCAGCTCTCCCGATGGTTCTAAGCCAGTTCGGTTTCAAGTACGCCTCCATTAAATGTCCAAACACTTGTTGGGGTGGTTACTCCGCAGGATTCGGCAATGGAGTGGTGGAGTGGACTTCCGCTGATGGCAGCCATATCCTCGCCGTCCCGAGATATTCTTTCGAGAAACTAGGAAAAAATGTATGGGAAACCGAGGCTAATGGACGTTATCCCAGTTATATTGATGATTGTGAGGCGGCCGGAGTCCAGCGGCCGGTCGGAATGTGTTTCCAAGATGCGGGTTGGACAAACGGGCCATGGCTCGACTATGGTGGAGCCTCTCATCCTGGTGTCAGCTACCTGACTTGGAGACAGTATTTTGAGGGAGAGCCCGATGGTGCTGTCCATGATGTCTACCATATGTCTCAGGAAGATGTCCTGGGAGGGCTTGTATGGGGCTCTCAGATACTTCAGAGACTTGCCCGACAGGTCCGTAGAGCTGAAAACGAGATTGTGATGACAGAGAAGACAGGAGCGCTTCTCGGCCTTTCCACTGGACAAAGGCTTGACCAGTCCCTGATTGACGAGGCTTGGCGTACTCTTCTGCTTTCTCAGCACCACGATTGCTGGATTGTACCTTACAATAGGCTCAACAAAAGGGGGAACTGGGCTGAGAATGTTGCCCTTTGGACCGGGGCCTCGTTGGATAATTGTGGGGAGGCTATATCCCGTATGCTTGCGGTAGATGGGATCGATGGATCCTCATTAAGGCAGTTTGGAGTTGTGAATACGGCTGCCTTCCCTCGCCAGGAGACGGTTAGTGCTGATATTCCAGAAGGATGGCCTGAGGCCTTCAGAATCACTGGACCTGATGGCGCCGCCGTCCCTTATATCGTTGAAGGCGGGAAAGCCGTTTTCAAGGCTTCAGCTCCCGCTCTCGGGATCGCGTCCTACACCTTCAGCCGCCAGGGAAAGAGCACTCTGGTCACGCCAATAGTCAAGACCAGTGGAGCCTCAGACGGTCCCGTGAAGGTCAATGTGGGTGCTTATATCCTTACATTCTCTCCGTCTGACGGTGGTGTGATCACTAGCCTCAGGTCCAAGGAGGGCGTTGAATATGTCGACTTAAGATCCGGTCAGGCGCTTGGCCAATTGGTGGGATGGTTCATGGATGATGGGTGTTGGCATTCCTCGACGGATGAGCCCGCCACCGTGGAAGTGAGCCGTGCGGATGGTATATTGACAAAGATAACTGTCCGTGGGACAATAGCTTCCGTGCCATTTTCGCAGATAATCACCGTAGGCGATGGGAGCCGGAGGATCGATTTCGACCTTAAGATAGACTGGAAAGAAAATAAAAGGATAGGTAAGTTCGCCCAGAAGGATGCCTACAATAACCGCCATAGGGCATTTTACGATTCCCGTTACGACCTGAATGTTCTGTTCCCCGTCACCTGCGAGAATCCGACATTGTTCAAAGACGCTCCTTTTGACGTGTGCGAGAGTGCGCTTGAGAACACCTATTTCGACATGTGGGATGATATCAAGCACAATGTTATCCTCGATTGGGTTGACTTGTGCGGTAAGAATGGCAAGAGTCTGGCACTTCTGTCAGACCACACCACATCCTACACCTACGGCCCCGATTTTCCTCTTGCGCTCACTGTCCAGTTCTCCGGAAACGGTCTTTGGGGAAGGAACTACAGCATCACACGTCCCACTGAGATGAGGTTCGCCATTGTGCCTCATGCCGGGAAGTGGGATGAGGCGGGAATCCAGGAAGAGAACCAGTCTTGGAACGAGCCTCTCCGAGCGATTCCCGGTGCCGGTCCAAGGTCAGGAGTCATGGACCTTGGAGACACAGGATTGTTGCTCAGTGCTCTCCAGAGCTCGGAAGATGGTTACTTGCTCAGGCTTTATAACGCTGGTGGTGACTCATCTCCTCGTAAGATAAGGTTGGGGATACCCGCTGCAAATGTCCGTGAGGTGAATCTCCTCGGCCAGGAAATAGCCACACCTTCCTTCAGCGGTAGCCAGGATGGCATCATTATGGAAGTGTCCATCCCCAGATTCGGAATAAAGACATTCAAGATAAACAAATAATGAGAAAGCCTCTTTTCCTAATGGCGTTGGTCTCACTGGCGTTCGTTTCATGCGTCGGGAACCAATCTGAAGACCTGACCTGCTATGTCAATCCTTTTATCGGTGCCAGCACTAACACCGATGTCGCCGGGGTAGCCCATGGCCTTGGGAAGACTTTCCCTGGCGCGACTACTCCTTTCGGGATGGTTCAGGTCAGCCCCAACACGATCACAGGAGGAGACAACGGCCCCGGCTACAGCTATGAGATGAAGACTATCGAAGGCTTCGCGATGACCCAGATGAGCGGTATAGGCTGGTATGGTGACCTCGGCAATTTCCTTGTGATGCCGACAACCGGCCCCCTCAAAAAAATATCAGGGAAAGAAGATGGCAGCCTTGACGGATGGCGTTCTTTCTACGACAAGGCCACTGAGACCGCTTCGCCTGGCTACTATTCGGTTAATCTGACGGACTATGACATCAAGGTGGAATGTTCCGCCACGCCCCGTTGCGGCATACTTCGCTTCACCTGGCCGGAGAGCGACCAATCCAGGATCCAGGTTGACCTTGCAAGAAGGGTAGGCGGCACTTCGGAGGAACAATATGTCAAGATAATAGGTGACAACGTCATCGAGGGATGGATGCGTTGCACTCCCGAGACCGGTGGCTGGGGGAATGGATCAGGGCAGGCCTTCTATACTGTTTATTTTCACGCTGAATTTGACAAACCTCTGAAAAACAGCGGTTTCTGGAGCGCTGACATCCCCGATGACTGGCCTCGTAAGAACTGGGACGTGACGAGTAAGGAATATCTTGAGCGTGTCGCCCAGGCTCCTGTCATCAAGGATGTCAAGGAGATTCAGGGCAAGCATCTCGGTTTCTTCACTGAGTTTCCGACCAAGGCAGGGGAGAGCTCGACCCTTAAGGTCGGCATCTCATTTGTCGATATTGAGGGCGCGAGGAAAAACTACGAGGCTGAGATAGCGGATAATAGTTTTGACAAGGTCCATCGTCAGGCGGTCGATTCCTGGAACCGGGAACTGTCCAAGATCTCTGTCAAGGGCGGCACCGAGGCCGACAAGGTCGTGTTCTATACATGCCTCTACCACACCCTGATAGATCCCAGGCTCTTCGCTGATGTTGACGGCCGGTATTATGGTGGAGACCATAAGCCCCACAGCTCCGGAGGAAAGTTCGACAAGAGGACAATCTTCAGCGGATGGGACGTGTTCCGTAGCCAGATGCCTCTCCAGACGCTGATCAATCCCAAGGTCGTGGATGACATGATGTCCTCCTTGGTGACACTGGCCCAGGAGAGCGGCAAGGAGTATCTCGAGCGCTGGGAGTTTCTTAACGCCTATTCCGGCTGCATGCTCGGCAACCCCGCCGCCTCGGTAGCCGCTGACGCTTTCGTTAAGGGAATCAGGGGCTTCGATGCCGAAAAGGCCTTGGAATATGCGATCAACTCCTCCGCCAGATTCGGCAATTACCCTCTCGGATGGAATCCGAATGGTTCTTCGATCTCCGAGACACTTGAGCACGCATATTCCGACTGGTGCATCGCCGTCCTGGCAGAGGGAATAGGAGACAAGGCTACCGCGGAGGAGTATTATACCCGTTCACAGGCCTACAAGAACGTGTTCGATCCTGAGGTAGGCTGGTTCAGACCCAGGAACGCCGACGGCACCTGGTGGGAATGGCCTGAGAAAGGAAGACTGAAGGACGACTTCGGCTGCGTCGAAAGCAACCCTTACCAGCAGGGCTGGTTCGTGCCGCATGATGTGGATGGGATGGTGGAGCTGATGGGCGGCCGTGAGAAAGTCCTTTCTGACCTTGAGAACTTCTTCGAGAACGCTCCGGACAATCTTATGTGGAACAGCTATTATAACCACGCCAATGAACCGGTTCATCATATTCCTTTCCTTTTCAACGCTTTAGGCCAACCTTGGGAAACACAGAAGTGGACTCGCTTCATCTGCTCCCACGCATATTCCGACGACCCGATGACCGGCCTTGTCGGGAATGATGATGTCGGTCAGATGTCGGCCTGGTATGTTCTCGCGGCTTCAGGTATTCATCCTCTTTGCCCCGGCGACGGCAAGATGCAGCTGACAAGTCCGGTTTTCGACGAGATAGTTATCCACACGGATCCTACTTATGCTTCCGGGAAACCATTCATAATCAAAGCTATTAACAATAGTCCCCAGAATATTTACATCCAATCCGCCACTTTGGACGGGAAACCAATAGATGAGCCATTCCTGCTTTTCAGCCAGATAGCTTCCGGGGGAACATTAGTGCTGAAGATGGGCGCGGAACCTAACAGACATGATAACGAAACCAGATAAGATAGAAATCCGGGGCGCCAGAGCCCATAATCTCAAAAACATTGACGTTGACATCCCTCTTGGGAAAATAGTGGGGATAGCGGGAGTTTCTGGTTCCGGAAAGTCTTCCCTGGCTTTGGGTGTCCTTTACGCTGAAGGATCCAGGCGTTATCTTGAGTCTCTCTCCACATATACCCGCAGGCGGATGACACAAGCCTCAAGGGCCATGGTCGATGAGGTCCGTTATGTCCCTGCCGCGCTAGCGCTGCACCAGAGACCTGGTGTGCCTGGAATAAGAAGTACCTTTGGCACTATGTCGGAACTTCTTAACAGTCTGAGACTTATGTTTTCCCGTTTGGCTTCTCATCGCTGTCCGAACGGCCACTATCTTGAGCCTACACTGGATGTCGCCGCGGAGCGTCCGCTAAGGTGTCCGGTCTGCGGGGAGACGTTCTATGCTCCAGGGGCGGAACAACTCGCTTTCAACAGCGAGGGAGCCTGTCGCAGATGCGGAGGCACCGGTACGATCCGTACGGTCGATGAATCCACCTTGGTCCCTGATGACACCCTGACTATCGATCAGGGGGCCGTGGCTCCTTGGGGTTCTTTGATGTGGTCATTGATGAAGGATATAGCCCGTGAGATGGGTGTCCGTACAGATGTGCCCTTTAAGGATCTGACGCCGGAGGAGAAGGAAATCGTCTATCATGGACCGGCCGAGAAAAAGCACATCCTTTACCACAACGAGAAGACCAACAATTTCGCGGAGATGGACTTCACCTACTACAACGCTGTGTACTCGGTTGAGAACGCGTTGGCGAAGGTGAAGGATGAGACCGGAATGAAGAGGGTCGAGAAGTTCCTTAAGGAGGAACCTTGCCCGGACTGTTGCGGCACGAGACTCTCTGATGAGGCAAGGGCCCCTTTACTTAGGGGAATCAATCTGGCGGAAGCGTGCAAGATGACCCTCTCTGAGCTTATTGATTGGGTGGCTGGAGTCCCTGCCTCCCTCCCTGAGCCTATGAGACCTATGGCGGAGAGAATATGCGAGTCCTTTAACGACACGGCTCGCAGGCTTGTGGATCTCGGGTTGTCTTACTTGTCTCTGGATCGCGCCGCATCCACTTTGTCAACGGGGGAGAGGCAGAGGGTACAGTTGGCCCGCTCTGTCCGCAACCGCACCACGGGCGTGCTATATGTTCTGGATGAGCCGTCAATAGGCCTGCATCCTTCTAATCTTGAAGGACTTACTGGGGTTATGGACGATCTTGTGGCAGATGGGAACACGGTGGTTCTTGTAGATCATGACACCCAGGTCCTGGCTCATTCGGACTGGATTATAGAGCTTGGCCCGGAGGCCGGGGCAAAAGGGGGTAATGTGATAGCACAGGGGACTGTCCAGGAGATAGAAGACTCTCCTTCTTCCCGGATCGGGGCTTTCCTGAAGGATTCTCCTGGAGTCGCGGAAAGAAAGCCGGATCTCTTCGACCTTGGGCGCATTAATATGACCACAAGCCAGATACACACGGTAAAACCGCTGTCCGTGGAGTTCCCGAAAGGGAGGCTTTCTGTCGTGACAGGAGTCTCCGGCTCCGGCAAGACAACGCTGATACTGGAGAGTTTGATTCCCGGTTTGAAAGCGTCGATAGAAGGGCGGCATCTGCCGGCTCATGTGGTCTCCGCAGAAGCTGAAGGAATACGTCAGGTCAAGTTGATCGATGCCACTCCCATCGGCATTAACGTCCGTTCGACCGTGGCGACATACGCCAATATTCATGACGAGTTGAGAAAGGTCTTCGCCAAGACTGAGGCAGCCAAGGCTGGAGGATGGAAGGCCGGCGATTTCTCCTACAACACGGGACGTCTCCGCTGCCCCGTTTGTGACGGAACCGGTAGCATAAGCCTGGACGTGCAGTTCCTGCCGGATGTGGATATCCCTTGTCCTGATTGCCATGGTTCAAGGTATGCCCGGATCGCCTATGAGATAAAGCGTAAGGGTGGATTCTCGCTGCCTGAGATTATGGCTATGAGTGTGGATGAAGCTCTGCAGGTTTGCTCTGATATATCATTGGTAAAGAGTAGGTTGCAAGTGCTACATGACCTCGGTCTCGGGTATCTGACCTTGGGCGAGGCGACTCCGAGTCTCTCCGGCGGTGAGGCACAGAGACTGAAACTTGCTAGTGAGATGGGCCGTGGGCAGGGGGATTCTCTTTTTGTCTTTGATGAGCCGACTATTGGACTCCATCCGCTTGATGTGAAAACCCTTATGGGCGTGTTACGCCATCTGATAGGGAACGGAGCTACGGTGATTGTTATAGAGCACGACCTGGATGTGATCAGGAACGCTGATTATGTGGTTGATATGGGGCCTGGTGGTGGCCTTGATGGAGGCCGGGTCGTCGCTTGTGGCGCTCCCGCGGAGATCGCCCGTTCAGCTGATAGCCTTACCGGCCGGTATCTTTAGTGGTTACGGAAGCCCCTGTCATCCTGAGCGTCAGCGAAGGATCTTCCAGTGCGGGCCGAAGCGCTCGAACGCGGCCTTGTCAAGAGCCTCCCGGTCGTCCGGATGAGCGATTGAGATCAGCAGCTTCGCACGCTCCTGGAGCGATTTCCCGCGAAGATCCACGACACCATATTCAGTGACAACCCAGTGAACATCAGCCCTTGGCGTGACCACACCGGCGCCGGGATGGAGAGTCGGGACTATTTTGGACATTCCCTTGTTGGTCCTGGACGCGAGGGCGATCATCGAGACTCCTCCCTCACTCATCGCCGCGCCTCTGACAAAGTCAAGCTGTCCACCGGTGCCGGAGAATATCCTCGTTCCGATGGAGTCTGCGCAGACTTGTCCCGTGAGATCGATCTCGGTCGCTGAGTTGATGGAAGTCACCTTGGGGTTGCGAGATATCACCCAAGGATCGTTCACGTAACCGATTTCCCTCATCAGCACATCGGGATTCCGGTCGATGAATGAATATACATCCTTGGAACCCAGGAGGAAAGACGCGACAATCTTCCCTTGGTCTATCTTCTTGTTCCGGCCAGTGATGACTCCGCTTTTGATGAGGCCAAGCACGCCGTCGGCGAACATCTCAGTGTGAATTCCCAGATCCTTATGATCTCCAAGCTGGGCGGCGAGGGCGTTAGGCAGGCTCCCTATACCCATCTGGAGGCAGGCTCCATCCTGGACTAACCCGGCGCAATTCTTGCCGATAAGTATGTCAGTCTGAGTTGGTTCCGTGTATTCCTTCGTGAAAAGGGGAGTGTCGTCGCTGACAAGGTAATCGAACCGGTTGACAGGTATTAATTCTCCGTAAGCGAAAGGTACGTTGGGGTTGACGACGGCGACCTTGACTCTTGCTGTCTCTATAGCGGCGGGGGAACAGTCAACAGAGGTTCCGAGCGAGACCATGCCGTTCCCGTCAGGGAGGGAGACTTGGACGAAAGCGGCCCCGAGCTTGATCGCACCGCTGCGGTAAAGCCGCTGAGTGTCAAACAGATGCACAGGCAGATAGTCGGCGTAGCCAGCATTGACATTCGCCCGGACGTTAGGCCCCACGAAGAAACCCTGCTCGAAGAATATTCCCGAGTATTTCGGATCGGAATATGGAGCCTCTCCTTCAGTGTGGAAATGGTGGAAATGCAGGTCCTCTATCTCCCCGGCGTCAGCCCTCCGGACCAGGGCGTCTATAAGTACATGAGGAACGCTCGCCACGCTCCCCAGGTGGATATGGTCCCCGGACCTGACGGCACTTACCGCCTCATCAGCCGATACGTAATGGATCTCTTTCATTTATCTCCTTTGCCAGTTCGTTCAATCCCACAAATATAATTAAAAATTCCTACCTTTGCGTCATGGTGAACAAAGAGAAGAAACTGGAAGCGTTTGAGCGCGCTTTGGATGTGATGGACAGGCTGCGCTCGGACTGTCCTTGGAACCACGCGCAGACGATCGACACCCTCCGTCCGATGACGATAGAGGAGGTGTACGAGCTTAGCGACGCTGTTCTGAAGAAAGATGAGAAAGCTCTTGAGAAAGAGCTGGGGGACGTTTTCCTACATGTCATTTTTTACGCCAAGATAGCCGAGGAGGAGGGACGCTACGACATAGCCGATGTGATGAACAAACTCTGCGAGAAGATGATCTACCGCCACCCTCATGTTTTCTCGACAACCAAAGTCGCTGACGCGGAAGAGGTCTCCACAAACTGGGAGATGCTTAAGGCCAAGGAGAAAGGTGGCAACAAGAGGATCCTGTCAGGAATCCCGGATTCTCTTCCTCCCATTTTAAAGGCATATTCAATGCAGGACAAGGCGAGGGGAGTCGGCTTCGACTGGGAGGAGAAGAGCCAGGTCTGGGACAAAGTCAAGGAAGAGCAAGGAGAACTCCAGACAGAGTTTGAGGCCATGGATAACGCCTGTACGGAAGAGGAGAAACGGGCTGCTTACGAGCGCGCCGAGGAGGAACTCGGCGACTTCATGTTCGCCACTGTCAATGCTGCCAGGTTGTACGGTATTGATCCGGACACTGCGCTGAACAAGGCTTGTGACAAATTCCGGAGGCGTTTCACCTACCTCGAGGAGCACACGATCCGCCAGGGGCGCGACCTCCATGACATGACTCTCGCCGAGATGGACGAGATCTGGGATGAGGGAAAGGCCAAGGGGTTGTAAAAGTGACGGATAGTTGTTAAATTCGCGGGATGCCACAATATAGAATAGTTGAGGTTTTGGGTAAAAGGGACTTGAGGAAGTTTATCAAGTTCCCGGATCAGTTGTATAAAGACTGTCCACAATATGTCCCGGCTCTCCATTCTGACCAGGTCAAGTCCCTGACAAAGGTTTCCAACCTGTCATATTGCAGGCGCAAGATGTGGATGGTCCTTGACGGGGACAAGGTAGTCGGAAGGATCTGTGGGATGATTAATCCGCGGTACAACGCGTTATACGATAAGAAAAGAGCTCGTTTCGGTTGGTTCGACACAATCAACGACTTCGAGGTCGCCCGGCTGCTGATAGAGACCGCTGAGGCCTGGGCGAAGGAGAACGGAATGACCGAGATCCATGGTCCGCTCTATTACAACACCCTTGGAAAGCAGGGAATGCTCATTGAGGGGTTCCAGAATATTCCTCCTTTCAACTGCATTTATAATTACCCGTACTATGTTGATTTCATGAACGCTCTCGGCTTCGTGAAAGAGTGCGATTGGGTGCAGTACAAGGTTCCGGCTGACCAGCCTCCGCAGGATAAGATCGTCAGGATAGCCAATCTGCTGAAAGAGAGGTATAACCTCCATGAAGGCAGTCTGAACAAGTTGAAAAAGGACAAGGCGATGGTCCGGTATTTCTTCGACGTTTACAATGAGAGTTTCGCCAAGTCCGTCTATAACTTCATCCCCTTCACCAAAGAGGAGATTGACGAGGAAGCGTCAGAGGTGCTGCGTTTTGTCACTGACAAGACCAGCAGCATAATATTTGATGAGAACGAGGAACTGGTTGGCTTCGGGATAACTTTCCCAAGCATCTCCAAGGCGCTGCAAAAGGCAAAGGGTCATCTGTTTCCGTTCGGATGGATCTATCTCCTGAGGGCGATCCGCAAGAACGACACCGTCGATCTGATGATAAATGGAGCTGTGCCGAAATGGCAGAATACAGGGGTCTCGTCGATCTATCATTGCACGATGTCGGCGAAGTACCGCGCCTCGGGGACGAAGTGGGCGATCACAAACCCCCAGATCGAGTCCAACTCCGCCGCCAACGTGTGGGGGAAATATGATAGCGAGCTTTTCATGAGGCGCAGATGCTTCGTGAAAGAACTTTAGAAAAGGAATATGGCAGAGAACACTCTGATTGACAAGATCCTGGCCCTCCAGGACAAATACAACTCACTGCAGGCCCAGCTCTCGGATCCCGCGGTGATAGCTGACATGAAGAAATATGTCCAGCTCAACAAGGATTACAAGCAGCTTGAACCAATCGTGAAGACTGGCCTTGACTATAAGCGTAAGGTTGAGGAGCTGGCTGACGCGAAGGATATCCTCATCAATGAGAAAGATGAAGACCTGAGGGAAATGGCTCGTGCGGAAGTGGCTGAGATAGAGCCGCTTCTCCCTCAGCTTGAGGAGCAGATAAAAATCTTGCTCATCCCGGCTGACCCCGATGACGGAAAGAACGCCATCGTTGAGATCCGTGGCGGCACCGGCGGTGACGAGGCGGCCATCTTTGCCGGAGACCTCTTCAGGATGTATTCCAAATTCGCTGAGAAGAAGGGTTGGAAACTCGAGGTCAATGACTCTACTCCAGGCACTTCCGGCGGATTCAAGATGATTGTTTTCAAGCTCTCTTCCAATGACGAGGGAGTCTATGGCATAATGAAATATGAGTCCGGAGTCCACCGTGTCCAGCGTGTCCCGCAGACGGAGACCCAAGGCAGGATCCAGACCTCAGCGGCTTCCGTGGCCGTTTTCCCCGAGGCGGGAGAGTTCGATGTGGACCTCAAGTGGGAAGATATCCGCCTGGATCTTTTCTGCGCGTCCGGCCCTGGTGGTCAGGGTGTCAACACGACATATTCCGCCGTCCGTCTGACCCACCTCCCGACCGGCCTCGTGGTCCAGTGCCAGGAGGAACGCTCCCAGCTTAAGAATAAGGACAGGGCTTTTGAGGAGCTCAGGACCCGTCTTTATAATCTCGAGCACCAGAAGTATCTCGACGAGATCGGCGCCAAGCGCAAGACCATGGTCTCTACAGGCGACCGCTCGGCTAAGATCCGTACCTATAACTATCCCCAAGGCCGTGTCACCGATCACAGGATCAACTGGTCCATGTATAACCTGCCTGTCTTCATGGACGGGGACATCCAGGAGTGCATCAACCAACTCCAGATAGCCGAGAACGCCGAGCGTCTCAAAGAAGCCGGCGATTGATATTCATAACAGTGTACTAGGGAACCACTTAAAAAACTAGAAATGCGTAAAACAACTTTTTCACCAGCCTTTGTGCTGATGGCCGTGCTTTTCACGGTCTGCCTTATCACGTCTAATCTCTTCGCCGCGAAAATCTTCTCCATCGGGAAGATAGCCCTGCCTTGCGCCGTGCTGATATTCCCGGTGTCCTACATCCTCAATGATTGTTTCACTGAGGTCTGGGGATATCGGAAAGCCCGCCTGGTGATCTGGATAGGGTTCGCCATGAACCTTTTTGTGGCACTTATGGCCATGGTGGCCGTGGCGCTTCCGGCGGCTCCTTTCTGGACTGGAGGAGAACATTTCGACTTCGTGTTCAAGATGGCTCCGAGGGTGCTGCTGGCTTCTCTGCTGGCCTTCCTCGCCGGTTCCACCTTCAACGCTTACGTGTTGAGCAAGATGAAGGTCGCTCAAGGCGGCAAAGGTTTCTCACTCAGGGCGATAGCTTCCTCCCTCGCCGGGGAATGCCTGGACTCGCTGATATTCATGCCGATAGCGTTCTGGGGTACTCCTTTGAAGAACTTGGCTTGGATGATGCTCTGCCAGGTCACCTTCAAGGTGCTATATGAGATTTTGATTCTTCCGGTGACGAACACCGTAGTTCGCAAGTTGAAGGCTGTGGAAGGGGAAGATGCCTTCGATACGGACGTGCGATACAACCCCTTCAAGATTTTGGATTTTTAAGAATATATGGAAGACAGGAAGAAAGAAGGTCTGTCGGCCCTTGGCCATGAGACCCGCTACAAAATGGATTACGCTCCGGAGGTTCTTGAGACCTTCGAGAACATGCATCCCGGGAGGGATTATTGGGTGAAGTTCAACTGCCCGGAGTTCACGACCCTTTGCCCGATCACGGGGCAGCCGGATTTCGCGGAGATAAGGATCAGTTATATTCCCGACATCAGGATGGTGGAGAGCAAGAGCCTGAAACTGTATCTCTTCAGTTTCCGCAACCACGGCGGTTTCCATGAGGATTGCGTGAATATTATCCTCAATGACCTGGTCAAGCTGATGGATCCGAAGTACATCGAAGTGCTCGGACTCTTCACCCCCAGGGGTGGCATATCCATCCATCCTTATGCCAATTACGGGCGCCCCGGAACTGACTATGAGGCACTCGCCAAGCAGCGTTTCGCCACCCACGAGTGACAATTTGTCAGCCTTCCGCTCTTGGCACAACATTCGTTATTCTTTTTCCGACTTTTTGAAAACAATAAAAGGAGAAAAAGAATATGGGAAAAATCATCGGAATCGACCTTGGAACCACGAATTCGTGCGTTTCGGTCATGGAAGGCAACCAGCCTACCGTCATAATCAACAACGAGGGTGAGAGGACTACTCCCTCCGTCGTGGCTTTCACGGACGGTGGCGAGCGCAAGATCGGTAACCCGGCCAAGCGTCAGGCTATCACCAACCCTCAGAATACT
>CACZHP010000008.1 GCA_902780935.1 uncultured Bacteroidia bacterium | reverse complement strand
GCTTACGGCGGAATCCGTTGGGAATCAGGCATGACGAGGGCCGGGCAATATGAGAACGGCCAGAGCCGAATCGGCAAGACCCTCTGGGACGATGGCGGCCTTGAGCTCTACATCGAGAACTCCCCGATCTTCCACGCCGACAAGGTCCAGACCCCGCTCCTGATCATGCACAACGACAACGACGGCGCCGTGCCGTGGTACCAGGGAATCGAATATTTCTCCGACCTGCGGCGCCTCGGGAAGCCAGTCTGGATGCTTGAATATAATGACGAGGCCCACAACCTCGTGGAGAGGCGCAACTGCAAGGACCTGTCCCGCAGGCTCCAGCAGTTCTTCGACCACTACCTGAAGGGCGCCCCGATGCCCGCATGGATGAAGTCCGGCGTCCCCACCGACCGCAAGGGCGAGTACTTCGGCTTCGAGTATTAAAGCATGTCGGCCAGTTTCTGGTAATATTGCTTGCTGACAGGGATGCGGCCAACGCCCTCCCGAATGAACTCAGTATAGATAATCCCGTCCTTCCCCCGGCTCAACAACTTGACGTGCCGGGGGTTGACGTAATATGACCTGTGGCAGCGCACGAACCCGTGCTTGGCGGCGTCAGCCTCGAAACTCTTCATCGAGTTCCGCAGCTGGTAAACCCGGACCCGGTCGTTCTCCAAATAATTGATTTTGATGTAGTTCTCGTCCGCGGCGATAAACATGACGGCCGCAGGGTCAATCGTCAGTTTAAGCCTCTTGTGCTCATCATAGAACTTAAGCAACGTCTCCTCAGGTTCCTTTACCACATTCTCGAGGTCGGAATTCTTATTGATGATCACCCGGACCGCTATCGAAATGATATAGGGATATATCAACGTCATCAAAACCAAGTTGAAAGCGTACGGAAGGGCATTGAAATACGGCATACCGCCGCTTTTCATATAGAACAAGGTGATATAGAGCGCGAAGAAGAACGAGGTCACAAGCACCTCGCCGAGGCACCAGATCAGATAATGCCACCATCGGAAAGGGATATATTTATACAAGGCGCTGAACACCAGCCGCGTCAAAGCCAGGACACCGATCATAATGCAAGTCAGCATCAGAAGGTGGAAGGTCCAAGTCTTCCCGCCAACGTTGAAGAAATCCCTGAAAGAGAAGGGGTGGTAAACGAATATGAAAAAGAAAAAGAAAGCGGGCAGGATCAGGGCATATTTGACCTGATTCCCGTAGCCTTTTGAGATCCTCAGCGTAGTGTCCATATCACATATTTACTTCAAAAACAAAGTGACGAAATCAAAACCGCATTAATTTCGTCACAAAATTAACCCAATTTTTCCGCCAAACAATGGTTTTATCACATTTTTAAGCACTAATACCACAACATTTTCGTCCCAAGGACATAGTTTTATATTTTTGTTTCAGCCATTAGGCATCGCAAGAATAGTTGAACTTAATATCGACAGAAGACATGAAAACTTTTGAGTATTCGATCGGAAAAGATTCCGTCGCTTCAGACGGGAGGGTTACTGTCGCTTCATTATGCGGATACATCCTTAATGCCGCCCACAGGACAATAATCGGCGAAGGGTACTGGATGTGCCTCCTCTCCAGGTGTTCTTTTGAGATAGATGAGCGCCCGTTGGAAGGCGAAACGATCAATATTATGGTCGATTCGGGGCTTAACAATATTGTTACGCTATTAAACAGAAATGTTTCTATCACTGATACTGAGGGACATGAGATTGGAAGGTGTAAAATAGAATGGATTCTCCCCAATTCGGCTCAGAAAACCGAAATCGCGGAGAATCCGTCCCGTCTGGCCAGGCGTTTCATAAGCAAATTCAGGGATGCGATGCCTGATGCCGAATCCGCGATGGGTCTCCAGCTCAGGATCGAGATGGATTTCAGGGAGAAAGCCATGGAGCGTCAGGACTTTTCCGTCGCCTACAAGAAGATCTGCGACTCAAGCTTCCTGTTCCTCGCCCGCTCCGGCGCCGACACCCTCTGCCGCGCCATGCTCCAGACCGCCTAGCCCGGTCCTTGAGCTGCTGTCATTCTGAACGCCTACTGTCATTCTGAGCGCAGCGAAGAATCTCCGGACCGCCACCTGGTCCCGGCCGCGTCCATTCTCGCTTCGCTGCGGCTGAGTACGGCCGGTGGCCAGTGGCGGCTCCGGGCTAGTTGGCGGACCGGATTAATTGGCGACCCGCTTCAGCGACGCTCCCCTGCCCATCGAAATGACATCCAAGTCCAGCCCCTCATTATCCTTGTACCGCACACTCGCCCCGCCGCTCAATTCGACAGCCAAAGTCTTGAGCACATTGAGCTCGCCATAGGCCGCACCGGAGAAACTGACGGTAGCGTCAGAGATCTCAGCATCATAAGTCTCTACCTTGACAGCCCCTGATGCATCGATATTCATCTTATTGACCATTCCTTTAATTGAGAACACTCCAGCGCCTGACGCTCCGAGAGTTACGAAATTGAAATCCCCCTTGTGATAAGCCTTGGCGGCGCCAGATAACTCTTGTTTCAGTTTGATCGAGGAGATATTGAAATCGCATTTAGAGGCTCCGCCCATCGCGATGTTAACATCATCAAACAGACCGGTGACATCAGCGCCCGTGGCACCTCCCATCTCCATCTTCAATCCCCTCGCGGTGATATTTATTCCCGTAGCTTTGGCCGCACCGGAGAGTTCCATCGTGAAAGTCCGCTCGCCGATGTCAAACGCGTCCGAAGTGGAGAACTTAGTCGCCCCTGACATTTCCAAGTTCGTCAGGATAGGCATCGAGATATTAGCGGTAACTTTCCAATCTCTCAGATGCTTCTGCACTTTCATAGGGATAGTCTTAAAACCTATGACAAGGTTATTATCCTTAACACCAACTACCAGATATTCAACAAGTTCCTCGGGTAAATTCACACTCACGCCCCAAGTGTCCGACTTTTTCAACTCGACACCCACGATGCTGCTGACGCTGATTCCCGTGAAATTCTTATGGTTGTACTCCTTTGTCGTATAAGCGATTCCGGGATTCTCAGAATTGCCGGAAAAATCCCCGGCATAAGCGGCGAGCCCCATGGCCAGTGCCGCCAGAACGATAATTAATCTTTTCATATTCAATACTTTATTAATATATTTTATTCAATCTTTCCATTCCGTCGAGGAGGGCTCCGTAATAATCTTTCAGCACCGCCGCCCTCGTCTCCAGGTCAATTTCATCAGGCAACTGGTCCACCAATGGGATCCCTTCCCCAGCGATCGCCTCCAGGTCGAACTGCCTCGTGCCATCGAAATCCCCCTTCAGGATTGTCTCATAGTATTCCGCCATTTTTCCGTAATATGCCTGGCATATCTCGAGCTGGTCATTTCCCACTCCGGCAAACCAATCCTTATGCCCGGCCACATTACCGTCATGCCCGGCCGGCCCGGGCATCAATATGACAACCGCCGCCACTGCCGCTGCCACAGCCACTGAAGCGAAGCGAAGCCATATCAACGGCCTTTTCCGGCCCGCCACCTGGCCCCGGCCGCGTCCATTCTCGCTTCGCTGCGGCTGAGTACGGCCGGTGGCCAGTGGCGGCGCCGGAGTGCTGTCACCCTGAGCGAAGCGAAGGGTCTCCAGCCGCTCCTCGAAGCGCAAAAGATGCCCTTCCGGAACTTCCTGCTCATCAAACGCTTCCCGGTTTAACCTAATGTATTCCTCTAAATTATTCATATTCATTTCCATAATCAATTTAACAGCCTTACCGCCCCTCTTTCAGCCTCTCCGCCAGCATCCTCCTTGCCCTTGAGAAACGCGTCCTCAAAGCACCTTCCTTCTCCCCAGTGATCTCGCTTATCTCCTCATAATCCAGCCCATCTATCAAGACCAGCGTCAGGATTAATCTGTACGGAGACGGCAGAGCGCCCATCGCTTTCTTCACATCCTCCACTGTGATCCGCCCACTCTCTCCGCTCGAGCTTTCTTGCCCCGCCTCAGCCGCACTTTCCTGCCACGTCTCATACTCCCCCAGAAACTCCCGCTCCCTCTTGAGCCGCCTCAAAGCATCGATCGAACCCCTCACACACGTCCTCACCAACCACGCCTCGATAGCCTTCAGGCCCGCCACATCTGTCATTCTGAGCGTCCCTCCTGTCATTCCGAGCGCCAGCGAAGAATCTCCGCCGACCCGATCGGCCATCTCCACCTCCCCGACAAACCGGAAGAACTTCAAGACCGTGTCCTGCATAATCTCCTCCGCCAAAGCATGGTCCCCGACAATCCGGAAGCTGACATTAAACAACTTCCGTGAATACCTCTTATAAAACTCTATGGACTCTTCCCTAGTCATCTCGTTACCAATCAAAACCCCGCAACCTTCCAACCTTTCGCAACCTCACGCCACTTGGAGCAATCTCACGTAACTTGGCGCAACCTCACGCCACCTCACGCCACTTGGCGCAACCCCGGCAGCCATTTGCAGCTCGCCATCACTTCCGCTCTCCACTAAATAAACGAATACTTTTCCGAATTGTTACAACAATCCCGCAACAATCCCGCAACAATCCCGCCGAAATCTACCCAGCCTTCATCGAACCTCTTCCCCAGCACCCCACATGTCCCTCAGCCCCGGACACATGGCGCGCTTCAACACCTTATATTCCCCACATGTCCCTCAAACCCGGACACATGGCGCACCTCAACGCCCTACATGCCCAACATGTCCCTCAGAACCGGACACATGGTGCGCTTCAACGCCCTTCAACGCCCAGAATGCCCCACATGTCCCTCAGTCCCGGACAAATGGCGCACCTCAACGCACTTCAACTCCCTTTATGCCCCACATGTCCCTCAGCACCGGACACATGGCGCACCTCAACGCACTTCAACTCCCTTTATGCCCCACATGTCCCTCAGCACCGGACACATGGCGCGCTTCAACGCCCTTTATGCCCCACATATCCCTCAGACCCCGACACATGGCGCACTTCAACGCACTTCAACTCCCTTTATGCCCCACATGTCCCTCAGCCACAGACACATGGCGCACTTCAAAGCCCTATATGCCCCACATGTCCCTCAAACCCGGACACATGGCGCACCTCAACGCCCTTCAACTCCCTACACGCCCCACATGTCCCTCAGCCACGGACACATGGCGCGCCTCAACGCCCTTATGCCCCACATGTCCCTCTGCCCCGGACACATGGCGCACCTCAACGCCCAGAATGCCCCACATGTCCCTCAAATCCGGACACATGGCGCACCTCAACGCACTTCAACTCCCTACATGCCCCACATGTCCCTCAGTCCCGGACAAATGGCGCAATACATTATGGCACTGGCACTTATCAATATTTTTCAAGGATATTCACAACCTCCGTGTACCCTAAGCCAAGGATTCTCGCAATTTGGGGAACATCCGCATTGAACCGATATTTCACTTCAGAAATAAGCCTTTCCATTTCATCACCCGTCAATGAAGATAGCGCCTCCTTATGGAATAGCGTCCTGCACATGTCGGGCAGGGAAGCTAAGATGGTCTGATCCCGAAACATCAGCATACCAGAACCTTGTAATTCCCTCATCCTTTTTGCCTTAGATGAGTTTAACAGAAAGTAATTCAGGCGTTTAGGGGTCCTGAATATCGATTCAACAAATTTAATTGACACAAAAGATTGGGGAATAATATAACCGTCCTCCCCAATCATCACATCCTCAGGCAGTTCCTCTCTGCTATGAAGAATCTTATAGCGTTTGCGAACCGAGATATCTCCAACCCTGATCCCTCGAGTTTCCGTCACTCTGAAATAAGCTCCGGCGCTTCCCCAAGGGTAGCCTGTGGCGGAAAGGCATATATTCGCCGCAACACTATTCATGAGGACATAGGCAATGCCTTTCTCAACAGACTCTCCACTCAAGTATAGAGGGCGAACGTCATCATCTATCCCCCGAAGGTACTCCTTCTTCCCATACCGTTTGGTCAAGTATTCGGAATATCTCCTTTTGAACTCATCGATGAACCACTCCGCCTCTTCATGCGAACATTGAAGCACAAGGTGGATATGATTGGACATGAGTATAAACGCCAGCACATTAATTCCTGAAAGAATAGCGATTATGGCAACGTAATTCATGCCGACCTTGAAGTCCTGGTCATCTTTAAACCAGATCCGGTCGGTAGTGTGGTCGGTGGATACAAGCCAGAATTCAAGTGGCGAGTCCTGAGCTTGGACAGATTCTAAATCGAAGTTTTCCATAAATATTAAAGTTTATTTATACAAATATACATAATTTCGTCCATCGCTCAATGCATTCATGCTCTTCATATACATTCTCTCCCGATTGTACATCCTGCTCATTCTAACTATTCTGCCCCACATGTCCTTCAGCCCCGGACACATGGCGCGCTTCAACGCCCTATATGCCCCATCTGTCCCTCAAACCCGGACACATCGCCCCACATGTCCCTCAGCCACGGACACATGGCGCGCTTCAATGCCCTAAATGCCCCACATGTCCCTCAGCCACGGACACATGGCGCACTTCAACGCCGTATATGCCCCACATGTCCCTCAAATCCGGACACATGGCGCGATTCAACGGCGTATATGCCCCACATGTCCCTCAGAACCGGACACATGGCGCACATGAACGGCGGTGCGAATACACAAAAGGCGTGGCGATGGGTGGGGCGGTTTAGAGAGGCGAGGAGAAGGCGAGGAGAAGGCGGAGGAGAAGGCGGAGGAGAAGGCGGAGGAGAAGGCGGAGGAGAAGGCGGAGGAGAAGACGGAGAAGACGGAGAAGAAGGCGAAGGGTGGGGCGGTTCAGAGAGGCGGAGAAGGAGGCGGAGGAAGACGGAAGCGGACTAAACAGCGCAACGCCATGAAACCCCGTTCCGCGCCGGAAATCGGCCCAAAGCGGGCACGGCCGCACATGAAACCCCGTCCCGCATCGGAAATCGGCCCAAAACGGGCACAGCCGCAGATAAAAAAGCATCCCGCGCCGGAAATACGGAGAAATCGGGCACGGGACGTAAAGGACGTAAAGGACGTAAAGAACGTGAGGGACGTACGGTACGTAAAGGACGTAAAGGACGTTAAGGACGTTAAGAACTCAAAAAAGATCAGGCGTCGTCGCCGCCATCATCTCCGCCGTACTGGGAGATGTTGTCGTCCGGAAGGGTGGACTCAGCGGCAGCATCGGCAGAAGCACCGGCGACCTCCTCATTCTCAGCGTCTTCCTCACCCTCAAGCCACCTCTCGAGCGCCTCGGCGTCATCGGTCTTGAGTTTGATCTTGACTAAATATATTGACTCAGGAGTCTCAATCGTCACAGCGTTGAACGGAGTACCATCCGGCTTCTTGTACTGCACAAGATCCGGAAGGTAATCATTGAACCCTTTGGGATATTTCTCATTAAACAAGGCTGCCAATTCCTCCGACATGTTCTCATAACTCACGACATGCCTTCTCCTTAAATCTGGATTCATATTCTTACTCATTTCGGGTGCAATAATAAGACTTTTTTCTTAATCGCGACACACCCGCGCTACTTTTTTCTGAAGAAAAATGATTTCTGCCTCCGTTTCCTCTCCGGATCCCTCTCCACGAACACCGGGCGCATGGTCCTGGGATCCAGTCCGGTGTAGTACATGACCGATGATGTGGTCATCGGAGTGGGGGTGAAATCCTGCACCTGATCCATGAATATTCCTCTCAAGGCGGGATGCCGGGAAAGGTTCTCCATGTCCTTCATCGTACACCCGGGATGGGATGAGATGAAATAGGGCACGATCCCGGTCCGGCGCCCGTTCTCCCGGCAAATCTTGTCGAACTCGTAGCGAAGCCTTTCGAAAAGCCTGAAGGAAGGCTTCCCGAGATATTGCAGAACCCGGTCCTCTGTGTGCTCCGGGGCCACTTTCAGGCGCCCTGAGGTGTGGTCGAGCACGAGGGTCCTCAGATATGGCTTCGAAGTCTCATCGACGAAGCCTTCCTCAGTCAGGAACAGGTCGTAGCGGATGCCGCTGCCGATGTAGGAATGCCGCACTCCGGGGACAGAATCCACAGCTTTATACAAATCCAGCAGCTTGGCGTGCGAACGGTTCATATTGACGCAGACCGAAGGGAAAAGGCAGGACTTCCGGCGGCACTTCGCGCAAAGGGAGGGGTCCTTCCCCGTCATCATGTACATGTTGGCTGTCGGGGCTCCGAGGTCGGAGATATTCCCGGAAAACTCCGGCATCGCGGCGAGCTTACGTACCTCAGCGACAATGGATTCCTTCGAGCGGGACTGGATGAACTTGCCCTGATGGGCGGCTATCGTGCAGAAGTTGCATCCCCCGAAGCAGCCGCGGTGGGTGATGATGGAGTCCTTGATCATGTCGTAGGCCGGGATCCTTTTCCCCCGATACCGGGGATGCGGGAGCTTGGTAAAGGGCAGGTCCCAGAAAGCGTCCATTTCCTCGGTCGTGGACGGCGGCAGCGGCGGGTTGACCTGGACGTACCCGTCCCCGACCGGCTCCACAATCACCGACGCGTGAAGCATGTTGGCATTTGTCTCAATAATATGGAAGTTCTTGGCCACCAAGGACTTATCCTTAAGGCAATCCTCGTACGAGCTCAAGACCAGTGTTCCTGGCGAAGCTTTCGGACGGCCGCTGAGACGGAAGGCTATCTGCGGGATCTGACGGATCTGGTGGGGGCTGCGGCGGTCCTCGATGGCCCGCGTCAGCTCAAGCATGGTCGTCTCCCCCATCCCGTAACAGAGATAATCCGCCGGGCACCATTCCAGGATCGACGGCAGGAGCTGGTCCTTCCAATAGTCGTAATGCGTTAGCCGCCGCAGCGAAGCCTCGACTCCCCCGATCACGACCGGCACGTCCGGATAAAGCTCTTTCAGGATTCGGGAATATACGCTGACAGCGTAATCCGGCCGGGCTCCGGCCTTCCCGTCAGGGGTGTAGGCGTCGTCGTGGCGAAGGCGCTTGCCTGCCGTATAATGGTTGACCATGGAGTCCATGGCGCCGGAGTTGACCGCGAAATAAAGGCGCGGGGCTCCGAGTTTCTTGAAGTCCCGCAGGTCGTCCCGCCAGTTAGGTTGCGGCACGACCGCCACCCTGTAGCCATGTTTCTGGAGCCAACGGGAGATGCAGGCCGTCCCGAAAGAGGGATGGTCCACAAAGGCATCGCCCGTGAAGAAGATGATGTCGATGTAGTCCCATCCAAGGGCCTCGACTTCCTTCTTCGAGGTCGGAAACATGTAATCCATCACATTCTCTCAGGAAGCTCGATTCCGAGGATACCCATGGCGCGGCGAAGGACCGCAGAAAGGGTGTCGATAAGGACCAGACGGGCCTGGAGCATCGCAGGATCCTCTTCCTTGAGGATCGGGGTCTCGTGGTAGTACTGGTTGAACTCCTTCGCCAGGTCGTAGGCGTAGTTGGCGATGACGGCCGGGGAATATGCGGCCGCACCCTCTGCCACCTTCGCCGGGAAGAGGTTCAGCAACTTGATAAGACGCACCTCCTTGGCGCTCAGCTCGACCGAAGGCACCTCCCCTGCAACAGCCACTCCCCTCTCGGAAGCCTTCCTGAGAATAGAGCGGATCCTGGCGTGGGTATATTGAATAAAAGGCCCGGTGTTGCCGTTGAAGTCGATGGACTCCTTGGGATTGAAGAGCATGGTCTTCTTGGGATCCACCTTGATAATGAAATACTTCAGGGCTCCGAGACCGATCATGCGGAAGAGTCTCTCCTTCTCCTCATCGTCCATGTCGTCCAACTTGCCGGACTCCTCGGAAGTCGCCTTGGCTTCCTGATACATCTTCTCTATCAGGTCGTCGGCGTCAACCACTGTCCCTTCCCTGGACTTCATCTTACCCTCAGGCAGCTCCACCATACCGTAAGAAAGGTGATAGATGGCGTCAGCCCAGGAGAATCCAAGTTTCTTAAGGATGAGCTTCAGGACCTGGAAATGGTAGTTCTGCTCGTCGCCCACGACATAGACGTGCGAGTCGAGGCTATATTCAGCGAACCTCCTCTCGGCGGTTCCGAGATCCTGGGTGATATAGACTGAAGTTCCGTCGGAGCGGAGCAGGAGTTTGCGGTCGAGCCCGTCGGCGGTGAGGTCACACCAGACCGAGCCGTCGGCCTCACGGACGAAAACTCCCATATCCAATCCCTTCTGTACCAACTCTTTCCCAAGCAGGTAGGTCTGGCTCTCGAAATATACTTTGTCAAAAGTGATCCCGAGGGCGGCGTAGGTCTCGTCGAAGCCGTCGAGAACCCATTTGTTCATCCTCTGCCAGAGGTCGCGGACCTCAGGGTCGCCGGCCTCCCACTTGCGGAGCATCTCGTGGGCCTCCTTCAGGCAGGGAGCCTCTTTCTTGGCGGTCTCCTCATCCATTCCCCCGGCGACGAGCTCTTCAACCTCTTTCTTGAATATGTCGTTGAAAGCCACGTACATATCCCCGACAAGATGGTCACCCTTCTTGCCTGCTGACTCGGGTGTCGCGCCATGACCCACCTTCTGCCAAGCCAGCATGGACTTGCAGATGTGGATGCCACGGTCGTTGACGATGGTGGTCTTTATGACGTTGTTGCCGCTGGCCTTGAGAAGCCTCGAGACGGAGTCTCCGAGAAGGTTGTTGCGAATATGCCCAAGGTGCAGGGGCTTGTTGGTGTTGGGCGAGCTGAACTCGACCATCACATTTTTCCCGGTGGAGGGAAGGTAGCCGAAATCCGGAGTGGACACTATCTCCGAGAAAAGCTCATTCCAATACAGGTTCGAGAAAAGAATATTCAGGAAGCCCTTCACGCAGTTGAACCCGCTGATTTCCGGCACGTTGGCCACAAGCCAGTCGCCGATCGCCTTGCCGGTGTTCTCAGGGGTGGTGCGGGACATCCTTAAAAGAGGGAAGACGACCAGTGTGTAGTCGCCTTCGAACTCCTTGCGCGTCACGCCCACTTGCAGGGCGGACGGCTCGATTTCAGCATTGTAGATCGCCTTTATGGCTTCTGAAGCCTTCGAGGCTATGAACATGTCTGGAGTCATTCTATCCGAGATAGGTCTTTAGAAGTTTGCTCGCTGAGGGTTTCTTGAGTTTGCGGATCGCCTTCTCCTTGATCTGACGGACACGCTCGCGGGTAAGGTCGAGCCTCTCCCCTATCTCCTCAAGGGTCATCTCCTGGCATCCGATGCCGAAGAAGCTCTTGATGATCTCCCGCTCGCGGGAGGTCAGGATCTGCAGCGAGCGCTCGATCTCAGTGCTGAGGGACTCGTTGACGAGACCCCTGTCGGCCATCGGGGAGTCATCGTTGGGGATGACGTCCAGCAGGCTGTTGTCCTCGCCCTCGACGAAGGGGGCGTCCACGCTGACATGCCTTCCGGAGACCCTCAGGGTGTCAGAGATCTTGTCCTGGGGGATGTCGATCATCTCGGCCAGCTCCTCGTTGGAAGGAGCCCTCTCGTTCTTCTGCTCGAACTGGGAGAGAGCCTTGTTGATCTTGTTCAGGGAACCCACCTGGTTCAGCGGGAGCCTCACGATCCTGGACTGCTCGGCCAAGGCCTGGAGTATTGACTGACGGATCCACCACACGGCGTAGGAGATGAACTTGAAGCCCCTGGTCTCGTCGAACTTCTCGGCTGCCTTGATCAGGCCGAGGTTGCCCTCGTTGATAAGGTCCGGAAGGCTGAGGCCCTGGTTCTGGTACTGTTTCGCGACGGAGACGACGAACCTCAGGTTAGCCCTTGTGAGCTTCTCGAGAGCTTCCTGGTCGCCCTTGCGGATCCTCTGGGAAAGCTCTACCTCCTCCTCGGGAGACACCAGTTCCTCGCGGCCGATCTCCTGGAGATACTTGTCCAGGGACGCGCTCTCGCGGTTGGTGATGGATTTTGTGATCTTAAGTTGCCTCATATATCTTTACTAAAAAACAATTCCCGGCAAGGCTACGACCGCCCTGCCGGGAATGTTCGATCAGTAGCCGAAGCTTAGTCTTTTCCGAAGCCGAAGAAAGCCTTCCTGCCGTTGGCGGTGACGCCTTCGATATAGACAGACCTCTTGGCGGCCTTGGCGATGTCCACGACATCCTGAGGTTTGGCGACGGGCTGGTCGTTGACGTAGGTGATGATGAGTCCTTCCGAAGCGCCGGCCTCAAGCATCTTGCCGCTGCCGACCGAAGTCACCTGCACACCGCTCTTCAAGCCAAGCTTCTCGAGAGTCTCCTTGGGAGCCTGCTTGAGGGTAGTTCCGTAGAAAGCGATCTCGCCGTCTCCCACAACTGTGCCGTTCTCGGTGCTGCTGCCCTGGAAGGTCACGTCGAGAGTCTTCTCCTTTCCGTCACGGACCACCGTGAGAGTGGACTTGTCTCCAGGATGGAAGGAATTGACCTTGACCTGGACGGACGATCCGTTCTTCACCTTCTGGCCACCCACGGCGACAAGCACATCACCCTTCTGGATTCCGGCCTTGTCCGCCGCTCCGCCTTTGACAACCTCATCAATATATACGCCTTCCGTCGAAGAAAGTTTCAATTTTTTCAACATGTCGTCAACGGACTCGTACTTAAGGTTCTTGGCGAGCGCCTCGGAGAGGTCTATCATCTGGATTCCGAGCACAGCGCGCTTGACGGAGCCGAAGTCGATGAGGTCTCCGACCACCTTCTTGACGATGTTGGCGGGAACGGCGAAGGAATATCCGGAATATGACCCGGTCTGGGAGACGATGGCGGTGTTGATGCCCACCAGTTCACCTGTCTTGTTGACCAGGGCTCCGCCGGAGTTGCCGGGGTTGACGGCAGCGTCGGTCTGGATGAAGGACTCGATCTGGAGGGTGTTATTCTCCCTGGGATCATGCCCCATCTGGCGGCCCTTGGCGCTGACGATGCCGGCCGTGATGGTGCCGCGGAGCTGGTAACCCATCGGGCTTCCCACGGCAAGGACCCACTCGCCCAGCCTGAGCTGGTCGGAGTCGCCGAACGGAAGGGTCGAGAGTCCCTGGGCGTCAATCTTTATCAGAGCGACATCAGTGGCCGGATCGGTGCCGATCACCGTGGCGTCGTAAGTCTTGTTGTTGTTCAGGGTGACCTGGATCTTGGTAGCGTTGGCGACCACGTGGTTGTTGGTCACGATGTAACCGTCCGGACGGATGATCACTCCGGAGCCGCTGCCCTGGACCTGCCTGGACTGCGGGGCGCTCTCACCGAAGAAGAAACGGAAGAACGGATCGTCCATCTGATACTGCTGGGTGGCGGTCACTTCCACATACACGACGGCCTCCACAGCGGCCTCGGCGGCGTAAGTCAAGTCGGGATAATCCGATTGTGCCAGATTGACAGTCTTGGTGACTGTATTCGAGGTGGGAGCCGACATATTGTCTGACCCGCCCGTGACGGTGGCGGCTTTCAGCACACCGTAGGCCGCCAGCACGCTGAGCAGCACTGACAGCAGGACTGTGATGATACTTTTCTTCATTACTGACATATTATTACTTTTAAAAACTTTTTCCGGAGGGGGTATTTTTCAAATAAGATGCCACGCCGTGAGAGGAAATCCAAGGATTATTATTATATTTGTGATTGGTCACGCGCCAAACGGCCCAGACCATAACCGAAATCAAAAAACATGACGATATGAAATTCAACGTTTCCAGCGTAGAGCTGCTCAAGGGGCTGATGAATATCTCCAAGGCCATCCCGGCCAAGTCCGCCCTCCCGATCCTGGAGAACTTCCTTTTTGACCTCAAAGGCAACATCCTCGAGGTGACCGCATCCGATTCCGAGCTGACCCTCAGGACCGAGATCGAGGTTGACACCACCGAGGAGGAAGGCCGTATCGCCGTTCCTGCCAGGCATATCATCGACCTCCTCAAGGAGCTTCCTGATCAGCCGGTCTCCATCAGGACTTCCAGCGACTCCTCAATAGAGTGTGACTGGACGAGCGGTAATTCCGTCCTTCCGTATTTCCCCGCCGAGGACTATCCTGAGATCAAGGGTGCCTCCGAGGACGCCGAGAAGGTGGTCTTCCCCGCCAAGAGCCTGATCGAGGGGATCAACAGCACCGTTTACGCTACCGCCGACGACGAGATCCGTCCGGCGATGAACGGAATATTCTTCGACTTCGACACCGATTCAACAACCCTTGTGGCCTCCGATTCCCACAAGCTGATCTGCTACACGACCAAGGATGTCACGGCCGCTGCCAAGTGCTCCTTCATCCTCCACAAGAAGCCAGCTAACGTGCTGAAGGCCATCGTCGACAAGGAGGATGGCGACGTTGAAGTCGCCTTTGATTCCAGCACCGTGGTGTTCTCCTTCGGAAGGACCACGATGGTCTGCAGGCTGATCGTCGGGAAATATCCCAAATACCGCGACGTGATCCCCCAGAACAACTCCTCCGTCCTCAAGATCGACAGGAGCCTGTTCCTGAACACGGTGCGCCGCGTGGCCGTCTGCGCCAACAAGGCCTCCAACCACATCAAACTGGACCTCAAGCCCGGCCAGATGGAGATCACCGCCCAAGATCTGGGCTTCGCGATCGCCGCTTATGAGAAAGTCCCCTGCGACTACAACGGCGACGAGCTGACCATCGGCTTCAAATCGACCTTCCTCGGCGAGATCCTCTCCAACATGAGCTGCGACACCGTCGTGATGAAGTTCGCCGACGCCCGCAGGGCAGCGTTGATAGTCCCTTCCGAGGAAGACGCCGCCAGCGAGAAGATAACCGGCATCCTGATGCCGATAATGGTCCAGTAATCCGGCCTCATCGTGGAACTGAATCTTCAGAAGCCCCTGTTGTTCTTCGACATAGAGAGCACGGGGCTTAATATTGTCACAGACTGCATAGTCGAGCTTAGTTTCGTAAAGGTTTTCCCTGACTCCCACCACGAGACGAAGACCTGGAGGGTTTTCCCGTGGGACTATGATGCCTGCGCCCAGAAAAAGATGGATCCCCGGGCCTCTGAGGTCAACGGGATCACGGACGAGATGCTCGTCGGGGAGAAAAAGTTCATAGAGATTGTTCCCGAGGTCGTCGAGTGGCTGAGGGACAGCGACTTGGCCGGTTTCAACTCGGCTAAGTTCGATCTTCCCTTGCTTGCCGAGGAGATCGAGAGGGTGAGATCGTATTGCGTCCAGAGGATAGCTGATCCCAAAGCCTCCCAGGAGAAGAAGGCGAAGGCCAAGGAGATGCTGGATCTCCTGGACATCGACCTCCATGCCAAGCGCATGGTCGATGTGCAGACGATCTACCACTACATGGAGCCTCGCAACCTCAAGGCCGCCTACCGTTTCTACTGCGGTGGCGAGGATTTCGAGAACGCTCATTCCGCCGAGGCGGACACGATGGCGACCTACGAGGTGCTTAAAGGCCAGCTGGAGATGTACCAGGTGGCGGACAAGCATCATGAGATGATCTTGAAGAACGACGTTGATTTTCTCTCCGGTGTTGGTGGCAGGCCAAGGACTGTCGATTATGCCGGGAGGCTCGTCATGGGGCCTGACGGGGAGCCTGTGATCAGTTTCGGAAAGCATAAGGGAAAGACCGCCAAGGCTGTCTATGAGTCTGAGCCGGCGTACTTTGCCTGGATTGAGAACGGTGAGTTCACCAAGGACACCAAGCGTCAGTTCGCGTTGCTGCGGGAGCGCTTCGACAAGGAGCGTAAAGCGGCAATGAGCAAGCCTCTCGAGGGGGACGACTTGAGTGATGCGGTGGCTCGGTTGCAGGGCAAGTTTCAAGGTGGCAAGCTCTTCTAAATGAATATATTACACCGCTTCGTCTTACTGTTTGCCGCGCTTGGGGCCTTGGTGTGTTCCTGCGGCGGGAGACGTGTTGCCGAGGCGGCGGGGGATGCCGGGGAGCCGGCTTTCCTGGAGATATTTGAGAGACCTGATGGGGGATGGAAAGCGGTGTCCGTCTCCCCTTTTGACGGCTCAAGGGACTCCCTCATCATCGACCGTCCCCTTAGCCGTCTCATCGTCATGAGCACTTCCCACTACGGATTCCTCGATGCCCTCGACGCCACCGACCGCATCGTCGGCATCTCCGGTCCCGATTATCTTTGGCGTGACGAGGGCCTGGCAGCCGCCGAGACCAGTCCTGGATGCTCGACCGCCCTCTTCGGCAGTAGGCAGGCTCTGGCAGCTTCAGCAGGCTTAGCGGCCTCCGAGACCAGCTCTGGCGGCTCGACCGCCTCGCTCCGCTCGGCCCCACCGCTCGCTTCGCTCCGCTCCGCTCCGGTCCCCCCTCTTACAGTGCCGAGGGTGGCATGGGTCTCGCCATCCAGACTGGTCTCGGCGGCCCTAGCTAGCGATCTGGCGGCAGGTCTGGCAAGTCCGGACCGTGGACGCCCTCGTCACGCAAGAGGGAGGGGCCCAGATCGAAGGAGAGGCGGTGAAAACTTGTTTTCACAGACTCTCCGAGAGATGGGAGGGGCCTCGCGAAGCGAGGAGTCCGGACTGTCAGAGCCTGCCGCCAGATCGCAATCTCCGGTCGAGACTTCAGAGCTGGCTCCGACAGTTGCCGCTGGTGACTCGGAGCGAAGCGACTCAGGGAGTCTGAGGGGAACGCCCCTCAGTCCCCCTAGGGGGCGCAGGGGGGTAGACAGGCGTCAGCCGACGTCGGCGATAGCCGACGTCGGGTACGATGGTGCGCCGGACTATGAGAAGATCGTGGGGCTGAGGCCGGAGGTGGTGCTGACGTATGCGGTGTCGGGAGCGAAGTCGCCGTTTGAGGCGAAGCTGGAACAACTTGGAATAAAGGTATTTACGGTCAACGAGCACCTCGAGCGCCACCCGCTGGCCCGAGCCGCCTACATCCGCCTCTTCGGAGCCCTGACCGGCCAGATGGCAGCCGCCGACTCAGCGCTAAATGCCGTCAAGGAAAACTACAACGCGATCGCCAAAGATATCGCGAACCAACACGTTCCGCCCAGGAAAGTCCTGCTCAACATTCCCTACAACGACCAATGGTTCGTCCCCTCGACAGACAACTACCTTTCGGCCATGATCAGCGACGCCGGAGGCATCGTGCTTGGCAGCGAGAGCGGGAAATCGGCTTCGAGCGTGATGTCCGTCGAGAAAGCATATTCCCTGAGCAAAGAAGCCGACTGCTGGCTCAACGTGGGCTGGTGTCACAGCCGGGAAGACCTCCTGGGAGTCAACCCGATATTCAAGGACATGCTCGGAAACATCGAGGGCAACGCCCTGGAACTCGGCTACGGCAGCTTCACCGTGGTCTGGAACGACAACAAAAGGGTTAATCCCAAAGGCGGCAACGACATCTGGCAAAGCGGCGTCGCCCGCCCCGACCTCGTCCTCCAGGACCTCGCGACCATCCTCCACCCGGACAACCAAGGTGAAGCCGACGAGACGCTATATTACAGACAAATAAATTAAATAAACGACGATATGGGAAAATACGATTTTGACGAGATGACCGTCAGACGCGGCACAAACTGCGTGAAATGGGATGCCGAGAGCCCCGCAGGGCCTATCAGCGAGGATGTTATCCCCCTCTGGGTGGCCGACATGGACTTCAAGGTGGCGCCGGAAATTATAGATGTCCTGCGCCGCAGGGTTGATCACGGGGTATTTGGATACACCCATATTCCAGACAGCTACTACGAGGCGGCGATAGACTGGTGGCAGCGCCGCCGAGGCTGGCACACCGAGAAAGACTGGTATATTCCCGTGGACGGAATCGTGCCTGGAATGTCCATCGTGATGTACGCCTTGACCCACTATGAGGTTGACGCTGAGGGAAATGTGGTCGAGAAGCCGAACGGAGGCAAGGGACCAAATGGGGAACTGCCGAAGGTGATCATCCAGTCTCCCGCCTACAACTGCTTCTTCTCCTCGGTCCGCAACATCGGCTGCGAGCTGTCGCCCAACAAGCTCATCTACGACACCGAAGGCGACCAGGCCACCTGGTACATTGATTTTGAGGACCTTGAGAGGAGGGCCTCAGACCCGATGGCCAAGGTTCTCCTCTTCTGCAACCCCCACAACCCCTGCGGAAGAGTCTGGCCCAAAGAGGACCTTCAGAAGGTGGCGGACATCTGCCGCCGCAACGGGGTCATTATCGTCAGCGACGAGATCCACTGCGAACTGGAAATGCCCGGCTACCACTTCACGCCGATGGCCACCATCGACCAGGACAACACGATCACCATGAATTCCCCCAGCAAGTCCTTCAACATCGCCGGTCTGGGAATATCCAATCTCATCACCAACAATCCCGACTGGAGGAAACAGATCGACAAGGTGATAAACGTCTGGGAGCACTGCGACCTCAACCCCTTCGGAGTCCTCGCCCTCCAGGCCGCCTACAACGAGGGCGAGCATTGGATCAAGGAACTCATGGAATATCTCCAGGGCAATTACAGGTTCATGCTAGATTATTTCGAGCGGGAGCTGCCACTGTTCCCCGTCACCAAAGTCGAGGGAACTTATCTGGCTTGGGTCGATGTGAGCGCCATCAAGATGCCCTCGATAGAGATCGAGAAGAGCCTTATCGAGAACGAGAAAGTCTGGATAAACGGCGGCGCGATGTACGGGTTGGACGGCTTCGTCAGGATCAATATGGCCTGCCCCAGAGAGCGGTTCGTTGAAGCTATAGAGCGCGTTGGAAAAGGACTCAAGAGACTTCTTAAATAACTGAATATGAAAAGGTTCCTCACACTGGCGATCGCCCTCGCCACCCTCACAATCCCCTGTCATTCTGAGCGAAGCGAAGAGTCTCTGGACTTCTCCCGCACCCTGCGCCTCAACTATATTTTCAGCGGCAACGCCAAGACCCAGTCCATCACCCTCGCCGAGCTATGCTCGGTCGAAGGCTGGGCCGGAAAGAGGGTCAACATGGACAAGGTACCCGTCAGGGGCAACGGCCAGTTGATAATGAAGGTCGGCGGCGAGGTAGTTTACCGCACCTCCTTCTCTACCCTCTTCCAGGAGTGGCAGCCCACAGAAGAGGCCACAAAGGTCAGCAAGGCCTTCGAGAACGTCTTCCTCGCCCCCATGCCGGCGGAGAAAGCTGAAATCACTGTCCAGCTATTCGACTTCAGGGACGGCCATGTCAGCTGCGAGTTCACCCATGAGGTGGATCCCAAAGACATCCTCATCAGGCCGGTCGGGATGAATCCGGCTCCCCACGAGTGGATCTGGAAGGGAGGCGACGACCTTTCCGCCGATCCTAAATGCGACGAGCGGATCGACGTGGCGATCGTTGCCGAGGGTTACACTGAGGCGGAGATGGACAGGTTCATGGCGGACGCCCGCGAGGCCATGGAGAGCCTCTGGGCCCACGCTCCTTACAATGAGTTGAAAGACCGCTTCAACCTGGTCTGCGTCAAGGCCCCGTCGAAAGACAGCGGTGTCAGCGTACCGAGGGAAGGACTATGGAAGGAGACCGCCGTGGGATCCAATTTCGACTCTTTCTACACCGAGCGCTACCTGACGACCCTCCACCTTTTCCAGCTCCACGACCTGCTTGCCGGAATCCCCTACGAGCATCTTATAATCCTCGCCAACACAGACACTTACGGTGGCGGAGGAATATACAATTCTTACACCCTCACCACCGCCCACCACTCCGGTTTCCGTCCGGTGGTGGTCCATGAGTTCGGGCATAGCTTTGCCGGACTGGCCGACGAGTATTACTACGACGACCAGTATGAGGAATATTACTACCCCGATGTCGAGCCCTGGGAGCGGAATATCACGACAATGAAGGATTTCGACTCCAAGTGGCGCCATCTCGTGGGGAAGAAGTTCAAGGCGGACGACACCACCATCGACTGGAGAGGAAAGAAGACTGTCGGCAAAAAGACAGCCGTCGACCTCTACGAGGGCGGCGGCTATCAGAGCAAAGGTGTCTGGAGAGGTTTCCCGGACTGCCGGATGCTGACCAACACCTATCCTTCTTTCTGTCCTGTCTGCCGGGAGGCGATCAGGTGGATGGTGGATTTCTATACCAAGGAAATAGCTGACTAGTAAAGCTTTGAGCTGACCATCGTGCTGACCAGGTTCATGCTGACGGTGGGCTCGAAGCGGGCGACCACGTTGCCGTTGGCATCGACGAGGAACTTGGTGAAGTTCCATTTGATGTCGGGTTTGGACGCATAGTCCGGATCCTTCTTCTTGAGCATCTCGTCCATGAACTTGGCCTGCTGGCCGTTGCCGAAGCCCTTGAAGGCTTGCTTTGACTTCAGGAAGGCGAACAGAGGGCTCTCGTTCTCACCGTTTACATCGATCTTGTCGAACTGGGGAAAGGTCGTGGAATACTTTTCGGTGCAGAACTGATGAATCGAGGCGATGTCGCCGGGGGCCTGCTCACCGAACTGGTTGCAAGGGAAGTCGAGAATCACGAAGCCCTTGTCCTTGAACTTGTCGTAGATTTCCTGGAGTTCCTCGTACTGGGGGGTGAAGCCGCATTTCGTCGCAGTGTTGACTATCAGCAGGACTTTTCCCTTGTACTCTGACATGGACACCTCTTTCCCGTCCATGTCTTTGACCTTGATGTCATAGATGCTCTGGGCGCACATTGTCGCGGCCATAGCCATAGCGGCCACCGCCGCCACCAATCTGTTAAGTCTCATTCTTTTCGGTATTATTAAGCCACTCCACCCCCTGCAAATTATGTACCTACACAAAGGCGCCCCTTAGGAGGGATCGCGCCTAATGCGCCTTAAAGAATATAAATCCGCGAGGGGGTGGTGCGGGGAAGGGTTTGGAGGTTTGTGATGTCCTTGGCGGAGAGGCCGTCGCCGGCCGGGATAGAGCGCAGCGCCTCCGCGGTGGCCTCAAAAGCCAGCGCCGGCGTGTTGTTGTTCTCACTGAGGTGACAAAGGAATATATTCTTAAGCCCCGGATGCCAGAACCGCCGCACCGCCTCCGCGCACTCGTCGTTCGACAAGTGCCCGTTCCCCTTGCATATTCTCATCTTCAACTCATGCGGGTACGGCCCACCAATCAGCATCCCCATGTCGTAGTTGGACTCGAACACGACAGCGTCAGCGCCGGAGGCATATTCCAAAGCCTCTGGCGTCACCCTCCCGGCATCGGTCATCAGGAAGAACCCTACATCATTCCACTCGATGAAGTATCCGACAGTCTGGGTAGCGTCATGCGGCACCACGAAATACCGCACCGATGGTCCCGCCTGCCCCGTACCGAGATCGACTACAGTCTCCCCCTCATTCAGGATCCTCCTGCAGGGAGCGATCCAGTCACTGGTGAAAGTGTGATGAGCCAGCGCATCATGGAGGACAGCGGTGGCATAGACAGGTTTCCCGAGCCGCTTGCACCACGATCCGAGATGGCGGATGTGGTCCAGATGGTCGTGGGTGACCAGTATAGCCTGGAATGAATTGAGGCTGAAACCTCTCTCTGTCAAGTATTTCTTGAGCCGGCGGAGACTCACTCCGGCGTCGATAATGATCCCGCTCGTCCCGTCATGGAGGAAATAGCAATTGCCGTTGCTGCCGCTGGAGAAGCTCATGAACCTCAGCATCAGTTCTTCTCCTCCTCGCAGTATTTGGATATCACGCTGTAGGCATCCCCCACGCCGAGTTCGCCGGCCCTTGACAGGTCGATGCAACCCTTCTCCTTGTCTTTCAGATAGATAAGCACAAGACCCCGGTTGTAGAAGGCGTCTCCCATGTACGGGAAGACATTGATTGCCTTGGTGTAATTATCGACAGACTCCACGAACTTCGAGGAGAGGCAGTAAAGGTTACCGAGATTGAAATAGATGTACGGCACTCCGGGAAGGAGCCTGTCGGCGCTGAGCATGTCGTCAATGGCCTCGGAATAGTCGTAAGTGCGGCTGACCTGGTCCCGCACCCTGGCCCTGGTCGTCCCCTGGTCGTCCATAGTGAGGGTCTGGACGTTGTTCTCGATGGACGAGATGAAGTCGATCATCTCGGCCCGCAGGACTCCCCTGTTCAGATAATAGAAGGCCTTGTAGTATTCCGAATATTTCCCCTCGGGAGCGGAGTTCACCGCGGCGTCAAACTGGTTCAAGGCGGTTGAGAACTGCTTGGACTGCACGCTGTACAGGCCCCTGATGAACTGCCTGTCAGCCTCCGTCAGGCTCTTCGGATCCCCGGCGGCCAGATACGAGTCGCCGTAGATCGAGGCGTCGATCCCCTGTGCGAACACCGGCGCCGCGATGGAGTCCGAGTTGGAGATCGCCATATTGATTGGCGAATCAGATATGAACTTATCTATCAGCAGGTTCTCATACCGGTTGCGCAAGGCGATGTTCTTGGTGTCCTTCGTGGCGGAGAGACTGAACTTGTACAGCGGCTTGAGCCGGATGTTGATGTCCCTGTTCTGGAGCAGCTCGTTCTCAAAGCCTTTCTTGGCGAAATCAGCGTCAAGCGCTATCAAGGAGCTGTATTTCTTGGTGGTGTCGGCGAATGAGGCGGCTTCGGAGGCCGTCTTGGCACGGTACTCCCTGACCTTCCGCTGGGCAGTGTCGTAGTCCTGCTTGGAGGACTTGGTCCGTCCGAGCATATTTTTGACGTAGGAACGGTTCAGGTAGGCCTTGGCGAAGTCTGGATAGAGCTCAATCGCCTTATCGTAGTCGTCCAGGGCATCCAGCCACCGGCCCATCTGGACGAAGTAGGAAGCCCTGTTGTAATACGCCAGGACGTTGTCCGGATTGATGTTAATGACATGGTCCATGTCCGCGAGGGCATCCTCGAAATTGCCCACCTGGGCGCTTATCAGGCTCCTGTTGTAGAGGGTCAGGGCATTGCCGGGTTCTTCCTCGAGGACCCTGTTCAGGTCCCTCATCGCGGCATTGTAATCATTTGACTCGTAATACATCAGCGCCCGGTTGAAATAGGCGAAAGTATTGGTGGTGTCCAGCGAGATCGCCTTGTCCATGTCTGAGATGGCTCCCTTATAGTTCTTCTGGAGGGCATAGACGCGCCCCCTGCGGATATACCCCTCAGGATCGAAGCGGTCCAGCTGGATGGCCCGGTTGTAGTCGGAAAGGGCCTTGGTGGTGTCACTCAGGAAAAGATAGGATGCTCCCCTGTTGAGATAAGCCGACGGGTCCTTCGGTTCCTTCCTGATGTATTTGTCGAAATCCTCCACCGCGTTCTCGAACCGCTGCGCGAGGAAATAGGTGACTCCCCGGCTGAAATACAGGCCGATCAGTCCGGGACGGAGCTCCATCGCCCTGTCAAGGTTCTCCAGCGCCTCGTCGTACTTGCCTGAACGGCTGAGGGTTATAGCCCTGAAATGGTACCCGTTGGTGAACACGGGATTGAGCCGCACCGAGGTGTCGAAATCCGTCTGGGCTCCCCTGATGTCGCCAAGGTTGTACTTCGAGATCCCTCTGTAGAAGAAAACCCAGCAGTCGGACGTGTCGAGCCGAGCGAGAATGTTGAACTGGCTGATGGCGTCGGCGTACCGGCCTTCGGAAAGAGCCTGCCGCCCCCTGAACATAAAAACATCCTTGTCGTACTGCGCCCGGCAGAGCGGAAGCAGCACAAAGAGGAGCGTCAGGGACAAAGCCAGCCTTTTCATGGCGATTTATTTTATAATAAGGGGTAAAATTCCTATTTTTGTCAGTTGCAAAGATAAACATTTATCGTGCCTTGAAAACGAAATCGCGTCTTTTTTTCATATACATATTCCTTACAGTCGCCTGTGGGACCCTCCAGGCGCAGTCTTCATCCCCCAAAATGATTCCCTCCGGGAAGAACGCCGAGAGGATAATCTCGGTCGAGAAACTCCAACGCGAAGTCGAGTTCCTCTGCGACACTCTCTTCCAGGGAAGGGCGACGGGGTCTTCCGGGGCCAATGAGGCCGCGTTCTGGGTAGCGAGGCGGTTCCGGAAAGCCGGGCTGATGAAGATGGGCGGGAAATGGAGCAGGTCCTTCGGAGTCGGTGACAAGGCCGGCCACAACATAATAGGTTTCATGCCGGGAAAAAGAGCCGGGCTGCAAGAGTCCTATGTCCTTGTGACTGCCCATTACGACAGCCATGGGATAATCGCCGGTACGGTCTATCCAGGAGCTGACAGCAACGCCTCCGGTGTGGTGGCGATGGTCAGCTTCGCCGACATGTTCGCAAGGATGAAAGAATTGGGGCGCTCATACGGGAAGAACCTGATATTCGTGGCCTTCGACGCCCGTGAAAGGAACTCCCAGGGGGCCGAGGCTTTCTGGAGCGATGTCCAGGAGGGCAGGCTGAAGGATCCTGTCAGCGGGGAGACGATCACCCCCTCCAAAATCCATTGCGCGGTGGTGCTGGACATCCTCGGGAGCTCCCTCTCCCCTCTTCACAGGGGCCGGAAGGACTACCTCATAATGCTCAGCGACGGCCGTCACAAGTATGAGCTCATCCGGGCCAACGACACCGACGGTCTCCACATGGACCTTGGCTTCGACTACTACGGCAGCGAGGGATTCACCGAGATGTTCCTCTCGAAGATCGGCGACCAGGGGGTCTTCTCCAGGGCCGGAGCCGACTGCGTGGTCTTCACCTCCGGGATCACCATGAAGACCAATAAGGTTGAGGATAACGCGCTGAGTCTCAACTATTCTATATTCAAGAAAAGGATATTCCTCATCTTCCACTGGCTGGAAAAAATACTCTGACAATGAAAGGTTTCATGAATATGATGAGGCGTTACATCGCGCCTTTCAGGAAATATCTCTGGGGATCGGTGGTACTGAACATCCTATCGGCGGTGTTTAACATCTTCTCGTTCGCCATGATCGTGCCGATGCTCCGCATCCTGTTCCGGATGACGGACAAGACCTATGTCTTCACCCCATGGAACGAGGTCTGGCACAAGCCTTTGAAGGACATCGGCAACAGCGTGATGCAGAACCTCTACCACTTTCTCGAGGTCAACATCGCCCAGTACGGCGAGATCAAGGTCCTGTTCTTCCTCTGCCTGTTCCTGGTCGTGATGACCGCCTTGAAGACCGCCTGCTATTTCGGCTCCTCCGCAGTCATGATTCCTATCCGCACCGGGGTTGTCAAGCGCCTCAGGATGGAGATATACAACAAGATCCTCGCCCTTCCGCTGGGCTTTTTCTCAGAGGAAAAGAAGGGTGACATCATCGCGAGGATGAGCGGTGACGTGCAAGAGGTGGAGAACTCGGTGGCCGGCTCGCTGGAGATGCTGATTAAGAACCCGATCCTGATCCTGATCTATTTCATAGCCCTGGTGGCCATCAGCTGGCAGATGACTGCCTTCACCATCATCTTCGCCCCGCTGATGATCTGGGCCATGGGGGTCATCGGGAAGAACCTCAAGCGGCAGTCTCTCGACGTGCAGAACCTCTGGAGCGACGTTATGGCCCAGGTTGAAGAAACCCTCGGAGGCCTCCGGGTCGTGAAGGCCTTCATCGCCGAGAAGAAGATGTCCGCAAGGTTTGACGCGGTGACCGAGGCCATGCGGGGGAAGACCAGCAGGGTCTCCATGCGGCAGGCCCTCGCCCACCCGGTGAGCGAGTTCCTCGGAACGGTCCTGATCACAATAGCCCTCTTCTTCGGCGGCACGCTGATCCTCAAGGGCAACTCCATCATCGACGCCCCGATCTTCATCTACTACATGGTGATCCTGTACAGCATCATCAACCCGATAAAGGATTTCTCCAAAGCAAGTTACGCCATTCCAAAAGGTATGGCGTCGATGGAGAGGATCAACAAGATCCTGGACGCCGGCAACAACATCACCGAGATTCCCTCCCCCGTTCCCCTGCGCGGGTTCAACGACAGGATCTCCTTCGAGCATGTCGGGTTCCGCTACCCTGACGGGTCGAAGATGATCCTGAGCGACATCTGCCTGGACATTCCCAAAGGCAAGACGGTAGCCATCGTCGGGGCCTCCGGAGCCGGGAAGACCACCCTGGTGGACCTGATTCCCAGGTTTTACGATCCGGTGGAAGGGTCGATAAAAATAGACGGCACCCCCATCAAGGAGGTGGGAATATCCGCCCTCAGGGGGCTGATCGGCAATGTCAACCAGGAGTCCATCCTATTCAATGACACCATATTCAACAACATAGCCTTCGGAGTGGAGGGTGCGACTATGGAACAGGTCATCGAGGCGGCAAAGATTGCCAACGCCCACGATTTCATCATGGAGAAGGACGGAGGGTACCAGTTCGTGATCGGGGACCGGGGTGTCAAGCTCTCCGGCGGGCAGCGACAGAGGATAAGCATAGCCCGTGCAATCCTGAAGAACCCGCCCATCCTCATCCTGGACGAGGCTACGGCCTCGCTCGACACCGAGTCCGAGAAGATAGTACAGGAGGCCCTGGACAGGCTCATGAGCACGAGGACCACCGTAGCGATAGCCCACAGGCTCTCAACGATCCGGAGCGCCGACGAGATCATCGTGATGGATGAGGGCAGGATAGTGGAGAGAGGCACCCACGAGGACCTCCTGGCTCTGGGAGGCCACTACCGCAAATTGAACGACATGCAAGCTTTGTAATATCAATATCCATAAAGAGATGAAAAACATAAAAAGAATAAAGGTCCCGGTGATAGAGGGACTCCAGGACATGAGCCTCCAAGAGCTGGATCTCACGATGGAGGAGAAAGCGGCGAAGTTCGCCGTCTGCGAGAACAACTGGCCAAAGGACGCGCCTTACGCTCCCGACTGCAACGGGTCGGTCGCGAGGAGCAAGACCCATCTGGCCGTCATGTACCACGTCCGGGGGCTGGATCTCCGGGCGGTGGCCATGGAGGACAACGGGAGGAGCTGGGAAGACAGCTGCTGTGAGTTTTTCATCACCAACCCCTTCGACGGCACGTATTACAACTTCGAGCTCACGTGCGTAGGTTCCCTGCTCGCCGCAAACGGACCAGGCAGACAGGACAGGACCCCTCTGGACCCCAGCGTCGTCGGAAGAGTCATAAGGTACAGTTCCCTTGAGCGGAAGCCGCTGGAAATCAACGGGAAGATCTTCGGTTGGACGGTAGTGATGCTGATCCCCTTCGAGATCATCGGGATCGATCCGGACAATCTCCCGGTCAGCGTCAGGGGCAATTTCTACAAATGCGGCGATCTGACCGCCCATCCCCATTTCCTGAGCTGGAACCCCGTCGGCACCCCGAAGCCGGACTTCCACCGGCCGGAGTACTTCGGAGAGCTGATTCTCAAGTAGTTCCCGATGAGAGCCAAAAGTGACCGAATATTCCTGATCCTGTTCCTGGCCTATCTGGGGATGGTCGTCTGGTGTTGCTTCGGCCACTTTGACAGCCTGCCAAAGGTACAGAAGGACTTGTTCGGCATCCCGACCGATAAAGTCGTCCATTTCGTGATGTTCCTGCCCTTCGTGTTCCTCTTCTACATGTCTTTCGCCTCCTTGCCCCGGAGACGTGCGCAGGCCCTCCTGCTCGCCTTCGGAGCGTTGGCCGCCGGCGCGCTGATGGCCGTCGCGACAGAGCTCGGGCAGTCCCTCACTACCTACCGCAGCGGTGACGCATGGGACTTCGCCGCCGACGCCGCCGGACTTGGTGTGGCCCTGGTCTGCGTCCTCATAATCATATTCACGAATAAGAGACTGTCCTGAAGAATGTTCCGGAAGACCATACTCACCCTTTCTTTGATCCTCTCCTGCCAAGCCTGGCTCGGCGCACAGACTGTAGCCGAATTCAAGCCCGCGCTCGACTCCATGCGGACCCTCCTGAGGGAGAGGACCACCGTCGCCAGCGAGGTCAAGGCCAAAAAGATAGTCAAACGGGACAATTCGCTGGACTTCCATATGACCACCACTTTCGGTGACTATCCATGGAGGGACTCGGACGTGAGGTGGTTCAAGAAAACCCTGAAAGACCTTTTTCCGGAGGCCTGGGCGACGTCTTCCGTCGGGGATATCTATGTCGGGAACAACAAGATCGACTCGTACGTGATGCCCAAGATCGACAACAGTGGCAGACCCCGGTCCTCGATGTTTCGGACCAAGGACAAGAGGACCCAGGACCGTTTCATCACAAAAGTCGGTGCAAGGGAGTTTGACAAGGGCCTCTCCGGCAGGGTCATCGCCCTCTGGCAAAGCCACGGGAGGTATTACGACGAGAACACCGACAGGTGGAGATGGCAGAGGGCTCCCCTCTTCCAGACTGTCGAGGACATGTACACCCAAAGTTATGTCCTCCCCTTCCTGATGCCGATGCTTGAGAACGCCGGAGCCTATCTGATGACCCCGAGGGAAAGGGATCCCCAGACCAACGAGATCATCGCCGACAATGACCCGGCTTTCAAGGAAGGCCGCGGGGAGGGTGTCCGGACCGTCGGTTTCTATTCCGAGGAAGGCTCCTGGCATGACGCCGGCACCGGATTCGCCGACTTCAAGGCCATCTACACCGGCAGGGACAACCCTTTCAGGGCAGGTACCGCCAGGCAGGCCGTCTGCCAGACCGGGGATGAGGGTGAACGCTCCGTGGCGAGATGGGTCCCCGACATTCCCGAAAGGGGTGAATATTCGGTTTATGTCTCCTACAAATCCCTGCCGAACAGCTCAAAGTCAGCCCATTACACCGTTAACCACCTCGGCGGGTCGAGCGAATTCCTCCTCAACCAGAAAATGGGCGGAGGCACCTGGATTTACCTCGGCACCTTCGAGTTTGACAAAGGCTCCCAGGGCTATGTGGCCCTGGACAACAGCGTCCCTGCCGGTCATGAGGTCGGGGCCAACACCGTCGTGACCGCTGACGCGGTGAGGTTCGGTGGAGGAATGGGAAAGGTCGCCAGGGGTCCCAAGGACGTTTCTCCGGGCGAATATACCCTGTCCGGTCTCCCCTCTTTTGCCGAGGGGGCATATTACTGGATGCAGTGGGCCGGAGCGGACACCACCCTCTTGAACCTCCATGAGGGCGACTACACCGCGGATTTCGCGGAGAGAGGCGCCTGGGTGGACTGGATGTCCGGCGGGTCAAGGACCAATCCCCAGAAGGAAGGCCTCAGGATCCCCGTGGACATGTCGTTCGCCTTCCACTCCGACGCCGGCACCTTCCCCGGCGACTCGATCGTGGGGACCCTCGCCATCTACACCCTTAAGGCGGACGGGAATGACAAGTATCCTAATAATGAGAGCCGCTGGCAGGGGCGCATGCTCTCGGACTTCGTGCAGACCCAGATAGTGGATGACATCCGAACCGTTTACAACCCCCGATGGACACGCAGGGGCCTTTGGGACAGGTCATACAGCGAGTCAAGGACTACAACGGTGCCAGGGATGATCCTGGAGATGCTCTCGCACCAGAATTTCGAGGATATGAAGCACGGGCATGACCCCTCGTTCCGGTTCGCCGTGAGCCGAGCTGCCTACAAGGGCATACTCAAATACCTCAGCGCCCGGTATGGCCACGACTACGTCGTCCAGCCTCTCCCGGTTAGTTCGTTCGCCACCTCGTTCGAGGGGGAGGTGGAGCCAGGCAAAGAGGCTGTGATCCAGCTCAGTTGGACAGCCACCGCCGACTCTCTTGAACCTACGGCCGTCCCGACAGGTTTTATCCTCCAGACAAGAATCGGGGACGGAGCCTTTGACGCTGGCAGACCCATGGACTTCACCTCGGAGAACGGCAGATGCCTCTACAACCTCTCCATACAGCCAGGGAAGTTGTACAGTTTCAGGATAATAGCCTTCAATGACGGGGGCCTGTCCTTCCCTTCCGAAGTCCTGAGCGCCGGGGTTCCGGAGAGCGGGAATCCCGCCGCTGCCGCTGGACAAAGCGTCCTGATCGTGAACAATTTCACCCGAGTCTCACCTCCCGCCTGGTTCGACACCCCGGACTACGCCGGGTTCCTGAATAACCTCGACGCCGGTGTGCCTTACATGCGGGAAATCAATTATATTGGGGACCAGTACCAGATACGCAGGGAACTCCCATGGGTGGACGATGACAATCCCGGTTTCGGAGGCTCGTTCAGCGACCATGCCGGCGAGGTCGTGCCGGGAAACACCTTCGACTTCACCGCCATCCACGGGAAGGCGTTCCTCCAGGCCGGCTACGCCTTCCATTCCTCAAGTTCAGCTGCCTTCGCCGGAGGGGTTCTGACTCAGGGGAAGGACTTCGCTCTTGACCTGATCTGCGGCAAACAGGTCACAACTCCGGTCGGAGACGGAAAGACAAGGACCCGCCACCAAGTTTTCCCTAAGGCCATGAGAATGAGCCTCAAGAGCTTCTGCGAATCAGGCGGGAACCTCATCGTTTCTGGGGCGAACATAGCGACCGACGTGTGGGACAAGGTGTTCCCGATCCAGGTCAACCCTACGGAAGCGGCTGAGGCCCAATCCTTTGCAATGACTGTACTCGGATTCAGGTGGGCAGGCAATTACGCTTCAAGAGCCGGGACCATCCGTCCGGTACGCAACAGCGTACTCCCCCTCAAGGGCAAGCTTGTCACCATGGAGTTCTACAGGGAAAGGAACAAGTTCATCTACAACGTCGAGACCCCGGACGGGATCGCCCCGGCATCCGAATCCGCTGTGACTTTCCTCAAATATGGCGACACAGACATCCCCGCTGGAGTCTTCTTCAATGCCGCTAAATACAAGGTCGCCAGCCTGGGCTTCCCGATCGAGACAATGAAAAACCAGGGGGACATCAATATCCTCCTGGCTTCCATACTTTCAGCTTTTTCAGGGAATTAGGCTACTTCTCCAGAAGGAGGGCCTTGATCCTCGAGAATATCTCGATGTTTTCCATCACCTGGCCGAAACGCCATGCCGAGGCACCGTAGGCGTAGATCGGCACGGGAATGCCGGAATGGCCGGTAGTCGCGAACTTGACATCGATCCCGGTGTCACCCTTGGTGAAATCCTTGCTTCCGGGAAGGAGGGTGACTCCACCGGTCTCATGGTCGGCGGTTATCACCACCAGGGTTCCCTTATGGGTGTCGGCATAATCGAACACGGCGTTCAGGAGCTTGTCGAACTCCTCCATCTCGAAGGTCAGCTGCTCGGCGTTGTTGGCGTGCTCGGCGTGGTCAATATGCGAGCCCTCGATCATGGCGAAGAAACCCTTCTTGTTGTCGTCAAGGATGTCGATGGTGTGCATCGCGGCGTCCCTTAAGAAGTCAGTATCACGCTCTATGGCCATCGGGTAGCTCCCGTCGGAGAAAAGACCGAGAATAGGGGTCGCCTTCGTCTGGTAGAACTCCTCGGGAGTGGAGCAATATGTGAAGCCCTCGCGCTGGGCCTTTTCGATCATATTCTCAGGAACCTTCTCAGGATCAGTGAAATACTTTCTACCGCCACCTGCGACCACGTCAAGCCTTTCCTTCAGCATTCCCTGAATGATTTCGGTGCTCATGCCCCTCTTCGGCACATGGGCGTAGAAAGCTGACGGGGTGGCATCGCAGACATGCGAGGTCACCACGATTCCGGCGGAGAGACCTTTCTCTTTCGCGAGTACGGCGAGGCTGGGAGCGGGTGTGCCGTCAGGGAGCTGGCCGAGCATGCTGTTGTCGGTCTTGACTCCGCAAGCCATTGCGGTGCCGGAGGCGGCGGAGTCGGTGACCCTGCTGTTGGCTGAATATGTCTTGCTGATTCCGACAAACTGGGCCCTGTCGAAGCATGTAGGAGCGTAGTGATTGTCAATCATCCAAGAGCTGGCCGCAGCTAGGCCCATGCCATCTCCAATAATGAGGATGACGTTCTTGACTTTCTCTTTCTTTGGGGCTTTCTCAGCGGAGATACCATTGGCGAACGGCACGAGTATCGCAAGGAGGATAAGGAAAAATCTCTTCATGTTTTGAATATTTTCGCGAAAATAACAAAAAGCCCGGATTTTTCGTATATTGCAATACGCATATCGCAATAATGAATCATTATGAGACTGAAAGCTTTATTCTTCCCCATCCTACTGCTGGTCAGTTTCTTATCATATGCCCAGACTGACCAGGCGCAGCTCCCGTACAGCGTCAGCGGAACCGTTGTCGACGCCGAGACCGGGCGTCCCCTCCAGTACGTCGGTGTCACCTTCACCGGCATGAGATACGCCACCGTGACCAACTCGGACGGCGCTTTCACCTTGAAGTCCGCCACCGAGCCGGAGACTGTCGATTTCACCCTCCTGGGCTACAAGACCGTGAGGCTCATATTCCCGAAAGACGGCACCCCGCTGAAAGTCAGGATGCCCAAAGGGGATCTCACCCTGGAGGGAGCCCTCGTGATCGCGGATCCGTACAGTGTCCTAGAGAGGGCGATCTCGAAGATAAAAGACAATTACCCAAAAACTCCGGAGCTGTTCGACTGCTTTTACCGGGAGACTGTCCAGAAAAAACACCGCTACGTGTACGTCTCGGAAGCCGTTTCCAGGATGTACAAGACCTCTTACTACAGGGGCGGCATAGCGGGCGACAGGATCGCCGTGGACAAGAGCAGGATCCTCGAGAGCCCCGGCAAGAGGGACACCCTGGCCGTGAAAGTCGTAGGTGGCCCGACCCAGGCGGTGGTCCTGGACATAGTCAAGAATAACGACCTCCTGACCGCCGACGAACTCTCGAACTATGAACTGCAGATGGGGCTTCCCGCCACGATCGGCGACCGGCTCCAGTTCGCCATCAAGCTGATTCCCAGGAATTCAACCCCCTACCCTCTTTACGAAGGTGTCATCTACATCGACCGCGAGACCTTCGCTTTCACCAGATTCGAGCTGGACTACGACATGCGCGACAAGGATAAGGTCACCCAGTCGATCCTTATCAGCAAACCAGCGGGTCTGAGGTTCACTCCGACCCAGGTCTCGATCCAGTACGACTATACCCTCTCCGAAGGCGTGTCCAGGGTGAGTTACGTCCGTTCCGTGATGCGTTTCAAGTGCGACTGGAAGAAAAAACTCTTCAGGAGCGACTACACCGCCGTGAGCGAGCTCGTCACAACTGACCGCCATTCCGAGGCCGTGGAGCCGATTCCCCGCAAGGAAGCCTTCGGCGGAAGGGAGGTCCTGTCCGACAAGGCTGCCCAGAACTATGATCCGGAATTCTGGAAGGACTACAACATCATCGAGCCCTCCGAGAGCTTGGACAAGGCGATAGTCAGGATCGTTCGGAAGAGTGACAGAAATTGAGTATATTCGCGGACAGCTATGGCAAGAGGCGTTCTGTACCTGATTCCTTCCCCGTTGGGCGACTCCGATCCGGCCGAGGTCATCCCCGGCCCCGTCCTGGAGCGTCTTAAGAGTATCCGGAAATATGTGGTCGAAGAGACCCGCACTGCCCGCCGGTACCTTTCGGCGGCCGGACTGAAGGGACATATCGGCGAGCTTGAGTTCAGGGAGTTGAACGAACACACCAGGCCTGAGGAGGTCGAGTTGTTGCTGGAGATGTTCTCCGCTCCGGACGGTTCCCCCGCCGACGTGGGACTCATCTCCGAGGCCGGACTGCCCGCTGTGGCGGATCCAGGAGCTCTTCTCGTGGACGCCTGTCATCGCCATGGTATCAAGGTGGTTCCATTGGTCGGTCCCTCATCTTTAATGATGGCTCTCATGGCTTCCGGACTCAACGGGCAAAGTTTCGCTTTCAGGGGATATCTCCCAGCGAAACCAGAGGAGAGGCGGAAGGCCATTAGGGAGGTCGAAAAAGACTCCGCCCGACTCCACCAGACCGAAATATTTATCGAGACTCCGTACCGCAACGACTCTATGATGGAGGATCTCCTGGCAGTCCTTCAGCCTTCAACACGGCTCTGCGCGGCGGCCAACATCACCCAGCCCGACGAGACGATCCTGACCCGGACCGTCAAGGAATGGCATTCCTCCCGGACCGTGATAGGCAAGAGGCCTTGCGTTTTCTTGATACTGGCGAAATAGTTGATTCTTAGCGATATGTTGATAGACAAAGACCTGACGATAGAGCTTACCGGAATGGAGTTCCACGCCTTCCATGGCTGCCTTGAGAGCGAGCGGAAGGAAGGCAACACCTTCGTGGTCGATTTCAGAGGCAAGGTGGACGCCAAAAAAGCCGCGAAGACAGATGACCTCTCCAAGACTGCGGACTACAGCAAAATCTATGAGATAGTAGCGGCCGAGATGGCCACACCCTCGAACCTGCTTGAGAATGTCGCCGCGAGGATCGTGGACGCCATAGAAGGGGCCGGACTGGGTTTCTGGTTCGTCCAGGTGAGAGTCTCGAAAAAGAATCCGCCGGTCGGAGGTGTGTGCGCCTGGTCAAGGGTCACGGCGACTTCCGGCGCCGATATTCTTGAAAACAACGGCATCAACGAGACATTCTGACGATGAAAATAGCCTTCCTCACACTTGGTTGCAAGCTCAATTACGCTGAGACTTCCACTTACGAGCGGGGTTTCGTGGCGGCTGGTCTTGAGGTCGTCCAGTGGGAGGATAAGGCGGACGTGTATCTGGTCAACACTTGCTCGGTGACAGAGCGGGCCGAGAAGAAGTGCCGCAATGTGATCCGCAAGGTCCATCGGGTGTCGCCTGAGGCGAGGATCGTGGTGACGGGCTGCTATGCGCAGCTGCGTCGGGAGGAGTTGGAAGCTATTGAGGGTGTGGCGCTTGTATTCGGCGCCACCGACAAGACCCGCATCGTCCCCGACACGCTGTCCCTGCTGGATGTTTTTCCCATGTCAGAGGGAGTTCCGGAGGGTATAGTCTCCCCGGCGGGTAAATCCCTCCCATCTCTTGGAGAGTCAGTGAAAACAAGTTTTCCCTTCCCCTCCGGCGATCTGGGCCCCTCCCGCTCACCTGGCCACGGGCGGCCAGGCCCGGCGGGGGGACTATACCCCTCGGATCAACCAACAGAAACTTCCGGGGACAATGACCTCCCTCGACTACAAGCGCCGATCCTGGAGGCGTACTCCTCCGAGGAGCGGACGCGGTCGTTCCTGAAGGTGCAGGACGGCTGCGACAACTTCTGCGCCTACTGCACCGTCCCCTACGCCCGCGGCCTGTCCCGCAACATTCCCATCGCCGACGCCATCGCCCAGGCGAAGGCAATCGCCTCAACCGGAGTCAAGGAGATAGTCATCACAGGAGTCAACACCGGTGACTTCGGGAGGACAACCGGCGAGAGTTTCCTCGAGCTGCTGAAGCGCCTCAACGACGTGGAAGGAATTGAGCGATACAGGATTTCGTCGATTGAGCCAAACCTTATCACAGAAGAGATTGTGGACTGGATCGCCTCCGGGACGAAGTTCCAGCCCCATTTCCACATTCCCCTACAGTCCGGGGCCGACGAGATCCTCCAAAGGGTCAGGAGGCGCTACTCGACGGATTTCTTCGCCGACAGGATTGACTACATCCGCTCCGTGATGGATCCCAGGCCAGGAGAGCCCCAGGGCAACCTCAAGCCGTACGTCTTCTTCGGGATAGACGTGATCGCCGGACTTCCCGGAGAGACTGACGAGCTGTTTGAGAAGACATATTCATTCCTCAAGGACCGCATTAAACCAGCGTTCATCCATGTGTTCCCCTACTCCAGAAGGCCAGGTACCGTGGCGGCAGGTTGGAAGGACCAAGTCAGGGACTCTGTCAAGACTCAGAGGGTGGCCAGGCTCGAGAGCCTCTGCGAGGAGCTGCACGAGGACTTTATCAAGAAGAACAAGGGACGCCTTTCGCAAGTTCTTTGGGAGTCTGACGTCAAAGACGGGATGATGGGCGGATATTCAGGCAATTACATCAGGATCGAGAGGCCGTACGATCCATTGAAAGTCAACACGATAGAAGATATTATCCTATGACAGGTGGCAGGGCAAGGCTGACATTTCTCGGGACCGGAACTTCCCAGGGAGTACCGATTATCGGATGCAAGTGCGAGGTGTGCCGCTCGAAAGACGAGCGTGACAAGAGGTTCAGGGCATCGGCATTCGTTGAATATGAAGGACTGAGTATTCTCGTGGACGCGGGTCCCGACTTCCGGATGCAGATGCTCCGGCTCGGGATTAGCCATCTCGATGCTATCCTGCTGACCCACAACCACAAGGACCACACGGGAGGGCTCGATGATGTGCGCTCGCTGAATTATGTGGACCGCCGCGCCGCAGAGATTTACTGCGAGAGGAATGTCCTCGAGGACCTTATCCGGGAATATCCCTATGTCTTCAAGTTCCCGAAATATCCCGGAGCTCCCGAATGGATGCTGCACGTCATCGACGAGCGTCCGTTCATACTCCGGAAAGACACCGCCGACAAGGAACTCGTCTGGGTCCACGACATCGGTTACCACTACCGCCTCCCCGACGGCAGCCTCATCCCCACAGCCCGCTCGCTTGACGATATGATCGACGAAGCCCCGAAAGCGGTAGCTGCCGATGTGTCACTGCAGTCGGCAAAAGGCGCCTGGGCTCCCTGCGCTTCGCGCCCTATCCGGGAAAATGTCCGCCCAGGCGCATTGCCGCCTGCAGCAAACGATGGCGAGCTGTCGTCAGGTCTGTCAGAGCCTGACGACAGATTCGAAACAGCTGAGCCGTCAGCGACAGAGGTGACGATTATTCCGATACGGGGACTGCATGATAAATTGCCGGTGCTGGGATTCCGGTTCGGGGACATAGCGTATATTACCGACATGAGCACGCTCCCGGAAAGTGAATTCGCCAAACTGGAAGGGCTGAAACACCTGACCCTCAACACGGTAGGCTACAACAGACATCATTCCCACTTCAGTCTCCAGGAAACCCTCGACCTCGCCGACCGCATCCGCGCCGAACATACCTGGCTCACCCACCTCTCACATTCCTTCCCTGTCCACGAAGTATTCGACAAGGAACTCGAGCGCATGTGCTCGGAACAGCACATCCACTCGATTGTCCGCCCGGCCTACGACGGGCTTGTCATAGAATAGGTCTATTTCCTGATGCCTTTGTAATAGCGGGCGAAATTGAAGGCCCGGACGATTTCCGACTGCTTCTTTTCAGGGAACTCCATGTCACCAGCGACTGTCTTAGTCGTGTCAGACGCCGCGAGAGCGTCGGCCACCTGGACCCATTTGTCGGCTCCTCCCACTTTGAACGAGAGCGATGAACCTTCCCCGGTGACATCCAATGTCACCGGGGAGCCCATCACCAACGGGAGATTCACGTCATCATGCCCGGCAGGGAACCCGCAGCATACAGGGATATTGTAGTCCTTCAAATAAGAGCATACCATCTCCTCGACGCTGGAAAAATCCAGATTGGCCTCGCAATCGGTGAACTCTCCCAGAATCACACCTTTGCAGCGGTCGAACACCCCGTTGAGAGCCAAGGTGTTGATGAGCCTGTCAATATGGCTCATATTCTCCTCAACCTCCTCGATGAAAAGGATGATGTCTTTCCCCCTGGTCGCGTCCGCAACAGTTCCCAAAATCGGTGAAAAGGTACACAGATTGCCCCCCACAAGCACACCGGTCGCCTTGCCGGGAATGTCATTGGGATGGGAAGGAACCTCATAGTGCGGTATGGTTCCGGAGAGGATATCTTTCACAAGGAGGCTGGTGCGGTCCAGACCCCCTGATTTGGCCAGGAAGGTACCCATTGTGCCGTGGACGCTCATCACGCCGGCCATGGTCTCCATCTCATGAAGGGTGGTGATGTCGCTGAACCCGACCAGCCATTTTGGATGCTTTCTAAGCTCGTTCAGATCAAGCCTGTCCACAAACCGGATGGTTCCGTAACCTCCCCTATTGCAGATAATAGCCTTTATCTCAGGATCATGCAGGGCCCAGAGAATGTCAGACTCGCGCTCCTCGGGAGTCCCGGCGTACTTGCCGAGATATTCCTTACCGACATTCGGGCCAATGACCGGCTCATATCCCCAGGAACGGATGACCGCTGCCGCACTGTCGACCTTGGACTGCGGGACATAGTATGATGGGGACAGCAAAGCGACCTTGTCGCCCGGAGTCAAGAAAGGCGGAGCCTGACAGCTCAGACTGACAGGCATCAACTTATTGTCCTTAGAGCATGAGGTGAAAAAAGCCGCCCAGACTAAGAGGACGGCTAAAAGGCGACGGTATCTCATTTATCCACTTTCTCCACTTTTTCCGCAGTATATCCGCACTTCTCAATGGCCTTCACGAGAGTGGGCTCGTCCGTCTTGGCGGGATTGTATTTTATCACCACCGTCTTCTCGTCAAGGGAGACTTTCAGGTCCTCAACCCCTTTCATGAAGGAGATGTTCTCCTTGATCTTGTTGACACACTTGTCGCAGTGCATGTTAACGTTGTAGGTCACTGTGACGGAATTGGTCTTCTTCTTGTCAAATGAATATGACGCGGCGGGCTCTGAAGCGGAGAGGGCGACGGGAGCCGCAAGAAGAAGAGCTGAAAGAACAGAAAACAGAACTCTTTTCATATCACTTTAATTATCAATTATTTCCAAATTGTTACACGAATTCCGGCATAGACCGTCGCACCCATAAGGGGACCCCAGACGGCGCTGGCGTCGAAGTCGGAGGAACTCGTGTCCACCATCCCGTCTGCCATTCTCGTGCCAAGAATTACGTCTTTCTGGCGGGAGCCCGTAAGGTTCTCCCCGCCGAGATACACATCAAAGCCTTTAAACCGGCGAGTCACCTGGGCATACAGGAGAGGATAGACCGGAGTCCTTCCCTCAGGATACAGGTCGAGCATGAAGTCATAGACCCTGGCAGATCCGTTGACCGAACCTGTAAGGTCGAAAACCCACTTGCCGAGATTGGTCTTGTACTGGAGGTTGACCACTCCCTTGAAACGGCTGGTGAGCGGGACCTCGCGAAGTCCGGATGAGCTGTAGGTGGTCCTTGCATCGGTGTACCTCGCGGTCAGGTCCACCGTGAAGTGGGATGATGGCTCGAAGTGGATGTCTGCCTGGTAGCTGTCACTGAACGACTTCCCGTCCAGCGGATAGAAAGCTATCTCACCTGGCCGCCGCTCCCTATCGACGACAAGCTGGTCGGTGAAACGGGTGGAGAAATAATCCAGGCTCAGGTAGTCGCTCTCATTGATGTAGAAGGTGGCGTTGCCTCCGAAAGTCCAGGAGTCCTCCAGGGGATGGGAGATATAGTCCCCACGGAATGCCTTGCCGGTTGAGAACACTCCGAAATTGTCAATCAGCGGAAGCGCGTTCCTAAGCCCCCTGCCACCGTTTGCCCTGAGGATGACCGCCTCGAGGGGCTGGTACTTCAGTGTCAGCCTCGGGGAGAAACGGAAACCATAGTCCTTGAACCAGTCCCCGTTAAGGCCGAGGATCGCAGAGAACTTCTCTTCCACATGGAAGGTGTATTCGCCATAAGCCCTCAGGTCAATCAGATTGGTTTTGAGATCGTGGAAAGAGTTTTCCACCTTGTTGGGGAGGCTCCTCCGGAGGGTTTCAGAATAACCGTCCAAGGTGGAGCTCAGACCGAGGGTCAAGTCATGGCGCTCAGCGAAAGCGTCCCGGAACATCAGGTTCAGGAATCCCGAGTGCTGCCGTCCACCGTACATGGCCGGGCCGAAACCCGCGTCCATGTCGTTGAAAGTGTAGTCGCCGATGAACGCCAGGCTCGATGAGTTGTCCTCCCGGAAAGGATGTCCGATTTTGATGTAGGCGTTGACTCTCTTGTTTGAGATGTCTGACTTCCAGCCGACTTCCTGTCCTCCTATCCTCGAGTCGTACAGGGCGCTCGCACCCCAATGAATCACCAGTTCCGGAGTGTACCACAGCCATCGGCTGCCCAGGTTGACCTGCTTTCTCATCGGGTCGTCCAGGAAACCGTCCATATTCATGTCATGGGACTTGAAGTTGCCTTCCGCATGGGCAAGGGTAACCGTGGACAGCTTGTCTCCGAACTGGAGCGAGGAGGCGAGATTGAAATCTGTCTTGGTGTCGGACATGCCGACGACATTGATGAACAGCGGAATCTCGTCCGTTGGCTTGCGGAACTCGGTGTTGATCTGGCCGGTCATGGACTCGGTACCGTTGATGACCGAAGGTGATCCTTTCGCAATCTGGATGCTCTCCATCCAGGGTCCGGGGACAAAGGAAAGCCCGAAAGGGGCGCTCAGTCCACGCATCACAGGACGGTTCTCCTCCAGCATCTGGAGATACACTCCGGAAAGGCCCAAAAGGCGGATCTGGCGGGCCCCGGTGACAGCATCGGAATATCCGACCGTGACGCTGGCCGAGTTTTCGAAACTCTCGGCGAGGTTGCAGCAGGCGAGTTTCATAAGTCCGGCGGAGCTTATAACCTCCGTTCGAAGATCCTTACCTTTGGAAAGCGCCCCCGCATTGCGTCTGGATGTGAACACGGTGGCATTCAGAGTATCAGTCCTGTCCTTCTGGTCCTCGACTGATTGGGCAAGAACCGGAACGGATAGGCAAAGTCCCAATATAAGTAACAACGGCTTGTTCACAAGTAATATTTTAAAACTTGCGAATGTAACAATTATCGCATGCAACCAGGTTGCAAAATCATCAATAACTGTCTTTGGGACTCATCCCCATCCCGACCTCTAGCCTTCCTCCGGAGACGACTTTGTCAAATGGGATAAACGGTGTGTGAAGTTCCTGTCCGTTAAGGACATAGCTTTGTGCATATTTATTAATCCTGGAATTGTCACTTGTCACAATCGTGAATGTTCTTCCGGGGTAATAGCGCTCGTCAAGGGTGATAGTCACCTCGTCGAACTTGGGGCTTCCCAGGGCGAAAGCGGCGTCCTTGTCGCACAGGCCGGCGACATCGAAAAGACCCAGGGATGAGATCACATACCAGGCGCCGAGCTGGCCCTGGTCCTCATCCTGACCGTAACCGTAGCCGTGGATGCCGTCAGTGCCATAGAAGTCGTCAAGGATGGCTCTCACCCACTTCTGGGTAAGGGAAGGACGACCAGCCTGGTTGAAAAGCCAAGGGATGTGGAGGCAGGGCTGGTTACCCTGGTTGTAGTAAGTCTGGAGACCAGCAAAGGCGTCGATGGTCTTTCCTCCGCTGAATATATTCGCCTCAGAACGGGCGAAGATGCTGTCCAGACGGGCGGAAAACTCCTCGGCACCCATCTTCGCTATCAGGCTCTTCGGATCGTGCGGCACATAGAAGGTATATTGGTAAGCATTGCCCTCCTGGAATCCCCTCCAGACCTGCATCGGGTTGAAGTCACCGATGAACTCCCCGTTCTCCCACTTGGGGTGGATGAGATTTTCCTTGTCGTCGTAGATATTCTCCCATCCCTTAGACAGTTCCATCAGGCGGTCATAGTCCTCAGTCTTGCCGAGTTCCCTGGCCATCTGGGCGACCGCATAGGCTCCGAAGCAATATTCCAGGGTGTGGGAAGCGGAGAACATCCACCCCTCGTCCGGCCATGGTCCGGAGTCCTTGTGAGGGACATATCCGAGTCTGACGAACTGGTCGGTGTCCATCTTCCCGGCGCCCATCGGGCGGTTCTCGCCGTCGAGCTCGTTCTTCCGGGCCGCCGCATATCCTGCCTCCACGTCGAAAGTCCTGATGCCCCGCATGTAAGCGGCTGCGATGGTGTTGCCGAGCTGGTTGGTACCGACTCCGGAGACGTACCGGCTGCAGGCTATCCCATCGCCGAGCCATCCGGAATCCTTATAGACTTGAATATGCGTGTTGACGAAGTCCGAAAGATATTCCGGATACGCAAGCGCCCAAACCTGTGTCAGGTTCCACTGGCCTCCCCAAATTCCGTCGGAGTTGACAAATGAGAACGCTGGACCCCCGTCGGGACCTTTCGGCAGATGCCCTATCCCACCGTCGTGGGTCGGGTAATCCCCGTTGACATCGCTGGCCAATCCCCTCCCGAGGACAGCGTGGTAGAGCCCGGTGTAGAACTTAACCTTGTCTTCGACCGAGGCTGTCTTCACCCGGATCCTTCCGAGGTAAGACTCCCATGTCCGGGCGGAGCGTGTCCTGGCCTCGTCGAAGCCTAATTTTCCTCCCTCCGTCTCGCTCTCACGGTTCAGGCGGGCATTCTCAATAGAGGTATATGACAGGCCGACCCGGGTGGTGACGGTTCCGGTTCCTGCCGGGAAACTGAGATATGCCCCTGCTCCGACACCCTTTGCGGACTTCGCGCCAGAGAAGACTTTTTTGCCAACGAAAGTACCTGACTCTGAAGGCTTTTTGTCAAGGTCGGCCGAGAAGAACATGGTCACTGTCGCCCCGTCCTGGTACTTGTCACTATAGACGGGCAGGGTACGCACCCAGCCCTCAACGGTCCCGTCCTCACGGATAACGACCTCAGCGTCCTTGGCAGGGCCACTCTCGCCCTGGCGGTTGCCTATGTCAAAAAGCAGATGCCCTTCCTCCCCTCCGGGGAAATTGAAACGCTGGTAAGCCACCCTCTTGGTAGCAGTCACTTCCGCCTTAATCCCATAGTCGTCCAGCCAAACGGAGTAGTACCCCGGGGCAGCGGTTTCATTCTCGTGGCTGAACGCAGAGCGGTAACCGTCCACAGCCCCGTCCAAGGTCCCCGGTACGGTCTTCAGCACCCCTGTCGTAGGCATCAGCACTATGCCTCCGACTTGGAACTCATGCAGGCACGGGAAACCCTCGATCGAGGTGTGGCGATAGTCGTAACCGGTGGCTTCCCAACCGGATTTGTTGCCGTAGCTGCCGTTCGTTGAGGGGCCTGGTTTCGCGAGGCCGAAAGGCAGGGCACCTGGAGCCACATGGAACCAGCGGCAATGGGCGCTGCCTATCAAGGGGTTGACATATTGCGAAAGATTCTCCACTTCGCCTTCAGAATGCTCCATCGCCCAAGCCCTTAATAGCCTGATGGCTTTGCAGAGTACTCCGGCAGAGCCTTTGAACGCCGCCGATCCGCTGGGAACACCGCCGGGGCCATACCATTCGTAGAAGTCGCCGTTGACGATTACCCTGTCTATCATCGGACGTATTTCCTGATAGGCTTCCTGGACAAACCCGTTTCCGACAAGTTGCTGGATCATCCTGCCGCCGAACCAGGTCCAGTCCCCGCCGTTCTGGTAGCTGTAAGGATTAGCCATTCCGCCGGGATAAAAACCGGGGAAGAAGCCATAGGGATAGGGCGGATAGACCGTGAGCCCTATTGAAGGCATTCCGGAGGCCTTGACGTTATCCAGCATGTCAGAGTTGACCTTCGCGATCTCCTCCTTTGTCAGCAGGCCGGCTTCGATAGCAATCGCGGTGCCTCCATGATAGTAAATCATATCCTCGTCGAAATTGACGGCCTCAGGCTTCCCATCGGGGTAAATATGCGGGATGAAGCGCTGGTTCTTCTTGTCCCAGAGATATTTCCGAATATTCCTTGAGAAACTCTCCCCAAGTCCCTTCCAATATGCTTTCTCCGCCGGATCGCCGGTAAGTGCCTGAAGATCCCGCAGGGCGATGACCATCATGGCGTTGTCATAGATGTCTATCGTCACAATGGAGCCGGGGCCTATGTCCACGCAGTTCTCAGGATCATTCTCCACATCGCCCCAGTCTGATGTCAGCGCCCCGGTCAAGAGACCGTACTTGCTGTCGTATTTCTCCCTCAGGAGATATTCCATCGCCGCCTTCAGTCTCTGGTACACGGTCTTCCCGGCCATGTCCTCGGAGAGGAAATCGATATCACCGGTCTTCTCGACATATTTCCGAACCGCCTGGACCAGGGATGTCTCCTGGTCAGTCTCAACCGTGTTTTTGAAGCCGACATGGTCCGGATCGTTGTCGGAATAATATTGATTCGGGTCGTACCAATCGACCCTTCCTTTCAGGACATACCCGTCAATTATCTCGTCATTAGGCTGTTGGAGCAGCAGGAAATAGCTAAGGGCTTTCTTGACGTCGGAGGGCTCGACCACCTCGAGGGATGTCTCGATGAAGGTGTTCATGTCCCGGATCCAGACTTCGGAATAGCCGCTGCCGGCGTTGTAGCCTTTGGACAGCAGTTCTTTACCCATCTTCTCGACTTTGTCAAGTGTCTTGTCGGCGAGGATGGCTCGGGCCAATTCGGTGTCACTGTTGTTCAAAGAATCGTTCTTCTGGGGAGAGCCGCAGGAGAACAGCAGCAGGATTAAGCTGGCAGTCAACAGATTGTATTTCATCATATTAGCTTATTTCTAAGTACGGCCTTCCGGCACTTAATTTATATCTTATTAATTCATAATCAGCCCTTTAGCCGCCAGGTGGTGGAACCACCCCGTCGTCAATCAGGTGCCGCAGCACCTCTAGATAGTCCTGAGGATAACCCTTCGCCGGATTCCCGAACTCCGCCACCACATCCGCAACCCTATACGCTCCCCCTTTTCCCTCGATGAACCGCACAATCGCCTCCTCAACCGATGCTGCCAGCTCTGGCGGCTCTATAGGATTTGGAACTTCGGCGACAGAAGCTATGACCGGTGCTACCGGTGCTGCCAGCTCTGGCGGCTCAACCGCCTCGCTACGCTCGGCCCCACCGCTCGCTTCACTTCGTTCCGCTCCGGTCCCCCCTCTTACAATGCCGAGGGTGGCATGGGTTGAGCCTGCCAGACTGGCCGCACCGGACGAATCGGAAATACTGGCTGACGTGGCAGACAGGTCTGTCACGCAAGAGGGAGGGGCCCATATCGCAGGAGAGGGAGGGAAAACTTGTTTTCACGCACTCTCCAAGAGATGGGAGGGGCCGAGCGAAGCGAGGAGTCTGGACTGCCAGAGCCTGTCTGCCACGACAAATGTCGCAAGTGCCGCAGTCGGTGGTGTCGGTCTGGCCGAAGTAGCGCAGGAGGTAGCGGGAGCGGCACTCGGATGTCTCGGACGCATATTCAAGCATCGCCTCCGACCGGGAACGGAAATTATCCCTGAGCATCTTGTAGCGCTCCGGCATGAGATCCACATTCCCCGGCCTCAACCTGTCATGGTGCAGAAACACCACATCCGAATGAGCAGCCGGCACATAAGAGATGACATGTTCAAGGGAGAGCGAATATAATAGCTGTCGCAGCCCTGGCACGGTGGTTCCGAGACGGCCGGCCAGATAATCCTCGTCAAGAGTCTGGAGGAAAGAGAATATTCCCGGATATGTCCGCATCAGCAAGTCCAGCAGAGAAGCCATCTCCTGACTGGGCAAGTCAATGTCATACAACGACTTCCGGTCAGCGGAGATCCTGACCTTCGTCGGGATGTCCACCTCTTCCGAATACGTCAGGTGCCCGGAACGCTCGAGATATTTCAGGGAATGGAACACCGGAGCGCGCTGGAACCCGAACGCCTTGCAAAAGTCCTCCAGTGAGAACTTCAACTGGCGGCCGATCCCGGCATCGTAAGGAATCTCAAAGAAAGCGTGAAGCTTCTGGTATATGTTCCCTATGTATTCAAGGGAAGGGAAAGAGACATTTCCGATCTGGGAAAGGCGGCGGGTGTCGATCCCGTTCCAAAGAAGCAAGGCATAAGAGCGCTTCCCGTCCCTGCCTGCCCTTCCGGCCTCCTGGAAATACGCCTCCGGACTATCCGGAAGGTCATAATGAGCCACGAACCGCACATCCGGCTTGTCGATGCCCATTCCGAAAGCGTTTGTACAGACCATAACCTGTGTCCTGCCGGCCTTCCAGGCCTCCTGACGCTCGCTCCGGGCGTGGGATCCGAGACCGGCGTGATAGAACTCCGCACTGATCCCCTCGGCCTTGAGCATGGCTGCAAGCTCCTCGCACTTTGCCCTGTTGCGGGCATAGACTATCCCACTGCCAGGGACACCCCGGCAGATATTCAGGATCTGCGAGTTCTTGTCCTCCACATGCCGCACGATATAACTCAGGTTCGGTCTCTCGAAACCGCTCTTCAGGAGGAGCTTCTCCCGGAAACCCAGTTTGTCCATGATGTCGTCAGCCACGGTGGGGGTAGCAGTCGCGGTCAAGGCTATCACCGGAGCGTCAATTCTCTCTCGCAGGTCACCTATCTTTAGATAGTCCGGCCTGAAATCATATCCCCACTGTGAGATGCAATGCGCCTCATCGACTACTATGTAGCTGACATTCAGTATGTCAAGATAAGACTGGAAAAGGCGGGTCCCCAGACGTTCAGGGGAAAGGTACAGGAACTTGTAATCCCCGTAAGCGGCGTTGTTAAGAGCCAGATCCACCTCATGACGGGACATCCCGGCATGGATTGCCAGAGCCCTCACTCCCCTCTTCTCCAGGTTCTGGACCTGGTCCTTCATCAGGGCGATCAGCGGGGTCACCACAATGGTCAGGCCCTCCGCCATGATTCCCGGCACCTGGAAACAGACGGACTTCCCACCGCCCGTGGGCAGGATCGCCAGCACATCCTTCCCCTCCAGGGCGGCCGAGATAATCTCCTCCTGCATTGGGCGGAAACTATCGTACCCCCAATAATCCTTCAGCACATCAGCCGGCGACATTATTAATTAAAAATTTTAAATCGTTTTATAACAACAACTTGCGAACATCCATGGCAAATAATTTGCAGGAAATAATTCCGCGTTCACAAATGTACGAAATTAATCGCCATCAGGTTTGAAGTATGCGCTTTTTTTCAGTAAATTCGCGGGCGTTTTAAAGGAATAAGTTCAACTAAATAAATTCGTTTTTTATTATGTCAAAAATGGAATTGCGCAAGTACGGTATCAGGAGAGTGAAGGAAGTCCTTTACAACCCCACCTACGAGGTTCTCTACAATGAGGAGACAAAACCCGGCCTTACAGGCTATGAGAAAGGACAGGTGACCGAGCTTGGCGCCATCAACGTCATGACAGGTGTTTTCACCGGCCGTTCCCCTAAGGACAAGTACATTGTCATGGACAAGAACTCCAAGGACACCGTGTGGTGGAACACCCCCGAGTATCCTAACGACAACCATGAGATGTCCGAGAGTGTCTGGAAAGAGGTCAAGAAACTCGCCCAGGAGCAGCTCTCCGGCAAGAGGCTCTTCGTTGTCGATGGTTTCTGCGGTACCCATAAGGACACCAGGATGAAGGTCCGCTTCATCATGGAGGTCGCATGGCAGGCCCACTTCGTCACCAACATGTTCATCCGTCCGAAGAACCAGGCCGAGTTCGACCAGGCTCCTGATTTCGTCGTCTATTGCGCCTCCAAGGCCAAGGTCGAGAACTACAAGGAGCTGGGTCTTCGCAGCGACACCTGCGTGGCTTTCAACGTTACTTCCCGCGAGCAGGTCATCCTCAACACCTGGTACGGTGGTGAGATGAAGAAGGGTATGTTCTCCATGATGAACTACTACCTTCCCCTGAAGGGCATCGCCGCTATGCACTGCTCCGCCAACACCGACATGAACGGTGAGAACACCGCCATCTTCTTCGGTCTCTCCGGAACCGGCAAGACCACCCTTTCCACCGATCCTAAGCGCAAGCTTATCGGTGACGACGAGCACGGCTGGGACAACAAGGGTGTCTTCAACTTCGAGGGCGGCTGCTACGCCAAGGTCATCAAGCTCGACAAGGAGTCTGAGCCCGATATCTACAACGCCATCCGCAGGGATGCTCTCCTTGAGAACGTCACCGTCGATGAGAATGGCAAGATCGACTTCAACGACAAGAGTGTCACCGAGAACACCCGCGTCAGCTACCCGATCTACCACATCAACAACATCGTCCGCCCGGACAGCCACGGACCCGCCGCGAAGCAGGTTATCTTCCTGTCCGCCGACGCTTTCGGTGTGCTTCCTCCGGTCTCCATCCTTGACTCCGAGCAGACCAAGTACTACTTCCTCTCCGGCTTCACAGCCAAGCTCGCCGGCACTGAGCGCGGTATCACCGAGCCCACTCCGACCTTCTCCGCCTGCTTCGGCCAGGCCTTCCTTGAGCTCCACCCGACCAAGTACGCTGAGGAGCTTGTCAAGAGGATGAAGAGAAGCGGCGCCAAGGCTTACCTCGTGAACACCGGATGGAACGGAACCGGCAAGAGGATCTCGATCCGCGACACCCGCGGCATCATCGACGCCATCCTCAACCACAGCATCGACAAGGCTCCGACCAAGGTGATCCCTTACTTCAACTTCACAGTTCCTACCAAGCTTGAGGGAGTTGACACAGGTATCCTCGATCCTCGCGACACCTACGCCGATCCCGCCCAGTGGGAGGAGAAAGCCAAGGATCTCGCCGGCAGGTTCATCAAGAACTTCGTCAAGTACGAGTCCAACAAGGCCGGCAAGGCCCTCGTCAAGGCTGGTCCCCAGCTGTAGTTATTCCACGACAATCAGCAGGCCCTTTCCTTTAGGGACTGTGATTATATCACCGGGCTTCCAGGAGGTTTCCTCCTGGAAGTCTTTAATTTCCGGGGCATGAAGGGTGACTTTCGAGGGGTCGAGGCCGAGGGCTTGCCAGTCAACTGACAGAACCACTTGAGCGTCAGCGTCTTCCCAGGTGGCCAGCGAGATAAGCGTCCTCTCACCGAAGCGGCGGTAGATAGTGGCCAGGGTCTTGTCGGAACCTGTCTTTACAGGATTGTCCTTCACCCAGTAACCGATCATCTCCGAACCCGCCATCCCGAATGAGTCCCAGAACTTCCACATAGGAGTATTATTGACTCGAGGACTTCTGCCCGTCATCCCGTAAAGCATTCCTCTCCAAGGATTTCCGCCGCCCTCAAGCATCTCGCCCATAAGGCCGTAAGGAATCCCGGAGACCTCAATGAGCCAGAACTCCGGAGGGAAATCATAGTTGAAATATTCCCCGAACCAGAGCCTGTCCAGATAAGGGAAATGCTCCAGATAGAGGTTGGCGCTGTTCGCGAACCCGTCCCTGGGGTTGTACTGGTTGGCGGAATGGAGGTCGATGAGCGCCCCGGGATTAGCCCTGTCCAGGATCTTCCTTATACGCTTCATAGTCATGCGGTCAAAGGCCAGGTCATCGATATAAACCCCGTCAATCCCAACGTTCCGCACAAGCCAGTCAAGACCTTCCAGATAGTAATTATGCCATCTGGAAACCCCCGTGTTGACAATCGCCGCATCCTTGAGGAAATCTACGAACCAAGCGCCGATATAATCTTGGTCGTAATGCTCCTGGAGCCAAGAATATCCCCCACCGGGCCCTTTCGAGAATATCTCGTCCCCGAGGCTCCGGAGGGCGAATATCTCCACACAGCTGTTCGTCAGCTCGCGGACTGTGTCGTAGATCTTGACCTTCATCCCCTTGGCGTGGGCCCCGTCTATATATGCTTTCATCTCGGCGGGACGGAGGAAAGGATAGTTGATGAAGGGATTGATCCCCGTAGCGTGATGGATATTAACCACCGTCGCCCCGGCCTTCGAGACATTCTCGATGAAGTCATAGCTGTGGTGGTACCTCTCCCTCCACTGCCGATCGGTGTCGATGGGGCGGAAAGGAGTGATCGCAACCTTAAAATAGTAGTAGAGGTTATCCCCCTTACTCACCTGTCTTTCACCTGAATATGAATTAATAAAAGTCCCATCGGCCGAGGATGAGATGTCGATCCCTCCCTTCCCGTCGTTGCACCATGACGCTGGCATTACGAGAGGCTTCTGCTGATAGAAATTCGTGTTCAGCGGGCGGTCATATTTGTTGTCATAGAAGCGGATCTGCAGTCCGGCGTTGACATCGCCGATCCAGGGGCCGTCCTGGTTCTTCTGGACATCCCATTTCCAGTGGAGATTCCCGGGGCAGAAACCGCCCTTTTCGCCAAGACCCATCATGTACTTCCCTATTCCGGGAGCGAGGTTGGTTTTCAAAGCTATATCCCGCACCGTGGCATCCTTCCTCGCGACAAGGATGGCCTTATACTCGATATTCCCGTCAGCTTCCATCTCCCCTTCCAGTTCCATAAGGAACAAGTCATTCTGGTTGAGAGCCTTCCACCCGATCGCACCACGGTGACGCTTTGTGATCTCGAAGCTCAGGTTCTCCCATTCCCCGCCATCCGCCGCCAGTTCCATCGGCGCGGCAAGCACAGGGCGGCCTTCAGTCCCTATCCCCGTCATGGTCTCCTTGAAATAGCTGGTGATCTCCTCCGGCAGCCCGAGGGGAGAAAGACTGACCTTCCGGCCGAGGCATGAGATTGTCCGGTCCTTCATCTCAAGGGGCAGGTACGGGGCTACAACCTCGTCGTCGAAGCCGATCCTGGAGTTGAGCCAGCGAAGACGGGAGTGTCTCCAGGGCTCGTTGTCGCCGTGGTTTTCTATCACATTGTCAGACACTTCCAGAGCCACATCAACCTTCTTGGACTCAGCGTTGGCGGCGGACACCGTGACAGTCCCACGGTAAGTCCCAGCAGACATCTTCTCCGGCAGCTGGGCCCCGATCCAAAGGGCCTGGACCTTATCCTTGGCGACACACAGGTTCTTCTCGAAAGCCTCTCCTTTCACATTCGTGCCTTCCGTATTGAAACATGTGAAAGCAGATGAGGGAATCCTCTCCCCGGTCGATGGATTGATAAGGTCCGAATAGCTGACTTTCACACCATTGATCTCAGACCTGGCTGCCCAGAGGCCGATCTGGAAGACGTAATACTCTCCCTTGTCGGCCTGGCCGGTGAAAGTGTCGTGGCGGTCGTCAGCTATCCATTTGTAAGGAATATCCGTGGTCATCCTGATGGGGAACTTCCTATCTTCCGTGAATATCACATAGCTCTCCCCCGGATGGCTTCCGAGCAGCCTCGCTTTCTCGGCGGAAGTCGCTATCACCTCCATCGGATAAAAGCTGTGCATCTGGCCTATAGCCTGAAATTGAACTACTTCCGCTTGCGGGAGGCGAGGAAGTTTCCGAGCTGACAGCTTGTTTTTCCTGACCCACTCCTCAGAAGCCGTCTCCTTGAAAGGAGGATACTTGACCGTCGGGTAAGCCCGGCTGCCGCTCATCACGTTCCTCAGGTAATACACATAGTACCGGCCCGGAACAGTCTTGGGCTGGAAAACAATCCTCCCCCTCTCCCGGTTCGTCTCCAGGCGGAAGACATTGCTTATCCTCTCCCCAGTGGCAGCGTCGATCACGATGATATCCTTGTCCTGAGGATCAAGGTCACGCCTGCGCCACTGGATGTCAGCCAGGACAGCGTCCGAAGGTTTGTCAACACTCAGCACAACCCTGTGGTTGCCCAAGGAATCGGCATTCCAGGCGCCTGTGCCGTATAGTTCGGCTGAAGGAACCGCTTGGGCACCCGCCGTTAGGGGAAGGATGGACATGGCCGCCGCTACGGCTCCTGCCAGAAGAATATGCGACGTTTTCATAAGAAATATTAAGAGAAAGTGTTTAACTTTGTGGTATACGACAAATATAGAAAAATCATGGCACTGGAACAACAGATCCAAGAAGACATCAAGACCGCTATGAAGGCCCATGATGCCGTGGCGACCGCAGCCACAAGAGCGATAAAAGGAGAGATCCTGATTTACAAGACATCCGAATGCGGAAGCAAGGAGGTCACCGACGCCGACATCCTGAAGATGATCCAGAAGCTTATCAAGCAGCGCAAGGAGTCCGCCGAGCAGTTCACCGCCGCCGGCCGTCAGGAACTCGCTGACAATGAGCTTGCTGAGGCGGCCGTAATGGAAAAGTATCTTCCCAAACAGCTTTCAGAGGCAGAGGTCGAGGAGAAGGTGAAGGCGATCATCGCCGAGGTCGGGGCGACCTCGATCAAGGACATGGGCAAGGTCATGGGAGCGGCCAACAAGGCCCTCGCCGGCCAGTCCGACGGACGTACCATCTCCACAGTCGTCAAGCGGCTTCTAAGCTAGCTTCAGCGCTTCGAAAAGAGTTTTATCAGTTTGCAGCAGAGTTTCGTGTAGGCCTGTTTGGCGATCGGTACCCTGCAACCGTGGACATAGTCCATCCCGGCGAGGATGTCAACCACATCCGGGTGTTCGGCGAGTTTCTTGAGCCATAGGGTGACGCAGCAATACCACCCGGCGCGGAGAAGGATGTAGATGCCGCTCGACGTGACCGGTTCCCTGTCTTTGGGAAGGCGCTCGTAAAGATAGAGCATGTTCTCAGCCGAATAATGCCTTGAATTGACCAGTGACGCCCTTGTCAGAGAGCCTGACCTCCTCCTACGGTAATGGTAAAGGGGCTTTCTCAGATGGACACATTTGGCCGCGTGACACAATATCTGGGTCTGGAAAACTATATCCTCATGATACCCCCTGATTGGGACGATCATATTATCAAGGTCATATAACTCTCTTCGGACCAGCTTGTTCCACATATACGCCCGGATGACCCCGTTATTCACGGCCTTGACCGCGGAAGGGCCGTCGGCAGGAGTGAAATCATTCTCCACCTCGATCTTGGCGGGCTTGCAATCATATTCCTTGAAATAATCGCAATAGACCACATCCGCACCCTCTTCGACAGCCTTCCCGACCAGCTGGCTAAGGTAATCCGGTTCCACCCAGTCGTCAGAATCCACATGAATCACATAGTCGCCTGTAGCGACGCCCAGACCGGCCATCCTGGCCTTGGGTAGGCCTGCATTCTTCTGTCTTATTATCAGCGACTTAGCCCTTACTTCAGGATGAGCATCAAGGACTTCCGCAAGGATGTCCACCGAACTGTCCGGCGAGCCGTCATCCACGAAGACCAGCTCGTAATTATCATAGTCCTGCGAGCAAAGAGACTCGACGCACCTCCGGATGAAAACCTCAACCCCATAGATGGGGACTATCACTGACACCTTAGGATTCATATTCAGACACTTCCGGCAGCGCTGACTCAAAAGCGCCGAGCATTTTAGGTTTGATGGCATTGAAACGACCCTCGCTCATGCTGACATCATTGATACAGACCAGGCTGGCGGTAGGATTGGCGATGAACCGGGCGATCCTGTCCACGGATGAGGCGGCAAGCGAGAAATGCTTGTTGGACAGCGGCTCAGCCACGACATTCCCGCCGTAATACATATAATCCATGAACAGATACTGGTTGTAGTTCCGCTTGTCCCGCAAGGGTGAAAGGGAGGCCATTATCTGATCCTCAACCTTCCTGAAAAGTTCCTCGCAGAGGCTCTTGAGCATAGGGGAACAGACATGCTGAGGCCTGACCGCATAAAGGCCAGGACGCATCCCGAGAGCCTCCCTGGCGAGAGCGTCAGACATGAATACAAGCTTCTTGTAGGCGCTCCCTCCGAAAAAAACCTTATGGAACCCTATGGACGGCTTGCCGCCCTTGAAGAAAGCGTCTTCAGGAAGAGGACGCATCGGGAACATGTCGTCATTGAAATAGAGGAACTTCTCATCAAGGCCTTCGATCCTGTGAAGGAACATCTCGATCATGCTCGAGTTGAACGTGGGGAGATAAGCCTCGGGGATTATGTCACGGTGGAGAACCACATTGACCTCCGAACGGTTGACCCAAGACGGGACCTGGCTGTCCCTGGAGACTACCAGATGCACTTTCCGGACGTATGGGAGGAACTTTCCTATCCCCCTCAAAAGGTACTTCAAGGTGCCCCAGTCGCGGAATCTTTTGGAAAGGACGTCTCCTCCGACAGCATTCATGTAATCCTCCTTCCAAAAAGGATCGTTCCCATCCACATATGTGATCACCACATCCATACCTGACGCGAATTTAGTGAATTCTTTCCAATATCACTCACAGATCCGCAAGCAGGTTCTCAATAACTGCCGGAAAATGCTCCATCTCCAGGACATGCTCCTTGGCGGCGATGTCGTCGGGAGTGTCCTCAGGAGAAATAGGTGTGCTGAACTGGGCTATTATGCTTCCCCCGTCAACCTCCCTGGTGACCCAGTGGACCGTCATTCCGGTCTCAGTCTCCCCAGACGCCTTGACAGCCTCATGAACATGGTGGCCGTACATTCCGATCCCGCCGAACTTAGGAAGGAGCGCCGGATGGAGGTTGATCATCCGGTGGTCATACTTGTCTATAAGGAAGCCCGGGATCACGAGCAGGAAGCCGGCCAGCACGATAAAGTCGATTGAATATCTGTCCAGAAGGGGCAAAATGACATCCGGATCGTTCAGTCCGGCCTTCGGAACCACCTCGACAGGAACTCCGAGGCGCTCAGCCTTCGCGACCGCCCCGACGGAAGCCTTGTTGCTGACGACAAGGGCTGGCCGGGCGATCTCGGAGCCCTCGAAATACTTAATGATATTCTCGCAATTGGTGCCTCCACCGGAGACGAAGATAGCCATATTCACCATATCAACCTATTGTTTATCAGGAGTTTCCAAATCTTTCACAATATGCACGTCCCTTTGGGGGAAAGGAATAACGATCCCGTTGTCCGCCAGAGCCTTGTAGATCAGCTCATTGGCTCTCGCCACATAGGCGTACCTTTGGTCGACAAGGACAAACTGCTTGATATTGAGATCTACGCTGCTGTCCCCAAAACTTCCGAGAGTGACCTGTATCCCGTAAGATGGCTTGACCGTGTCGCGTCCGAACTTGTCCGGCCTGCACAAAGGCTTGAGCGCGCGCAAGATGACCCGCCGGGCCTTATCCACATCGGTCCCGTAGGCCACGCCGACGGGAAGGGAGACATATTCATAAGCATCGCTCCTGGTGAGGTTCTTGAAGGTCTTGGAGAATAGGGTGCTGTTAGGGAACGCAATCAGGCTGCCGTCTATGGCCATAATTGTCGTGGTCTGGTAGCTGATATTCTCGACATTACCCCTTATGCCGTCGCACTCTATGGTGTCCCCCACCCTCAGGCGGCCTGACATGAGCTGAACCCCATAGAAGAAGTTGTTCAGGATGTCCTTCATGGCGAATCCCATGCCGGCAGCAAGACCTGCGGCGACCACGCTTATCGACTTCGTCGGGATCTTCAGCACCCCGATCATGACGACGACATAAGCGCCCCAAGAGAGAAGCCATATCACATTGTTCGCCATGGTGAGGTTGACTTCGTTGGACCGGATCAGGCCGGTGCCGGATCTGGAGACATAGTCCCTGAACTTGAACACCCTGTAGAGGGACCTGGCGGCGTACTCTATGTACCTGAACACGAAGAACAGAGCGACCGCCAGCAGGACCTTATAAAGGGACAGGGTTATGGCGTTGGTCGTCAGGAAGGGGTAGAAGAACGCCGTCCGGCATATCTCGGTGAGATCGAACACCCTGGAGGCCATGTACAGGCAGACAGGGAAAGAGAATACTATCATTACTGGGATCAGCACCATGTCGCAAAGGTCGTACAGCCAGGTGACAAGGAAGGAGGCCTCCTTGCCGCCGATCTCGGAGGGATGCTTCATCTTGTAGGCCCTTACCCGCTTGCGGATAGTCTGCGAACGATAGACTCCCAAAAGCTGCTTGGCAGCGAGAATCACCTGGAGGACAGCGAGTTGGAAGATCCACCAGATGTACACCTGAAGCCCCATGAGGGCATATCCGGCCAGGGATAGGACAAGTGTCACGGCCGTGACCACCAACGACGCGGCAGCAAGCGCTCTGTCAGCCTTGGCGACGTGGGCGGCATGCTTTCCGAACATCCGCCACTGCCAGAGGCCGAACAGCAGCAGGATCGGAGGGAAAACGAGGTTGATCAGGCTGTTGGGAATGAATATGATCCTGAAAGCGATGATCAGAAGCCCCAGGGCCAGGACCGGGATGTAGATGAACAGGCCGCGGTTGAGCCGCGATCCAAGACTCCTCACCAACATTGAGCCCAACAGGGCGACAAGGAGGAGGCAATATTCAATCAAAAGGGATGAGGCCATCTTGAAGAAGTTCGTCCCGATCTTGGGAGTCGCCGCAGCCAGAAGCAGAAGAACGACGAACAGAACAATAGCGACCAGCAGGCTGAACACAAGCTCCCTGCTGGCGAAGCCCTCGGTCTTGAAAAGGCCGACCCGGCGCTTGAGTCCCTTGGTCGCCAACCAGCTGACGAGGGCGGCCAGGGCAAGGTACACAAGGATGATGAAGGAGAATCCTATCACTATGGGTCCCCTCCACTCACTGTGGATGGTCTGGCCATGGAAGTCCCTGGAATACTTGTCTTTATAATCCATCAACGCCTTGGCAGAGAACTGCTTGAAATGGGTCAGCACGTACCAGAAGTCCCTCTGCCCCTCGACGAATATCTTTTTCTGGATTATCTTGTACCTGTTCTGGGCATAGTCGTACGCCTCCCTGAGGCGGTTGTCGGTGGTCTCGTAGTATTCCTTGTCCTTCACCAGCATCCCACGGGCTTCGGTGAACATGTCCAGGAGCCTGGTGGCGTAGAAGATGCAGCTGTCCCTGTCGATCCGGGCAGTGCTGTCCAGCTGGAAATCAAACAGGGGCTCATCCTCGCTCTCCGGACGGGAGACAGCCTGCAGGTCGGCTACCGGGAAATCGGTCAAGGCTCCGATGTGCAAGGTCATGGCCAGCATCCCCAGGAGGGAGGGGCCGAGGCTGTCCGGCACGGACATCAGTTCCGGAGGTATGATCTTCAGAGCCTTCAACAGCCTGTCATAGCGATCGATCTCGATATCGAAATAGGAGACGATGTTGTCGAAAGGGATCTTGCTCTGGGTGAAATTGTGGTACTGGTCAGTGACCCGGCGGAGAGCGTAGGTAAGGTCAAAGGTGAAGTCCTGCTTCTGGGAATAGAGCATCAGCGAGAGCTCGTCGCAGTCCTTCACGAGTTTGATCAGTTCCTCATGCTGCCTGTCCTGCTGGGCCTCGAAGCCAGCCTGGCTTCTCTCCATGTCCGTGTAAGCTTTGCTGAGCTCATAACGGAGCACTTTGATGGTCCTGGTTATGTCCCTCTCGTTGAATACCGCCCCGGAGCGGCCGGAGGGGATAAGCAACAGCAGGACCGGGAGCAGGATGTATAGGAAGCCTTTTCTTGTTCGCATATTATTATCTTGCTATCAATGAATCAATTATATTCTTATAAACCACATGGACTGAATCCAGTGCGGGGAGGTTCTCCGGCCTGATGGGCTCACCCGAAGGAGAATCCAGAGTGAGAGGATTCACAGGTGTGCCGTCCTTCCAGACCCTGAAGTCGAGATGGGGGCCGGTCGCGACACCCGTCGCCCCTACATAGCCGATCACATCGCCCTGGCTCACATGGGTCCCGGCCTTGACCCCCTTGGCATAACGGGAAAGATGCATGTAGGACGTCGTGTATGTGGCGTTGTGACGGATCTTCACGGTGTTGCCGCCGCCGTTGGTCCACCCGGCGCTGAGGACTGTCCCGTCACCGATGGACATGACCGGGGTTCCGGTCGGAGCGGCGTAATCCACCGCCGTGTGGGCTCTCACCTTGCCGGATACGGGATGTTTCCGGTGATATGAGAACCCGGAACTGATCCGAGTGAACTTCAAAGGCGCTTTCAGAAAGGCTTTCCGAAGGCTGGAACCATCTGAGTTCCAATACCTTCCTCCTCCGTCTCCCTGGTCGAACATGATGGCGGGGACGACATGGTCCCCCCGGATGAATTCCGCATAATAGATGGGATCGACGGAGACAATCTCCCCGTCACACTCGCTCTCATCATAAAGGATCTTGAACCTGTCCCCTTCCTGAAGAGCGAAAAAGTCCACAGACCAGGCGTAAATCTCCGACAAAGCCACAATCAGGCTGGTCGGGGCTCCGGCAGCGGTCATGTCGTTCCACAAGGAGGACGTGATGGTCACATCCGAGTACCTGCGGAAGGTCTCGACAGGGCGGGAGAAATTCCAGACAGCGAGCGAGTCGGAGGTCTTGAAGACGGTTCCGCGGGTCTTGTCCCGTTTATAGACCACATATTTAAGGGCGACCACGGATGTCGAGTCCATGGAGGCGGTGTCTATGCTGTAATAGGCGCTGACAGTGTTGCCTGCCCGCATCTTCCTGACGTCGAAAATGGTATCGCAAATGGCCGCCAGGGACAGGGCGTCATCAGCTTCCATCCCAAGCCTTACCATCAAGGAGGTAAAGGCCTCCCCCGGACGGATCTTGTCCTCCATCATGTCGTAGTCTCCGGTACGGAAACCCTCGGGGGAAAGAACCGCGGCAGGAACCTCCGCCGGAGTCTCGGCAGGCTTTTTCCGGCAGCCAGGAGAAAGCAGCAACGCGCCGGCCGCCAAAAAAACAAAAACTATTGAAAGATAATTTTTAGCCATCTTGCAAATTTAATAAAAACCCCTTCCAACTTGAAGGAAGAAAGGGAAAAAAGCTTCATATTCGCCCCAAACCTGCAAGAATCATGAAAAACCTCAAGGCCCTGCTCGCGATTCCCGCCATTTTCTTCTTCAATACCTCAAAAGCGCAGACCGCGGCTGACACAAGCCTCGTCCTCAAGGAAGCTGTGGTGTCGGCCAGCAAAGAAGCTATCAGGGCCGGGACCGGAACCATCGTGGTCCCGGCAGGGACGATAAAGGGCTGCCTAGCCCTCCTCGGGGAAGCTGATGTGATGAAAGCCATCCAGCTGCTCCCCGGAGTGCAAGCTGGAAATGAGGGCCTTTCGGGTATATATGTCCGGGGAGGAGGTCCGGACGAGAACCTCGTTCTCCTGGACGGGGTGCCGGTCCACAGCCAGGGCCACCTGCTTGGCCTTCTCTCCCCTTTCCAGACCGAGGCAGTAGAGGAGGTGACCATCCATAAGGGTGACTTCCCGGCGAGATTCGGAGGAAGGTCCTCAAGCGTGCTGGAGTTCCGCACCGTACAACCGGAGGCCGACGGGAGAAAAAGGCTTTGCCTCGGCGTGGGCACTTTGAGCGACAAAATCCATTTTGACGGCGTGTCGCCGGGCGGGAATATATCATATTCAGTCAGCGGAAGGGGGATGCACACCCTCCTGATGGACGGTATCCTGAGGGCTTTCAACATCCCGGCCAATCTGTATTTCCACGACTTCCACGCCAGGGTGACTGGGCGTTTTGACGAAAGGAACTCGCTCAGCTTCAGTTCTTTCAGCAGCAAAGACAAGTTCTACTACAAGGAAGGGGACGAGAAGAGCGACTTCGCTTGGGGCACCACCATGGCGTCAGTCTCCTGGAAAAGGGACTGGGGCGGGAATCTTGCATGGGAGACGGTAGCGGCGTACAGCTCGTACTCTACCGGGATGGGATACAAGGCTCCCGGATCCAGGCGAGAAAGCCTCCGGACAGGGATCGGGGACTTCCTCGCGAAAGCGGATTTCCGGCTCACCGGGAGCGGGATCCATGGCCTCCGGTTCGGGACGGAGGCCATCCTGCACCGCTTCCGGCCGGAGGCTGACGACGGGATGGCCGGGAATCTCCGCGGGCTCGAGGCGGCGCTGTACGCTGAAGACAACATCCGGCCAGCCGCATGGCTCACCCTCAACACCGGGATAAGGCTGACCGTCTTCAGCGCCCTGGGGAAAACCCGTCCCAGCCCCGAACCCAGACTGTCAATCAGCGTGGGAAAGGACTCAAAGCCAACCGTAAAGATCGGATATTCAAGAGTTTCCCAGCACATCCACCAACTCTCATCCCCTATCGCCATCCTCCCGGTGGACATGATCGTGCCGGTCACGAGGAAGATAGGGCCGGAAGTCTCGGACCAGCTCTCAGCCGGGATGAGCCTCAACGGGGCCAATGGACTTGAAGTCTCAATCGAGGCCTACTGGAAAAGAACCTCTGGAGTCCTTGAATACAAGGACGGGATAAGCTTCATCGAGAACTTCTCCACCTGGGAGGACGAGGTCGCCGCGGGGATCTCCCGTTCCCGAGGGATCGAGCTGTATGCCCGGAAAAGCGCCGGCAAGACGACCGGGTGGCTTGGCTACACCCTGTCGGAAAGCGAACGGCGCTTCCCCGGGAGCCGGATCAGCGGCGGGGAATGGTTCCCAAGCCGCCACGACTGCCGCCACAGCGCATCCGCCGTCATCAACCGGACTCTCGGAAAGGGCTGGGAAGCAGGAGCGACTTGGACATATTCCACCGGAGGAGCGTTTACAATCCCGGAAAAGGACGGGAGCATGCCCCGCAGAGGGAACTGTCGTCTGCCGCCTTCCCACAGGCTCGACCTCGGGTTAACGAACCATAAGTCCAAACACCGGGGGGAAAGGATTTGGAGCCTGGGAGTGTACAACGCCTACAACAGGAAGAACCCGAACCTTGTCTTCCTGGTCACTGGTGACGGGGAGGACGGCCCGGGTCCTAAAACAATAAGTTTCCTTCCGGTGTTACCCTCAATGGGCTACACTAGAGTTTTCTGATGATCTCCATTCCCTTGCGGATGGCCTCCTCATTCTTGGGAATGAGGTGGTGGTGCCGCTCGGGGAGGGTCTTGCGCAAGGCGGCGAGGACGCTCTCGATTCCGACCACAGGATGAATCTTCAGGAGGCCTCCCAGGACAATCATGTTGAAGGTCTTGATGAGGTTCATCTCGGCGGCGGCGTCCATGGCGTCTATCCGGTAGATGTCGATATCCTTCCTGGTCGGAGGCTCGTTGATGCCGTAGCCGTCATAGATGATCACTCCTCCCGGCTTAACCTTAGGCTCGAACTTCTCCAGCGAGGGCTGGTTCAGCACGATGGCGGTGTCGTAGCTTGAGAGGATCGGCGAGGACACGGGGGCATCGCTGACGATCACGGTGACATTGGCCGTGCCACCCCTCTGCTCAGGCCCGTAGGCCGGCATCCAGGTGACTTCCTTGCCTTCCATAAGACCGGCATAAGCCAGGATCTTTCCCATCGAGAGGACTCCCTGTCCTCCGAATCCGGCGATAATTATCTCTTCTGTCATGGTCTTCAATGTTTATTTAACGGCACCGGTGTCTTTGAGATCCCCAAGATGGTAGAACTCGAACATATTCTCTTCCATCCACTTGTTGGCCTTCTCCGGGCTCATCTTCCAGCCGGAGTTGCAAGTTGAGACGATCTCCACCAGATTGGAGCCCTTGCCCTGCATGGAGTACTCGAACGCCTTCCTGATCGCCTTCTTCGCCCTGTTGATGGCGGCCACGGTGTGGACAGCCTGGCGGGTGACGTAACAGGTGCCGTCGAGGGTGGCGGCTATCTCCGTGATCTTCAGCGGGTAGCCGTGGAGCTTGACCTCCCTTCCGTAAGGGCAGGTGGCAGTCTTCATCCCCAGGAGGGTGGTCGGGGCCATCTGGCCTCCGGTCATGCCGTAGATGGCGTTGTTGATGAATATTATGGTGATATTCTCGGCCCTGTTGAGAGCGTGGATAGTCTCCGCTGTGCCTATGCAGGCGAGGTCTCCGTCACCCTGGTAGGTGAACACCAGCCTGTCCGGCCAGAGGCGCTTGGTGGCGCTGGCGAGTGCCGGGGCCCTGCCGTGGGCGGCCTCCTGCCAGTCCACATCGATGTACTTGTAGGCGAACACGGCGCAGCCGACCGGGGATATGGCTATCGTCTTGTCGGTCATGCCCATCTCCTCGATCACCTCGGAAACCAGCTTGTGGACCACTCCGTGGCTGCAGCCAGGGCAGTAGTGCATGGGGGTATCGTTCAAAAGGACCGGCTTCTTATAGACCACCTGGCCTTTCTCTATGATTTCTTCTCTTGTCATGGCTTCCGTTTTTTAGAATGAGCTTTTAAGAACCTCAACGACTTCATCGGGATCAGGGATTATGCCTCCGAGGCGGCCGAAATGGCGGACAGGGACCTTGCCCTCGACAGCGAGGCGGATATCCTCGACCATCTGTCCGGCGTTGATCTCAAGGGACAGGATGCCCTTCACCTTGCCGGCGAGCCTCTTGACCTCCTCAGTAGGGAACGGCCAGAGGGTGATCGGACGAAGCAGGCCTACCTTGATCCCCTGGGAACGGGCGATCTCGATGCTCTTCTTAGCAATACGCGCGGCTGAGCCGAAAGCCACGATGGCATATTCGGCGTCGTCGAGCATGAACTCCTCGTAACGGACTTCCTTGGCCTCGATCTCGCGGTACTTGGCCTGGATCCGCAGGTTGATGACCTCCATCTCCTCGGAGCGGAGCTCAAGGGAGGTGATGATATTGGGCTTCCTGCCGCCTATGCGTCCGGTGGTGGCCCAAGGGCACTCCCTGATAATCTCCTCCTCGGTGCGGCGAGGCTTGAAAGGAGGAAGGACGACCTTCTCCATCATCTGGCCGATGGCTCCGTCTGCGAGAATCATCGCCGGATTGCGGTAACGGAACGCCAGAGTGAACGCAAGATCCACGAAATCAGCCATTTCCTGGACGGATGCGGGAGCGAGGACTATCAGGTGATAGTCGCCGTGGCCGCCACCCTTGCAGGCCTGGAAATAATCCGACTGGCTGGGCTGGATGGTACCCAGGCCGGGGCCTCCGCGCATGACGTTGACAATCAGGGCGGGAAGCTCGGCTCCGGCCATGTAGGAGATGCCTTCCTGCATCAGGCTCACGCCCGGGCTTGAAGAAGATGTCATGACCTTCTTTCCGGTGCAGGCGCCTCCGTAAACCATGTTGATAGAGGATACCTCGCTCTCGGCCTGGAGCACCACCATGCCGGTGGTCTCCCAGGGCTTCTGCTCGGCGAGGGTCTCAAGCACCTCCGACTGGGGAGTGATAGGATAGCCGAAATAACCGTCGCAACCGCAGCGGATCGCGGCGTGGGCAATGGCCTCATTGCCTTTCATCAAAGTGATTTCCTGATCTGCCATGGCTTTACTCGGTTTTAAGACGGTAAACGGTTATACACCCGTCCGGGCATACGGTGGCGCAGGAGGCGCAGCCGGTGCAGGTGTCTGAGAGAACCTCGTGGGCGTAGTTGTAGCCCTTGCGGTTCACTTCCTTGCTGGTGAGGGCGAGTACGTCGAGCGGACAGGCGACGACGCAGAGGTTGCATCCCTTGCATCTCTCGGTGTCGACGACGGTCGCCCCTTTCATTTTAGCCATAATACCTTAAGTGTTATTATTGATTGTACATGTCCTTGTTATAGAAGTCCAGGATGTCGTTGGCGATAGCGTACGCGTTCTTCGCCGGACTTTCCGGATTGATGGCCATCGCCTCGAGGTAGTTGTTGATCGCTCCCTGCCAGTCACCTTTCTTGCGGAACGCGTTGCCCAGCAAGTAGTAAGCCCTGTCGGAAGGCGCCTTGGAGACATTGATGTGATACTGAAGAAGCCGTATGGCCTCGTCAGCGTCACCGTCCCGGAGAACAGCCTCTATGGCGTCGAGGTCAATCATCGTCAGGTCTTATTCCTCGATGAAGATACACCAGCCCCTCGGATCGGGCTCAAGGCCTTTCTGGATGCCGATGATCTTGCGGTACAGTTTCTCGCTCTTCTCCCCGCACTTGTCCGGCGAGCCGAAGGTATAGCGGTGCGTCACCTCGGGACTCTCCAGGGCGGGCTTGTCGTCGATAGAATACACAGGAGTGATGACGACAGCGGTTCCGCAGGAGTTAACCTCATCGAAACCAGCTAGTTCCTCGACATAGACAGGACGTTTCTCAACCTTCATGCCCATGTCGGCGGCGACAATGCGGAGACTGTCGTTAGTGATCGAGGGAAGGACGCTGTGGGAGTCGGGAGTGATGTAAGTGTCGCCCTTGATGGCGAAGAAATTGGACGAGCCGAACTCCTCGATGGTGGCCTTTGTGGAGGAGTCCAGGAACAGGAGCTCCCGGTAGCCTTCGTTATGGGCAACGTTGTAGGCGTGGAGTGACTGGGCGTAGTTGGCTCCGAGCTTGTAGCCGCCGGATCCGAAATGGGCGGACCTGTCATAGTTGCGGGAGATCACCGCGGTGGCGGGAGTCAGGCTCTTGTCTCCTGAATATGTCCCGACCGGGGAGCACATCACAACAAACATGACATCCTTCGCGGAGCGAATCCCCAGCTGGGGGTTCCAGCCGAAAAGGACCGGGCGGAGATACAGAGACGCTCCTGAGGCCTCATAGGGAGGTATGAACTCCATGTTGCCCTTGACGCAGCGGACGCACATGTCTATGAACATCTCCTCAGACGGATAGGGCATGTCGAGGTATCTCGCCCCGCTCTCCATTCTCTTGGCGTTCATGTCCGGACGGAACATCCTGATCCTGCCGTCAACGCCCCGGAAGACCTTCAGGCCCTCGAAGCAGGAAGGAGCGTAATGGAACACGCCAGCGAAAGGGTTGAGGACCAGGTTGAAGTCCTCGGTCACGACCGGAGTCTCCCACTTGCCGTCCACGCAGCGGCTATACACGATAGTCCTGGTGCGGGTGTAGCTGAATGATAAGTTGTTCCAATCTATATTAGGCATATCTCTTATGGTTATTAGTTAGTGTGTCAGTCTTCGATGATCCTATCCTTGTTGTAGGTGTGGATCTTTGTCTCGCCGGAGAGGATCATGTAGCCGTTCTCGGCCAGGCTGTTGATCTCGTCCTCTCCCGGGAACACCTCCACGGGAGCGATGAAGCCGATCTTGGCCTTGATGTCATCCATTATCTTCTTGCTGTGGGCAATGCCTCCGGTAAGGAGGATGGCGTCCACCTTGCCGTCCGCGGTCGCGGACATCGAGGCGATGTACTTGCAAATATTCAGCACATAAGCCTTGAGGAAGATGATCGCGAGCTCGTTGCCGGCGGCGGCCATATTCTCCACGTCCACCATGCTGTTGGTTCCGAAATACGCCACAGCTCCTCCCCTTCCGACCAGCTTGGTCTTGATCTCCTCCTTGGTGTACTTGCCGCTGAAGCACATGTCAATCAGCTCGAAAGGAGGGCAGCAGCCGGCTCTCTCGGGAGTGATTGGGCCGTCTCCACCAAGGCCGTGGTTGACATCTATCACGCGTCCGTTGCGGTGAAGGGATATTGTCGCTCCCCCACCCATGTGGGCTACGATAAGGGTCACGTCATTGACCGTCTTGCCATGCTCCCGGAGGTAACGGCGGACGATGGCCCTTGAATTGAGGGCGTGGAAAAGGGTCTTGCGGGTGAACTCGGGGATGCCGCCCATCTTGCATTCGGGAAGCATCTCGTCGGCCATCGGAGGGTCGGCGATATAGGCGACGGTCCTGCCGAAACGGGGCACCAGGCCCTTGGAGTCGCGGATAGCGTTGATCTCTCCTGCGATGTCGTCGGCAAGGATGGCGCTGAGGTTGCAGGCGTGGCGACCGTCCCTGCAAGACATGAGGACATCCCTCATGTCCTGGTTGACATAGTACACTCCGGTGATGACGGGGGTGATCAATCCTCCTCTGGCCATCACGATATCGACATCCTCGAGGGGAATCCCCCTTGACTTCATGAAGTCCTTGATGGCCTGGCGACGCATGTCGCTCTGATCCATCACGGAGGCGTATTTTGCGACTTCCTCCGCCGTGTGTTCCAGTTTCTCGTCGAAAACCCTGGTCCCGTCCGAATAATAACCCAGTTTGGTGGTCGTGGAACCGGTGTTGATTATCAATATATTTCCTTTCATTATTGTTCTTTATCGGGTTTAAATATATTACATTTTTTCAACAAAATCAACATTATTCTCAACAATTGTAATATATCCGTCGGTTTAACAATGTGAATTGATACTTTTTAATCATGTTATTGATATTACCTTGAGGGTCTTTCCATCCACCGAGAAACGCACATCCCTGCCCCCGAAGGCCATCCCGTACACTTTCCTGGGATCATCGTGGTACCTCGGCCTCGGATCCAGGGAAAGGACCTGGGCGAGAGACTCGCGGTACATGCCGTCAGGCACCAGGCCCTCCGGGATCTCGACTTCCAGCGGCTCCCATCCTTCAGCGTCCACGAAGCCAGACCGGGCTCCCGGATGGGAGTCGGCGTATTCGACATAGGGTTTGATGTCATAGATCGGGGTGCCGTCCATAAGGTCAGCCCCAAGGACATTGATCACCGGTCCTATCGGCTTCCCGTCTGGTCCTTTCGCCTCATAGTCAATTGATTCCAGGCGGACAGAGGACAGTCCGAGGGGATTGGGCCTGAACGGCGACCGGCTCGCGAACACCCCCACCCGCCGGTTCCCTCCCAATCTCGGCGGCCTTACCGTCGCCTGGAACGCTACGGCTTTAGCCAGCTCTGGCGGCTCAACCGCCTCGCTCCGCTCGGCCCCACCGCTCGCTTCGCTAAGCGAAGCTCCGGTCCCCCCTCTTACAGTGCCGAGGGTGGCATGGGTTGAGCCTGCCAGACTGGCAGAAGCCCCCGCCAAAGGCAACTCGGAGCGAAGCGACACAGTCGAGCTGGCAGAAGTCGGCCGGTTCCCAGAAAACTCCCAGATCAGCCAAAGGTAGTCGAAGCCATCGAGGCCGCGGAGAGCGTCGGCGGAGCGGTATGCGGGTTCGAAGACGATACGGCCGCGAAGGGCCGGAGCCAGGCCCGCCTGCCGCGGGATCCCGAACTTCCCCGGAAACGGTGACCGAAAATATGCTATAGGTTTAATTTCCATATTCAAAGCTATTTAACAACCCTCACCGGAACCCCAGCTCCACTCTTGACCTCCCCCATGACAAAGAAACTGTTAAGCCCCCCGATGCAATCCAGGTCGCCCAGGATCCGGAGAACGAACCTCTGGTACTCCTTCATGCTTGAGACATAAACTTTCATCAGGAAATCATAATCGCCGGAGATGTTGTAACACTCCCCGACCTCGCCCAGATCCTGCACTGCGTCCATCAACGCCTTCGCGTTCTCGAAAGTATGCTGCTTGAGCTTGATGAAGCAGAACGCCACAAACGAGCAGTCCAGTTTGTCGGTGTCCAGCACAGCCGCGACCTTTTTGATATAGCCCTGCTCGCGAAGGCGTTTGACCCTCTCGAAAACAGGCGTGGGAGAGAGATGCACCTTGGCGGCCAGTTCTTTGTTAGTCACGTCGGCGTTCTCCTGAAGAGCCTTGAGAATGGCGACGTCTTTCTCATCCAATCCGTTCATAGTTAAAAAATTCTGTAATCTCCTGTTTGCCCGGAATAATTCCGAAAATATTCCTATTTATTAATACAAAAATAGTAAAATTTCCCAAAGTTTCGCAACTTCTTGGAATCATTTTCCAAACCCAATACCTTTGCGAAAGTACTGTTTCAAACAGACAACATCATGAGTGAGACTAAATTACACCTCGAGACCTTAGCTATCCATGCCGGTCAGGAAACCCCGGATCCAGTCAGCGACTCCAGAGCGGTTCCCATCTACCAGACCACCTCATACGTGTTCCATAACAGCGCCCACGCCGCCGACAGGTTCGGCCTCAGGGATCCCGGCAACATCTACGGGAGGCTCACCAACTCCACCCAGGACGTTTTCGAGACAAGGATAGCGGCCCTGGAAGGAGGTGTCGCCGCCCTCGCGGTAGCCTCCGGCGCCGCGGCCGTGACTTACGCCCTCCAGAATATAGCCAGCGCGGGCGACCACATCATCGCGGCCGACAACCTCTACGGAGGCTCATTCAACCTCATCACCCACACCCTCTCCACTCAGGGGATCAGCAACACCATCCTGAAAGTCAACGACCTGGAGGCTCTTGAGAAAGCCATTCAGCCCAACACCAAAGCCATCTACGCCGAGACTTTCGGGAACCCCAACTCGGATGTGACCGACCTTGAGGCCATTTCAAAAGTGGCCCACGCCCACGGGATAGCCGTGATTGTGGACAACACTTTCGCACCTCTGATATTCAGGCCTCTGGAGCATGGAGCCGACATAGTCGTCCATTCCGCCACCAAATTTATCGGCGGCCATGGGACCACTCTCGGAGGTGTCATAGTGGACGGAGGAAAATTCGACTGGAAAAAGAACGCGGACAGGTATCCCTCCATCGCCAAGCCCGATCCAAGTTACCATGGGGCGGTATTCGCCGATGTGGCCGGACCGGCCGCCTTCGTCACGAGGATACGGGCTGTCATCCTGAGGGACACAGGAGCCTGCATCAGCCCTATCTCGGCGTGGATCCTGCTTCAGGGCGTAGAGTCCCTCCCCTTGCGGATCGAGCGCCATGTCCAAAACGCCCTCAAGGTCGTGAGTTATCTGGAGTCCCACCCGAAGGTGGCCAGGGTCAACCACCCCTCGCTGCCGAGCCACCCGGACAACGCCCTGTACAAGAAGTACTTTCCGGAGGGCGGAGGATCGATATTCACCTTCGAGATAAAAGGCGGCAAGGAAGAGGCATGGAAATTCATCGACAACCTGAAGATCTTCTCTCTTCTCGCTAATGTGGCCGATGTCAAGAGCCTGGTGATCCATCCGGCTTCCACGACGCACTCCCAAATGACACCGGAAGAACTTGAGCAACAACATATTACACCGACGACAATTCGTCTTTCAATAGGAGTCGAGCATATCGACGACATTATCGCCGACCTCGACCAGGCTTTCAAATCAATCTGAAAAACATTATCTTTGGATAAAATACAAAGAACTTGACAAAGAATTCAAAACCATACGTATCCCTGGAGATAGTCCCTCCGCTGAAGGGAATGAGCAAATCTGAACTGCTGGATGAGATCCGGCAGTTCATGGAGTTTAATCCCAGGTACATCAATGTGACCTGCCACCGGGACGAGGTGGCCTTCGAGGAGCGTCCGGACGGAAGTTTCGTAAAGCGTCTTGTGCGCAAGCGCGTGAGCGAGAGCGCCGTCTGCGGCGCGATCCAATCGGAGTTCAAGGTGGATGTAGTGCCGCATATCATATGCGGAGGCTCCACCGCCGAGGAGATCGAGTTCCAGCTCCAGGACTTCAAGTTCATGGAGATCTCCAATGTGCTGGCCCTGAGGGGAGACTGCCTCACCGGGGAAAAACGCTTTTCACCCACTCCAGGGGGATATTCCCATGCAAATGAGCTCGTGGAGGCCATCCGGCGGTTCGAGAGGGAGAACGGCTGCGAGGGATTCTTTAACATCGGTGTGGGCTGTTACCCGGAGAAGCATTTCGAGGCCGCGAATCTGGAGGACGACATCGTCAACATGAAGCGCAAGGTGGAGGCCGGGGCCAACTACATGGTCACCCAGATGTTTTTCGACAACGAGGTGTACTATGAATATGTCTCCCGTTGCCGGGAGGCCGGGATCAGCGTCCCGATCATCCCCGGGCTAAAGCCGTTATCCACCTACAAACAGGTGAAAACCATCCCAGAGGCTTTCTCGATCGACATCCCGCCGGTCCTGACCAAGGAGATCGAGGCGCATAAGGACGACAAGAGAGCCATTTACGAGATCGGGCAGCAGTGGTGTGAGGCCCAGTGCAGGGACCTTCTGGCCCACGGTGTTCCGGCCGTACACTTCTACACTATGGGCAAAGCCGCAAATGTGGCCGAAGTGCTGAGGAATTGTTTCTAGGCGATGGAGGACATTCGGACGGCATTAAGGGAGAGAATCCTGATCCTGGATGGCGCCATGGGTACCGTCCTGCAGGGGCGAGGGCTCCAAGGCAACAGTGAGCTTTTCAATCTCACGAACCCTGAAGCCATTGCGGAGATCCATTCTGAATATATTAAAGCCGGAGCTGAAATAATAACGACCAACTCTTTCGGAGCCAATAAGATATCACAAGCAGAACTTGGTTTAGCCGACAGAGCGGCGGACATGGCTGAGGCTGCCGCCAGGCTGGCCCGGGAGGCCGCGGACAAGGCCGGACGGAAGGTCTGGGTGGCAGGCAGCGTCGGACCGACAGGAAAGTCCCTGACGCTGCCACAGAACATCGGCGACCCGGTTTTCCGGCCATATTCTTTCGACGAGATGGCCTCGGCGTACGAGGAGCAGATAAGGGCTCTCATCGCGGGGGGCGTGGATATGCTGCTGCTCGAGACATGTTTCGACGCCCTTAACGCCAAGGCGGCGATTTACGCCGCTTCGCATATTGACAATATCTCCGAGATCATGGTCTCCTTGTCGCTCGGTGACAAGTCGGGAAGATCTTTAACCGGACAGACTCCGGAGGCATTTTACCGCTCTATCCAGCACTGCTCGCCCCTCTCTTTCGGGCTTAATTGCTCGCTGGGATCCGGGGAGATGATTCCTCTGATCGCTGAAGTGGCGCGCTTTGTGGACGGCGCTGTCAGTTGCTACCCCAACGCTGGCCTTCCGGACGCGATGGGGGCTTATGACGAGTCGCCGGAGGTCATGGCAGAGGCCGTCAGGGAGATGGCCCTGCAGGGGTCTGTCAATATCGTCGGTGGCTGCTGCGGCACAACCCCCGCCCACATCGCCGCCATCGCCGCCGCCGTCAAGGACCTTCCACCAAGAACCGTCCCGGCATGTCAGGAGGAGACACTGGCGGCGGCCCCTCCCATCTCTTGGAGAGTGCGTGAAAACAAGTTTTCCCTCCCTCTCCTGCGATATGGGCCCCTCCCTCTTGCGTGACGAGGGCGTCCACGGTCCTCGCCGTTCAGTGTCTCCTCCTGCCGCCAAAAGTCTTTCAGAAGTCGGCATCAGCCGAGCGGTCCCTGAGCGGAGCCGAAGAGCGGAGCGAGGCGGTTGGACCACCACTAGCCTCCACGGCTCGACAGAGAATTCGTGGAAGCCATTGTACGTTAGCGGATTGGAGAGTGTGGAGATTGACCGGAGCAGGAACTTCACGAATGTCGGGGAGAGGACAAATGTGGCGGGATCAAGGAAGTTCGCGCGCCTGATCGCCGCCGGAGACTACGAGGAGGCGCTGCGGATCGCCGCCGGGCAGATAGAGAACGGCGCCTCGATCATCGACATCAATATGGATGACGCCATGCTCGACTCCGCCAAAGAGATGGAGACCTTCCTGCGGCACATAGCCGGAGAACCCGAGGTAGCGAAGGCGGCGATCATGATCGACTCTTCCCATTGGGACACCATTCTAACCGGCCTGAAGAACGCCCAGGGCAAGTGCGTCGTCAACTCGATTTCACTTAAAGAAGGAGAAGAAATATTCCTGTCTAAAGCACGTGAGATAAAGGCTTTAGGAGCCGCTTTAATCGTCATAGCATTCGACGAGGAAGGCCAAGCCACGACCTACGACAGGAAGATCGCGATCTGCCAGAGGGCATATTCACTCTTGACGGAAAAGGCGGGATATTCCCCAACAGACATAATATTCGATGTTAACGTCCTGCCGGTCGGAACCGGCATTCCCGAGCACTCCCGCTACGCCGCCGATTTCATTGAGGCGGTCAGATGGATCAAGCATAATCTGCCGGGCTGCCGGACCTCAGGAGGCATATCGAACCTTTCCTTCGCATTCAGGGGCAACAACGTTGTCCGGGAGGCTATGCACACGGTTTTCCTTTACCACGCTATCAATGCCGGCCTGGACATGGGGATCGTGAACCCTGGGATGCTCAAGATCTATGACGAGATCGAGCCGGAGTTGCTCCGGAGGGTCGAGGACGTCATCCTGGATTCCGATCCCGCCGCCACCGAGCGACTGATCGAATATGCCCAAGAGATGCAATCTGCCGGAGGGAGTATTGGTGGTCCAACCGCCTCGCTCCGCTCGGCCCCACCGCTCGCTTCACTTCGTTCCGCTCCGGTCCCCCCTCTTACAGTGCCGAGGGTGGCATGGGTTGGACTCACCAATACTCCCTCCGGCGACACGCAACCAGGCAACATGCTATCCGGCGACACGCAACCAGGTACAGAAAGCGTCGAGGAGCGGATAAAGAGGGCGCTGGTGAAGGGTGACGCTTCAGGATTGGAGACGGATCTGTTGGAGTGCCTTGGGCAATATGGCGGCGAGGCTTTCAAGGTGATCGACGGCCCCCTGATGGATGGCATGGCCCGTGTCGGCGAGCTGTTCGGGGCCGGAAAGATGTTCCTGCCGCAGGTCGTCAAGTCCGCAAGGACCATGAAAACCGCCGTCGAGTTGCTCCATCCATACCTGGCTGAAGGCTCCTCCGAGATCACCGACAGACCCAAGGCGCTACTGGCCACCGTCAAGGGCGATGTACATGACATAGGGAAAAATATCACTGGTATAGTGTTCACCTGCAATGGGTTCGAGGTTACGGATCTCGGAGTCATGGTCCCGAAGGAGACGATTCTGGAGGAGGCCGCCCGGACCGGGGCTGACATCATCGGCGTCAGCGGGCTGATCACTCCGTCGCTCTACCAGATGGAGCTGCTCTGCAAGGACATGGAGGCGCTGGGGCTGGAGACTCCCCTTCTCGTCGGCGGAGCGGCGGCTTCGGCGATCCACACGGCGGTGAAGCTCGCTCCGCTTTACAGGCATGTCTTCTATGGGGCGGACGCTTCGGCTTCAGCGGTGCTGGCGAGCAAGCTGGTGAGCGACAGGGAGGCGACGGAAGCTGCTGAGCATGAGCGGCAAAGGGCGCTTCGGGAGGCGTACGAGACAACCGGGCAGAGGCGGGCAAGACCGGAGAATGGTGATGCGGCGGCAAGCACCGGTCCTGGCTCGCTACGCTTCGCGCAAGAAGGTAAGCCGGCTCCGACATTGCCGTCGTCTCCCTGCGCTTCGCGCCCTATCCGGGAAAATGGTCGCCAACAGCAATGTCGGCAGCCGGCGACCTGGTCTGCGGACAGCTATATCAAGGGGAATCCTTTTAGGGATATTCGGGCGAGGGGGCTTTCTGTCGAGGATGTCGAGCCGTTCTTCGACTGGAGGATGTACGCCACGATCCTTGGGGCGAGAGCCGACCGGAACCACCTGGAATTCATGCGATTAAGATCCGAGGGAGAGGCGGTCTTGAAGGACTTGCGCTCAGGTGGGGGCTGTCGGATAACCATCTCGGCCAGGTTCGACTTGGCCCATTCCGAGGGTGACGACATCATCTCCCGGGACTTCCGCCTGCCGATGTTCAGGCAACCCTCTTCCCCTGACGGCACTCCCGGCGGCCTCTCCCTCGCCGACTTCGTCGCACCTTCCGAATATGGATTCGACTCCCCCATGGGTATGTTCGCGATCAGCGTTCATTACGGCGGGGCCGCCGGAGAGGAACCGGACGATAGCGGCATGGTGCGGCGGGCAGTGGTCCTGACGCTGGCAGAAGCTGCGTCTGGATGGCTTGACGAATATGTGAAGGCCTCCATTCCTGAAGGTTTGGCGGGTGGCTCCGCTACCGGCAGTTCCCGGTTCAAAGTCATCAAACCGGCTGCCGGCTATTCCAGCTGTCCGGACCACACCCTGAAAAGGGATATTCTCCGGCTGCTCGACGCTTCCGGTTCCTCAGACCGGTCTTACCGACCTGACGACGGTGGTTCTCTCGGGACGGATTCTCCGAACGGTCTGGGCATCACCCTTCTGGACAGTTGCGCGATGATTCCGGAGGCATCGATCTGCGGGCTAATATTCATTCATCCCGAGGCATCCTACCCCGAGATTCGTCACCTATCGTCTTCAGAAATAGATGATTACGCCGCCCGCCGAGGCATGTCAGAGGCAGACAAAGCCCGCTTCCTCGGCCACCTGCTCTGATCTCTACTGGTCGTCTGGACGACCGGTCCAGTCGCGGTCGATGTCGTAGCCGTTCTCCCGGACCGAGCGGCCTGAGCCGACATATTCATTCTCGGCCGCCGCTTTCAGGATCCTCGCCCTGGTGTTCTTGAAGAGCCAGAAGCAGAAGGCGATCAGGACCAGCGTGATGAGCAGCGACAGCGCCTCGCTAAGCTCGCTAAAGAAGCAAAGCGTGTCATAGACCCCGTGAAGGATCACCGGGTAGAGCCACATCTTGATTTTGGCCCCTTCATATTCCTTGCCCCTGAAATGGTACTGGGAATAGTAATACCCCATCGTCACTGCGAAGGCGAAATGGCCTGGCACGGCGAACAGGGCCCTGGAGAACGCCACATCAACCCAGTTCGCACCGGCGCTGATGACGTAGATGACGTTCTCGAAGGCGGCGAAGCCAAGGCCCACCGTCGTGGCATAGACAATCCCGTCGTAGCGCTCGTCGAACTCGGCGCAATTGCGCAGCAACAGCCAGAGCATCAACAGCTTGGCAGTCTCCTCAGGAATTGCCGCCCCGAAGAAGGCAATCCGCACGGCCTCGCCCAGGGTGGTGGGCTCGGTCGTATAGAATCCCATGTTGAGGAGCGGCCCCGAGATCAGCGTGGAGACCAACGCCGCCAGGCCGCCGAAACAGAAGCCCTTGAATATCAGGTTCCGCGGCTCCGGCTCAGTGTCCTTATGGTAGACGTACCAGAGGAGGATCAGAGCCGGCGCCACAGCGGCTATAGTCAGCATCAGCATATTACTTGGTCTTTAGATACTCATCAATGGCTCTCGCGGCTTTTCTGCCGGCACCCATCGCGAGTATGACAGTGGCCGCTCCGGTCACAGCATCTCCACCAGCGAAGATTCCAGGACGGGTGGTGCGACCCTCGTCATCAGCCACGAGACCGCCTCTTCGAGTCGCCTCAAGCCCCTTCGTAGTGTTAACTATGAGCGGGTTAGGAGCGGTTCCAAGAGCCATGATGACCGTTTCGGTAGGAATCTCGAACTCCGAGCCTGGAATAGGGACAGGTGAGCGGCGTCCGCTCTCGTCCGGTTCTCCGAGTTCCATCCGGATGCATTTCAGGGCCTTAACCCAGCCATTCTCATCGCCGATAATCTCAACGGGGTTGGTAAGCATCTGGAAATCAACTCCTTCTTCCTTGGCATGATGGACTTCCTCCTTACGGGCAGGAAGCTCAACCTCGGTCCTTCTATAGATGATGGATGTGTCGGCACCAAGTCTCAAGGCTGTCCTTGCGGCATCCATAGCGACGTTTCCTCCGCCCACGACGCAGCATTTCTTGCCGGCGTGGATCGGGGTGAGATAATCCTCGCGGAAAGCTTTCATGAGGTTGTTCCTGGTCAGGAATTCGTTGGCGGAGAAAACTCCGTTTAGGTTCTCTCCGGGGATGCCCATGAACTTCGGCAGTCCGGCTCCCGTACCGACGAACACGGCCTCGAAGCCTTCGTCGTCCATCAGGCTGTCGATAGTGACGGTGCGACCGATAATTACATCAGTTTCTATCTTGACTCCTAATGCTTTAACTTCGTTTATCTCACGCTTTAGTACAGCTTCTTTCGGAAGCCTGAACTCGGGGATACCGTATTCGAGAACGCCACCGGCTTTGTGGAGAGCCTCGAAGATCGTGACGTCGTAGCCCCACTTCGCGAGGTCGGAAGCGCACGCGAGCCCTGCGGGGCCGGAACCGATAATGGCCACCTTGTGGCCATTATCGGTTCCTTTATACCCCCCTGCACCCCCCAGGGGGATTGTCCCCAAACCTTCGGTTCGGGGCCCCGCGTCTACCATCCCTCGCATCGCTCGGGATTCCGACGCTGCGGCTGATGCCGCATTCGTCGCTTCGCTCCTCAGAACCTCCGATTCAGAGGCGCAGCCGACTCCTGAAGGGGATAGTGTTTCCCCCTCGAAAGTATGGTCGGCGACGAAGCGCTCGAGCTTGCCGATGGCGACACTTTCACCCTTGACGCCCAGCACGCAGCTGCCCTCGCACTGAGTCTCCTGCGGGCAGACTCGGCCACATACTGCGGGCAGCGAGGAGTCCTCGCCGATAATGGCGGCGGCTCCGGCGATATCGCCTTCCTTGACCTTCGCAATGAACTCGGGAATCTTGATGCTGACCGGGCATGCGGTCACACAACGCGGATTCTTGCAATGGAGGCACCTTGAAGCCTCTGTCATCGCCTCCTCGAGGTTATATCCGTAGCAAACTTCCTCGAAATTATGAGCGCGTACCTTGGGATCCTGCTCCCTGACCGGTACTCTTGGAATCCTCTCTGCCATATCACTTGACGTATTTAGCTTTTTCCTCTGCCTCCTCGGCCTTGTATTGTCCCAGACGGCGCATCGCCTCGTCGAAGTCCACGTCGTAGCCGTTGAACTCCGGCCCGTCCACACAGGCGAACCTTGTCTTGCCGGCAACGGTCACCCTGCACGCCCCGCACATCCCCGTGCCGTCAACCATCAACATATTCAGGCTCACGTCGATAGGAATATTCAGCTTCTTGCAGGTAAGGGTTGCGAATTTCATCATGATCATAGGGCCGATCGCCACGGCCTGGGTATATTCCTTCCCCTGGTTATTGACCAGATCCTCAAGGCAGGCAGTACCCACTCCGTGGAACCCGACGCTGCCGTCGTCCGTGCAAAGGTAGAGGTTGTCGCAGGCGCTGCCCAGCTCCTCGGTGTAGATCAGCAGGTCCTTAGTCCTTGCCCCGATGATCACATCGACCGCTATTCCCCTGTCGTGCAACCACTTGGCCTGGGGATAGACGGGAGCCGTGCCGAGGCCGCCAGCTATGAATATATATCGCTGCCCCTTGAGAGCTTCCTCGTCCATCTTGACGAAGGCCGAAGGATTGCCGAGAGGACCGACCACGTCGCGGAAGAATTCCCCTTCCTCCTTGGCGATGATAGCCGCGGAAGAAGCGCCGATCAACTGAGTGACGATAGTCACCGTGCCTTTCTCACGATCGTAGTCGCTGATTGTTAAAGGAATACGCTCACCCTCCTCATTTGCGAGGACGATAAGGAACTGCCCGGGGAGCGCTGATTTGGCGATCCTCGGAGCTGACACCACCATCTTGCAGATGTTCGGCGTCAGCATCTGACGTTTCAAGATCTTGAACATGTCTGGACTGTTCTTTGGATATTGGTTATTAATTGCGGAGACAAATCTAACAAATTCCCGTCAATTATCCTACAATTGTGATTCAGGGTGCGGGCAAGATCCGGTTAACAAAAATGTTACCGCAACAAACAAACATGTTTCAATACAAGACAATCAAGCGCCTACAAAGAAAGGGCGCTTATAATCAGAATGACAGTCCCTTAATAGACGTGGACGGAGGTGGCGTGGGCTGAAGGGAGGTAGTTGATGCCCCACCAGCATATCTGCAGGCAGATGAACGCTAGGATGAGGATCCACATGGCCGTTGACCAGTCTTTAGGACGGGCTATCCTGAAGTGGACATAAAGCATGTAGGCCATCCAAGTGATAGCCGCCCATGTCTCCTTCGGGTCCCAAGCCCAATAGGTTCCCCAGGCCTCCTGCGCCCACAAAGCCCCGAAAAGCATTCCGAAAGTCAGGAAGGCGAGACCCGTGACCACCAGGTTGTCCGCTGTCGAGATTTCCTCGGCGGTCGTATTCTCTTTCTTGAATATCAAAAAGTAAAGCGCCATGATCGTGGCAGCTCCCAGCATCCCGTACGAGAACATGTACACAATGACATGCGGAGCGAACCAGGGGCTCTGCAGGGCCGGCATCAACGCCTTTGAGTGGATCTCCGGTTTCAGGAGATTGACGCAGATGAACACGAGAGCCATTACCGTGCTGAAACTAAGAATCCATTTATATTTCCAGCGGCAATAAACAATCATTCCGGCAACGGCCATGAAGAAAGAGTACCAGAGGCGGGTCTCCCCCATCGTGCGGAGAGGCGGACGCTCAAGCGAGATCCACATCGCCAGGATGTAGGAGAAGAACACCAATATTCCGAGACCGTAATTGATGAGAGCCGAAGAGCGTTTCCCGACCCAGGCTAAGGCGGCTCCGACCGCCCAGAGGATCACCGCTGCCGCGGCAAACCAGATGAAAGCTTCCCAAATCATATCGACTCCTCCTTCTTGAATCCGGTGAACAACATAAGGAAGGCTCCGGCGAGCATCATGAATATTCCGGCATAGACGAGGGGCAGCCAGGGATCCTTGACCATCTGCAGGACGCTCATCTCGCTTTCTGTGCCGGCTTCCTCATCGTAGCCGTACTGGTACATCTTCCAGCCGTCCACCTTGAGGGGCTTGTTGACCTCGATAACGGCGGTTGTCTGCTTCCCTGACCTCCCGGTCACGACTACATCCGAGGCGAAGCGCTTGGGCATGCCGGAAGGATAGACTTCCATGGTGAAGTCGTCCAGCCGGACGGAAACGCCTGTTTCATAAGACATTCCGCTTTCAGTTTCGGCTTTCGAGACGGTCTCACCCTCGTGGAGGGTCATCATCAACTCACGCTTGTCGGCACTCCCGAGGGTGGCGCAGACCAGGGTCACAAAAAGTCCGAGATGATTCAGAGCAGTGGGAATCTCCTTCCAGGAGCGGCCAAGGCGGAAAAAATGGTTGAGCGCCACCAGACCCACTACCACCGTCAGCCACACGTAGCAAAGCACGAAAGGCCAGAAGGTTATCATGTTTCCGAGCCAGCCCCGCTGGGGAACCTGGGCGGTCAGACCCATGATGATGGTCAACACAAGAGTCCATGCGATGGAGGGAACGGCCGCTGCCGGGGAACCCAGCCACGCGAAAAAGCCGGAGCGTCTTTTCAAAAGAAAGGCGGCTACCACGAAGGCCAGGAACACCGCCAGAAGGATCAGGTTGACCGGCGAGGCGATCAGCTCCCAGTCCACCGGCCCGGCGACGATCTGGATGATGAAGCCGAGCAGGGCGAGAGCGCCTCCGAACAGGAACCCGTCCGCCAGCTTCCAAGGTTTTTTGAATATTGTCATGTCCGTTTATATATGATTTCGCGAATATACTTGAAATTCCGTACCTCACAAATAGTTATAATTAGCGATTTTCGCGTATCTTTATATTATGAATATACGACCAATAGCTTTTCTGTGGCTGTCCATACTGGTCTGCGGCTGCGGCAGGCCTGTCCGTCCGGAGGACAGCGACGTTCCAGAAGAGGTGCGGACATTAATATCTTCGTATCAAGGCCTCGTCAAAGGCTACGCCAAGGGCAGGATCCTGTTCAAGAAAGGGGATCCGATCATCTTTGACGACGGCAAGGAAAAGACCTTTACGGAGAAACTGGCCGGCGCTGACATCCAGGACATGTTCTCAATCCCCTACTCCAGGGAAAATGATTCCCCGGACTACCTTCAGGATGCCGGAAGGATCCGCTGCGAGGCTTTTCTCAAGAGAATCTATGGGGATTCGGAGAAGGCTGTCAAAGCTAACCTGGTGACAGTCAAATGGTTTGACGGGCAGAAGATTCCTTTCAACCGGGTAGGCGGTGCCGCCGACAGCCTCCGAGCCGTATTCATTGACCTTCAAGAGCTTCCGGAGGAGTTCCATGATTATTGCCGGGGAGCTTCCTCCTTCAACTGGCGGGAAGTCCGGGGAGCGAAGCAGATGAGCGCCCACAGCTTTGCCATAGCGATAGACATCAACACCGAATATTCCAATTACTGGAGATGGGACAACCCGGATGCCGGAGAACTCGACAGGATCGGGCACAAGAACAGGATCCCGGAGGAGATCATCCGCATCTTCGAGAGCCACGGATTCATCTCAGGTTCCAGGTGGTACCACTACGACACGATGCATTTCGAGTTCCGTCCCGAACTGCTTCCATAAGTCCTCAAAGAAAAGGCGTTAAGCCGTAATCTGGTTTCCGGTATATAACTCGTAATACTTGCCCTTCTGGGCGAGAAGCTCGTCGTGACGGCCGCGTTCTATGATGCGGCCGTGATCCATTACCATGATGTAGTTGGCGTTCTGGACTGTGGAGAGCCTGTGGGCGATCACGAAGGTGGTGCGCCCCTTCATCAGGGAGTCCATGCCTTTCTGGATGAGTTTCTCGGTGCGGGTGTCGATGGAGGAGGTGGCTTCGTCGAGAATCAGCACTGGCGGATCGGCCACGGCGGCCCTGGCGATGGCCAGAAGCTGCCTCTCCCCTTGCGAGAGGTTGCCTCCGTCGGCGGCGAGGACGGTGTCATATCCTTGAGGCAGACGGCGGATGAAGGAGTCGGCATAGACGAGCCTGGCTGCCGCCTTGCACTCCTCGTCCGTGGCGTCCAGACGGCCGTAGCGGATGTTGTCCAGCACCGAGGCCGAGAACAGTTTCGTCTCCTGGAGGACTATCCCGAGGCTCCGGCGCAGGGAATCCTTGTCGATCTGCCTGATGTCGAAGCCGTCATAGGTGATGGTGCCTTCCTGGATCTCGTAGAAGCGGTTGATGAGGTTGGTGATCGTGGTCTTGCCGGCTCCGGTGCCGCCGACGAAGGCGATTTTCTGCCCAGGATACGCCGTCAGGCTGATGTCGAACAGCACCTGCTTCCCCTCCACATAGCTGAAATCCACATCCTCCAGGCTCACCAAGCCCTGTAATGGTGTCAATACCGCTATTGCCGGACGGCCCTCCGGACACGGGCGCGTCCATCCTCGCTTCGCTGCGGCTGAGTACGCCCTTAGCCCGGAGGCCGCTCCGGAGTCATCGGCGTCAGGCTCTGGCAGTCCAGACTCCTCGCTCCGCTCGGCCCCTCCCACTTGCTCCGCAAGCGGGCCCCTCCCTCTTACGAGCCGAGGGTGGCTACGGCCTGGACTTGCCAGACCTGACGCCAGATCGCCTTCGGCCGCCACAGGCGACTCGGAGCGAAGCGACTCAGGGAGTCTGAGGGGAACGCCCCTCAGTCCCCCTGGGGGGTGCAGGGGGGTAGATGGTTGGCCTGAAAGGCCTACCGCTTTCCAGGCCCAGGAGCCTGTGCGGACGGGAGATTCGACGATGGAGCCGTCGGGAGCGACGGTGGTATTGACAAGAGTGACCTTGCCTTCATCGACTTCCTGCGGCTCGTCCAGGAGGCTATATACCCTGTCAGTGCCCGCTGAAGCCATCGCGATAGAGTTTATCTCATTGGAAATGCTCGAGATCGGCCTCGTGAAGTTCTTCTGGAGCGAAAGGAATGCCACCAGGGTACCCAGAGTCAGGGTCGCGCCCCCGATTCCGGACATATACCATGCCGTCACCCCGCCGATGGCGATAAGAGCCCCGACGACTGCGGTGAGGACATATCCAAGATTGCCGATATTCCCGTTGATAGGCATCACCATGCTGCCGATCTTGTTGGCGTTGTAGGCGCTCGAGCGTAGATGCTCGTTCAGGGCTGCGAAATCCTCCACCGCCTTTTTCTCATGGCAATATACCTTGACCACCCTTTGCCCCGAGACCATCTCCTCGATGAAGCCGTTGACGGCCCCCAAGGCCTTCTGGCGCTCGACGAAATGGGCCCTGGAGATCTTTCCGAGGCCGGTCGTCACCCGGACCGTCAGGACCGCCATAAGGATGGAGACCAGCGTCAGGGGCATCGACAGGACGATCATGGAGACGAAAGTCGAGACGAGGGTGATCAGCGACTGGAAGAGGTTGGGGACAGTGTTCCCGATCACTTGACGCAGGGTGTCCACATCATTGGTATAGACCGACATGATGTCGCCGTGGGAATGGGAGTCGAAGTAGCTCAGCGGAAGATCCTCCATGTGGGTAAACAGGTTCTGGCGAAGCTTCAGCATGGTCCCCTGCCCCACGAAAAACATGATCAGATTGTACGAATATGAGGCCGCGACACCGACCAGCAACACCGCGGCGAGTTTCAGAAGGGCTCCGGCCAGGGGAGAGAAATCCGGCACGGCCTGGGAGAGCATCGGGGCGATGTAGTCGTCGATCAGGGTCCGAGTGAAAAGAGACGAGGCCAGAGTGGTCAAAGCGGAGATCACGATGCAGGCCAGCACGACTCCAAAACGGATCTTGTAGTTCTTGAATATCAGGCGGAAAAGCCTCCACACCGTGGAATCCTTCCCGAGGCTTTTCTTGAGGTCTTCCCTGGACATGTGGGGTTCCCTCACTCCCCCTCTCATCCGGCCGCCTCCAGGCGGCATCTTTGCTGCGGCGCTCATGCGGCCACCTCCTTTTTCTCGTCGAAATCAGCCTCCCCGCCAGAAGTCTGCATGTCGTATATGTCTTTATATATCTCGCAGTCTTTCAAGAGGTTCTCGTGGCTGTCAAAGGCCACGACACGGCCATCGTCCATGACGACGATCCTGTCGGCGTCCTGAATGCTGAGAATCCGCTGGGAGATGATGATCTTCGTCAGGCCCTCAATCTTCCCGGATATCGCCTCCCGGATGCTGGCATCAGTGGCGGTGTCCACCGCCGAGGTTGAATCGTCTAGGATCAGCACTTTAGGGCGTTTCAGGAGAGCCCTGGCAATGCAAAGCCTCTGGCGCTGGCCGCCGGAGACATTCGTGCCGCCCTGTTCGATGTAGGTCTCGTATTTATCAGGCATCTGCTCGATGAACTCATCAGCGCAGGCCTGACGGCATGCCTCCACGCACTCCTCCAGGGTCGCGTCCTCACACCCCCAGCGGAGGTTTTCGAGGATGGTCCCGGAGAACAGGGTACTCTTCTGAAGCACCACTGCCACCTGGCTGCGGAGGGCTTCCATCCCATATTCACGGACATCAACCCCTCCCACCTTGACGCTCCCCGAAGAGACATCGTACAGCCGGGAGATCAGGAAAACGAGGCTGGACTTCCCACTGCCCGTTCCTCCGATCACGCCTATGGTCTCGCCAGCATTTATATGGAAATCAATATCTTCCAGAGCGTAGTCGCCTCCTTTTGTGTAGGCAAAAAACACATCGTTGAAATCAATGCTGCCGTCTTTCACTTCCATGATGGGATCCTCCGGATCGAACATGTCCGGTTCCTCGTTGATTACATCCGCAATCCTTTTTCCGCTTGCGGCGCTCTGAGTCAACTGAACGAAGATCATCGAAAGCATCATCAGCGACGTCATGAGGGTCATGATGTAAGCGAAAAGTGAGGTCAGCTGGCCGGTGGTGAGGGTGCCGCCGACGATGTAGTGGGCTCCGAACCAGGAGAGCGAGATGATGCAGCCATAGACCACCAGGTTCATCAGAGGATGGTTCAGCGCCATCAGGCTCTCGGCCTTGACATTGAGGTTGTAGAGCGAGAGGGCGGCCTTGTCGAACTTACTGAGCTCATGATCCTCCCTCACAAAAGCCTTCACAACCCGGATGCCGGAGATATTCTCCTGGATCACCCCGTTGAGGCCGTCATATTTCTCGAATATCTTGACAAAGAGCTTCGAGGCCCGCTTGATCAGGAAGAACAGGCAGGTACTCAGGATCACCATGGCGATCAGGAAGATGATGCTTAGCCTCCCGTTGATGAAAAAGCACATGAATAGGCTGAAAAACAGGTTCAAAGGTGCCCTGAAGCTTATCCTCAGGAGCATCTGGAAGGCGCCCTGGATGTTGCTCACATCGGTGGTCATCCTGGTGACGAGGCCCGCTGTGGAATATTTGTCGATGTCCGAGAAGGAGAAGCGCTGGATGTTGGTGTACATTGCCTCCCTCAGGTTAGCGGCCAGTCCCGTCGAGGAATATGCGGCGAAACGGGCCGCCAATATTCCGAAAAGGGTGCTGAAAAACGCCATCAGAAGCATCAGGCAGCCGTATTTATAGACTTCGGACATATTCCCGGCGCTTATCCCCTTGTCAATCAGGTAAGCCGTGACGTACGGGATCAGCACGCCCATAATCACCTCGGCCGTAGTCCAGACCGGGGTCAGCAAGGAAGCGGTCTTGTACCGCCCTACCCTACCGAGAATCGTCCTCAGCATCCGGCGACGCACTCGATCTCGACAAGGGCGCCTTTAGGAAGAGTCTTGACGGCGAAGGCGCAGCGGGCGGGATAAGGCTCGCTGAAGAACTCGGCGTACACGCCGTTCATCGCGACGAAATCGCCCATGTCAGCAAGCAGGACGGTGGTCTTGACGACCTTGTCCATTCCTGAGCCGGCCTGCTCGAGGATCGACTTGATGTTGGTGAGGGACTGCCTGGTCTGGGCTTCGACTCCCCCCTCTGGAAAAGCGCCGGTCGAAGGGTCGATGGGAAGCTGACCGGACACGAAAATCAAACCGTTATGGGCAATCGCCTGGCTGTACGGCCCTATCGCCGCCGGAGCCTTATCAGTGCTTATCTGTTTCATTTGATTAAATATTACAGCACAAATTTACAAATAAATGATGTTATTATAAACTACTTGACATTCAACAATATACAAAAAATGCGTAGCCAAATAAGCTACGCGTTTTGCATATATTATTAAAAATCAACTGTTTCCAAAATACGCAGATAATGGGTGACGGAGGTGTCGGCCTGGTAGTCGGGGATGAAGGTCTTGCCGTCCAGGGTAAACTGGAACGGAACGGTCGGGGCAGCGGGAACAGCTGGCTGCGAGCTACCGGGAGCGATGGGCTGGGCGGTGGGCTGGACGGTGGGCTGGGAGGCAGACTTGCCATCGGGGCCGAGATGAATAACAGCCTCGTCCCAGCTTTTGATTCCCACCGCCGCCATCACCAGCGGGCCGCGCATCAGGGCGCCGAGGCGCTCGGGGGACGGATCCTTCGCCGCGCGTAGATCCTTCGCCGCACTCAGGATGACAGGTGGGGCGCTCAGGATGACAGGTGGGGCGCTCTGGGTGACAGGTGGGGCGCTCTGGATGACAACGGGATCAGGGCCATAGTCGATGTGCTCGACGTAGGGCATGATGATCTCGACGGAGTCGCGGCGGGTCCAGCGGCAGCGGGGGATCTCGATATAACTGCCGGGTGTATAAGCGGGAGCCAACGGCTTGCCATTAAGCTTGATGTCGAAGCCCTCCGAGGCCCAGTACGGGACCCTCAGCTTCATGGAGAACCGGGCCGGGCGGAACCAGCCGGACGGCCGGCGGGATTTCCTGACACGGATGACTGACCTCTCCGCAGGCCACTCGCATTCCTGGGACAAGGTCACGCCGCGGCGGTCCCAGACGGCCTCCGAAGGCAGATACAGCCCGACCCAGAGAGTATTCCTGGAGACGAAATAGGCCGCCTCCTGGTACTTGACATGGTTTTCAGCCCCGGTACCCCCGCAGCAGGATTCCTGAGGAGTCCGGTTTCCCCACGGCTTTGAGGCGTTCAATCCAACGGCGTACTGATATGTCACCTTATACTCCGAAGGATGGATCGAACCCACGATCTGGTTGTACAGAACCCGCTCATAATAATCCATATAGCGGGCATTGTCCGGGTCGAGGCAATTCAGGTCCTTGGTCAGTTTGGCGAGATTGTAGGCGCAGCAAGTCTCGTTCATCTCCGGAGTCCTGCTCGCTATCATGCTGGCCATCTGGGTAAACGGTTCCCGGAACATCTCCGAGTCCCCCACCCCGCCGGTGGCGTAGATGTAGCCCTCCTGGACGAAGTCCCAGAAATTCCTCGCGATGTCGTAATAGACTCTCGAACCTCCGGCCCGATAGTTCATCAGGGCCCCGATGACCATGGGAATATGCTGGTTGGCGTGCCGGCCGTGGATCGAATCCTCCCCCCGGGCCAGCGGCTCGAAGAAGGCAGGGCTGTCAAAGAAGCCCGCGGCCTCGAGAAGCCGCTCGGCTGAAACCTTGTCCCGAACCATCATCGAGAGCCTAGAAAGGGACTCCTCCATTCCTCCGACCTCACCGGCAATGTACATGTTCCACATCTCATAGCGGTTTCCCGGGACGGAACGGCGGGACTCCGAATCCCCGTAGTTATCGACGAAAGTTCTGTATTTCAATCGGTTCCAGACCCAAAGACCCATGTCTTCAGCTATTTTCAGAGCCTTCCGAGAAACCGCCTTGTCATCGACAAGGGTAGCTATGTCGATCAGCCCGGCGAGCTGCTTGTGGACAACATAGTACGGAGCCCAGACCCAATCGGAATTGTTGTAGGGACGGTACATCTCGACAAGGGCGCAGTGGGCCGCCGGAATAGCGTTGAGGTAGCCGTAACCATATTCAGAGAAAGACTTCTTGTACTCGTCGAAAGCTTCCCAGGTGCCTTTCATCTCCCGGAGCTCGGCCTCCGGAGCGTAGTCCCTGGCCTCCCGGTAACGTCCGAGAGCCTCGTCATAGACAAAGGTCCTCTCCTGACACTCCCGCAGGCAATCCACCATAATCCGCATCCTGGAAAGAAGGCTGTCCTTCAAGGCAGGATCATCACATCCCGCATAAGCGAGTGCCAGCGCTGACATATAATGCCCGGACCCGTGACCTTTCAGCTTGGTGTCGACAGAGTCCCAACCTTCAGGTTGAGGGCAACCTGAGGTGTCGAGTCCATAGGTGTCGAGGTAGTTATAGAGGAATTTCCGGACATCCCATGAGAGGATTGCCCGTATGTCAAGATCCCGGTTCGAGGTCAGGCGATTCTCGCCTGTGATACGGACACTTCCGAGCGGAAGCGGCTCCGCAACAGGCTTATGCGCCTCGGCATCAGATCCTCCGGACTTAAAGGCCAGGAGGAAGAGGGCAGCCGCTGCCAGGGTTATGGCGACGCCCAGGCTCCGGGTTTTACGCGAGATCATCTTCCGTGACGCACAAAGGGTTTCAGTCCTTTGACGGCCTCCTTTACGGTCATCCTGCGGCCGCCGTTGTCCAGGTCGATGAGGATATACTTGTCGTTGCCCATTCCGAGCTCCTTCATGTACGAGAGCTGGCGGAGACCGTGGCGGGACTCGATCCTCTCGACGAGGTCATGATGCTGCCTCTCGGTCATGGCGTAAACGATGTCAACGCAAGCCTGGTCGACCGCGAGGATGTCGGTCGAGGACAGGATGCCGACATTCGGGGTCACAACAGGCTCTGCCTCAAGCCCTTCGCAGTCGCAGGAGACGGACATGTTCCGCATCACGTTGACATAGGTCACATTCTTCCCGAAATGGTCGATCGTCGCCTTGGTGGACTCGGTCATCCTCTCCATGAACTCTTCCTTGGCGATATCCCACTGGTCCGGCTGGCCGGGAGTCGTGTGGATCCAGGCCTTCCCTATCCGGCCGTCGGCGCAGCCGATGCCAATGTTCTTGTCGCTTCCGCCGAAACCGCCCTGGGTGTGGCCCTTGAAATGGGTCAGCGCCACCATCGAGTCATAATTGAGAAGGTGGCTTCCCACGGACATCTCCTTGAACCATTTGCCGCCCTTAACAGGAATATTCACGACTCCTTCCTCATCCATGATGTCCACCGGACAGAAGGTCCAGCCGTTGACCTTCAGGGTCTCCCGATGGAGCTCGGTCGTGTAACGGTCGCCATCGTAGTAGGTGTTTGTCTCAATGATGGAGGCCTCCGGGAGGTCTTTCTCAATGAGTTTCCTGACCCAGGATCTGGGGATGATATTAGGGCCGTGCTTTTCCCCGGTGTGGAGTTTGACTCCCACCTTGCCGGTAATATTGCCGCAGACCTTCTCATAGGCCTTGATCAGGCCTCTCGCGGTAAGGTCCCTGGTGAAATAAACTATGGACTCGTTGCCTGTCCGCTGGTTGTAAGGTGTGATCATAAGTATCTTGTAATTTAATGAATATCAAAAGTTTCCACCGCCGATAAAACCTCTCATCAGGGAGTTCAGCGGGATTTCCCTGTCGGAGACCGGGACAAAATAATGCAGGAATTTCAGGAGCCTGCTGGCCTCGCTATATTCCTTGCAATTCTTCGGGACCGTGGCGAGAATCCTCTCGGCGTGGGAGCGAAGGACGGCGAACTCAGCCAGGTAGGCGGAGTTGAAGAGCACGTCGGCCTCCTCCTGGAAAGGATATATCCACCGAACCTCGGAACGCCTGACATTCGGCCAGTTGGAGATGGTCTCACGGGCAGTGAAGGCGCCTTTCAGGAAGTCCCTGACAATACGCCGGAGCAGACGGTTGTCGCTCGTGGGGATGCAGTTGTGGGAGTCCAGGGAGATCGAGGTGATAGTGTTTATGAATATCCTGAACTTCTCCTTTTCAGGAACCTTATCCGTGAGCTTGGGATTAAGGGCGTGGATGCCCTCGACGAGCAACACGGATTGCTCATCGAGCTTGAGCCTCTTGCCATTGAACTCCCTAAGACCGGTGACGAAGTTGAACTCCGGCACCTCAACTTCTTCACCAGCAAGGAGTTTCAGCAGATCCTTCTGGAGGTAGTCGTGGTCAACGGTGTCGAAATTGTCAAAATCGAAAGAGCCGTCCGGAAGCTTCGGAGTGTCCAGCCTGTTCACGAAATAGTCGTCCGTGGAAAATGACAGCGGATGCAAGCCGCAAGCCTTCAGCTGGATGCTCAGACGCTTGCAGAAAGTGGACTTTCCGCTGCTCGTGGGGCCGGTTATCAGCACGAGCCGGACCGGATTGTCCGGATCCCGGTGCCTGAGGTCGATCTCCTCGGCGATCTGGACTATCTTCTTCTCCTGGAGAGCCTCGGCGATCTGGATAAGGTCGGAGGCCTTGCCGCTGAGGATGGACTCATTAACGTCCCCGACGCTGCCCAAGCCCATGATATTGTTCCACTTATGGGACTCCTTGAAGACCTCGAAAGTTTTGGGCTGTTCGAAGAAAGGAGCCAGATCCTCGGGATGGTGCCTGTCCGGGACCCGCAGCAGGATCCCCTCATGATAAAGGCTGACACCCCAGGTCTTCAGATAGCCGGCGCTCGGGACGAGCTCGTCGTAATAATAATCCGCCGTACCGTCGAGGGTGTAATATGTTACGTAAACGTCCCCGCAGGTCTCAAGCAGTTTTACCTTGTCCATCGCGCCGAGGGCAGTGAACGTCTTGATGGCGTCCTCGACCCTGGTCTCATGGCGGCGGAAGGGCACGTCCTGATCCACAATCGCGGTCATCCGGGTCCTGACGGCGTCCACATCGGCCTCGCAGAGCGTGGTCCCGTCCCCCTTCTCCACGACGCAGTAATATCCCTTGGAGATAGGCCGGCGGATGGTAAGGCGGCTTTCCGGGAAGAGGTCTTTCACGCTCTTGTAAAGCAGGAAGCAGAGCGAGCGGCAATAGAAATTCCGCCCGGTGTAGGTACGGTAGTCCAGAAACTCCACATCAAGGTTATGATAGACCCTGAACCTGAGCCCCTGGGCGACATTGTTCACCTTGGCGGCTAGGATGTCGTAAGGCTTGTCGAACTCGAACTCCCTTGCGATCTCTCCGAGCGAGCTCCCCTCGACGAATTCTTTCGAGGTGCCTGTGTTCTTGCAGAATATCTTTATCATGGTCAAATAGTTATCTTGTCAACGGGAGCCAGGTCTGGATGTGGCTTCCCTCCCAGCAGTCAACCGAGGAATAATCAACCATTTTGATCGGGCCGGTTGTCGTGGGGACGATGAACTGCATCCTCGTTCCCGGACGCTCCGGATCGACGATCCTGGCATCCACAATGCCTTCCGGATCAGCGATTATCCTCACCGGCTTGTCATAGTCCGGGTCTATATTCTCGTCCCTGGCCAGCACAAGGGGTCCCCACTGGACGGCCTGGAAATATTTACCCTCCGGATTCTTTCCCTCGGGAGCCTGAATCAGCCTCGCTTTCATGTCGAAACTAACCATTATCTCATCACCGGCTTTCCAGTCTCGGACGAGTGGAAGATAGGTTCCTGGACGAACGTCCCGGATAGGCTTTCCATTCACGGAAACAGTTGTGGATGAGCTCCATGAAGGAATATACAACTTGATCGTGAACTTACCGCTCCCGGAGGGGAAAACCGCTATCTTGGCGTCCCCGCTTCTTGGAAAATCAGTGTCGATCCCCAGGGAGACATATCTCCCGTCCGGAGTCTCGGTCTTGAATACTCCCCTGTTGTACAGGTTCACCACCGGCCCTTCGGCTGACCGCATGACGGCCACATAAGGGATATACGCCAGGCCGGTAGGGCCGCTAAGGTTGCAGCAAGTCACCGGAAGCCCGTCTATATTCATGCCCCAGCCATGATTGGTGACTTTGGAGCCGTTAAGGAGATTGACATAGCTGAATCCCTTCCCGTCTGGCCTCATCGCTCCCAAAAGGCCGTTATACACGTATTTCTCTATGCAATCCACCGCCGCAGGATCACCGGTCAAACGGAGGTACTGCGAGCAGAACTTCATCCAAGTCACGCCCACGCAGGTCTCCATCATCCTCTTGATGTCAGGATTGGTCTGCTCGGCGGCGGTATTTCCCCAGCCTTCCCCGTTCAGCTTCGGCCAATAGACATCGGTGCCGGCGTTGCCTATAATCGTGATTTCCTGGTCTTTGACCTCATTGAAAAAGTTGGTGATGCACTTCAGGATACGAGGGTCGCCGGTCGCCCGGTAATATTCCACGAGTCCTTCCATCACCGAGGTCATCTCGTAGGCTTTGGGATATGGCTTGCCGACCTCCCGCATCGGTGTCCCGGCCTCCAGGAGGGCGAAGATGTCGCTTCCTTCATTGCCTCCGGACTCGACGATGTAAGTGGCGAAGTCGAGATATTCCTTCTTCCCGGTGATGAAATACAGCCTCATGAACGGCTCAAGGATAGAGGAGGACTCGATATTGGTGGAACTCCACCCGAGTTCGGTGATGCTTTTCTTCGGAGCGGGGCCGACCTGGTCCATAACCGAGCGGGCCTCCTTCTCCATAGCCTCCAGGACGACCGGATCCTTCTCGACATCAAGATAGTACTGGCTAAGGCCGAGGAGGACATATTTCCGCTCCCAAATGTCGCCGTCGCGATCTCCTGGCTGCTGATCGACCGGGGTGCAGCTGATCGAGCCGTTCTCCTTGGCTGTCGCCAGCAACGAATAGACAACTTCTTTCGTCAAGGACTTGAGCTGAGGATCCCTGCTGTAGCGCCACAACAAGGAGTTGGTCCGGATGCTTTTCCCGGGCATCTCCCCGAGGGCGAACTGCTTCCTGCCGGTACGGAAGAATTCGACGACCTTGTCGTACGGCATCACCCCCTTGGCCCAGTTCTCCTGGCTGCGGAGGATGTCATCCTCTAAATACCCCTCCATTTTGGCCTTGCCACCGGGGAGAGGAGAAAGAGCGTCATCGACTTTGTAAAGGCCCTCCTGGGCATATAAAGAAGCAGCCAGCGAAAGGGCGAGGAAAAGAATGGTTATCCGTCTCATCGTCAAAAATCAATGGTACACAAATATAGCAAAAAAAAAGGAGCGGCCTAAAGTCCGGCCGCCCCTCTTTTGAAGATATTCGGAATTAATTCAGCTTGAACACATCCGGAGTGCCCGCGGTGCCATAGGTGACCTTGCCGGTCTTGGGATCGCAGGCGGCTGAGTCGGAGAGGTAGAACGACTTCGTGGCGGGATCGTAGTGAGGCTGCTCGAAGGAAGCGGTCTTATAGACACCGTCGATGTACTCTCTCCAGACGCGGAGACCGTCACCGTAGCCGGGGCCGCCGAACTTGCAGGCGATGGAACCCTGGTCACCGATGCACCAATCCTCGCAGCCCATGAACTGGAACGGGATGTACAGTTTGTTGGTCTTGGTGTCCCAGAAGAACACATAGTCCTGGACCGGGTAGCCGGCGCCGGAGTCATGACCCCAGCACTCAGGGAGGTAGCACTGGTAAATGCCGCCGCCGCAATCGCGGTAGAACATTTCCTTGTCCTCCTGCTCACCCCACCAGCCTTCTGTGATCGTACCGGTGCCATAAGAGGCATAAGGCAGATCCGCAGGCATCGGGTTCTCGATCTGGAGCTTGGCGTTGCCGTAACCGTAGATAGAGGAGAACCCGTTGATGGACAGGTCGATATTGTACGACTCCATGTAAGCGAGGTTCGAGGGGTTGAAGGTGATCTCGGCACTTCCGATCCTGTCGCCGTCAGCGATGGTGACTGAGGAAGGAACAGTGAACTCGGGGGCTCCGGAGGAGCTGATGTTGACTGTGATCTCACCGCCTGTGCCGAGGCGGACCACAGGCACGGAGATGCTGGACTGGCCGGAGAGGCTGTAGATGAGAGTCTCCTGGGAGAAGAATCCCTGCCCGCTCAAATCGGCGCCGTAATCATCGTTATCCTTGCAAGCTCCGAGGAGCAAGGCGGAGGAAGCGATCAGCAAGAATGATACTAATCTATTGGTTTTCATATTGTTCATTCATTTAAAATTAGAACGGGAGGCTGTCCAGATCAAGAGGTTCGCCATAATGGCTGGTCACCTCGGTGAGGTCTGTCCAGTACTGGTAGTTGGCGTAGGCGTTGAGCGGAGTGTTGTAGTCCGTGATGGCCTTGTTGGCGTTCATCTCGGTCTGGGAGAACATAGGAGTCCATCCGGGGAACACACCGGAGCAGTTGATGAGCTGCTGGACGCGGGTGACGGAAGATCCGTGGTATGCCCTGTAAAGACCCCTCTCCAGGCGCTTGTCGTCGAAGTAGTTGACACCCTCGCCCCAGAACTCGATATCCTTCTGGAAGATGATCTCCTCAAGGACGTCGGCCTCGGAGGTCTTGTCGCAGGTGTAGGAGCTGTTCCTTGTCCTGACGATCTCCTCGAGGGCGGTCTTGGCGGCGCCGACACCGGAGGTGTGGAGGGCGGCCTCAGCCTTGATGAAATACATCTCCTCAACCCTCATCATCGGGAAGTCGATGGCCCCGCCGGTGTTGATGTCGAGGGCTGCTCCGTTGTGGGGACGGAACTTGAGGTTCAGGTAGAGCCAAGGCCATCCGAGGAAGCCGTTGGCGATGCTGGCCTGCTTGCGGACCCAGGACGCTGAGGTGTTCAGGGGATACTTGTAACCATCGTTGAGACGGCCTGTGTACTCGTCGGACCAGTTGGCCTGGTCGTTGGAGATGTTGTCCACGGAGTTCCACTTGTTGTTGATGAACTTGCCGGTGGCATCCTTCTCGACGAGGTAAGGCTCGCCGGGCTTCTGGTTGGTGGACTCGTAGAAGAAGTTCGGGGCGAGCCAGGACTTCTTGCGCCAGTCGTTGTCTGAAAGCCTCTCGTACCAGTGGCGGGCGAGACCGCGGCCGACCCTCCATCCATAGACGATGTAGTTGGTCTCGGTACCCATGGTGTTGGCGGGGTTCCAGTCTGTGGTGCAGGCTGTAGAGTTGCTCTCGGAAGTGGTGTAGGCCAGCATCCAGGAGTTCTGGGAGTTGCGGTTGTTGAAACCGTTGATCGGATCCAGCCACTGGTCCTCGGTCAGAGGGGTGCAGCCGGAGGTCTCGATGGCCTTCTGGGCATACTGGTAGGCCTTGTTCCAAAGGTCAGCCTCGTCGGTGTACTTGGCGGCGGTCTTCTTGGCCCTGGAGGCGAGGAAGAGGTAAGCGCGGGCGTACAGGCCGTAAACGACTCCGAGGTTGGGCTGGATCTTGTCTGTGCGGTTGAAACCGGTGAGATACTTCTCAGCCTCGGCGAGGTCGGAGAGAATAAGGTCAAAGTCCTCGTCAACGGTCACCCTGGGGTTGTTGGAAGCCACGTCACTCGTGGTTTTCTCAGTCACGATCGGCACACCAAGATTGGTAAGATCGTTGAGAGGCTTGTTGAGCTTGGGAGTGATCACCGGATCAGTGGGCTGCTTCCACTCCATGATCTGGGTAATCTCAAGATAGAAGAGGGCCCTGAAAGCGTAGCACTGGCCAAGGTAGCCCTTCTGGGCCTCAGTGACCTCGGTTCCCTCGGGGAAGAGGGCGATGATGTCGTTGACACCCTTGATGTAGGTATAGTACAGTCCGACGGGCCAACGTGAGCGGTTGGAATAGCTGAAGTTGCCGTAGGAATACTGGAGCATAGTGTTGTAGCCGTTGTAACCGGGGTTCAACAAGGAGCTTGTCCCGTGATCGAGCATGATCTTCATGGCACCGTAGTGCATGTTGCCGTCCTTGATAGGGTTCGTGGAGGCGAACGTCGAATAGACCGCGTTCATCATACCGTTCAGAGCGGACTCGGACTGGGCGATCTGGGTGTCAAGGACGTAATCAGTCGGATAGGTCTCCTCGATACAACTGGTGAAGGCGAGGGCGAAAGCCGCAAGCGCTGTCCAAATATATCTTTTCATAATCTTATCCATGTTTTAGAATGTGAGAGTTATACCGCCGGAGATCGTGCGGATCGGGTTGTGGGCCGACATGTTGTTGTAGCCGGCGAGCGAGTAACGAGGGTCGAAGCCCCTGCGAGCGGAGATGTAGAACAGGTTATCAGCCGAGCAGTAAAGCCTGGCGGAATCGATCTTCGCGAGACGGGTCAGCTTGGACGGCAGAGTGTAACCGAAGTTGACATTCTGGAAGTTGAGGTAGCTGGCGCTCACGAGGAAGCGGTCAGAACGAGAGCTTGTATAGACATCAGACTGGTTCAGACGAGGGACGTTGGTGTCGGTGTTCGAAGGAGTCCAGGCGTTGAGGATGTCGGTGTGCCAGGTCGTTCCGATCTGTTGACCGCTACCGTTGTGCATGATAATCTGGTAAGCGTAGTCGTAAGCCGTGCCGCCCAGCTGGTAAGTCAGGTTGAATGAGAAGTCGAACCCGTAAAGCTGGAAGGTCATGCCGAGACCTCCGTAGAGATCAGGCATCGCGTTACCGTTGAGACGATAGGTAGCCTCATCGGCGTTGAAAGTGGTCGTAGGCTCGCCGACAACGTTGCCGTTGTCATCAACCTCATACTTATTGTAGAGAGCCTGACCGGTGGCCTTGTCAACCCCGGCATACTCCCTGAGGTACCAGCTGTAGAGAGGAAGACCCTCACCTATGTAGTAGCGGTACTTGGAGATGAAGGAAGTGTCCTCATTGATGAATCCGGCATGTCCGTCAACGACATTGGACTTGAGGTCATCCGGGAGACGGAGGATCTTGTCGCGGACATGGGAGACATTGAAGTCAACAAGCCACTTGAAGTTCTTGTGGTCGATAGGAGTCCAGTGGAGGTCAAGCTCGACTCCGGCGTTACGCATGTCACCGATATTGGCCCAGTAGCTGCTGTAACCGATGGTCGGAGGAGTGCTGAGCTGGAACAGCATGTCGGAAGTCTTGCGGTAGAAGTAGTCGATGCTACCGGTAAGGCGGCCCTTCCAGAGATCGAACTCGAATCCGGTGTTGAAGTTGGTGTTGGTCTCCCAGGTGATGTCCTCGGTACCCTTCTGGCGCCACTGGTAAGCGACCTGGTTGTTGTTGTTCATCATGAGATATGATGTCGCGTACAGGTAGTTACCGATGTTGTCGTTACCCTGGCTTCCGAGGGAGGCCTTGAACTTGAGGTTGTCCACCCAAGGAACATTGAAGAAGTTCTCCTTGGAGATGATCCAGGCCGCTCCCACTGACCAGAAGTTACCCCAGCGGTGAGCCTTGGCGAAGTGCGAGGAGGCGTCACGACGGAAGGAGGCGGAAGCGTAGTACTTCCCGGCGTAGTTGTACATGCCGCGGAAGAAATATCCCTCGACATTGTACACGGAGGCCGATGAAGACGGGTCGGGATTGACATTGAGGACACCGCCGAGCTCGGTCACGCCGTCGATACCGAAGTTCTTACCGGAGACGGACATATCCTCGTACTTGTAGTTGTAGTACTCGTGTCCGAGCATCGCGCTGATCTCGTGGTTCCCGACGGTCTTGTTGTAGTTGAGCAGCTGCTGGGTGTTGTACGTGTAGGTACGGACAGCGGACCTTGAGAGGAAACCGTTGTCGGAGCTGTTGGTGTAGTTGTCCACGAACGGGCTGTCGATGTAGGTGCCCTTGCGCTCGTAGTCGTAGGCGCTGGCGTTGACCGTGAAGGTCAGGTCCTTGAAGATCTTGATGTCGGCGAAACCGTTCAGGGTGATTGAGTTACCATCAGTGCCGTTGGAGGTGTACTTGTTGCCGAAGATGGAGTTTCCGCCGGTACCTCCAGCCCTGTTGAGGCCGTAGCTCTGGGCGAAATCATACATCTGCTCTCCCCACTTGTCGATCATGATCTTGCCGTTTCCGTCCCTGAGATAAACAGGATAGACAGGGGCCTGGGTCTTGATGGTCTGCCAAATGTAACCGGCATTGAGGACTCCCTCACCGGTGTTGTGGTAGCGATATTTCGTGTAGTTGAAGTTCCCTCCGACCTTGAGCCAAGGCTTGGCCTGGTAGTCGGCGGACAGACGGGCGGTGAGACGGTCCTGGTCGGAACCGACCTGGATGCCCTGCTGGTCAAGGTAACCGAGGGAGGCGAAGTAGTTGACCTTGCCGCCCACGAAGCCGGAGAGGGAGACGTTGTACTCCTGGCGGAAACCATCCCTCAGGCCTTCCTTCTCCCAGCTGTCAGGCTGGAGCCAGAAGGTCTGGCCATTGTAGGTGTGGAAAGCGCCAAGCTGGGCGTCGGGGTTCATCTTTCCGCCCTCGAGGATGAAGTCCTGTCCGGTAGGGACGGTATAGACCATGTAACCGGGACCGGTGCTGGAACCCTGCACATAGCTGTTGGCCTTCTTGTGGGCATCGGACGCTGAGGCTCCGTCGAGGATAGCCTGGTTATAGATGGTCTGGTAGTATGTCTCGTAGAACTGGGCCGTATTGGTGGTCTTGTACAGCTGGAGGGCATTGGAGTTGACACCCCACTTGGCGTCGAAGGTGACCTTGGCGTCGCCAGTGCTGCCCCTCTTGGTGGTGATCATGATGACACCGTTCGCTCCACGGGCTCCGTAAAGGGCGTTCGAGGCGGCGTCCTTGAGGACGGTCATGGACTCGATATCGCTGGAGTTGAGGAGGTTCAGGTCACCGTCATAAGGCATGCCGTCCACTACGATGAGCGGCTGGGTGTCCGAATAGATGGAACCGATACCGCGGATGGTGATGGACGGAGAGCTCGTGAGCTGACCGGAGGTGTTGTTGATCTGGAGTCCGGGGATACGTCCCGCGAGCGCCTGGGCGGCGTTGGTGCTCTGGGCCTTGGTCAGCTCCTCGGCCTTGATGGTGGCGGCGGAGCCGGTGAAGGCCTCGCGCTTCATCTTACCGAAAGCGACGACCACGACATCGTCGAGCATCTCCGAATCCTCATCCAGGACGATCGTAAGATTGGACTGAGCGGATTCGACGGTGACCCTCTTGGTCACATATCCGACACAGGAGATCTCCAGCACGGAACCCGCTGGAACACTGATTGAGAAGGCTCCGTCCAGATTGGTCATAACGCCATTGGTGGCGGATCCGACCTGGACGACTCCCGCTCCGACAATCGGCTGTCCGGACGAATCCTGGACAACACCACTGACTGCCGTCTGTCCCCAGATGGCCGTTGTGGCCAGCAGGGATAGGAGCAAAAGACAGAATCTTTTCATAAATGGTTGGTGTTAATAATATTGAATGGTGGAAAAATATCATTTCGTCCCGTCGAGGATACCGCGGAGGTAGCCGACCGACTCGGCCACGCCGGGATGGGGGTTGTCCCCGTTCTTCTCGAACTCGATGGAAAGGACGCCCTTGTAGCCGACCTTGCGGAGAGCCTTGACGATGGGGCGGAAGTCTATGACTCCCCTGCCCATCTCCCAGGTCTGTCCCTCTTTTGAGGGAGCGGTCTCGTCCTTGATGTGGACATCATAAATCCACTTATGGTATTTCTTGACAATCTTCGCGATGTCTTCCCCGCTACGCACCGAGTGGCCCATGTCCAGGCAGCAGCCGACGCCAAGGGAAGGATCCTTGACAAGTTCCATGATCTTGTAGATGCTCGGAAAAGCGGCCCCGTCCGGTCCGTGGGTGTGGATGGCGACCTTGATGCCGGTCTCGGCGACCTTGGCGATCACATAGTCGATCAGATCGTAGTCAGGGACTCCGATGAACATCTTGATCCCGTAGCGCTCCGTGTAGGCAAAAGCGCGGTCAACCTCTTCCTTTGATCTCATATAGATAGGTCCGAGGATATACCCGTCAACCCCGTAGGAGGCGCACTTGGCCTTGAAAGCGTCCATCTGCTCCTTGGTGGAGTCGAGAGGAAGCCACCAGTCCTTGATTGACAAGTACTTCACGTCCATGCTCTGGAGCATGGCGAGGGTCTCGTCGATGGAAAAGTTACGGTAGCTGAAACCGGCGACACCGATCTTCATGTCATCGGAGCCGTGGGGGCCACCAAGAATCTGGGCATTGGAGGGCACAAGAAGGATCAGCGACAAGGCAAATGTCGACAACCCGGATAGGATATGTTTCATTCTGATAATGATATGTGGTTGTAATATTTAAATTCCTCACAATATATGACATTTTTCTGAATATTTCATTAAATTTGTGAGAAAACCAGCATTAACCCACTGATACGGCGCCATGGCTGACGAGACCATAATATTCTCAATGTGCGGGGTCGGAAAGACCCTTCCGAACAATAATAAAGTAATTCTCAAGGACATATACCTCTCTTTCTTCTATGGTGCCAAGATCGGGATCATCGGTCTGAACGGCTCCGGAAAGTCCACCCTGCTGAAGATCATCGCAGGGGTCGAGAAGTCCTACAAGGGTGAGGTCGTCTGGGCCCCGGGATATTCAGTGGGCTACCTGGAGCAGGAACCTCAGATGGACCCTTCAAAAACCGTCCTTGAAGTCGTCCAGGAAGGTGTCCAGGAGGTCATGGATGCCCTCAATGAATACAATGAGATCTCCATGAAGTTCATGGAGCCGATGGACGACGACCAGATGAACAAGCTGATCGAGCGCCAGGGCGAGCTCTCCGAGACTATCGACCATCTCGGAGGCTGGGAGATAGACTCAAAGCTCGAGAGGGCGATGGACGCGCTGAACTGTCCTCCGCCGGAGGCTCTCGTGTCCACGCTGTCCGGTGGAGAGCGCAGGAGGGTGGCCCTCTGCCGCCTCCTTCTCCAGCAGCCCGACGTGCTGCTTCTCGACGAGCCCACAAACCACCTCGATGCGGAGAGCATCCAATGGCTGGAGGCCCACCTGAGGCAGTACAAAGGCACTGTCATAGCCGTGACCCACGACCGTTACTTCCTGGACAATGTCGCCGGATGGATCCTTGAGCTGGACAGGGGCGAGGGCATCCCGTGGAAGGGCAACTACAGTTCCTGGCTGGATCAGAAGACGAAGCGTCTCGCCCTTGAGGAAAAGCAGGAGAGCCGCCGCCGCAAGACCCTGGAGCATGAGCTGGAGTGGGTCAGGATGGCCCCGAAGGCCCGCCAGGCCAAGCAGAAGGCCAGGCTCGGAGCGTACGAGAAGCTGGCAGCCGCCGACACCAAGGAGAAGGAGCAGAATCTGGAAATATATATCCCAAACGGCCCCAGGCTCGGGAACAAGGTGATCGTATTCGACGACGTGACCAAGTCTTTCGGGGACAAGGTCCTTTTCGAGCATCTGAGTTTCTCCCTTCCCCCGGCGGGGATCGTGGGTGTCATCGGCCCCAACGGAGCCGGCAAGACCACCCTGTTCAGGCTCATAATGGGCATCGAGCAGCCTGACGCCGGCTCGATAGATATTGGTGAGACGGTCAAGATCTCATACGTTGACCAGCAGCACAAGAGCATAGACCCGGACAAGACGGTCTATGAGACGATCGCCGGGAATTCCGAGTGGGTGCGCCTGGGCGGCAGGGACATCAACGCCAGGGCGTGGGTCTCGCGGTTCAACTTCACCGGAGCGGACCAGGAAAAGCTCTGCGGAGTCCTTTCCGGCGGTGAGAGGAACCGGCTGCATCTCGCTTTGACATTAAAGGACGAGGGCAATGTGCTGCTTCTTGACGAGCCGACCAACGACGTAGATGTCAACACGATAAGGGCCCTTGAGGACGGCCTCGAGAATTTCGCCGGCTGCGCCGTGGTGGTCTCCCATGACCGCTGGTTCCTGGACAGGATAGCGACCCATATACTTGTTTTCGAGGGAGACAGCAAGGTCGTGTTCTTCGACGGCAACTACTCTGAATATGAGGAGAACAAGAAGGCCAGGCTCGGCAACACTGAGCCGAAGCGATTCAAATACAAGAAGTTGATGAATTAAAGATATGGAACAGATCATCGAGCCGGTGGATCTCGCCTTGATCAAGGCGGAACTTACCCCAGACAAAAAAATCGGTGACACCAACAAGGGTGGCAACGAGCTGTATGTAGTGACGGGGAAGGACTCCCCCAACACCCTCATGGAGATAGGCCGCCTGCGGGAGGTGTCTTACAGGGAGGCCGGGGCAAGCTCCGGCAAATCAGCCGACCTGGACGAGTACGACACCATGGAAGTTCCTTACAGTCAGCTGATTGTATGGGATCCGGATGCTCAGGCCATCATCGGCGGCTACCGCTACATCCTCGGCACGGATGTCTCCCTCAAGGAAGACGGCCAGCCGAATATCACCTCCTCCCACCTTTACCGTTTCTCCGACGATTTCATCAGGAATTACCTGCCCCATGTGATGGAGCTCGGCCGCTCTTTCGTGGCTCCGGAATACCAGAGCTCAAGGGCCGGGGCGAAGTCGGTGTTCACCATGGACAATCTCTGGGACGGGATAGCCTCGGTGATTCTCAACCATCCGGGGACCCTTTACTTCCTCGGGAAGATGACGATATATCCCTCATACGACAGGACCGCGAGAAACCTCATCATCCATTTCCTGAAAAAGCATTTCATGGATCCGGACGGTCTGGTACGCCCGAACAAGGAGATCAAGGTGACGGACAATCCGAAGCTGATGGACCTTATCCTCTCCGAGAATGATGTCAGGAAGGATTACCGGCTGCTGAAAGACGCCGTACGAAAGCTCGGCACGAACATTCCCCCGCTGGTCAACTCGTACATCAACACTTCCTCAAGCATGAAGATGCTGGGATCCTGCGTCAACGATGAGCTCGGGGACGCGATCGAGACGGGAATCATGATAGGGTTCGACGACATGTATGCCGACAAGAAGGAGCGCCACATCGAGACATTCGTCATCAACCAGCTGAAGGCACTGCGCAAGCGTTTCCCGAACGCCTCGCAGTCGGCGGAGGCGAAGTTCAGGGCCCACATCGAGAAGAGCCGCCTCAAGTCGCTCTCGAAGTTCCAGAAAAAGATCGCCAAGGAACAGTCTCCTGATGTTGAATTCTTATAATAATCAATATTTAAAACTTTAGTCATGAGCTTATTGCACGTAATCAACCACCCGATGGTCCAGCACAAATTGACCATCATGAGAGACAAGAAAACCGGCCCGAAGGACTTCAGGGAACTTTTGAACGAGATCTCCTTGCTTATGGGTTACGAGGTCACAAGGGACATCCCTCTGGAAGATGTGGAGATCGAGACTCCTATCTGTAAGATGACGGCGAAGGAGGTCTCCGGTCGGAAGCTGGCGATTGTGCCGATCCTGAGGGCAGGCCTCGGCATGGTCGAGGGGCTGCAGTCTTTGGTCCCGGTTGCCAAGGTGGGGCATATCGGCCTGTACCGCGACGAGACTACTCACACTCCTGTGGTGTATTACTGCAAGCTTCCTGAGGACATCCAGGATCGTCTTGTGATCGTCACTGACCCGATGCTCGCCACCGGAGGCAGCGCCTGCGACGCGATCTCCATGCTTAAGGAAAGAGGTTGCACTAATATCCGTCTTATGTGCCTTGTGAGTGTGCCGGAGGGTATCAAGAAGGTGCAGAGCGAGCATCCTGACGTGGACATCTACACGGCGGCGGTAGACGACTGTCTCAACGACAACGCCTACATCGTCCCCGGCCTCGGCGACGCCGGAGACCGCATCTTCGGCACGAAGTAAGGTGACGAGGTGCCATCCCCTGTCGGAACTCCGTTCGCTTCGCTCACTCCGGCCCCTCCCAACGCCATCAGCGTCCTCGCTTCGCTCAGACTTGCTGTCGTCGGGCCCCTCCCCCTGCCCCTGTCCGGGGGTGGACAGGTCCTCCAGGGGATGGCACCTCGTCACTGTACCCAATCGTCCGATGGCGTCCCCGAAGGGGGCCTAGGAGAATGGACGTAGCGAGCGAAAACGAATAGGCTCTTTTTGTCGTCAAGGAGCAAATAAACATAACATGATAACACGAGAATTAACAGTATTTTTCGCATTAGCCGCAACCCTTGTCTCGATCTCCACGAGCCAAGCCCAAACTACCGCCATAAGCACGAAGCATAACCAGACGCTGGATTCGAGGCTGGGCCATGGCGGGGAATATTCCTGGAAGATGGTCAGGGCCACTGAAACAGGGGCAACCGCAAGGGAGATGTCCGCCGCGGGTTTTGACGACTCGAAGTGGATGGATGCCATTGTGCCCGGGACCGTGCTGACCTCGTTGGTGGAAAACGGGGTGTATCCGGAGCCATATTACGGAACCAACAACAAGATCTCCGAGCACAAGATCCCCGACATCATAGACACCGGCCGTGAATTCTGGACATATTGGTTCAGGACAGAGTTCAACTCCCCGGAACTATCTGAAGGAGAGCGCCTTTGGCTCCATCCGCAAGGCATCAACTACCGGGCGGAATTCTGGCTTAACGGCCATATGGTCAGCGATATGGCCGGGATGTTCAACGACGACCTCATCGACATCACGGACTTCTCCGTCAAAGGAGGACGCAACGCTCTGGCCGTCCTGGTGAGGCCCGTGGATATTCCCGGAACCACAATGCCCAAACCCTGGGGAGCGCCCGGCGAGAACCGCAACGGCGGAGACGGCGACATCGGCTGGAACACCACGCAGCTGATGACGGTCGGCTGGGACTTCTCCTACGACGACGGCATCCGGGACCGCAACACCGGCATTTGGAAGTCTGTTGAGGTCTTCAAGACCGGCCCGGTACGGCTGGACTCCCCTTTCATAAGGAGTTCTTTCAAAGGTGCGGATCTGAATGAGGCCGCCCAGACCATCTCCGTCGGCCTTGTCAACCCGGCCAGCGGCTTCCAGAACAACCAGCCGGTCAAATGCGTGGTCGAAGGAGAGATCGAGGGGACTGGGATAAAGTTCTCCAAGGAAGTCTCGCTCATCCGGGGCGAGGAACCTGTGATAACCTTCAAGCCTGAGGAATATTCCCAACTCATCATTAAAAACCCTCGCCTCTGGTGGCCCAAGAACAAAGGGGCGCAGGAGCTTTACAAACTCAAACTCGCTGTCAAGGTGGATGGAAAAGTCTCGGACTCCAAAGAGGTCACATTCGGCATCAGGGACGTGAAGGTCACGACCGACACTCCTGACGGATCGAAAGTGTTCATAGTCAACGGGAAACGCATGTTCATCCGAGGCAGCAACTGGATTCCGGAAGCGATGCTCAGAACCGACGATGATCGCATGCGGACCGAGATGGCCTACACCGACCAGTCCGGAATCAATTTCCTTCGTCTTTGGGGAGGAGGAATCGCCGAGAGCGACCTTTTCTACCAGCTTTGCGACGTGTACGGGATCATGGTCTGGCAGGAGTTCTGGATGACTGGCGACACCCGGCATCCTCACGATAAGTCGATATATTTCAATAACGTGGCCTCGACCGTCAAGAGAATCCGGAACCATCCCTCGATCATCTTCTACGTGGCTTCCAACGAGAGTACCGAGACGAGCGGGACCCCCCAGTTGCTGGATTATCTAGACGGGACCCGCCCCTACCAGATGCAGTCAGAGTGCGACGGCATCCACGACGGGAGCCCCTACAAGCAAGTCAATCCGATGCGCCACTACACCAACACGGCTTCCGACCGCGGCAGCCGGGTGGATGGCTTCAACCCTGAATATGGCGCCCCTACCCTACCGGTCATTGAGTCTCTTCGGAAAATGATGCCTTCGGACAAACTCTGGCCAATTGATAAACCCACTTGGAACTACCTGGATGGCAACGGGTTCCACCTTATGACAACCCTCTATGACGACATGGTCCGCTGTTACGGGGAGCCTTCCGGGATAGAAGACTACGCCCGGAAGGGACAACTCGTCGGGGCAATGAACTCGAAGAGCATCTGGGAGGTCTGGAACTACAACCGCCTGGACGATGGGGACCGTTTCTGCTCAGGTCTGCTGTTCTGGTACCACAATTGTCCCAATGTGCAGGTCTGTGCCAGGATGTGGGACTATTACCTTGAGCCGACCGCATCACTCTACCACACGATGCATTCCCTGGAGCCGCTTCACGTCCAGTTTGATTATCTGAAGAACACTGTCAGCGTGATCAACGACTCTCTGGAGCCGGCCTCCGGACTCAAGCTGAAAGCCAGGTTATACGACCTTTCCAGCAAGCTGGTTAAGACCTGGGAGGCCTCGATAGACATTCCCGCCGAAAAGGCCCTGGACGATGTTTTGACGCTTGACTTCCCCACTTCGATCTCAAAGGTCCATTTCATCGATCTCCGGCTGACCGACAAGTCCGGAAAAGTGGTCTCAGAGAATCTTTACTGGCGTTCAACGGATTCCTATGATGGGCCGCAGACCGTCACAGGGCCTTGCACCTCTGGTTTTGAATCACTGCAGGATATGCCCAAGGCTTCCGTCAAAGTCATCAGGCGTAATCTCCCGGACGGAAGCGTCGAAGTCACTCTGCGAAACACCTCGTCCAAGATAGCGTTCTTCAACAGGTTGCAACTCCGCGATTCTTCAGGAGAGCCGGTCCACGGGACCATGTATTCAGACAACTTCGTGAGCCTCCTCCCGAAGACCTCCAAGACGATCTTGATCAAGCCCGCCGCCAGCCACAGCGGCGACCTCAAGGTCTTCTTCGAAGGCTGGAACTCATCCCAAAAATCTTTCTAGTTTTATTAACCAATTATTCAGTCAAATGAAAAGAAGGGATTTCCTGAAGATCGGGTCGGCCGCGACAGGAGCGGCTCTGGTCGGTGGTGCGATTCCAGCTGCCGGAGCGGAGAAAGCGAAACTGTCAACAGACAATATCGCCGTCGAGGGTTATGTCAAGGAACCCGCGCGGAAGATTCCTGTGATAGCTTCCTGCGACATTCTGGTCGCCGGAGCCGGACCTGCGGGATTCGCGGCCGCGCTTGCCGCAGCAAGGGAAGGCGCAAGCGTCATATTACTGGAAATGAACAGTTTCCTTGGCGGGTTATGGACCGGAGGATCTGTTTTGCCCCTCAACTGCATGGAGGCTAAAACCGCCTCCGGTTGGAAGCAGGTGGTCTATGGGATCGCTGACGAGCTCGCGGTCGAGCTGAAGGAGATGGGGATGTCATTTCAGCCCGGGCGCTCCCCCATAGTTGACCCGGAAGCCACGAAACACGCGATGCGCCTGATGGTCAACGCCGCCGGGGTAAAGGTACTATATTTCGCCCATGCCGTGAATATTATAAAGTCCGGCGACCGGATCGACAGTGTGATCATCGAAAGCAAGAGCGGGCGCAGCGCCATAAAAGCCAAATATTTCGTGGATACCACCGGCGACGGTGACCTCTTCTACTGGGCCGGCGAGAGCTTCCGCTTTGTCAAGCACCATATCGGTGCCATGTGGCGGGTAGGAAACCTCAAGGAGGACAATGCCCATGGCAGCATGACCCCGATTAAGGGTGTGGGTCTGATGCACACCAACGGGGAATATGACCAGGATGGACTGGACATATTCAACATGTCCCGCCTGAATGATTCTTTGCGGCAATATATGTGGGACAAGACCCAGGAATTAAGGACCAAGCGGGGCTGCGAGGACGCCTTCCTGATGGAGACTCCACCTCTTCTCGGGGTCAGGGTAACGAGGGTGCTGGACAGCCTCCGCAATGTCTCGATGGCCGACGCCATCGGCAAAACGGCCTATGAGGATGCCGTGGGAATCGCCGGGGTCGATATTGACGGGAATCTTGACGGGAAGAAATACAGTGTTTGGGAGAGGCCGGCCTGGCAGATTCCCCTGCGCTCCCTCCTTCCGAGGAAGACCCCGAACCTGGTTGTGGCAGGGCGCTGCTTCGGTTACGAGGCAGACATCACTTATGATGCCCGTGAGATAGCGACCTGTCTCGTAACAGGTCAAGCGGCCGGGACAGCGGCGGCAAAAGCATTGAAAGACAGGGCTTCAGTACAGAGCGTGGATCCCTCAAAAGTCCAATCCACCCTCCGGAAAGCCGGAGTCAGAATCTGATCAGCCTTTATTGTTTCTCGTAGTCCTTCAGGGCGGAGAAGGCTTTGGGAGCCAGTATTATGATCGCGATGACGTTCACCCACGCCATCAAGCCGACCCCGATGTCACCGAGAGTCCAGACAGTGTTCGCCTCCTTGACGGCCCCGAACACTACCGAGCCAAGGATCACGACTTGGAGAAGCCTGATCAGAAGGTTCTCTGTCTTTCTGGAAAAGTTCTTCTTGAGATTGCAGAGATACATTATGCTGGACTCGGAATAGAAATAATACGCCATCACCGTGGTGAACACGAAGAAAGCCAGGGCGACACTCACGAACACGCTCCCGAAGCCGCCTATCACCGAATCGACCGCGGCCTGGGTGAATCCCACATAATTGGCTCCGAGACCCGGGTCATTGGCCAGCAGCATCTCCCCTGTCTTGGCGTCAAGGATATTGAAAGTTCCCGCGGAGAGTATCATCAGCGCCGTCGCGGTGCAGACCAGAAGGGTGTCCACATAGACTGAGAAGGCCTGGACAAGGCCCTGCTCCGCCGGATGCTTGACATCGGCTGACGCCGAAGGGATGGCTCCTGTCCCCTGCCCGGCCTCATTGGAAAAAAGTCCCCGCTTCACGCCCATCATAATCGTCGAGCCGAGGATTCCTCCGCACAAAGGATTGATTCCGAACGCGTTCTGGACAATCATGGAGAGAAGTCCGGGGATAGCCTTATAATTAAGGGCAAGGATAACGATGGAAATCAGGATATACACGACCGCCATTATCGGAGTGACAAGTGAGGCGGCCTTCGCTATCCTCTGCACTCCACCGACGATCACCAGACCAAGGATGAACGCGAGCACCAAGCCCGAAACCAAGGGGCTGACTCCAAAAGAGTTGAACGCGGCGGCGGACAACCCATTGGACTGGACTGTGGGAAGCAGCAAGCCTGTGGCCAAGATTGTCACAACGGCGAAGAGGATCGCCATCCAGCGGGCTTTGAGACCTTTCTCGATATACGTGGCCGGACCTCCTCTGAAACCGGTGTGATGCGAGAACTTGAATATCTGCGCCAGGGTGGATTCGACAAAGGCGGTGGAGGCACCGAAGAAAGCGATTATCCACATCCAGAACACCGCACCGGGTCCCCCAAGGGCGATTGCCGTAGCGACTCCCACGATATTCCCGGTCCCAACCCTGCCTGACAGGGCTATGCAGAAGGCCTCAAAGGAAGACACGCCTTTATTGGCGGACTCCTTGTCCTTCTTGCGGAAGAGAAGACGGGTCATAAGGCCGAAACGCCTGAGCTGGACAAAACGGGTACGAATGGAGAAATACAGTCCCGCTCCCACGAGCAGGACAACCAGCGCTGGGCTCCAGATGACGTTGTTGACAGCGGATACAATCTTTTCAAGCATAGCCTAAAAATAAGAAAATATCCTTGATTATCAAAATAATAAACAAAAAAGGCCGGCGGAAAGCCGGCCTCGTCTAACCCTAAAAGGGCTTATTTCTCCTCCTTCGGGGCAAGGGCGCACCAGACGATGGCGCTGAGAGCTCCACCGATCAGAGGGGCGACGATGAACACCCAGAGGTCCTTGAGGGCCTGTCCGCCAGCGAAGAGGGCGGGTCCGATGGAACGGGCGGGATTGACGGAAGTTCCGGTGAGGTTGATGCACACAAGGTGGATCAGCACGAGGCTGAGACCAATCGCAAGTCCGGCGAAATTGCCTGCTCCGACCTTGCTGTCGGTGGTTCCGAGGACCACGAGGACGAACAGGAAGGTGGCTACGACCTCAACAAGGAAGGCTCCACCGACTCCACCGGCTCCGGCGACACCATTGCAGCCAAGTCCCGCAGGGTTGGCACCAGCAAAAGCGGCGTCAGGCTGGGCCATGGTCTTCGCGAAGAGCAGAAGGCAAGCGCCGGCGATGATGGCACCGATGATCTGGCCGCACCAGTAGCCGCAGGCATCCTTCCAGCTCATACGGCCGGAGAGGGCGACACCGAGGGTGATAGCGGGGTTGATGTGGCAACCGGAGATGCCGCCGATGGTGTAGGCCATGGCGATGACCGAAAGACCGAAAGCCGCGGCGGTCGCGAAGAGACCGGCGGGAGTGCCGCAACCAACGAACATGGCGGTTGCGCAGCCTAGGAAGGTCAGGACAAATGTCCCGATACATTCAGCGATGTACTTTCTCATAATGTTTTGTTATTAAGTGAAATTAACAATGGGTAGTTTCGCTTTTACCATGCCAATTTACAAAAATCTCCGTTTAAATCCATGTTTTTTTATAAATTTACGTCCGGAACAATAACCATTTTATCATGAATACCCATGTTGTCATTATGGCTGGAGGAGTCGGAAGCCGCCTGTGGCCGGTCAGCCTCCCCGAAAAGCCAAAACAATTCATAGACCTCTTAGGGATAGGAAAAACATTGATACAGATGACCGTTGACAGGTTCCGTCCTGTCTGCGACCTCGGCCATTTCTGGGTCGTTACCTCCGAGGCCTATGTCGGGATAGTCAGGGAGCAGCTACCAGAGATTCCCAAAGAGCAGATCCTCGCCGAGCCTGTGCCAAGGAACACGGCCCCCTGCATTGCGTACGCCTGCTGGAAGATCAAAGCGAAGTACCCCGACGCCAATATCATCGTGACCCCCGCCGACGCCCTCGTCATCAACGTCCAGAGGTTCGCCGACGTGATCCGCAAGGCACTCAACTTTACTGAAGGAAGCGGGAATATAGTCACTGTCGGGATCGAGCCGTCCAGGCCGGAGACCGGATACGGGTACATCCAGGCCGAAGAGAGAAGGACGGACGAGATAGTCAAAGTCCGCGAGTTCAAGGAGAAGCCGGACCTTCCGACGGCCCAGTCTTACATAGCAGCTGGCAATTATTTCTGGAATGCTGGAATTTTCGTATGGAGCTGCAAGACAATTATTTCCGAGCTCAGGAAACACGCTCCCCAGATCGCTGGGGTGATGGATTCGATTGCCGCTTCCTTCGGGACCTGGAAGGAGGAGGAGACCCTGAGGGAACTCTTCCCCACCTGCGAGAAGATATCCATAGACTACGCCGTCATGGAGAAGTCAAAGGAAATCTTCGTCATAGCCAGCGACCTCGGCTGGTCCGACCTTGGCAGCTTCTCCTCGATCAAGGAGCATATACCGATGCCCGAGGAGGATCCTGTCCCGGATGGGGGCTCCGCCAAGGCGATTGAAGGAGATAACAAGGTGATAGGCAAGGACATAAGGTTGTTTGGCTGCGAAGGATGCATCGTTCATGCCGAAGGTTCTGAAACAGTTGTGGTGTCCGGTCTGAAAGACTACATCGTGGCGGTCAAAGATGGCGACGTGCTGGTCTGCCCCATCTCCGAGGAGCAGCTGATCAAGGAATATTCCGCCAAATAGCCATGGAACGCAAGCATTTCAAGACCGTCGTGGTCTCCGACCTCCATTTAGGTTCGCTCTACTCCAAGGTAATGGAACTCACCCGTTTCCTTGAGAGCCTGACCTGCGATACCCTTGTCCTGGCCGGAGACATCATCGACGGCTGGCAGCTCAAGAAGATCGAGGACAAGTGGACGGTCAGGGAGTCATCCTTCGTCAAGGCGGTGATGGAGCTGATGGAAGTCTTCCACACCGAGGTAATATACGTGACCGGCAACCACGATGACTTCCTCGACCACATCACACCCTGCCAGCTGTTCAACATCAACATCGTCAACGAATACATGATCGACGACAAGGGCGGACGCTTCGTGGTGATCCACGGCCATGCTTTCGACAGTATCACCAGCCATTTCAAGTGGCTTTCGAACTTCGGGGACACAGCCTACAATTTCCTGCTGAGGTTCAACAACCTTAAGAACAGGGCCAGGGATAAACAAGGAAAAGAGAAATACTCTTTCTCGAAGGCCTTGAAACACGGAGTCAAGAAGGCGGTCAACATGATCTCGGGCTTCGAGTCGGACATAGCGGGGTTCGCCAAATCAAAGAAATGTGACGGGATCATCTGCGGTCATATCCACCACCCGGAGGATAAAATCCTAAAGAACGGGATCCGCTACCTCAACAGCGGAGACTGGGTGGAGAGCCTGACCGCCCTGGGAGAGGATGAAGCCTGCCAGTGGAAGGTGTTGAAATATGGTGACTTGGTGACAGAAGGCCCTCAGGAGGATTAAAAAAGTTTAAAAAAAGTCTGAAAAATTTGGTTTTTTCCCACGAACAGTATAAATTTGCAGTCCCGATTCGGAAATGTTCCGAACCGACTGGAAAGAATCGTTAGCTCAGTTGGTAGAGCACAACACTTTTAATGTTGGGGTCTCGGGTTCGAGCCCCGAACGGTTCACTAAAGAGCCACGTTCTTTTAAAAATGCTTTGTTAGCTCAGTTGGTAGAGCAGCTGACTCTTAATCAGCGGGTCTAGGGTTCGAGTCCCTAACAGAGCACGGAAATCCCCTAGTAACCTTTTGGTTATCAGGGGATTTTTTTCGTATATTAGCAAAACCGATTTGTACCCGCATATTATGAGACAGAATCCATTAGCGATATCGGGGGCGCTGTTGCTTGCCTCCATGCCTGGGGCGATGGCTCCCCAGGAAGCCAAGGCCCAGGAGAACAATGGGGATAAGAGGCTGAATATCATCCATATAATGACGGACGACCATTCTTTTCAGGCAATCAGCGCCTACGGTCATCCGCTGAGCCGCCAGGCTCCGACTCCCAACCTCGACCGGCTCGCCAACGAGGGAATACGCTTCGACAGGGCATACGTGGAGAATTCTCTTTCCACTCCCAGCCGCGCCTGCCTGATGACCGGCCTGTACAGCCACCAGAGTGGCCAGAGGACCTTGGAGGGACTGATCGACACGACTGTAACCTTCGTCCCGGAGTTGCTCCGGAAAGCCGGCTACCAGACTGCCTTGATGGGTAAATGGCACATGCTGTGCGAGCCGAGAGGCTTCGACCAGTACTATATCCTGAACGGCCAGGGAGAGTACTACACTCCGGTTTTCAAGAGCGACCACTCCAACGGGGAGTATATTCCCGAAGAAGGTTATGTCACCGACCTTATCACCGACCACGCCATCAAGTTCCTTGAGGAGAGGGACAAGGACAAGCCGTTCTGTCTTTACGTCCACCACAAGGCGCCGCACCGCAACTGGATCCCGGACGTCAAATACGTCGATTTGTACGAGGATGTGGTGTTTCCTCTTCCTGAGACCTTCCATGACGATTATGCGGGTAAGGGCGAGGCCGAAAGGGTGCAAAGGATGCGCATTGACGAGGACATGAGCATGATCTATGACCTGAAGGTCAGTGAGTTGGACGAGGAGCCGTCCAGATCGAAACACACTTTCGGAATGCTTGAGATGGGGCTTTCGAGGATGGATTCGACGACACGGGCCAAATGGGAAGCCGCCTACGGGCCCCGAAATGAGGCTTTTCTCAGGAGCGATCTCAAGGGCGAGGAACTCCTGGAATGGAAGTACCAGCGCTACATCAGGGACTATCTCCGCTGCATCCGCTCTGTGGACGACTCGGTGGGAGAGATTCTGGAATATCTTGATTCTCACGGACTTGCGGATAATACTATAGTTGTCTATACTTCTGACCAAGGGTTCTACATGGGCGAGCACGGCTGGTTTGACAAGAGGTTCATGTACGAGGAGTCGTACAGGACTCCCCTCATCATCCGTTACCCGGGAGGCAAAGCCGGGAAGGTCTCAGAGGCTCTTGTACAGAATCTGGACTTCGCCCCTACTTATCTCGATGTCGCTGGCGTTCAGGCGCTTCCACAGATGTCTGGGCGTTCCCTGCTTCCTGTGATAAAGAAAGGCGGCAAGGAGCCTTGCAGGTGGAGGAAATACTTGTATTACCATTACTACGATATTCCCTCAGAGCACAATGTCCTCAAGCACGACGGAGTCTCTGACAAGCGTTACAAGCTAATACATTTCTATGGCGGAGAGGAGGGAGACTATTCAGAATTCTACGACATCAAGAAGGATCCCAACGAGCTGAGCAATCTCTACGGAGACAAACGCTACCGCAGGAAGATCGCCCGCCTTCAGAAACAGCTGGACAAGTTCCGTACCGAGCTGGCTATCGACGAGTATTAGCGGAAGATTATCCTATCCTGAGGCAGAGCATGGCGAGGTCGTCGCTGGGCTCTGCTTTTTTGACATGGCCGGCGACCGCCTTGGACATTTCCTTGACCATGGACTCCGCGTCCAGCGAATGATTACCCTTGATGACCGAGAGCAGCCTGTCATCGCCGAACTGCTCGAAAGCCTCGTTTTCGGCCTCATTCAGGCCGTCGGTGTAGAGGAAAAATGCCATCCCCCGCACGTCATCAATGACCTCCTCCTCGAACCAAAACTCGGGTTGCACACCTAACGGAGTGTTCGGAAGGCTCTCAAGGAAAGCCACTTCCCCGCTCCGAGAAACTGTCACGGGAGGATTATGGCCACAATTACAGAAGTCCATCAAACCAGTCTCAAGGTTGATCCGGCCGATAAACATAGTGACGAACATCATCTGGTCGTTACCCTGGCAGAGGATCTCGTTCAGACGCCCGGCGATCTCATCAGGCGGAAGTCCCTGCTGACCCATGACCCTGAAAAGGTTCCTGGTCACAGCCATGATAAGGCTGGCCGGAACTCCCTTACCACTCACGTCGCCTATGCAGAAATATAGGCTGCCCTTCTCGATGAAGAAGTCGTAGAGGTCACCACCGACCTCCTTGGCAGGGGTCATGGATGCGTACAGATCGACATCCTTCCGGTCCGGGAACGGGGGAAACACCCTGGGCAACATGCCCATCTGGATATTCCTCGCTGTCAACAGGTCCTGCTCGATACGGGTGTTGGCAGCTGTCGTACGGGTCAGCTCATCGATATACTTAACCAGGGAGGTACGCATATTGGCGAAAGACCTGGACAGCACCCCGATCTCGTCGGGGCGGTCATTCTGGGGAAGGACGGTGTCGAAATGGCCGTCAGCGATGCTCCGGGCCTGGCCAGCAAGAAATTTAAGAGGTCCCATGGTCTTGCTGACCACCCTGAAACAGGTAAGGAACATCACCAGGAGGCCCAGGGCCGCTATGAGCAAGGCCATATTCCGGAGACGGTTGAATCCGACGAAAATCTCTTTCCAGGGGCAGACGATGGCGGCGCTCCAACCGGTGCTCTTTATCGGCTTGTAAAAGACAAGGCAACGCTCCCCCTCTATCTCCAGCACCTTCGAGCCCTCATTCCAGTCAATCATCGAATGGCCGAGCTCATCCAACTCATCGTCCGTGTCGGCCAGGGATTCGGTGAATACCGTCTGGTAGAAAAGCTTGTCCGGATCGGGATGGACAAGGTAGGTGCCTCCCCGGCTGATCAGGACGCTGTAGGATCTCTTATACGGCTTGACCGGAGCTATCTGGCTGGTAAGCCATTCAAGGGAAATGTCCAGGGAGATGGACCCCAGGAAGTTTCCGTCCTTGTCGGTCAGAGGCTTGCAGTAGGAGATGGTACGCTCCGTGTCCATGCTGAGGGAATCATCGGACTCCCAGTCGTTGTATGGCTCGGTCCAGCAAGGCTGCCGCAGGAGCTTCGGCAGGAGGTACCAGTCCATGTAGAAGTACTGGTAGTCGTCAGCGCCCTCCTGGACAGAGACGACCGTCTCACCGTTATTGTATGAATATGCCGAGAAATATTTCTCCCCCTTGAAGAAAAAAGGCTCCAGGGAGACTGAGCACCCGAGCAGGAAAGAGTTGCCCTGGACGGTGCTCCGGGAATATTCCATGAGCCTCTGGGGAGAGTCGAGGTTGCGGTACACCAGCCATTCCAGGTTATCGGCGGCGATCTCCACATCCTCGATGATGTTGTTCAGGCGCAGGGTCGTGTTCTCCATGACCTGCGAGGCACCTTTGACGGCCTCCGCCCGGACCAGGCGGCGCGCCACGACAGAGACATATATCTGGGCGGCCAAGAAGACCATGGCGGCGAACAGGACCACCCACAGGCTCAGGCGCGCGGAGAAGGACTGGCGGATGAAAATCAGCAATCGTCTCATGGCAGCAATTCCTCCGCTTTTACCTTCCTTTTAATCGTCCCGGATCCCATGAGGATCTCCCCGGCCTTCTCGACCATATCCGGCCTGAGACGGAACTCCCGGTTTCCGGACCCGGGATCCAGCTGGAGCGACAGAACCTCCTGAAGCATAAGCTTCTGGATGGTGCGATTGGTGGCTATCCTATTTTTTTTCACATAGCCCATCACTATGTCAAGGGCCTCTTCCGGATGCTCAGCGACCCATTCCCAACCCTTACGGCTGGCCCTCGCGAAGCGGTCCGCCCGGTCCTTGTTCTTGAGGTAATAGGAGCGGGACATGTACACCCCCTCCTCCTGGATATTATAGCCATTGTCCTTGAAACGGTAGATCGATTCGGGAGTCGGATCGAATCCGGCCTGTCGGATCATGAGAAGCTCATTATAGGTCATGGCGACCGCGGCGTCCACCGCCCCGGCGACAAAGATACTGACCGGGTAAACGGCCTCTATCCATTGGTAACCAAGTCCCTGGCCGGAGGCAACGCTTCTCGCGAGCTGGTCGAATCCTGACCTCCAGGTAGCCACTTTAGCCTTTTTCAGGGACCGGGGATCCTGACCTTTGCGGGAGACTATGACCATGGCGCTGTTCATCGAGGTCTGGAGGATATTGACAAGGGGGAACCCTCCCGCCACGATTTCCAAAGCCTGGGTGAGAGGCAGGGTCGCCGCATCTGCCTCGACAGAGGAGAAACGTTCTTTCAGGTCCTGGGTGGCGAATGGGTGGACAATCTCGACCTTCAGGCCTTCCTCCTGATAAAAACCCTTCTCGAGCGCGGCGTAATAGCCGGCGAACTGAGCCTGGGCCATCCACTGGGGAGCGAAGACGAATGGCCTGTCGTTCTCCTGGGCACCCGTGGCCGAAGGGATGGCGAATACCAGGAGGAGTGTCAGTATCCAGTTACAGGAAAGACGCATCCGATTAAAAAACATGGTTTCAAATATACCGTTTTTTCTTGAGTTTTTATCGTATATTAGCGGAAACTAACACACTGACAAATGAATAATACCTCTTTCCCCATTCTTAAGGCCGCTTCTTGCGCCATGCTGGCTATAGCTATTCTGCTCGCTCCCTCATGCAAAAGAGGCTCAAAGAAGGCCGCTGAGGAGCCTGTGGCCACAGAGCAGGCCGCTGAGGATCTCGACGCCCAGTACGCCAAGGATCTCCTCGCCAAAGGAACTCCCGCACCAGGGTTCACTCTTCAGACTCCTGAGGGCAAGGAAGTGTCGCTGAGCGACTTCCTTGGGAAATATGTCGTCCTCGACTTCTGGGCCTCATGGTGCCCGGACTGCCGGAAGGACGCCCCTGAAGTCAAAGCGCTTTGGGAGAAATACGGCGACAAAGTCGCTTTCGTGGGTGTCTCTTTCGACACCGACAAGGACAAGTGGGACGGATATGTCCAGGAGAACGGACTTGGCTGGACCCATGTCAGCCCGCTTGCGAAATGGAAAGAGACCCAGGTTTCACAAGACTATAAAGTGAACTGGATCCCTTCCATGTATCTTATCGATCCGGACGGCAAGGTCGTCTTCGGAACCGTTATGATTGACAAACTGGCCAAGGAACTGGCCTCGGTTGCCGGTAAATAAGCTTCGTTAAGCCTCTCCCCTCTTCTTCTTCAGCTCCGCCTGGACCTCGTTCATCTTACTTGTGGTAAGAGGATAGAACGAGAGCGCCAGGATTGAGAGCGCCGCTCCGATAGCGGGAACGAAACTCATCATCGCCTTGATAGCATCAAGCGTTCTGGGAGCCTGGAGCGCCAGATCCTTGTTATATCCGAAGGCCCCGAGGAGAGCGAGCAGGAGGAAGCCGCCGATGGCTCCGCCGAACTTCTGCGCCATGGAGGACGATGAGAATATCAAACCAGTTGAGTTGGAACCGTTTCTGAGCTCAGAATAGTCCGCCACATCGGCAAACATGCTCCAGGTCAGAGGAGCGGCCACGCCTATGGCGAGACTGACAAGGATCTGAAGGACTATCAGCCACCAGATACCGGCGGCGGTGCCGGTCGGGATGAACCATATCGCCGAGCTGAACAGCACGACAGCGGCCATAGCTGCCATGAATGTGTTCCTCTTCCCTATCTTCTCAGAGAGCGGGACTGCGAAGGCGACACCGGCCATCTGGCCGATCTCCCCTATCGTAAGATAGACCGCACAGGTCAGGAATATGTTGGCTCCCAATATATTGGCGAAATAGTAAGCGGCTGCGCCTCCACGAATCGAGCCGCATAGTAGCTGGCCAATGGCAGCGCCCAGCATCAGCCACCAGGGGCCGTTGGACACGAGGGCCTTGAGGTCGTCTTTTATGGACGAGCCCCCGGCTTCCTGGGATTTTCTCTCGATCTTGACATGCTCCTTGGTCATAAGGAAGCACAGCACGAAGAGGATCGCGCAGAGGACGGCCACCACCGCCACGATTGAGGTCCACTGCATGGGATCCGCATCCCCGACTCCCTTGATCACCTTGCCGGCGGAGTTCGTGGAACCGATGATGGATTTCTCAAATAGCCAGAATATCCCCATGGCGATGAAACTGCCGATGTAGGCGAAGAACATCCTGAAGGAGGAGAACACGCTCTTCTCCTTTGAGTCGGCCGTGACAACCCCCAGCATGGCACCGTAAGGCACATTGACGGCGGTGTAGGCCGTCATCATCAGGATATAGGCGACATAGGCATAGAAATGCTTCACTCCATAGGAGGCGTCAGGGACATAGAAGGCCATGATGCCGATAAGGGCGAAGGGGATCGCCAGCCAGAGAAGGTACGGGCGGTATTTCCCCCACCGGGTCTGGGTGCGGTCGGCGATGATTCCCATGACCGGGTCGGAGACAGCGTCGTATAACCTCGTGACTCCCAGCAGGGTAGCCGCATGGACAGGCTTCAGGCCGAAAACGTCCGAATAAAAAATCGGAAGATAATAAGAGAATATCTTCCAGAACATCGAGGACGACATGTCCCCTAATCCATAACCTATTTTCTCTGATATCTTTGCCATAATACGCGAATGTAAGAAATCAAGCCAAGATTTTCAAGGCTTCGAGGCACATGCGGGTGTTGTGGTAGGGGCATTTCCAGAAGCCGGCCTTTGGAGACTCCAGGTCAGGAGTGACTCCGTCCGCCAAGGTACCCCAGTACCATTCGCCGGTGAGAGATTCTTCGCTTCGCTCAGAATGACATGAGGGGGCAAGGAGGTGGGACTTTATCCATCTCCAGCAGGCTATAGCTCGTGGAAATCCCTCAGGATCAGAGTGATACTTCCATAGCCAGAGATTGCCGACGACGGTCTCGGCCTGGACCCACCACTGGCGGGAACGGTCAGTTCCTCCATCCGGGAAAAGCTCGTAGGCCATCGAACCGTCCGGGAGAAGACCCTCATTGCCAGCTGCTCCCAGAGCCTTGCAGAAAGGTTTGACATATTCCTCCAGCTGCGGATCACCCAGAGACTGGGCGCATTCCAGAAGAAGCCAGGATGTCTCAATGTCATGGCCGTAGGAAATGGCTCCGGGAATCACAGTCCAGTCGTTCTTGAAATACAGGTGGAGATGACCGGAGGGAGCCATTATCTTCTGGCATGTGATTCTCACAAGCTCCAGGAGAGCTTCCCGGAGAAATGGGTCAGGCCAGACTTTATACAAGTTGGCATACGCCTCCATCAGGTGGAGGTGCGAATTCATCGTCTTGTCCGCGTTGATGTCATGGGCTGAAAGCGACATGTCCTCAAGCGGAGAGAAGTCTCTCGAGAGGGCCTCAGTGTACCCGCCAGAAGCGAAATCCCGGAACTTGTGCTCGACAATCGCGAAAAGCCCGGTGGCGACATCCAGGTCCGCCTTGTCCGATGTGACCTTGTACAGTTCGCTGAAGGCGTAGATGGCGAAAGCCTGGGCATAGAGCTGCTTTTTGGTGTCCAGTGGCACGCCGTCTGCGGAAATGCTCCAGAAGACTCCCCCATTGGTCTTATCAACCAGATGTGAAACGAACCAGTCCCTGGCATGTAAGGCGGCGGAGAGATATTCCTGCCTGCCGAGAGCCCTGTAGGCGGCGGCGAAAGACCAGATGATCCGGGCGTTAAGTATCTCACCCCGAGGAGCTTCCTCCAAAATAGCCCCGGCAGAAGTCACTTCCCCGTAAAAGCCGCCGGAAGGATCCCGCAAAGAGAGCCAGAAGGGCAGGATGTTCCCTTCCAGCTCTGTCAGGATCTCCTTTTTGAAAAGACCCGCGTCCATGGCCTAGATATTGGGCGTTTCCCAAACCTTGGTCTCAAGGCACTTGATCATAGCCGCCTGGCCTCCACAAGAGATTCGGAAGTCACCCTTCTCAAGGCGCCATTTCCCGTCGGCTCCGACGAAGGCGAGCTCCTTGGCGGGCAACTCGAACTCGACGACTTTCGACTCGCCGGGTTCGAGGGATATCTTCTCGAAACCACGAAGCCTCTTCACGTCAGGAATGAGGGAGGCGACAAGGTCAGAGCTGTAGAGCAGGACCGCTTCCTTGCCGGCCCGGGGGCCGGTGTTGGAGACTTTGACGGAGACTTTAAGGACGTCGCCGGCGCTGAAGGCGGTGGGATCCCCAGTCGAGCCGGGGATGACGACCTTGAGGTCGGAATAGCCAAAGGTGGTGTAGCTCAGGCCGTGACCGAAAGGCCACTGGACATCCATGATAGCGTCATAATTGTATGAGCCCGCCATTGTCTCATTATGCTCGGAGACTTTGTAGTCGTAGGTATGGAGAGAGTTGATATGCTTTGAATATGTGAACGGAAGCTTTCCGGAAAAGTTCTCGTCGCCGGAAAGGAGGGCGGCGAGGGCGTCACCTCCATAATTGGAAGGAAGCATCACATCCACAACGGCTTTCACCAGAGGCTCTATGTCGCCTATTATTCTCGGGCGTCCTTCATTCAGTACAAGGATGATCGGCTTACCGGTGGCCGCGAGAGCCTTCACGAGGTCTTTCTGGTTGGAGGACAGATTGAGGTCGTCCATATTGCCGGGAGTCTCGCAATAGGTGTTCTCGCCGACGCAGGCTATAACCACATCGCAGGTCCTGGCCGCGGCGACAGCCTCATTGATGCCGGTCACATATTCCTTCTGCCACTCACCCCACTGCTGGTCATATTCAATCGCGGGGACATACTTTACATTCGGGAAACGGTTCCGGATAGCCTCGAGGATGGTGTTATGATCCGAGGCGAACCGGTCGGCGTCTCCCTGCCAGGTGTAGCTCCAGCCGCCGTTAAGAGTCCTCATCGAGTTGGCGTTGGGGCCGGTCACAAGGATCTTCTCGGTACCCTTTAACGGGAGTATCCCGCCTTCGTTTTTGAGAAGGACTTCCGACTCAAGAGCGGCGGCGTAAGACTCCTTGGCGAAACGCTCGCAGCCGAAGTCCTTATACTCGTGATTCCATGAAGGGTTGTCGAAGAGGCCGAGACGGACCTTGAGCCTGAGGATCCTGCGGACCGCGTCGTCGATCCTCGACATCGGGATCTCACCGGACTCAGCAAGATCGACGATTATATTAACACACTCAGGGTCATAAGGTTCCATGATCATATCAATACCAGCGTTGATTCCCATGGCAACCGCCTCACGTTTGTCAGCGGCGACATGGTCCCTGGTGTAGAGATTGTTGACGTCAGCCCAATCCGTCACAATAAGACCGTCCCAATTGAGTTCCTCCTTGACCCAACCTGTCAGCAGCTCCTTGTTGGCATGGGTCGGGACGCCGTTGATAGAGGCGGAGTTGATCATGGTGGTCAGGGCACCTGCCTGGAAACACTCCTTGAAGGGACGGAAATATTTCTCCCTCAAATCATTAAGAGCGATATACGCCGGGGTGCGGTCCTTGCCGGTGTGCGGCACCCCATAGCCTAGGAAATGCTTGATGCTGACAGCGGCGTGCTCAAGGTCGACATGGTTTGGATCGTCTCCCTGGATCGCCTTAACCTCGGTGCGGGCCATCTCAGCCTGGAGATAGGGATCCTCTCCCCAACTCTCCCAATGCCTCGGCCAGCGGGGGTCACGTCCGAGATCCATGACCGGAGAGAAGACCCAGCCCACCTGGGCCGCCCTTGTCTCATAAGCGAGTGCCTCGCCCATCATCCGGGGATATTCCCTGTTGAAAGTGGCTCCCAGATTGATTTCCTGCGGGTAAAGGGATCCGTCCGTGAGATAGGAAGCGCCGTGGATCATGTCCAAGCCATAGATGCAAGGGATTCCGATCAGTTCCATGGACTTGTCCTGAATCTGCTTCACAAAAGCGGCGGTTCCCTCCCTGGAAAGCGACACGTCCTTGAGAAGGTTCAGGATAGATCCCACCTTGTACTCCCCTATGATCTTTTCCAACTTTGCGGGATCGATCGCCGGGATGGTGTCATTCGTGATGGTGTCGATGGAGAGCTGGACCATCTGTCCGGCTTTCTCCTTGAGGGACATTTTCTTGAGGACCGACTCAACCTTCGCCTCGACTTCCGGGTCCGAGGGAATGGCGGGATTGACCTTCCCGCCTTGGGAGCATGATGTGATAACCGCACTTGCCATCGCTACAACCATTAATGATTTTTTCAAGTTATTCATAATCAATTGATATTACTTATTCACAAGTTTGATTCGAACCTCCGCGGGAGTTATGCCTCCGGCCGAAGTCAAGGTCACGGAGGCCTCACCGGCACCGCCGGAACTTTGCATCATAAACTGAGCCAAACCATTGAAGGTGTCTATCGTGAATGAACGGGCGGAAGGATCCTCCGGGCGCTCCTTGGAGCGGAATGCCGGGTCGCCGTTGCCGGCACCGAGGATCCTGACAGGGCCGCTGACAGTGATGGTGACCGGTACACAGGCCGTTGGGACGAAGGTACCCCGGGAGTCTTTTACCGAGACGTTGACAACCGACAGATCCCTACCGTCGGCGGAAATCGTTGTCCTGTCGGGATTTATCTCCAACATTGAAGGTTCGCCCGCAGTGCGGACGACTTCCTCAGCGACCTTTTTCCCGTTCTTGTAACCAACAGCCTTGACGACACCTGGCTTGTAGATGGCCTTCCACTCCAGGTGGCCTAGACGTGGCATCTTCTTCCTGCCAAGGTTCCTGCCGTTGACCGTAAGGGAGACCTCGTCGCAGTTGCTATAGACCCAGACCGGGATCTCCTCTCCCTCATGGCCGGAGAGATTCCAATGCGGAAGTATATGGAGAACAGGCTCTTCCGTCCACCATGACTTGAGGTAGAAGGCCTCATCCTTGGGGAAACCGCAGTAGTCAAGGATTCCAAACTCGGAGCCGGTAGCGGGATATGAGAGCGGGTTCGGCTCTCCACGATAGTCAAAACCGGTCCAGTAGAAGAGTCCGGCCAGCCAGGGGCGTTCGCCATAGAACTTCAGTCCCCTCTCTATGCAGTTGTACAGGCTGTCCGGGCCCTGCGGGCCGCGGTTTATGGCAGCCATACGGCCATTCTCGATATCATCGAAATACACTCCCCTGGTGCCGCAGCCGGATGTCTCTTCCGTGCCTACAGCAACTCTTGAAGGGAAAGCCGCCCTATGCTCGTCAATAGGATTCTGGATTATGTAATTATAGCCGGCCACGTCAGTACCCTTTATAACCTCAGGGCCGCTACTGGTAGCCACGACAACCGGCCTGGTGGGATCGATCTCATGGCAAAACTCTGTCATAATCCGGGCGATGTCCTCTCCCTTGCTCTTCCACTCGATCCCCCATTCCTCGTTGCCGATGCCCCACATGATTATGCAGGGATGATGTTTGTCCCTCTCAATCATCTTCTTAAGAGGCTCGAGCTGGGCGTCATTGATCCCCATCAGTCTCGTCTCTTCAATAACATACATCCCGAGAGAGTCGCAGATGTCCAGCAAGGCCGGAGAAGCGGGATTGTGGGAGGTCCTGATAGCGTTGAACCCGTATTTCTTGAGTTCCCGGACACGATATTCATAAAGGGCGTCAGGGATCGCGGCTCCGACTCCGGCATGGTCCTGATGGAGGTTGCAGCCCCGAAGCTTGACGGGGATACCGTCAATCAGGATCCCTTTGTCAGGATCGGTCTCAATCTTGGGAAGTCTCAAGGAAGGCTTCCCTGAAGGCTCGCCGATAGTCAGCCACACATGGCGGTATATTCCGGCACCCTCATAGAACCATCCTTCCTCAAAGGTGGCGTCAGCGCGGACTGCCACAATATTCTCCCCGCCGTATTCAAGATAAGGAGCGATGTCGTAAGTGGCTGACGTGTAGCCGCTTTTCTCTCCACCGAGCCAGAATCCGTTGACCCAGATGTCAGAGTCACGGAATATCCCGTCGAAACGGATGGAAACGGGCTTTCCTTTAGCCTCCGAAGGAATGGAGAAAGTCTTGCGGTACCAGCCAACGCTGGTCTTGGGATATGCCCACCCGACGGTCTTGTAGCCGTGGCTGTGACTGGCCTTAGGGTCGAAGGGAAGATCCACGACCCAGTCGTGGGGAAGGTTCACTTCCTTCCAGGCGGAATCATCAAACTTTGGCGAATACGGGCCTTCGTTGTGGATCGAGGCGGCCTTTGTGAAATAGTTGAAATACTCGGTTCCCCGGCCGAAGTCCTTCGCGGGAGATGACGCGTCACCGAAAGCGAACTTCCAGCCGTCGTCGAAAAGGGTCTCCTGCGCCTGAAGGCATAAGGAAAACGAAAGGCAGAGGACAATGATGAGCGATTTTCTCATACTCAAAGATTTAAAGTCACCTCAGTTCCACTGTATTCAACTGTCTGGCCGTCAGCGTCCGGGTCATACGGATGAGGGTGCGAAGGATCAGCGAGGACAACGGTGAAGCGGCGTGAAGAGAGCATTTCCGTGAAGGATCCGCTCCGCTCGCCTATGGTCAGGGTCCTGGAAGACTCATCCCAGACAATGGGAATCGTGGAGAAAGCGCCTTTCTCGTAGCCGTAGGTCAAGCCGTCATCCTCGTAGAGGGTGAAGGAGGCGTCAGCGCCTGCATAGACGTACAGGCGGATGTCGGCGGCGGGTTTCTCGTCCGACCACTCCATCTCCGGGCCAAAGGGTATTATCGAGCCGGCACGGACATAAAGCGGCATCCGCTCGTAAAGAGCCGCCACGGTAAGTGTTTGGTTTCCAGGAATATATGCTCCGGAATAGAAATCATACCATCCGCCATCGGGGAAATAAACCTCACGGCTTCTGGCTTTATATTCAGAGACCGGACAGGGCATGAAGGCAGGGCCGAACATCCACTGGTCGGACAAGTCCCGAACGGCGGGATCGTCCGGGAAGTCCATCGGGAGCCCCCGCATCAGGGTGTAATCTTCGAAATGGACGGCTCCGGCAAGCGAGTACAGATACGGCATCAGCCTGTAACGCAGCCTCATGTACCAAAGGATGCTCTCATAGGCCTGGGAGCCCTCCGGAGCTATATTCCAAAGCTCCCTGCGGGGCCACTGGCCATGGGTCCTGAAAAGCGGCACGAAGGTGCCGAACTGGTGCCAGCGGGTCTGAAGCTCACGCCATTCCTCGGCGTTGGCCTCGTCGTAGAACTTACCCATCACCGAGAAACCGCCGATGTCCATCCCCCAGAACGGGATGCCGCTCATTGAATAATTGAGCCCGGCGGGCATCTGTATCCTCATGTCGTTCCACGAGGTGCCGATGTCTCCGCTCCAGGTGGCCGTGGAATATCTCTGGAGCCCGGCGAAACCATTTCGGGTCAGAAGGAAAACCCTTTTGTCAGGATCCACGTTCCTCTGACCGGTGTAGATGGCGTCGGCGTTGACAAGGGCATAGGCGTTGAGATATTCAGTCGAAGAACCTAAAGCGTTGGGAGTCAGCAACCATTTGAAGTAATCCATCGGGAGGCAGTCCCGAAGGTTCGGCTCACTGGCATCCATCCACCAGGCGTCGATCTTCCTGCCGTATTTTGAATACAGGTTCTCGTCCATCTGCCTCCAGAACATCTTGCGGCCGCCCTCGGAATAGGCGTCGTAGAAGGTCTGCTTGTAGCCGAGCCAATCTTTAAGGCTGTCCTCCTCGGCATGGGTATAGGCGTACCCAGCGGCTTTCAGCTCTTTGTAATTGTCGGTGTTGGTGTAGAACTTCGGCCAGACGCTGATCATGAACCTGGCGTTCATCCCGTGGACATCGTCGAGCATCTTCTCCGGATCCGGATACCGTTCAGGATCAAACTGATGGCTCCCCCACTGATCTTCTTTCCAATACTGCCAGTCCTGGACTATATTATCCACTGGAATATGTCTGCGGCGCATCTCGGCGAGGGTCTGGACGAGGTCTTCCTGGGTGGAGTAGCGCTCCCTGCTCTGCCAGAAGCCCATAGCCCACTTGGGCATCACCTGGGCCTTGCCGGTCAAGGTGCGGTAGCCCCGGATGACTCCGTCGTAGTTCCCTCCAGCTATGAAATAGAAATCCACCCCGGGCTCGAATTCGGACCAGAAACTGAGGGTATTCTCCTCCTGGGGAGTCTGCAGGGCCGCTACCCTAAGTCCCATGTAGGAGACATCTCCGTCAGGATCCCATTCAATTCTTATCGGGGTCTTCTTTCCCTTTTCCAACAGGGCCGAGAATTTCTTGCTGTTGGGGTTCCAGGCCGGACGCCAGAGACGCGGCATCACTTCTTTTCCGTCAATACAGGTTGCCTGGAATCCCGCATAATACTGTATAAAATGATACTCAGCTGTTTCCGAAGCCTGAAGATAGCCCTCATAAACGACCTTGGCCCCATTGAGGGGAATCTCCGGAAGGTTCTTTATTGCGAACTCGTTCTCGAAATAAAGGGAGTCCTCACGTCTCACCAAGGTCTTCCCGTCCTTGGTCTTGTAGGTGCCGGTCAAGGCTCCCTCGACACCTTCTTTGTCATAGAGCTTGAACATCTCGCCAAGCTGCCCGTAAGGCTCAGGATTGCCCCAGCGGGACAACGAATAGGCGTCAAAAAGAACGCCGTAACCCTTCGTGGAGACCACGAAAGGCACACTGACCTTGGTGTTGTACTGGAAGAGTTCCTCGCTCCTGCCCTTATGGTCGAACTCCCCGGCCTGGTGCTGGCCAAGGCCGTAGAAAGACTCTCCGGAGCCGGAAGGGAACCTGGTCAACACCGAGTAGCCCTTCTTTCCCTCAACCTCTGCCCCAGAGAAAGACATCTTGCCATCTCCGGCCAGAAGATTGCCCTCCGAGTCGAGGAAGCCAAGCGAACCGTCCGCGGCGAGATAAGCCGTAAGCTCGCCGGTTCGGACATACACGCTGCCGCCTTCCGAAGTGACGTCAAAGGATGTCTTTCCTTCCTGCGGCACGACCACCAGGCTCTTCCTGTCAGTGAACTTGGCGCCGGCGGGTACCGCATTGACCCTTATTATTTCCGGAGAGACGACCTGCAGACGGACAGACACTCCTGCCCTGTCGACAAGCACAGTGTCCCCTTTGACCTTATAGTCTTTGACCACGCAGGCCTGGAAGGTCAGCGAGGCCGCGCACAGAAGCGGGATTATTCTTCTTACTCGCATCACAGGACTACATCCGCGTTACTGTCAATCAACTTGTTGAGGGTCTCGACAGACGCGCCAGTCCTAAGACCGTCGGGAGCCGTGTTAAGGCAGTAGTCCACCAGCCGGTCCACAGTCGAGGTGGCCACATGCATCCGCGTGTCGGAAGATGCGTAATAGAGGAACACCTTTCCGTCCGGATCGCAGATCCAGCCGTTGGTGAAGAGCACATTCATCACGTCGCCGACATATTCCCCACCCTCCGGAGCCAGAAGGAATCCGGCAGGCTCGGCTATCACCTCGGAAGGATCTTCCAGGGAAGTCATGTACATGTACAGCACATAGCGGAGTCCGGAAGCGCAGCCGCGCACGCCATGGGCAAGGTGAAGCCAGCCCTTGGAGGTCTTGATGGGATGGGGGCCCTCCCCGTTCTTGCATTCCATGATGGTGTGGTAGCGCCTACGGCTCAAGACCTTCTCATCGCCGATGACGGCATGCTCCATGCTGTCCACAAGAGCCCAGCCTATCCCGGGGCCGTTCCCGGCATCGATGAAACCGTCCTGCGGGCGGGTGTAGAGGGCATATTTCCCGTCCACGAACTCCGGGTGAAGCACGACATTGCGCTGCTGGTGGGAAGAGACGATGTCTGGGAGCCTCTCCCAGCTCACGAGATCCTTCGTGCGGGCGACACCGGCGCAGGCAACAGCGGCGGAGAGGTCGTCGGGGCGGCCGGAATCCTTACGCTCGACGCAGAAGATGCCGTAGATCCAACCGTCCTCGTGGGCGGTCAGGCGCATGTCATAGACATTCGTGGCAGGCTCGCCATATTCCGGCATTGTGACCGGGTGGGGCCAGAAACGGAAATTGTCCACCCCATTGGGGCTCTCCGCCACGGCGAAGAAAGACTTGCGGTCGGCACCCTCAACCCTCACGACAAGGATGTACTTACCGTCGAACTTGATCGCTCCGGAATTCATGGTCGCATGGATCCCGAACCTCTCCATCAGGAAGGGATTCGTCTCCTTGTGGAGGTCGTAGCGCCACTCCAGCGGGGCGTGTGCCGCCGTCAAGACAGGATTCTCATATCTCTCCAATACACCGTTCCCCTCGATCGGGACGTTTTTCCTGCCGAGAAGATCCTCATGAGTCTCCTTCAGCCACTTCAATCTCTCTTCGTATGTCATAGCATCACAATTTCTTCCTTTTCACTGAAAGCTTTGAAATCACCTTCATTCTCAAATCCCTTCCAAGGGCCATAGAAATGGCCGGGCTTGTCGTGGGCATTGCGCCAGGTTAGCACATAGGTGACCGGGAACCCTTTTAAAGCCGGATAGAGCCTCTCAGTCCACCATGTCGGATCGACCAAGCCTTCAAGGCCGGTCTCAGACAGGCACATGAGTTTGCTTCTCTCCTTTGAGATAGTCTCCAGGGTGGACAGCATCTCGCGGACCTGGGAGACATAACGGTCTCCAGCCGCCTCAAGCCCATCCTCTCCGACATATTCATAAATATCAGTACCGAGGATGTCCACGATTTCGTCCCCGGGATAACGGGACAGGTAATCTTCTTGGGAAATCGGCCCGTTAGGAGAATAGCACCAAAGCAAATTCTCGACACCTTTCTCTTCAAGCCTCTCCCGTGTCAGACGGAACAGGGCCTTGTATTGCTCGGCAGAGCAGAGTTTGCCTCCCCACCAGAACCAGCTTCCGATATTCTCATGCCAAGGACGGAATATGACGGGAGCTTTACCGAGGCTGTTCAGGAAATCTGCCATGCGGTCCAGCCAGACAAGGAACTCCTCGTGTTTCTCTCCGCCCTCTAGGACAGAGGCCACGACCTGATCCGAGGAAATATCCCATGAGTCTCCTCCGGTCAAGGGGTTGCGTAGGTGCCACGAGAAAGTCACGACTCCTCCCCTCTCGCGGTGCTTCAGGGTGGCTTTCCTGATCAGGTCGAAGGGAACCCCGTCAAGGTTCTCCTTGTTACCCAACTCGATCCCTCCGAGATCGAAACCTATGACGGCGGGATACTTCCCGGACACATCCTTGATGTCGGAACGCTCCAGATCGTCCTTTTTCCAGTCCTCAACCTTCCAGGAATGGCCGTAGGAGAGGTCGTCCTGATGGCCGTACATCACCTTCCCGGCATCGACCGAGGCAAGCAACTTGCTGGCCAGCACTCTGTTACCAGGGATCTCATCATCCACTGGCCGGGGTCTTCTACCGCACCCGGCGAACAATAAAGGAATCATAATCAGAGTAATAAACTTTCTCATGACTTATCAGAATTTTGGAGCCGAATCATAAACATACTGGAGAGTGTAACCGTCACTTTCCGTGAACCATGCTTTCTTGAGGACATTGACGACCTCCTTGCTGTTGCCGATGTAACCACCTGTGCCGTGGTTGATGTAACCGTGCTGCTCCTTGCCTGTGTCCGTGGCTCCATTATCCCACAGGAAACAAGGCAGGCCGTATGTCTTCGCGGCTTTGACGACATATTCCATGTAGTAAAGGTAGAACCGCCATGCCCTGGTGTCGGACTTGGCTCTCATTGAGCAGCCGAACTCGCCGAGGTAGCAAGGGATGTTCTTGGACACATATTCCTTGTTGAGCGCGCCGAAGACTTGCTGGACATGGTCCTCGTCGCCATAATCGGCTTTTTTCCCTTTTGCGCCGGTGTGTCCCCAGTCAGAATACTGCTCGTCGCCGATCGTGTAAGAGCTCGGGTCATAGAAGTGTACCGCAAGCATGGTCTTTCCGGCCTTGTCGGTAGGCATCTTATGGTATTTCGTATATTCAGGATTGGCGGCGTAGGTCGGCACTCCAAGCCAGCGTGTGGCATTCTCCCCTCCCGTGGCCCTGACCGCGTCCACAAAGATCTGGTTCCACTCATTAAGGATATCGCACTGGGCTGCGGGGTTAGCCCTGAATTCCTCGCTCCAGCCCCAGCCGCCGTCATTCAGCTCATTGAAACTCTCCATGATGAGCCAGTCGCCGCAATCGGCGAACCTTTCAGCTATCTGGGTCCAGACCGCCTTGATCTCAGCCTTAATGGACTCGTTGAGGGCCTTATCCTTGGAAGCGTTCTTTATGTCCAGCCACTGATAGCCGTTGCTGACGCCGTGATTCTCGTCATGGTGCGTGTTTATGATGACATTAAGTCCGGCCGCATGAGCCATTCCAGCGGCTTCGTACACCCTGTCCATCCAAGCCTTGTCGATTGTGTAGGAAGGCGCGGGCCCTATCATCTTAAGCCATGAGATGGGGATACGGACACTGGTGAAACCAGCCTCTTTCACCCCATTGAAAGTGGTCTGGGTCGCTTTGTTCGGCTGCCATGCGGTCTCGTCAGGATAGCCCTCCTTCTCTCCGGCCCACGAGCCATTGTAGAAAGCGTCGAAATGGTTGCCCATATTCCAGCCCAAGCCAAGGGTTTTAGCCATCTTCCACGCCTCATTATCAGCTTGTTCCGGATCGGGATCCGGGTCAACTGGCTTCTCGGCGGCGGCCTGGGTTACGGTAAAGGACACGGAGGAAGCGCCGGTAGAGACGACCGAGACAGTCGCCGAGCGCTGCTCATAAGTCTCATTGGCGGCTACGGTCAACCCGACGGTTATCGAATATGATGAATATGTTCCGTCAGAATAGGTAATCCAGGAAGGAAGCCCGGACAGGGTCGGACGGGAGGGCGCCTTGATCGTCAGGGATAGCTTTTCTCCTGGCTGATTCACTTGGAAAGAGCTGGCGCTCAAAGTGATAGATGTAGGAGCCGGATTCGGTTGCGGTGTCGGTTCCGGCTTCTCTTTCCCACATGAAAAAAGAATGGACACTGCAGCGGCCAAGACCGGCAAGGTTATATGGGATATTCTGTTCATATCAATATTTCACTTCAGAGCGATTGATCACGTTGGGACTTGACATGGCAGACTTCCACCACTCAGTGTCAGGCATGTTGGAGCCGTACCATGGCATGAACCAGGACCATTTGGCACCGGCGGACCAGACGGAAGGGATAGTGGCAAAAGCGGTGGAGCCGTCTTTGCCGCATTCTCCGAGAGTAACCATCTTTGTAGGATAAGTCTTCTGGATCTCCTCGAACTCTTTCTTGTTGACAGAGGCAGCGCTTCCATACAGGTCGCGGGCAACAATGTCCACATACCCGTCCCCAGGATACCAGTCCTTGTCCTGATTGTATTCGACTGAATTCCCGTTGTAGTTCTGGGTGGTCCATACCCAGATAAGGTTATTGATCCCCTTTGAGGCGAAATAATCGAACATAGCGGTCCAGAGCTTCTTGTATATCTCGGCACCGTCGAAACCCCACCAGAACCAGGATGTCGTCCATGCGGCTTGCTGCTTGTGGGTGGCGTTGCCGGCCGCCTCATGGAAAGGACGCCAGATAGCGGCGATTCCCTGCTTCTGAAGTCCAAGGATCACATCCACTACCTTGTCCATCTGCCCGTAGAACCATTTGTTCTCCCAAGTCCCTTCGGTGAAGACATTTTTGGCCCGGAAGGTGGTCTCACCAGGGGTACATGTCACACCGCTTCCGTCAGTTCCGGGAACGATGTCCTTATTTTTAGGCACATTGAAATGCCACATCAAGGAAACTATACCACCAGACTCGGCCCATTCCGTAACCGGCTTGAGATCAGAATAATTGATCCAGTTGTTCTCGGGGACATAGATATGGATGAAGTCGTAACAGTTCATCGCCGGATACTTCCCGGTAGCCGCATTTACCTTGTCCGCCTCGCGGTGGTTCCAGTTCACGTCGGCCATGATCGAGGAGATTATTTTCTTGCCGTACTGGTCCAGAAGATAACCGTAAAGGGCCACCGCCTTGTCCATGGGTGACTTGGTAACGAGGTTCTTGGATATATTCACTTCCACGTCCCCACCCGGTTCCTCCGGAGTCTGCGGATCTTCAGGTTCCGACGGCTCCTGAGGCTTCTCCGCAGCGGCCTGGGTGATGGTCACGGAACTTGAAAGTCCGCCCGAAGTGACCGTTATGGTCGCCGTCCTGGGCTCGTAGGCTTTATTCTCGGCCACTTGTAGGGTAAAAGTGATATTGTACTTGTTGTACGTGCCATCCTTGACTGTTATCCAAGAAGGGATTTCGCCCAACACAGGCCGCTGGGGAGAGGTGACCGCTAGAGCCACTTCCCCGGCCGAGGAGGTCAGGCTGGAGGTCGCGGGACTCGCCGTGACAGATGTCGGAGCGGGATCCTCCTGGATGACAGGGTCATCCGGATCTCCCCCGCAGGACAAAACCGCCAACACGGACATGGCCAAGGCAAGAAAAGACAGTACTTTCCTCATTGAATGAATATAAATTGGATCCCGGAGGGAGGGTCAGCCCCCTCCGGAATAAAAACTAAATATAAGCCAGTTTTGTGAAGACCATGTTCTTTCCTTGGAGAATCAAGGCCGATCCCCACCACAGGTGAGATGTCAAGGCGGCGAAGACATCACCTTCCGCCTTGAAGGATACATACCCCCTCGAAACAGCGTCAGGATCATTATCCTGATTGAACTGGACACCGTTCGGTGTCACCTGCTTCAATGAATTCCAGTGACCGTCGAATATCTGGATGGACCACTCGGAAGGATCGTCAGGTGTGAAGTAGATACGGATTTCCGCACCTTCCCACAACTCCGCATTGACCCAATCATCTTCCCCGCCAAGTTCAATATTGTTGTCGTAATCACCAGTGTGATTGCTGGTTCCTTCCCAGACAACAGTCTCGCTGACTCCGAAGTGCAGGAATGAAACGCCTGTGACAGTCAAATTCTTGCCCTGAACTATCAAAGCGGATCCCCACCACAGCTTCTCGGTGAACAGGTTGAAAATCTCTTCCGTTACCTCAAACGCCACATAGCCGTTGGCAATAGCGTCAGGATTACGGTCCTGGTTGAACTGATTGGGGTTCTCCAGGTCAGGGAACAACATAGACATACCGGACCAATGCCCAGTGAAGAGTTGCATCGACCAATCAGCCGGATCGGCAGCGGTGAAGTAAACCCTCACCACATCGCCCACAACAAGGCCGTTATTGACCCAATCATCCTCACCTCCGAGCTCAAGGTTATTGGCATAACTGCCGGTCTCCCTGGAGCCCTCCCAAACGAAGGTCTCGGTGTAAGGAGCGGTCACCTCAAATGGCACAGCCCAGGTCAACTCAGAGCCATCAATAAGGCCCAAGTCTAGTTTATAGACGCCAGGACCCACGCCATCAGGGAGGTCGAATGCCATAGCGTCATTTTTACGTTCGCTAAAAGAGATAACCTTCTTGCCCTTTATGTTGATAGTCTCGACTTTCATAAGGTCGGAGCCGGAGATGGTTACCTTACGGCCAAGAGCATATGAAGGCTCATCGAAGACTATGCTGACAGCCTCATCGTAAGTCACCATGATCTCGTCAGTCTGGGTGAAGTCGCCGTTCGCGGCAGAGAGGGAGAGGACTCCTGTGTAAGCATCCCTTGGAATAATAACACGCACAGTGTCAGCGGAGGATACCGTGAATCCGCACTTGATCATGCCGTTATCCTTGTCTCCGATCGTCACGCCGGTGACGAGATCAAGGTCTGTTCCAGCCACAGCAATCTGCTGGCCGCCGGCGACCGCCTCTTTGCCGCTGATCCAAGTGGCAATAGGTTTGACAAGCTCGATCGCTTCTGTGTAGGCTTTCTTTCCGGAACCGAGGGTGACAGTCACGCCTCCGTCCTTGGCATCCGCAGGGATAGTGGCGACGATGTCTTTGCCATCGAGATACCACTGGGCCTCAGCGCCGGTGAACTCGACCTTTGTGACGAGATCGAGGTCTGAACCGGTGATCTTCACATCACTGCCGGCCTTGTAACGGCCGTCCTCGGCGATGGACTCGATGGCAAGGTCAGCAACGGAGAGTGTCTGGACGAACCCGGCCTCGAACTCCTTGCCCGCATAGGAAGTGAGTTTGACCTGACCGTCAGTGGCGGAAGAAGGAAGGTTGAAGGTGATGGACTTGCCGTCCTCGGCGAGAGTGAACTCGACTTCATCCGCGCCGGTCAGGTCAATCCTCTCGATCATGTCGAGATGCTCACCATTCACTGTGATGAGATCTCCGCTCTTGTAAGTGGTCGTGTCAGCCACGGCGACAGTCGGATCACCTACCACCAGCTCGGTCTCGGAATAGATCTGGTTCGGGATGGTGCTCTGGTCCTCAAGCTCGTTGACGTCACCTACGATGACATAACCGGAAACGGCGTTCGAGGGAACCGTGAAGGAAAGCTCACTGCCGGACTGGCTGTTGAACTCGGTGACATAGACTCCACCTCCGAGGATGACCTCGCGGACATTGTTCAGATACTCGCCCCTGACAGTGACAACATCACCGGAAAGGACGGTCGCCGGAGTGAAAGAGCTGAACACAATCGGCTCTGTGTACTCCAGGTCGAATCTTGTGGAAGCGGTTGTTCCATCGCCACTTACGACAGTGACAGGGCCGACCTGCGCATCCATGGGGACGATAAGGCGGATCTCGCTGCGGCTGCCGGAGGTGACGGTCTGGATGCTGGATACTGAAGCGCCGCCGGCAAACTTGACCTCGGAGACCTTCTCCAGGTTAGCTCCGATGATACGCAGCTCGCCGCCCCGCATCACGGGGTTGGGAGAGATCGCCGCGAGGGCGATCTTCCCGGCATACTGGTCGGTGTCAAGCTCCTCGTTCTGGCAGGCGGTAAGGCCTGTCATAGTGATGAGGAGAGCGGCTAAAAATGAATATTTGAATATATTCTTCATGTTCTGTTCCTCCTATAGATTATTTGTAAGGGACAGCCCTGATGTTGTCGATCTTGATGATCGGGGTACATGAGGCCTCCTCGGCCTCGACACCACCATTGGTGATGAACATCCACAAGCTGGCGAAACTGTCAGCCGAGAGCTGGGATGAGGCGGTCTTGCCGTCCCAACCGAGGTTGAACTCGGTCAGCGGGATCGTGACGGTCATCCACTTGTCGCCCGTGTCGAAGCTTCCTGTCGCGGCCCAAGGCCTCCACAGCGCGCGGGGTGCGGCGGGGACGCCGTCTCCGGACATGTACTTGTTGTTGGCTCCAGCCACGTTGACACCGTAGATGTCAGTACAAGCATTTCCGAAGGAGACGTCCTTGACACCTGCCATACAGATGTGCATCGGAGTATTGCTCCAAGGATTGCTTGACGGGACAAAGACCTCAAACTTGAGAGCCATGTTCTGCCAATCCGTGAAGTCGGCGAGGTCGAGAAGCCTGGCTCCCATGGCTCCGTCCTGGTAGTTCTCCGGATCGTTCCAGGAACCTGGCCAGTAAACGAATGAGAAGTGAGACTCCTCCCAGGAACCGTCGAGCGCGGTCTCTCCGTCACCGAACTGGAAGAAGCGGCCGGATATTCCGGTGCCGTCATCATCCTGCGAGTTGTGACCGTTCCAACCATGGTTGTCAAGGCCGGTCAGGCCGTCAAAGTCGAAGAGCATTCCCCTGTCGTCCTTGTACTGGAAGACAGACTGGGCCGTCCCGGAAGGGGTCGTAACCTTGATCTTGCCGGGCTTGGCGCCTTCAGGCACCACCACGGAGACGGAAGAGCCGTCGCCGGCGGTAGCCGTGACAGGGTCGCATCCGGGGAACTCGACCTCGACGGGAGCGAAGAGATAGGAACCGTTGATCGACACGGTCTCTCCGGGCTCAGCCCACTCGAGAGACATTCCGGTGATCTTCGGCACGGGAGGGAGGACCTTGAAGTCATAGGTGACTTCCTGGCCGTCCTTGGTCTTCATGTAGATCTTGTCGGTCTGCACGGTAGGCATCGTGCGGGGTACCGCGACAAGGAGGGTCTTGGCTGTCATGTAACTGGAGTTAAGGACAGCCGCCTGGTCGTTGAAATAGAGCTCATGGACACTGGTGAGGTTGTCACCGACGATGCACACGAGTTCCTCCATGCTGGCTTGGGTGATCACCACGTCCTTGTCGGCGTAGCGCACGAAGTCCACGGTAGGCACTCCTGAGGTCTGCTTGAAACGGTCCGGGTAATCCACGGAATCGAAATCACAGGCCTGGACGAGCAGCGCCAAACCAAGCAGGAGACTTGTATATTTAGATATTGTCTTCATTGTTCGGCGTATTAAAAGTCATAGGAGAATTCATTTCTGACATCCACGTGGATGGCCTCGGCGGTCGATCCGACGTTGGGGTTCATCACGACATCCTCGGTCGGGAACGGGATCGTGAACATCTCAGGCTTGACATCTGTCAGGTCGTCAGTACCTTTGTAGGATATCGCTGACATATCCCAAGCGTGGGTCCCGGGGCCGACATAGTTCTCGGCGTCATCCTGGACGAACTTCTTGTAAACGGTCTTGAAATCACCGTTCCAGCCCGAACGGCGCTGGGCCTTCAGCTCGGCGATGCAGGCGTTGACGTCGTAATAGGAACGACGGACGAAGTCGTACCAGCGGTCACCCTCAAGGGCAAGCTCAAGCCTACGCTCTTTCCACACATCATCGAAGGTGCAGGAAGTCAGAGGAGTGGCATGGGCGCGCTCACGGACTTTGTTGACGTAGGTGAGGGCGCTGGCATTGTCACCAGTAAGGACACATGCCTCAGCATAGATAAGATAGATGTCAGCAAGCCTCAGGATGTGGGTAGGCAACTGATAGATCATGTTGCCGGCGCTGATGCCCAAAGCGCTCTGGTGATCAGAACCGCACCCGAACAGATGCTTGCAATAGTTGGCACCTGTCTCGCTCTGCCAAGCACCGCCGGAAGCGTTTCCTGACAGCCCTGTAGGATAGTAATTCTTGTCAAAGAAGAACCTGTAGAAATCGAATCCACCCTTGTCCTGCCAGAAATAAGGATACTGGTCGCCGAACATCATCATAGTGGCCTGGCGACGATCGTCAGTGTCTTTCCTTTGCTCAGGATTATCGAGAGCAGAGACTCCGAAAGCGTCCTGGAGATCGATTGAAACGCCTTTCCAGCCGCCCCAAAGGTCTCCGAACTCGCTGAAACCGGTAATTCCCACATCGCTCTGGATGGAATTCTGCGCTGTCCAGATGCCGGTGGTGGAGGACCACTGCCAGCTGAAGAGATTCTCGCCTGTGGCCTGGAACACCTTCGGTGAGAGGCGGAATATGTCGGAATAGACCGGAGTCAGGGAACGACCGGAATTGTCGATGACATCCTTGGCATAGTCACGGGCCTTTGCGAGGTCGCCCTGATCGAGGGAACCGGAGACACCGGCCTTGGCCAGATAGACCTTCGAAAGGAGTCCCTCGGCAGCGTAATAGTCAACACGGTTGTACTTGCCGATATTAGGATCCTTCGGGAGAAGCTCCATGGCCTTCTCAAGGGTCATGACGATATATTCGTAAACATCAGCCTTCTGGACCTTGTGCTGCTCGTTGTAGCTGGCTTCCTTGATGACCTCAGTGTTGTCATGGATGATCGGGACATCACCGAAAGTACGGACAAGAAGGAAGTAAGCCATGGCTTTCCATGCGAGGGCCTCGCCTATCGCCTTGTTCTTGGCGGCCTGGCTGGCCTGGGTCTCGGCGTTGCGGATGTTGTTGATGACAGTGTTGCACTGCGCGTTGACGGCCCACAGGGAATAGGACATGTTCTTGAGGTCCTGGTCCGTGCCGTTCACCGTCAGGGTTGAATAGGCGTTGTTGCCCTGATAGACATTACCGCACATGGTCTCGGAACCATAGATGTAGAAACGGATGATGTCATACCACGGCGATCCGTAGATGTAGTTGACGGCCTGCTCCATCTGCTCGTCGTTCTTGTAGTAGTCTCCAGTGGTGAAACGATCCTCTGAGGGACGATCCAGGAAATCGGAGCAAGAAATCGAGGCAAAGGCGATAACAGCTGCCAGAACAGTATATTTAAGTATATTTTTCATTCTATTGCCCTCCATTTTAGAAAGTGAGATTGACACCGAATGAGCAAGTCATAGGAGAAGGATAACGTCCGTTATCGACTCCGAAGGTAAGACCGGTGGAATCCTGGGTCGACGCGCCGACCTCGGGATCGTAGCCGCGGTACTTGGTGAAGGTGTAGAGGTTCTGGATGTTGCAGTACACCCTGAAATTGTCCACTTTCACCTTTGTGAGAAGCTTCTTGGGGAAGGTGTAACCAAGGCTTATATTCTTGATCCTCAGATAGCTGCCATCCTCGATGTAACGGTCGCTCATGCGGTCGTTGTCGTTAGGGTCGGAAAGACTCGGACGAGGGGTCTTGGTTCCGGAATTGGAAACCTTGACATTAGTCACGTCATCCATCCAGGATGAACCGTCAGTGTAAGTCTTCTGGGCGTCGATGACCTCGAAACGAGCCCTGTCGGCGATCAAGGTGTGCTGGTTGGTCCAGACACTGTTCATGTGGACAAGACCATTGTAGCCCTGGCCCATGAGGTTATAGTTGAGGACCTTGTTGCCGTAGGAGCCGTTGACGAATATCGACATGTCGAAGTTCTTATAGGTAAAGGAGTTGGTCCAACCGAAAGTGAACTTGGGAAGCGGAGAGCCGATGTTGGTGCGGTCGAGCTCGTTGATGACATTGTCGCCGTTGACATCCTTGAACTTGATGTCGCCCGGCCACACTGTCGTGTACCTGTTGAACACACCGTCGGAAGGATATTTCTCAGCGCGGGGTGAGTTCTGGATATCATCAAAGTCTTTATAGACACCTTCGACAACATAGCCGTAGAAGCCGTAGAGCGGCTGGCCGATCTCGGTCACGGAGACAATGTCGCTCCACTGGCCGTAACCGATCAGCTGGGCGTTGGCGCTGCCGTCAAGGGCGACAAGCTTGTTGCGGTTGAAGGAGATCTGGAAGTTGCTGTTCCATGCGAAATCCTTGGTCTGGACCGGGTGGGTGTCGAGGGTGATCTCAAGACCCTTGTTCTCGATCGTTCCGTAGTTGCCCTTAGGAGCCGCGAGAGCGGAGGATCCGTTACCCTGGGTTCCCATATATGAAGGAAGGGTCATCGACATCAGCATGTCGGAAGATATCTTCTTGTAGAGATCGACGGTGAGGTTGATCCTGCTGTCAAGGAAGCTCAGGTCCAAACCCAGGTTGGTCTGGCGCTGTTTCTCCCAGTGGATACCGGTGTTGGCGATATTCGCCGGACGCTGGCTGTCACCAAGGGCGCTGGGCATCTTGGACATGCCGGACTCCCAGGCTCCGGAGCCGATGTTGGCGTTGCCGGTCTGGCCCCAACCGACACGGATCTTACCGCTATTCATCCCGATGGAGTTGGTGAAGTCCTTGAGGAACTCCTCGTTGGTGAACCTCCAGCTGCCCGCGAAGGAGTGGAAGCCGGCCCAACGGTTATCCGGGCCGAAGTTCGAGGAACCATCGTAACGGAAGGTGTAGGTGAAGAGGTACCTGTCGTTGTAATTATAGGTCTCGCGGGTGAAGAACGAAGCCATGGCCGAGCTTCCGAAACCGGAGTTCAGGGTAGGAGTGCCGGTAGCGAGACGGATGTTGTGGATGTCATCTGAAGGCAGGCCGGTGTTGGTGGCGCCAAGATAATTCCACTTCGACTCCCAAGCCTCCTGACCGACCATGGCTGTCACGTTGTGCTTGCCGAAGGTGTTGGAATAGGTCAGGTAGTTCTTGAAGGAGATATAGTTGCTGGCGTTGCGCTGCTGGCTCATGGAGTTGTTACCCCTCTGCCAGCCGCCAAGGTCAACCTTGGGTTTGTAAGTGGTGGCCTCGGAGTTGCTCACGTCGAAACCGACCTCGCTACGGAAAACAAAATGCTTCACGGGGGTCAGCTCGGCATAGACATTTCCGGTGAGTTTCTGCCTCTTGAGGAGGTTCTCATCCAACATGGCAAGAGCCACGGGGTTGGCGGAGGTGTAACCCTCGCGGACCGTAGTGGAATAATTGCCGTCGAGGTCATATACCGGGATGTCGGGCAGGGTCGAGAGAGAGTAGAAAATGACACCCTCCTGACCATCTGCGAGCTTCACGTTATCATTGGTGACAGCGTAGGTGGCGTTCAGACCGAGTTTGAACCAATCCTTGAGCTGGGCGTCCAGGTTGGAGCGGAAAGACACGCGGTCGAAGTTAGAGCCGATAATGGTTCCCTCCTGGTTCATGTATGAACCGGAGACATAGTACTGGACCTTCTCGGTACCGCCCTGGGCGCTGATCTGGTGCTGGTGCTGGAGAGCGGTGCGGAAGACCTCGTCCTGCCAGTTGGTTCCCTTTCCGAGGATGGAAGGATCGGCGTAGTAGGCGTTTGCCTCGACCTCGCCGATAGCGGCCATATCGTTGTAATATTCAGCGAATTCCCGCAGGTTCATCATGTCGATCCTGCTGGTCTGGCGGCTCATGGCGAGCATTCCGTCATAGGAGAACTTCGCCTCGCCGGCCTTACCGTGCTTGGTGGTGATGAGGACGACACCGTTGGCGCCCTGCGCTCCGTAGATCGCTGTCGCCGAGGCGTCCTTCAGGATCTCCATCGAGACGATGTCGGCAGGGTTGATGGTGGACAGCGGGGAGATCGTGGAGACCTTACCGTTTCCGAGGCCACCGAGACCGAAATCGCTTCCCGAGTTGCCTCCGCCCTGGACGATCACACCGTCGATAACGTAGAGAGGCTCAGCGTTGGCGTTGACAGTCGCCTGTCCACGGACACGGATGGATGAGGATGAGCCGGGAGCTCCAGAAGTCTGGACAGCAGAGACTCCGGCCGCCCTACCCTGCAGGGACTGGTCGAGGTTGGTGATGATCGATCCCTTCAGATCCTCCTCCTTCATAGAGACGGAGGCGCCTGAGAGGTCGCTCCTTTTCATAGTACCGTATCCGACGACGACAACCTCGTCGAGGAACTCGGCATCTTCCTTAAGGAGAACGTCGATGACCGTACGGCCTCCGACAGGGATCTCCTGAGTAGCGTAGCCGATGGAAGAGAACACGAGCGTAGCGCCTTGCTTCACCGTGATCACATAATTTCCATCAAGGTCTGTGACGGCACCGTTGGTGGTGCCTTTCTCCATGACACTGGCTCCGATCACCCCTTGCCCGGTATCGTCCTTGACGACACCTGTCACCTTGACCTGGGCGGTCAGTGCGGCGGCAGAGGCGAAAAGCGCCAGCATGAAGGTTAACAGCTTGTGTTTCATGCTATTCACTTTGTTTGTTAATATATTTGAGTTTGCTTGATAATGTCTATGGTAGTATCAGTGATATAGACTCCGTTGAGTCCTTGGGCCTCCTGGGCGGGGTCGCCAGTGTAATCATCCCCTGGTTCCCACTGGGAGTGGGCGGGATTGGCGTAACCGCTCCAGCCCCAGAAATTCATGCCGTCCAGCTTTCCGGACGCCACCATTCCGAGGACATGGGAGTAATATTTGTCGCGGCATGTGGTTGTGGCCTCCCGGCTGTCGGAGAAACCGTCCCTCGGGAAACCGAATTCCTCAAGGACAAGCGGAAGTCCCAGTCGTCCAGCGAGTTCCGCATGTTGCTGGACATATTCATCGGTCTTCGCGATAGCGCTGTCGAGATCCTCGGCGAGGCTCTCGGCCTTGGCCCAGCTCCAGTTGTACGGCCAGATGTGTATTGTCATGTAATCCACGCCCGGAATGGAGTTGACCCTTTCCAGAAGGGCGGGATCACCCTCGCATCCCATGAGTCCCTCGTTGCCGGTCGAGAGAAGATGGTTGGGATCAATTTCCTTAATAATACGTGCGGTCTCTGTCATCCAACTGATGAAACCGTCACGGATCTCCGGGTCGTCGGAAAAGCAGCGGGGCTCATTGCCGATCTGCCAGGAGAAAATGGCGGGATCGTCCTTATATGGCTTTCCGGTGATGGAATTTTTCCTACCCACAATCGCGCGCACGTGATTATAAAAGAGTTTCTGTGCGGGTTCGGAAGTCTGGAACTTCCTCATCTGCTGCATGAAAGGCCAATAGCCGTCAACCAGGGGAAGAAGTGCCTTCTCACCCGTACCCCACTCGAGATACTGGCCGTAGCCGCCGGACCACTCCCAGGAGTTGTTCAGGTACAGGACAGCCTGCATGTCTCTTTTACCAAGCTCGACCAGTAAACGGTCCAATCCGACCAGGAGGGTGTCGTTATAGACTCCGGGAGCGGTCTGGAGGGTTGGATCCACGCGGGAGAATACTCCGTCCGGGCCATCGCCTCCGACAAGGACCCTCAGATTGACAAGACCGAGTTCCTTCAGTGCATCCAGCTCACGAGTGAGTCGGGCCTGGTCGCCTCCTCGTCCTTCAGAGGCGATGATGGGGCCATACCAGAAATTGGTGCCCATGAACTTCTGGACACGTCCGTCACGTTCGAAATGACCGTCTTTGACAGTGGTAAAACCTGCCTGCCGGGAGCAACCAGCGGCAAGAATGAGGATGGCCGCAAGGGCGACCAGATTGATATTCAACTTCATGTTGGCCAAACAGAGTTAGTGTCGATTGCAAAATTATATGTATTCGTCAGAGCCGACAAATACAAAATTAGCAAAAACCGATACTATTTTAACCCGCTAGACAAAGACCCGCTTTTTCTTGAACAGAGCGCGGAAATCCCTCGGGGTGTATCCCCTTTTGGCCTTGAAAATACGATTGAAGTTGGACAGGTTGTTGAAGCCGCAGCTATAACATATCTCAGAGACGTTCTGGGTGGTGTCCACAAGGAGCCTCGCGGCGTTGCCCAGACGGATGTCTATTATGTAGTCGCTCAGGGTGCGGCCAGTCCGTGACTTGAAGAAACGGCTGAACGCCTGAGGGGTCATCCCCGCCAACGAGGCAAGGGATTCCAGTCGCAGATCCTCGGAGTAGTGGTCGTTGACATATTGCTTGACCTTCATCACCCTGCGGCTCTCCTTATCCCTGGAAGCGCGGGCGAAAGAGCTGCTCGCCAGGATCCTGGCCTCCTCGTCCTGGGACAGCTCATAGAGAATCTTCAGGAAATTGAGATACTGGTTAAACGGCTCTGTCACAGAGGACAAGGAATCAAGATAGGAATAGACCCGCATGATCGTACGGACTGAGAAATTAAGCCCGTGGCTGGCTTTCGAGAGCATCTTGCTTATCGAGGAGAACTGGCTTTTGTTCAGAAGGTCGGGCGGGAAAAGATCCGGAGAGAACTGGATTGTGATTTCCCTTACGTCGCCCTCGACACAGCTTCCCTGCTCCCACGCGTGCTCGAGCTCATTGCCGGCGACGAGGGTCAGCTCGTACGGGCCGATCTCCTCGACGCTGTCCCCGACGACACGCAGGACTCCCTTCCCGTTCTCGATGAAATTGAGCTCATATTCCCTGTGCGAGTGGAGGGGGAAGAGGAACTCAGACTTGTGACGCTCCACGATGTACAGGCAATCTTTGTCTGAGAGCGGGGTTATCTCTTTTAAAACTGAACTTGTGGCCATACGCGAATATAATATTTTTGATACTATTTTCACAAGTGCCGCTCAAGTATCACAAGTATTCGTATATTCGCGACCGTATTTCGGACTTGACATGAATCATTTAGGAGAGATTATCTCGCTGATTGTAGCTGTCTCCTGGACTTTCTCAGCATGGTTTGCTGACAAGGCGAGCCGGAGGATAGGGTCGATGGAGACAAACGTCATACGCCTTGTCCTGGCGACAGTTTTCCTCTCGCTGCTGCTCTGGGTGACGATAGGGAGTCCCTACCCAGTCCATGCCGACGGTAAGGCATGGCTCTGGCTGGGGTTGTCCGCCCTCGTGGGATACGTATTCGGGGACTACTGTCTCTTCAACAGCTACCTCGTGATAGGTCCCCGGCTGGGTCAGCTGATGATGACCATAGCCCCGCCGATGGCGGCGATAGCCGGCTGGATAATGCTCGGGGAGTCAATGTCCTGGAAATCAATTGTCGCCATGCTGGTCACCCTGTGCGGTATCGGGATGTCGATCATGAGCCGGGGCGAGAAGCACCATATCAAACTGGATATTCCCTTTAAGGGCATCCTCCTTGGAATTGGCGCCGGGACAGGACAGGGTGTGGGTCTTGTCCTAAGCAAAATCGGTATGGAGCATTATGGAGCGGCGGTTCCAGCCGGAGCGGCGGGAGCCATGGAGGCCATGCTGCCCTTCGCCTCGACATTGATCAGAGCTATCGTCGGAGCTATCGGATTCATTATCCTGCTGGGCCTGGGCAAGGGTCTTGGCAGTCTCAAGGCGGCTGTCAAGGATCCCAAAGGCATGAAATACGCCACGCTGCTGACAATCTTCGGGCCGGCCCTGGGGGTATCCCTCTCACTGATGGCGGTCCGCTACGCCAACGCCGGGATAGCCTCGACGCTAATGGCCCTCACCCCGGTGCTGATTATAGCCCCGGACGTGCTGGTCAACAAGCATAAGATCAAAATCAAGGAGATCCTCGGAGTCCTTGTCAGCGTCGCCGGAGTGGCGATGTTCTTCCTTCTTTAAAGGATACTGTTCTCTTTCGTGAACTTAACTATCTCGTTCACATAGCCGAAAGCCAGGCCTGTGACGGAGTCGGCGCAGCCGTAATAGACGGCGAGCCTTCCCGTCTCGGGATCATGCAAGGCGGCACACGGGAATGTCACATTGGGCACATCTCCGGTGCACTCGTAAATCTCCCTCGGGGAGATCAGATAGGGACCGCTTCTGGCAATGACCTTCCAGGGCTGCTCCAGGTCAAGCAGGGCTGAGCCGAAGGCGTACACATAACCGTTGCACGAGCGGAGAACCCCATGGTAGATCAGCAGCCAGCCATCCGGAGTCTCTATCGGGACGGGACCCGCACCGATCTTCATGCACTGCCAGGCGCTGACCTCGAACGGAGCCGGAGCCATCACATGGCGGTGGTGCCCCCAATATTCCAGATCGGGAGATTCTGAATAGAATATATCCCCGAAAGCGGTGTGGCCGGTGTCGCTCGGACGGGAAAGCATCGCGAAGTTGCCTCCGATCTTCTTGGGGAACATCACACCGTTCCTGTTATACGGGAGGAACGCGTTCTCCAACTGGTGGAACTCCTCGAAATCAGTCGTCCAGGCCACCCCGATCGTCGGGCCATGGTAACCGTTGCACCAGGTCACATAGTACTTGCCCTCCAGGAAAGTCACTCTCGGATCATATCCATAGACCCACTCAGCGACCTCCGGGTCGGCCCCGGTGAATTTGACATCCTCCTCATTGATATCCCACTTGAAACCGTCCACGGAGAAACCGACATGCAGGCGCATCCTGCGGTTGGTGTCGTCGCAGCGGAACACTCCGGCGTAGTTGTACTCCCCTTTCCTGAAGGGGACAACCGCCGAATTGAAGATGGAATTGGAGGTGGAGAGAAGGTCTCTGGGGATGATGGGGTTCTTTGAATAGCGCCACATTACCTCCTTGGATTCAAAAGGGCGCTCTTCCCACGGGAAATTATTATTCATCAATTACTTGTCCATTAATATTACTCAACGAAACGTATGGTGCCCCACTTGTCGGGATGGTGGATGTCAACGATCCCCGTCGGGGACCAGACCCAGTTTTCCTCGGGCTTCGTCAGCCACTCGACACGGGAGAAGTTGGCCTTCCACTCCTTGTTCTTCCGGGGGTCGTCCCCGCCCCTCTTCAGCCCATCGAACGGGATCATGATCTCCACAGACCATCCCTTGTCCGTGTCATTGGAGCGATTGAGAGTACCCTGGACTTTCACGGCGGTCTTCAATCCCGGGAAATCCCAAGTCATGATGAAAGTGCCACCTTTGCTGTAAGGCTTGTCCATCAGTAGGTCCATCACGGTGCCGAGGGCGTTAATCTCGAACTCATAGTATAGTTTCTCGTCACCGTAAGGATTGAGGAACACCTCGAAATCATTGTCATGATAGACGATGTCGTCCCTCTCGCTCACCTTCGCCTTGACATCCGGTTCCTCAAGAACGGCCGAAATGTAGAGATTATCATCATCCCAGAGCATCCTCATGGTCGTGAGGTACTTGGGAGCGGCCCAACCGTCTCCCCGGATATCCCTGAAATCCGTGCAGGGGACGGCGGCCGCCCACTCCTTCTCAGTGACCTTGCCATCGATCTTGATTCTGCCGGTGGTCCTGTGGCAGTCATAAACAGGCTGGCCAGCCGCGGAGAGCGGCAGAATGGCCAGCAGGAAAAAAAGTATTCGCTTCATTGATAAAGTATTATACACAAGTATATCCACCGTCGACAGGTAGGGCGACTCCGGTCACATAAGAGGACGCCGGAGACGCCAGGAAAAGGGTCGCCGAGTCCAGCTCACCTTCGTTGCCATACCTCTCAAGAGGAATCACCTGCTTGGCATAGGCCTGGAAATAATCGGAGTTCAGGGTATCAACGGTGAGAGGCGTGTAGAAATATCCCGGGCAGATGGAGTTGACGGTGATGCCATACTTGCCCCACTCGGCGGCGAGTGCCCTGGTGAGGTTGACTACCCCGCCCTTGGCCGCATGGTAAGGGGAAGCGGGAGCTATCTTGTTGCCGACCAAGCCATACATCGAGGCTATATTGATGATACGGCCGTATTTGGCGGGAATCATCGCCTTCGCAGCGACCGCCCTGGCCACCCTGAAGGAGCCGAAAAGGTCTATCTGCATCTCGTTCTCGAACTGTGCGTCGGTGATCTCCTCGGCGGGGGCCACGGCTCCGGTGCCGGCGTTGTTGACGAGGATGTCGATCCGTCCGAAACGCTCCATGGTTTTGGCCACGACATCGTCAACCTGCTCCGTGGAGGTTATGTCGCAGCGCAGAGGAAAGGCCTCGACGCCGAATTCCGCCCTCAAGGCAGCCGCAACCTCCTCAAGCTTCTCCATTCTCCTGGCGATAGGGACTATGTTACATCCTGCGGAGGCAAGCGCCCTCGCCATCTGAACGCCCAAACCTCCCGAGCAACCGGTCACCAAGGCCACCTGGCCTTTCAAGTTGAAATATTCTTTCATGATCTTTAATAATATGTGGTTATTATCTCTTGTTCCATATTCCTTCAGCGAAATCGAGCATCCACGCCCAGTCGATCGGGGTGATGCCATGATCCCCCGCCCGACGGACATATCCAAGGTGAGGCCCGATGGCGGAGGTGTCGTAATCCGAAGGCCACTCGACATCAGGCATCCCCTTCTTACCCAGGAACTTCCAGACAGGACTCGCGGCCTTGACGGCAAGATATTCACCCTTGGTATCGAACCAAGGACTGTCGAAGCCTTCGACAAGAAGCGCCCTCGGCGCCACGCAAGCGAGCAGCATGTGCTGGTCGAAAGGCAAGGCGTCGGTGTTGTCAGCATACTTGTCATAAGCCCTGCAGTACCAATGGCGGAAAGAGACCACCTCGGTGGCTACGGACTCGCCGAAATTCCTCTTTGCCAGAGGCACTCCCCCGCCGCCGGTCTGCACCGGGACTACGACAGGGAATCTCTCGTCGAACGCTCCGGCTATCAGGGCGGCCTTCGCAAGGCGGGAGTATCCCGTCAGGATCACACGACTCTGGTCGAGGGTCGGATCCTGCTCTATCATGTCCATGGCCCTCATCAGCACCCAGGCCCAAGCCATCAGAGAAGTCGTGTTGTCGCCGCGGGACGGATCCCTGGGGCCCCAGAGATCGAACACGCCAGTGTAGGCAAAACCATCCTGCATCTTGATCCCATCCTTCATCTGGACCGGACTGGGATCGGGAGAAACCTCGTTGTAGCATGCGGTGACAGTGGCATATCCCCTGGCGGCAAGGGTTCCCACAGGATAAACAGTCTTCTCCGCATCGCGGTTATATTTCCCCCTGTCGTCCGCCGAGGCCTTGTTGTCCTTCTCCCCGAAGAGACCTTGGAACCAAGCGTCGGACACAAGTATCTCCTCATCAGGGAGGATCGTGTGGTTACCGGCGTAATTGTACAGAAGCACCACTGGCACAGGGCCTTCCACGTTATTAGGAGTGACAATCAGCCAGTCCACCTTGGGGCCGGTCTTGTCCGGACGGAACCACATCCTGACCTGCCTCCTTGTTCCCTGCCCATGAAGAGTCGAGCCCTCCTCTATAGTCTCCAGGAATATTCCTTCACCCTTTGGAGGGAGGACTCCGTACATCTCATGCTGGAACATGCCGAGGATCTCCTTCCTGCGCTCCTGCCACTGATTCTTACGGACCTTCTTCCCATCAGCGAAAACCAGCGGATCCTGCAACTCATACGGGGCCACAGCCGCCTCATCGTAATTGACCTTCTGGGCGGATAGAGGAACTGTCACCCAAAGAGCCGCAACCACAACGGCGAGATTCCTTAAAAATGGCATATTGATACTGATATTTGTCAAACGGTTTTATTATCTTTGTAAAGATAACACTTTTTCCTGACCATGCGTAAAAACCATTTTTTTTTATTCTTGTCCGCGGTCTTCGCAGCGGCGGTCCTTGACAGCTGCGCCCCCAAATACGAATTCACCCTGGACGGGCAACTCGGTATTTGCGGAACCGGGTGGGCCGAAGCCGCCAAGAAAGCCGGTCTGGACTATCTCGAAGCCAATGTGACCGGGTTCCTCATGCCCGAGAAAAGCGATGAGGAGTTCGCGGCCAACAAGGCCCTAGCAGCTACGATCACCCCGCCGATCTATTCAGCCAACGGGTTCTTCCCGGGGGACATCAAGGTCGTCGGGCCGGAGGCCGATATCGAAAGGGCCGTCAGGTACTCCGAGACAGCCATACGCCGGGCCAGCGAGATCGGCATAAAGATCCTCGTGCTCGGCAGCAGCGGCTCCAGGAGCATTCCGGAAGGGTTTGACCGCGGAAAGGCTGAAGAACAGTTCACGAGTTTCCTGAAGACAATAGCCCCGGCGGCGGAGAAATACGGAGTCATAGTCGCCCTGGAGCCACTCCAGACCGCCGAGACCAACTTCATCAACACCGTGGCCGAAGGCGCTCAGATAGCCAGGAATACAGGCAGCGACAATATATGCGTGATCGCAGATCTGTTCCACATGGCCAGGATGAAAGAATCGCCCGAAGACATCGTCACCTCAGCGGACAAACTTGTCCATTGCCACATCGCCGAGGTGGAGGAAAGGACAGCTCCCGGAGTCAAGGGCGACGACTTCACTCCCTATCTCAAGGCTTTGAAACAGATCAAGTACACCGGAAGGATGTCCTTCGAGTGCTCATGGCAGGACATTGACACCCAGCTGCCCAAGGCGATCGGGACCATGAGAGAACAAATATTATCAATTAAATAACACCCATACAATGCAAACCAGAAGGGAATTCATCAAGACGAGCGTAGCCGCTACCGGCGGTCTGATGCTCGGCGCCCTGGCGCTCGACGCCAAGATATATTCAGGATCCAGAAAGGCGAACGATAAAGTCAGAGTCGGCATCGTCGGCTTTTCGGACCGTTGCCGCAGCTCCCTGATTCCGACATTCATGGCCAGCGCGGAGGAAATGGGGTTCGAAATCGTGGCTGTCTCCGACATCTGGAACCGCCGCCGCGAGGAGGCCAGGGTCTTCTTCAAGGAAAAATATGGCTTGGATGTCAAGCTGTTCCGCAACAATGAGGAACTCTACGAGTCCGGGATGTGCGACGCCGTGATCATCTCCACCGCCGACTTCCAGCACGCCCTGCATCTGATAGAGGCCGTTGAGGCTGGTTGTGACGCCTATTGCGAGAAGCCGTTCGCCGAGACAATGGCCGACGCCCGCAAAGCCCTTAAGATCGCCAAGGGGTCCGGCAGGATCATCCAGATCGGTTCCCAAAGGCGTTCCGCCCCGAACTACCAGGCCGCTTACGATTATATCAACTCCGGCAAGTTCGGCCAGATCACGATGGTCGAGATGACATGGAACGTCAACCAGCCAGGACGCTGGCGCCGACCGGCCCTGGTCGCCGAGTGCAGGGAGGAGGACACCGACTGGAAGAGATTCCTTTGCAACCGTCCCTTCGAACTATGGGATCCACGGAAATATTTGGAATACAGGCTTTTCTGGCCATATTCCTCAGGCATTCCCGGCCAGTGGATGTCCCACCAGATCGACACGGTCCACTGGTTTACCGGCCTGAGCCACCCCAGAAGCGTCGCCGCGAACGGAGGAATATATCTATGGAAAGACGGCCGCCGCAACTATGACACCCTTACCGCAGTGATGGATTACGGTCCGGAAGGAACCACTGACGGATTCCAGGTGCTTTACACATCCAGGTTCACCAACGGAGCCGGAGGCACGAAAGAGCTATACTTCTCCAATGGCGGGACCCTCAACCTCGACACCAATGAAGTGACCTCCGCCGGAGGCCTCGAAGAGTGGGCCGCCAAGGAGATGGGTATGGAGGCGAACCTGCTCGAGACCTTCAAGCTCCCTTCGATCAAGATAGAGACCGGTGCCAATACCGGCGGTGACGACATGACATATCTCCACATGCGCAACTGGATGGAATGCGTCAGGAGCCGCAAGGAGACCAACGCCCCCGTACAGGCCGGATACAACCATTCCATAGCCACAATGATGACCAACGCCGCTGTCCGCTCCGGAGAGAAGGTTACCTTCGACGAGGGCAGGCAGGAGATCCTGGCCGGCGGGAAGCCGTTCAAGCCATTCAAATACATTTAGTCCTTGAATTACAGGAAAGACATTCACGGGGACGAGCTTTCCATCCTCGGGTACGGCTGCATGCGTTTCAGCCGCAAAGGCACCGGCGTTGACATCGAGAAGACCGAGCGGGAGCTGATGGCCGCCTACCGCTCCGGCGTGAACTATTTCGACACGGCATATATTTATCCTGGAAGCGAATCGGCCCTGGGGGAGATCCTCGAGCGCAACGGGATCCGGGACAAGGTCCGTATAGCCACCAAGCTGCCGCAATACTTGGTGCGGAATCAGGCGTCGCTGGACAAGTATTTCGGAGAAGAACTTGCCCGCCTTCGGACGGACCGGGTCGATTATTATCTCATGCACCACCTTACGGACATCGCCCAATGGGAACGTCTTAAGACAGTGGGAGTTATTGACTGGATCGCCGGGAAGAAGGCCTCTGGAGCCATCCGGAACATAGGTTTCTCCTACCACGGAAACACCGACAACTTCCTGAAGATCCTCGCCGACTACGACTGGGACTTCTGCCAGATCCAGTACAACTACATGGACGAGACGACCCAGGCTGGCGTTGCGGGGCTTAAGGCCGCCGCAGCCAGAGGCATCCCTGTGGTTATCATGGAGCCGCTCCGAGGCGGCAAGCTCGTGAATAAACTGCCCGAAGACGCGAAGAGACTCATGGCCGGTCATTCCCGAGGATGGAGCCCCGCCGACTGGGGTCTGCGCTGGCTTTGGGACCAGCCGGAGGTGACAGTGGTCCTCTCCGGGATGAATTCCATTGAAATGGTGGAAGAGAACGTGAAAATCGCCTCGGAAGCGACCGCAGGGGCTTTCACGGATGATGACAGGGCCTTTCTTCGTCAGATCCTTGGCATCATCAGGGCGAAGGAGAAAGTCGGGTGCACGGGCTGCCGTTACTGCATGCCATGCCCGAAGGGAGTGGATATTCCTGGAATATTCGCCAGCTACAACACAATGTACACTGAGTCGAAGGTGTCCGGATGGGCTCAGTATTTCCAGGCAGTCGCCCTCGCCGGAGAGCCGTCATTCGCCTCCCAATGCGTTAAGTGCGGCAAATGCGAGCAGCATTGTCCCCAAGGCATCCCCATCAGGGAGAAACTCCCTGAAGCGGAGCGTGCGCTACTCCCCTGGTACATAAAACCCCTCGTCAAACTCGGCCGGAAGTTTTTGCTGAGGAAGCAGTGAACAGTAATAAACAACAGCGAGGGAAACAAATAATCATTGCTTTCCTCGCTGTTAATCAGTATGTTAAGAGTAAAACTCTCTCTTAATACTCTTCCTCGTTGAAGATGTTATTCTATATTGATTATCAATGTATTAAATAAAAAGTAGACTTATTTGGACAAACAAACTTCGTTTTCTAGCGTTCTAAAATGATAGTTTGTTAGGCGACTTCGCTATGTCCGCTATTTGTTTGAATGATCATTGTTCAAACATAGTGCTTTTTCTCGACAAATAGTTTACTCCGAAATCGCAGGCACATAGACGAAGTGGAATGGAACAGAAATATTCTTCTTTCTTGAGAGCCCGAAGTGACGCATTCCGGAAAAAGGTACGTTTATATGGCAGAAAAAGAAAAATGATGGATATGAAGGCAATCAACAGAGTTGTATTTGCGGCATTGGGTTTCCTGTGCTTGGCATTTGCCGCATGCACAAAAGTAGAAACAGATTCCTATTCAGACTATGCTTGGACAGGCGAATACCCTATCAAAACGCAGAACGGGACCACCGGAGAGATGGAGGACCATACCGGGGTTATTATGCTGCAATTCCTGAATAACGGCATTGAGTGCACCATCTATACG
>CACZHP010000007.1 GCA_902780935.1 uncultured Bacteroidia bacterium | reverse complement strand
GCAAGAAGAATGTGTTTTTCCTGAACGCAGAGAAGGAGATAGACTTCATTGTGCCTGACGAGAAGCTGGCCATACAGGTATCCTACAGCATCATGGATGGGACCACTTACAACAGGGAGGTGCCGCCATTGGTGAAGTATGCCAAGACGCACGAGGACTGGAAGTGCCTGCTGATTGCGTATGATGTGGAGGGCACGGAAGAGGGTATTCCAGTTGTGCCGGTGTGGAAATGGCTGATGGAAGGGTGACTTCGAGGGAGGCGTGGAATACAGTAATTAGGAGGGTCGGAATATGATGCAGGATGAACGATAGATAATACACGAGGAAGGCTATTATGGACTTCATGGAGGCAAATAATAGACTGCCATCGGAGTTCATGGACTCAGAAACTGGTAGAAGCACCAGCAGAAATTTGTGAATGTTGGACTTTTGAAGCCTGAGCGAGTAGCACTTTTCCCCAAGCTGTTGAAAACAGGGAATAAATATAGGCATATGAATCAATATATGTAGAATTATAACGATTTATATTATGTTGACAATCAAATCAATTGAAATAGTTCAACTATTTGGAACTATAAATCATCAGATAGAATTCTCAAAGGAGGATGATATAACAATTCTGTTAGGACAGAACGGAGTGGGAAAAACAGCCATACTTAGATTAGTTAATATGCTGTTTAATCATCAGTTGAGTAATTTAACAGAGATTCCCTTTCAAAAAGCATCTATTACTTTTTATGAAGGGAAGGAACTATATGTAAGTCTTTTAAAAGGAGATGCAGATAATGTGTCTGATTATGAGCTTTCTAATGGGAGTTTTCTTAATAGTACAACATGTAGCCAGATATCAGAAAAGGTGAAAGATGCATTACGAAATATAAGAGGATATACATCAGCAAATTATAGGAATGATGATGATATTTGGATAGATAAAAACACAGGAGAATGTTTGACCAGTGAAGATCTTGTTTGGAAGTGTCAGGAAAAACATCCAGGATGGCTGGTTGACACAAAGGATATCTATCCTATGTGGCTTTATGAGATTATGGTTGGTATGCAGGTCAATTTTATTCAAACTCAAAGACTGCAATCCCAGATAGTTACGATTATCCCAGGAAAGGTGGTTTCTAGGAATAGTATTGAATACCAAAGCACTTTGAAGCTCATTGCTAGTGAGATGAAGAATCGGCTTGCTCAAATACAACAAGAGTATGGACAGAAAGCTGCGGAATTAGATGAGAGCTACCCATATCGTTTGGTTGATAAATTGGAGGAACCTAAATTTACTAAATTAGAGTTGACAACCCTTAAGGCATCTTTGGACGATTTGGAAAGGAAGAGAGAAAGGTTAAGAAATGCAGGACTATTAAATAAAACAACTTGGCAATCAAGATCTCTGAACACCAATACCCGAAGTGCATATGTATTGAAAGCTATATCCATACACATTGAGGATACCAAAGAGAAATTTTCTCTTTTCGACGAAGAATTAGAAAGAATAGAATTGTTTCGTAGCTTAATCAACGAACGATTCCTGCAAAAGGTTGTTGTAATAGACCCCACTGAGGGTATCTGTATAGAATCAACAGAAACGGGATTTGGTATACCATTGGAAAAATTATCATCAGGAGAACAGCATCTTTTGGTGCTGTATTATGATATGATATTCCGATTCCCTAAGGGTACTCTTGTCCTTATTGATGAACCAGAAATATCACTTCACGTATCATGGCAGAAGCGGTTTATTAGTGAGATGAAGAAAATAATGAAGATTAATGGGATGAAAGCGATTATTGCTACACATTCACCTACATTGATTGGACGATACTGGGGATTGACAAGGGAATTAGACAAGAATATAGGAAAAGAAGACAATGGCGTTGAGGGATGAAGTAAACATAGAAACGATTCGCAATGAAATCGCTATGGATAGCACTCATACAGAGATTAATATCATTGTAGAAGGAGCTACAGATGCAAAATTGTTCGAGGATTTTACAGATGAAGACAAATGTACAATTTATCAAGTAAAGAATCGAGAAAATGTAATTAATCTAATGCAACAGTTAGCTGATATTAACAAGAATGGATATACTATCGGGATTGTAGATGATGACCAAAATAGATTGTTGGGGATTGAAGCATTACCTCCAAATACATTGTATACAGATACAAACGACATAGAAACCATGATATTTTGGTCGGCTGCTTTCCCCAAAATAGCCAGACATCTTTTTGCATATGATAAAACACCAGACAATGCAGAAATAAAGAAAACGCATCAGATGTTGATGGATAGAGCTTTGCATGTCGGTGAATTGCGCATTGTAGATAAGCGAAACGGCTGGGGCCTATCCTTTAAAGATGGTGGCAGTAAAAAGGATTTGGACTTTGGGAAATTCATCAATTGGAAGTCTGATATGACTTATAATGGAGATGATGATTTGGTTACTGCCGTTAAGGGGCATAGTCATAGGCCTGAGATTAATAACAATGATGCTAAGACGGGCCTCATAGCATTAAGAAAAGAGAAGCATAAGCCATGGGAGATTGTAGTAGGACATGATTTAACCAAGGTGATAGCATTGTCTTTAAAAAAGATGCTCGGAAAAAAGGAAACTAAAAACTACGAAAGAGAACAAGTTGAAGTTTCTTTTAGGCTAGCATATTCGTTAGACGATTTCAGGAATACACAGCTATACCAGAATATGAATAGCATGATGGAGAATCACAAAATAGTGTTTTTGAAGTAGAATCAATAAATATACTTTTGTGATTATGAGTGGATTCCAGATGGAAATTCCGAAGCAAAGTGACCCCCTGTTCTGAGGGGGTCAGTTTACAACGGATTCTCCAGCATGACTCTTCAAGTCATAGATCGCATTTCTAAAGCCTCGCAAAGTCATGTAGAGATTCCTGCTTGTTTTCAGAGTAATCTGTCACATAATTTGTTACATTAAAATAGAAAATCCATTCTAGGACATTCTAGAATGGATTTTCGTGGAGATGGGCGGAGTCGAACCGCCGTCCAAACAACGCACCCAGCAGCTTTCTACACGCTTATCCTTCCTTTGGTTGTCGGCCGCGGCCTGCCGGAAGGCGGGCTAACCGAAGCTTATCCTTTGAATCTTAGCCGGTTTTAAAGGAGTCCACCGGAGCGTCCCTCTTGAATGATACCCCGAACTCGGAACATAGAAGGCGTAAAGTCCGCGGGATACTCGTCCGGGCCGCAGCCTTGGCGGCCGGGATTAAGCTAAACGACTTGGTCGATTAGGCAGCGAGCGCATAGTTGTTGTTGGCAACTAAATTGTTAAGAGAACGGTTTTTACGGGCAGATCTCTCAGAAGCCCGGCGTGCTTACCACCCGGAATCATTGCTGTCAAAACCAGAACATCCCCATAGTGTGGCTAAATATATACGGAAGATAATATTGATTTGTTTCATCGGGAAATTGATTAAATTTGCGAGATTCTTCGCCGCGCTCAGAATGACAGTGACAAAGGACATATTCAACAGGACAGAGTTGCTTTTAGGCAGCGATGTTATGGATGTTTTGTCTAAAGCGAGGGTCATCATCTTCGGAGTCGGGGGAGTGGGGAGCTGGTGCGCCGAGGGTCTTGTCAGGAGCGGAATCCGAAAACTGACCCTTGTCGATCCGGACGAGGTCAGCGTAACGAACATAAACCGCCAGCTTATGGCGACCACCACCACAGTCGGCCGTCCAAAAGTCGAAGTCATGCGGGAACGCCTGCTGGATATCAACCCCGATGCCGAGATAACGGCCATGAGGGCTGTTTACAATGCGGACACGGCCGGAGGTTACGACCTTGACTCTTACGACTATGTCATCGATGCGGTGGACTCCCTGAAGAACAAGATACTCTTGATCCTCAACGCTTCGTCATCGAAAGCGACCTTTTATTGCTCCATGGGAGCGGCCCTGAAGGTGGATCCCCGCAGGGTGAAGATAGCTGAGTTCTGGAACGTCCGGGGATGCCCTCTCGGCGCTATGATCCGCAAGAAGATGAGAAAGGCCGGTACCCTCCCCCAAAAGAAGTTCTTCTGCGTCTATGACGATGAGGTTCTTCCGAATCTCGGGAAGGATGGGATAGTCGAGACGGACACTTTCAACAAGGCCCAGATCAATGGCACGACGGCTCCTGTTACCTCCATTTTCGGGATGATGCTGGCCGGGATGGTCTTGGAAGATATATACAAAAAATGCCTCAAATGAGCCAGGTCTGGGATCCGCTTCGGAAGAGAATGGTGGCGCTGACTCCTGAGGAGAAGGTGCGTCAGTGGTTCATCGGGGTCTTGAGAGACAATCTGAAGGTGCCGGAACACATGATGATGAGCGAGGTCTCTTTCAAATTAGGAAACAAGCCGTTCAGGGCTGATATTATTGTCTATGGCCGTGATATGGCGCCACTTATGGTAGTCGAGTGCAAGAGGGAGGATGTCGAGATGGGCAGGGAGGTCCTGGAGCAGGCGTTGAGGTACAATCTGGTCCTTGGGGTCAAATACATTGTGATTACCAACGGGCTCAGGACCTTCGGGTTCAAGAGGAAGGGGATGGTCGGTCATGACGGGGGCGAGGTGCCTTATGAACAAATGAAGGCTTTCCCGACTTGGGAGACTATGCTTGGAAATGATTGAATATGAGCGCTACGATAACACAGGGATTTCTTGACAGTCCAATTTTCTGGATAGTGTCCGCCGCCGCGGAGAAGCTCGGTGTCCGGGCCTTCGTGATCGGTGGATATGTCCGGGACTGCTTCCTCGGTCGCCGCAATGATGACATCGATATCGTCGTCGAAGGCAGCGGGATCGAGCTCGCCCAGACAGTGGCCGCCGATATCGAGGAGAATGAGCATCGCCATTGCAATGTGTCTGTATTCAAGACTTTCGGTACCGCCATGCTCAAATGGCACGGAGCCGAGATAGAGTTCGTCGGGGCCCGCAAGGAATCCTACCGGCATGACTCCCGCAAGCCGATCGTTGAGGACGGGACCCTTGAGGAGGATCAGCTGCGTCGCGATTTCACGATCAACGCCATGGCATTCAGCCTCCAGAAGGAGGATTTCGGGGCGCTCGTAGATCCGTTCGGCGGGATCAGGGATCTTGCCGCGGGGATAATCAGGACACCATTGGAGCCCGAACAGACTTACAGCGACGATCCGCTCCGGATGCTTCGGGCTATCCGCTTCGCGGTTAAGCTCAGCACCCCGGAGCAAAGATTCACCATTGTCCCTGAGTCCTTGAAGGCCATGAAGGCGATGAAAGACAGGATGACCATTCTGTCCCAGGAGAGGATAGTCGAGGAACTCAACAAGATCCTTATCTGTGACAAGCCTTCGATGGGTTTCCGTCTGATGGACGAGACAGGGCTTCTGGAATATATACTCCCGGAACTCCTTAAGCTGAAAGGTATAGAAACAGTTGACGGAAAGGGACATAAGGAGATTTTCTCCCATACCCTGCAGGTCGTTGACAATGTGGCGGCGGGGGAGATAGCGGCGATAGAGCAGGGACGTTTGAAGGACTATACTCCCAAGGAGGATGGGGACGGCTTTGTGGAATCGGTCAGGACTGAACCTTATGTGTGGCTGCGCTGGGCCGCGTTGCTTCACGACATCGGCAAGCCAGCGTCCAAACGTTTCGATCCTTCGGTCGGCTGGACTTTCCATGGACACGAAGTCGTCGGATCAAGGATGGTCCCGAAGATATTCTCGAGGCTGAAAATGCCGCTGAACGAGAAGATGAAATATGTCCAGAAACTCATCTCCCTGCATCACCGGCCGATCGCCCTTGTGGATGAGGAAGTTACGGACTCGGCGGTCCGACGTCTCCTTTTCGACGCCGGCAATGAGATCGACGACCTGATGCTCCTGTGCAACGCCGACATCACTTCCAAGAATCCGGTGAAGGTCGCCAGGATCAAGGATAACTTTGAGCTCGTGAAGCGAAAGCTCGTGGAAGTCGAGGAAAAAGACGCCATTCGCAACTGGAAGAATCCGATCACCGGTGAGTATGTCATGGCGGTTTATGGGATCCCTCCATGCAAAGAGATTGGAATATTGAAGGAATATGTCAAGAATGCCATTCTCGACGGGGAGATAGGCAACACCTTCGAGGAGGCGGACGCTTTCATGCGCGTCAAAGCCGCCGAGATGGGTCTCAAGGAAGCTGTGTCGGATTAATCCCTGTTGTTTTTCCAATACCAGATTTCGTCTCCGCCGGCGTATTTGGGAATATTCCTGGTCGTCAAGTCGGGCTTGGCGGCCATTTTCTTGAGCCTGGGGGACTGGACCCCGAAGCGGTCCATCGGGAAATTCATGAATCCTCCGAGACGGATGGCCTGGGAGTCGTCCTTGACGGTGAACAATCCCTTCGCGGGGTCCTCGAACTCCACCCTTGAGACAATGGAGTGGGAGTCGTGCCCGAATTCCTTGGCTTTATTGAAGGACAGGCTGTCGGTGAATATGTTGAAATCAACGTTGTTCCCCTTGTTGTTGACCTGGTACGGTTGGTAGGGAGTCATCACGATATTCCGGGCGAACACGTCCCCGCTGTCGTCGAACCAGGCGTGAGCGTGGAGGGTGTTGTTCACGATGATGTTGTTCTCGACCCTGCGGTAGAATCCCTCCCGGAGCTTGATTCCTCCGTTGAGGCAGAGGTTGTCGTGGATGATGTAGTAACTCGAGCCGTCGTCAAGGTCGATGTCCCAACCACGGTCGCAGCGGAAACGATTGTACCTTAAAGTATTAGGTTCAAGCATATCGGCCAGGATCAATTCCGGCATCTCCTTCGCGTGAGTGGCCATGGTTTTGTAGTCCGGGTGCCAGTAGCGGTCCCTGCCCCAGGAGTTGAACGAGCCGTGGTCGCCGGTCTCCTTGACCGTGTTGAACACGTCGTTGTATTCGATGATATGTCCTCCCCAGGTGCCCTCGCTGATGTTGATCCCGGCCCTCGGGGTGTCGTAGATGCTGTTGTGGCTGACTGTTATCCTGAAAGACATCGAGATCTCCACTCCGGTGATCTGCTTCTCGAAGAGTCCGATCTCGTGGATGAGGTTGTCTCTCACCAGGCACTCCGCGGGGAAATTGTCTCCTTTCGGCCCTTTGGCGAAATCCATGTCCTCCCAAGGAACGAACTTCTCGTAACGGAAACTCGGCGAACGGACGCAGGAAGGATCTCCCACGAAACATACCGCGCTGGCACCGATTCTGGTCAAGAGACATCCCTCGACGCTGGAACGCCTGTTGAACTTGCTGAAAAACACTCCGTTGCCTCCGATGTCAGTGATGTCGCAACCTTTTATGTGGCAGTCCTCGGTCCCTTCAAGGAAGATGGCTCCGCCCCTGTAAATTGTCCAGTCGGAGCGGAGCAAGGGCTCATATTCCTCCATGAATGTCCTCGCGGCATGCCTGAAGGCAAGACCGGAAAGCGTCACGTTCCTGACCGGATTGTCCTTGGAGCCTTTCAGGCTCACGAGATTCTTGAGCCGGGCCGCCTCAAAGGTCATCCTGTCCGGATCCTCTCCCGGCATGGGATAATAGTATAGTGTCCCGGAGGCCTTGTCGAAATACCATTCCCCGGGAGCGTCCAGCTCTTCGAAAATATTCTCCACCATCCGGTTGTCCTTGTGGATCCCCATCGGGCGGTTGTTCTGATGCCCTCCTTCCAGTTTGAGGTTCCCGTCGCGGTCCTTGCCGGTGATCCGGTAGTGGAAATCTCCCCAGTCGTCCCTGTGCATTGCGTGGAGAAAACCACCCTCCGGGTTTTTCCAACCCTTTACCCGCTCAGGGGAGGTCGCGTCGGCGGAAGTCCCGTGGAACCTTACTGCCGTGGAATCGTAGTTCGGGAACCGGGCCATAGTAAGGAGCCTCCCGTCCCCGAAGAGCATGTCGATCCCATCCGTCCCTTCTATCTTTGACATCATGATCCTGCCTTTATATGTTTTCCACGCGGTCCCCAGGACCGAGCCTCCTGAGATCACGGCCTTCTCTCCTGGATAGGAACAGATTGTGAGGGAATGATTTCCGTTGCTTTGGGCAGGAGTGATCAGAAGCGGCTCCTGAAGGTAATAAACGCCACCCCGAAGGTAGATGGTCGTGGATCCTGTCTTCCCCTCGCACTGACGTATCACATCGGCGATCGGGGCTCCGGGGGAAAGGATGAAGGTGGATTGTGCCTGGGCGCTCCAGAAAGAGGCTGAGAAAAGGAGGGCGAAAAAAAGAAGTCTGGATAGTTTCATATCACAAATATAGCAAAAAATTTGGCAGTAAGTTTGCAGCGGTTCGGCTCGGATGTTGACCGATGAGTACATAACCTATGTTTCTCAAGTCAGGAGGTACTCCTCCCGGACCTGTGAGCTGTATTCTGACCTTCTCAGGGAGTTCGCCGGATTCGTCGGCGCTTCCGATGACGCCGGCCTCCTTGAGGCGCTGGTTCCGTCGGTTATCCGTTCGTACGAGGTTCATCTTCTGGATGCGAAGAATGAGGATCCCAGGACCGTCAACCTCCACCTGAGTGTGCTCTCGGGGTTCTGCAGATACCTTATGAAAGACGGTTCCCTCAAGTCGAATCCGGTAAGGACGGTCTCACGTCCGAAGATGGAGAAACGTCTGCCGGTCTTTTACCGGGAAGACTCCATGAAGGAGTATTTCGAGCGCACGGAGCATGACGCATCGGAGGAGAACCTTGAGCTGCTGACAGGGAATGACAAGGTTTCAAAAGAATTGTATTCCAGGAGACTCTCACGGCTGATAGTGTCGATCCTTTATTCGACCGGGATACGCCGTTCGGAGTTAGTAGGGCTTTCTGTCGGCAACATTGATTTCTCCCGGAAAGTCATGAAAGTGAGGGGTAAAGGAGATAAGACACGAGAAATTCCCCTGGTCCCTTCTCTTTGTAAGGAAATTTCGTTATATTTACAATCGGTTGAGACGATGGAAGGCCATGCGAGACCGGCGTCAGACCCTTTGCTGATAACTCCGGGCGGCTCCAAACTTTATCCGGTGTTCGTGGACAGGGTTATCAAGAGCGAGTTGGGGCAGGTCAGCGGCATTACAGGGAGGAAATCCCCCCATGTATTGAGACACTCCCTCGCGACAGAGCTTTTGAATGAGGGAACCGATCTCAATTCAATAAAGGAGATGCTGGGACACTCTTCGCTCGCGGCGACGCAGGTTTACACGCACAATTCCATCGAGAAACTGAAAAAAGTTTATGTTAACGCCCATCCAAGGGCAAAAAGCGGAGGTAAAAATGGAGATTAGAGTAAAATCCCTGAAGTTCGACGCGGATCAGAAACTGCTCGACTATGTAGAGAAGAAAGTCTCGAAGCTTTCCCGTTTCAGCGATCATCTTGACGAGGTGGATGTCACGCTTTCCCTGCTCAATGAGCCAGACAACAAGGAAGTTAAGATCCAGACCAGGGCCTATGGCCAGGATTTGCTGATTGAAAGGAGCGCCTCTACGTTCGAGGATGCCGTCAGTGTGGCAGTTGACCTCATGAAAGAGAAGATCGTGAGGACTAAAGAGAAGAAGTTCGAAGCATAATGAATAAGTGAAAGGGTCGGTCAACGTCGCCTCGCAATGCCGTGACTTGATCGACAAGATCAAAGCCGGAGAGTTCTCCCCCATCTATCTTCTGATGGGGGATGAACCTTATTATCTGGACATGGTGTCCGGCGCCATCATAGAAAACGCCCTTGACGAGTTCTCAAGGGACTTCAATGAGACGATTTGTTACGGCGCGGATGTCGATTCTGACACAGTCATCACGGCAGCCAGGCGGTTCCCGATGATGGCGGAGCGCCAGCTTGTGGTCGTGAAGGACGCACAGGCCATGCGTGACCTGGAGAAACTGGCCGTATATTGCGAGAGTCCGCTTGACTCCACGATCCTGGTTCTGCTGATGAGGGGAGCCTCCGCGGACAAGCGCAAGGCCCTTTACAAGCAGTGCTCCAAAAACGGAGTCGTGGTTGAGTCCAACGCGCTCAGGGATTATGAGATGCCTGGCTGGATCAGCCAATATTACTCTTCCCGGGGCCTGGATATATCGCCGGATGCGGCGGCCCTTCTCGCTGAGTATTCAGGGACGGACATGAGCAAGATTGTCGTGGAGACCGACAAACTTCTGAAGAATCTGCCTGAGGGAACGATGAAGGTTGACGCCAAAGACATTGAGAGGAATGTGGGAATCAGCAGGGAATACAGCATTTTCGAGCTGACCAAGGAGCTCTCGTTCAAGAATGGAGCGAAAGCCATCGCCATCGCTACCCTTCTTGGGGAGTCGCCCCGTTTCGCCATGCCCATGGCCGTGAGTGCCATGTTCACCCATTTCTCCCGGATCCTCAAGTATGCTGCCCTCAAGGAAAAAAGCCGGTACCCTGAAAGGACGGAGATAGCATCCGCCCTTCAGGGGGTGAACCCCTTCTTCTGGAAGGAATATGACGTGGCTGTGACGAACTATCCTGTCCGCAAGGCCATGGCGGCTGTGTCCCTGCTCTGCGAGTATGATTATAAAGGCAAGGGAGGAGACGCGGGGGAGGCCACTGCCGGAGAACTTCTGGTCGAGCTTACCATGAAGTTGCTGAATTTATAGGATATTTTTAAATTATTATTGTTTTACAATAAATAATTATTATATTTGCCCAAAACTTAATTGATATGGGACTAATAGAATGCAAAGGTATCTGCAAGCGCTTCGGTGAGAAGGTCGCCCTGGACAACTTGTCCGTCGACATCCCGAAAGGCAAGATATTCGGTTTGCTCGGCCCCAACGGTGCCGGCAAGACAACCCTGATCCGCATCATCAACCGTATAACCATCCCTAATTCCGGGGAGGTCCTTTTCGACGGGCGTCCTATTACCCAATCGGACGTGGAGAAAATCGGATATCTTCCGGAAGAGAGGGGACTGTACCGCAAGATGGAGGTAGGGGACCAGGCGATGTACCTCGCCCAGCTCAAGGGCATGAGCGCCTCTGAAGCTCGGAAGGAGTTGAAACAGTGGTTTGTGCGTTTTGGCATCCAGGACTGGTGGAAGAAAAAGGTCGAGGAACTTTCCAAGGGAATGGCCCAGAAACTCCAGTTCATCACCACCGTCGTCCACAAGCCCTCGCTGATGATTCTTGACGAGCCTTTCTCCGGTTTTGACCCGGTCAACGCCGAGCTGATACGTCAGGAGATCCTGAGGCTCAACGCCGAAGGCGCGACAATCATTCTTTCTACCCATAACATGGAGTCGGTCGAGGAGCTTTGCGACAGCATCGCGCTGATCAACAAGTCACGCCTTGTGGTCACCGGAAAGGTGGATGAGATCCGCCGTCGCCATGGCAACAACAACATCGAGCTGATCTACACCGGCGGCGGAAAGGTCAAAGATGTGGAACCTGTCTTCAAGGTCTTGTCCGACGAGGACAACGCCGGAAGGCATACGGCGGTGCTCACCCTTGGCGAGGGTGTCACCTCAAATGACGCCCTCAGGGAACTGCTCGGCCAGGATGTCATTGTCAACTCGTTCAAGGAGCTCATCCCCAGGATGAACGACATATTCATCAAACTTGTCACACAGGAGGAGGCTTAACCATGGATTTCAGGATTATCAAGACCGTCATTTCGAGGGAATATACTACCCGGGTCAAGAAAAAGTCGTTCCTTGTCACCACTTTCGTGGTTCCTATCCTTTTCGCCGCCATGATGGTGGTAATCTTCCTCATTATGGGCAATACCAAGGAGAGGAAGATGAGCGTCGCGGTCGTGGACCAGTCCGGGATCGTGATGCCCCATCTCGAGAGCGGGGACAGAATCACCTACGAGGACTGTTCCGCGGAGTCGCCGGACTCTATCAAGGCCCACCTCAAGGATTATGGTAAAGACGCCCTTGTGGTGATCTCTCCCATCGACACTGTCAAGAAGTCAGTTTCGGTCCAGGCATATTCAAAGGATCCCCTTGGGGTCGAGTTCACCAGCGGCTTGTCAAACAAGGTTGACGACGCTGTCGAGGAGTACAGGGTCAAGCAGTACGGGATTGACAACCTCTCCCAGATCATGGACGAGGTCAAGTCCAATGTGAAGGTCTCGGAATATACTCTTGATGATTCCGGCAAGGAAAGCGTCTCGGAATCAGGTATTTACATGATAGTGTCAATGCTCCTCGGCATTATCATCTGGATGTTTATCATGATGTTTGGCGGCCAGGTCATGTCAAGCGTCATCGAGGAGAAATCCAGCAGGGTGGTTGAGGTTCTGATCTCCTCCGTTAAAGCTGTTGACCTGATGTTCGGAAAAATCATCGGTGTCGCCCTTGTGGCCTTGACGCAGTTCTTCCTATGGATCGTCCTGACCGTTGTGCTGACTTCAGCTGCCGGCGCGTTCTTAGGTAAGGATGTTATGAAAGGCTTCTCCGGCGATCCCCAGATGATGGCCCAGACCGTTGGGATGACTCCTGACCAGATGGAGGCTATCGGAGGAGTAGTCGCCGCCGCTGACACTACTGCCGCTGCTGATGTGCCGCAGGACGGCCTGCAGACGGTGATGGCGACACTTTCCAGTATTCCATGGACGAAGCTCATAATCTCATTCCTGATCTTCTTCGTCCTCGGATATCTGCTCTACGCCTCGCTGTACGCGGCCATCGGATCAGCCGTGGAGAGCGTGGACGACACCCAGCAGCTTCAGATGCCGATCACGATACCACTTATGATAGCATACATGATCATCCTGATGGCTTTCCAGAATCCTGACAGTCCTGTCGTGGTCTGGGCCTCGATGATCCCGTTCACTTCCCCTATAGTGATGCTTGCCAGGATCCCGTACGGCGTTCCGACATGGCAGCTGATCGTCTCTATCGCGCTGCTCTTCGTGACCTTCCTCGGGTGCGCCTGGCTCTCGGCTAAGATCTACAAGGTCGGCGTTCTGATGTTTGGAAAGAAGTCCACTTTCAAGGACCTCTGGAACTGGTTAAAACAAAAGTAATTTAAGACACTTATGAAAAAATTGTTGTCTCTTGCCGCAGCCTTCTCCTTGTGCGCGGGGATCTCCGCCCAGACGGTGGACATCTCCTGGGCTAAAGAGCAGGTTGACGGGCACCGTACTGGCGTGGTCGCCTCCAACGCCTCGAATGTTGAGGAGTCGATGGGCTACGTCAAGGGTAAGGTTTACCACGCTCCCAACGGAAAGAAATTCCGGAGAGGCGCGACCCGCGATGTGGCGAAGCTTCTTATCGACGCCCAACCCGCCATGGCTCAGGTCAAGGAAGTCATTGGCTATTCTACCGCTTTCATGGATCGGACATATCCTGAATGTCCCCTGTACGACTGGTACATCGATGAGCTGATGAGAGCCACCGCTGACAGCTTGGACCGCAAGGTTGATATCGGTATCACCAACAGGGGAGGAGTCCGTATAGAGATGCCTGAAGGTGAGGTCTTTTACGATGACATCATGTCGATGTTCCCCTTCAAGAACAATCTCTGCTATGTGGCGCTTAAGGGAAAAGACGTGAGAGTTATCCTCGACCAGATGGCGGCCTCGACTTTCCAGATTTTAGGCGGGATCAAGGTCGTCGCCCAAAACGGCAAGATCATTTCAGCGACCGTCAATGGGGAACCTCTTGATGATGAGAAGGTTTACGGAGTGGCGACACTTAATTTCCTGCTTGACGGCGGCGACGGGTATTTCATCTCGAAAAATGCCCTGGAAGTACTTCAAAGCAAGGGTTGGGTCTATGACACGATGATTCCTTATGTCAAAAGCCTGACCGCTGCCGGTAAGCCGATAGAGTTCGAGAATCAACATTGGATCACTATCATTAAAGGGGAGGGCAAGAAATGAGACGGTTTATTCAGGTTTTAGCTATAGCCGCGGCCACTGCCATGGTTTCCCATGCGGGTGCAAACGCTCAGAGGCGGCTTACTATTGTCCATTTCAATGATACCCACAGCCACATGGAACCGGAACGTACCGGCGAAAATGCCCGTCACGGAGGTATCATAGAGCGGGCGGCTTACCGGGACAGTGTCATCAAGGCTGACGGTAAAAAGAATGTCCTGATGCTCCATGCCGGGGATTTCAGTCAGGGAACATCCTATTTCACGGTGCTTAAGGGCGACCTTGAGATCGACATGATCAATGCCATGCGGTATGACTGCGTCACCTTGGGCAACCATGAGTTTGATAACGGCATTGAGGAACTTGGACGTCGCCTCGCGAATCTCAAGTGCCCGGTGGTCTGCGCCAATTACGATTTCTCCCAGTTCGAGGTGGGCAACTATGTTAAGCCTTACGCTGTCGTGAAAAAAGCCGGTATGAGGATCGGAATAATCGGTCTTATGCCAGATATCACTACCCTTGTGTCAAAGGAGACCTCGAGCAGGATCCCAGCCTTCGACAATGCCGAGGTGGTGAACAAGTGGACCAGAGTCCTGAAGGAAGAGCTGAAGTGCGACATCGTTATCGCTCTGACCCATATTGGGTACGATGGAGAACCATACACGGATTTTGATCTTGTGAAAAGCACCCGTGGGCTTGACATCGTAGTAGGAGGTCATTCCCATACCTTTATTCCGAAACCAGGTTATGAGAATAACCTTGATGGAATGCCTGTGCCGATTGTGCAGAACGGTTGCTGGGGGCTCGAGGTCGGAAACATGAAAGTCTATAAGAAATAATAATGAGATCAAGACAGATCGCTACGGTTTTGGCCGCCCTTTCCTTGCTGGTGGCCCAAGGGCTTGAGGCCCAGATTAGAGGTACAAGACAAGAACAACTGAAGAATTGGGAATTCAGCAAGGACGGCTCATCGTGGAGTCATGTCTCAGTCCCGCACTCGTACAATGCTATTGACGGCCATTCCCCTGAATACTACAGGGGAGAGGCCACATATCGATGTGAATTCCGTCCCGGCGACATAAAGCGGCCTCATTATCTCTTGTTCGAGGGTGCGGCGCAGGCGGCTTCGGTCACTGTGAACGGGGTGCGCCTCGCGTCTCACAAAGGGGGATACACCCCTTTCGTTGTCAACATTACCGAGGCCCTGAAAAAGGGTACCAACACTGTCGAGGTAGTCTGCGACAACAGGGAAGACCTGAGTTTGGCTCCTGTCAGTTCTGACTTCAACAAGAATGGAGGGCTTCATAACCCTGTGTGGTTGTTGGACATGGATGACGTGCATCTATCTCCGGAGGGGTACGGACTGTACCGGATGCATTGCGCCACCCCTGAGGTCTCCAAACGTAGGGTGGAGACCAGGGTGAGGACCAGGCTTGTCAATTCGGGGACGAAAAGCGCCGATGTGATGGTGAGGGTCCTGCTTATGGAAGCTGACGGGTCGCTCGCGTACCAGGCTGACAGGGAGCTCCATCTCTCACCTAAGTCGGAGACTGATTTCGAGCATGATTTCGAGGCGACCGGCATCCGTTTCTGGAACGGCCTGAAGGATCCGTACCTCTATACCGCGCGGATCGAGGTTTTCAAGGGCAGGAGGCTTTTGGACATGGCTGAGACCAAGATCGGCTACCGTTCCTACGAAATCGATCCGGCCCGGGGGTTCTTGTTGAACGGCCAACCTTACCCTCTGCATGGTGTTGCCATGCATCAGGATTCCGATGGCAGGGCCTCCGCCGTGACGGACGCCGATGTGCGCAGGGATTACAAGATTGTCAAGGAACTTGGGGCCAACTTCCTCCGTCTTGCCCATTACCCCCATAATGACCTGGAATACAGGTTGTGCGATTCTTTGGGAATAGTGGTCCAGACAGAGATCCCTTGGGTGAATATATGTGGTACCGGGGCCAAGCAGGCCTATTTCAATAACATCCGTCACCAGATGGAGGAGATGGTTGTCAACCTTTACAACCATCCGAGCATAGTTTTCTGGGGAATGTGGAACGAGGTTGACATATGGGGCAACAATGATGACTTCCAAGGTCCGTTCGACGCTCCCAAGGTATTGACCGAGACCGGGAAGCTGTATGACTTCACAAAGCGACTTGATCCTTATCGTTTTGTGGGCTTCACCGATGACTCCCGGCTCAAGAGGGAAGGCTATCCGGGCCTTGCCGGGGACTTCTGCTCGCAGAACATATATCTCGGCTGGTATCAGACTCCCAATGATTTCAGCGGATTGACCGGGGAGTTGGCTGATGTCAAGGAGCGCCGCGGCGGCCCTGTTTCCCTGGCTGAGTATGGTGCCGGGATCAATCCTTTCTGCCATGTCTCGGATCCGGCTAAAGCTGTCCGTGATCTGGAGGACGACTCCCGCCATTATGAGGAATATGGGAATATGCTTCACGAAGCCTATGTCCGTCAGATCCTCAAGATGCCTTGGCTGACCTTCACTTCCGCCTGGCTGATGTTCGATTTCCCCGTGGCAAACCGTACCGAGGGCTACATGGATTCTTCGGACGGTGAGAGATTTGTCTCTAGCGAGGCCCGGAAGTATATGAACGACAAGGGCTTGGTTACCCGTGACCGTCAGACCAGGAAGGATGTTTTCTACCTCTATAAATCCTTGTGGAATAAGAAAGAGACTACTGTGTACATCACTTCGAGGCGCCTGAGGTCCAGGCCGTCGGGGGAGGAGTTCACCATCAAGGTTTATAGCAACGCCAGAAGCCTGTCGCTTTATCAGAACGGTAAGCTTGTGAAGAAGAAGACCGGTTCCGGTGAGGATACGGGAGTGATCTGGACTTTCCCAGGGATACGTCTTCAAAAAGATTCGGACACCTTCAGGGTTGTGGCGAACAACGGTGCCAGGGACGAGGTTACCTGGTCTCGGAAGTAATGTTCCTCTTGACAGGAAGAAGGGCTATCAGATAACCAATCAGGGCGACTCCGGCGATGGTAAGCAGGATGTCGCTCCACTGGACGATCACCGGGTAGGAGTTGACCAGGAAATTCCCAGGCATCTTGATGACCCCCAACTTCTGTTGCAGCAAGGCGAATCCGGTGCCTATGACCAATCCGGCAGCAAGCCCCAGAAGCGAGATCAGCCAGCCTTCCAGAGTGAAGGTCTTGCGGAGCATCCTGTCTGTGGCACCAAGACTCCGGAATGTCTCGATGTCGTCTTTCTTCTCGATGATCAGCATTGTCAGGCTGCCGAAGATATTGAAGGCGATGATGATTATTATGAATATCAGGATAAGGAAGATAGCCGCTTTCTCATAGCGCATCATCTTGTACAGCGAGGTGTTCTGCCTGAATCGGTCAAGAACCCGGAATCCGGGGCCGGCTATGTCCTTTATCTCTCCGATGGTCTTCCTGATCTCCTTGGCTGAAACGCCCTCGTCCATCCTTATCTCTATTCCGGAGACTTCGTCCTCATATCCGAGAAGCTGCCTCATCTGGTCAAGCGGCATAATCATCAGCTCCTCGTCAATCTGCTGGTTGACGGTGAATATCCCGGCGGGCCTCATGCTCACTGACTCTATTGAAGCAGCCGGGTTGGCAAGTGAGAAATTCCTGTCCCTGGCGGGGAAATAGATCGTCGCCGAGGATAGGAACGCCGGGTTCATCCCCATTTTGTACGCGAGTCCGGCTCCTGCCACCATCTGGGGAATCTCCCCCTTGTGGAGAGCGAAAGCTCCCGCCGTCATGTGGCCTATCAAGGGTGAGTCTTTCTCGTATGACTCGTCCACCCCCTTTGCCTTGGCCACTCCCTGATGCTCGTCATAATCGACGAAGACGTTCTCCTCCAGGATCTTGTGGTACTGCCTGACTCCTGGCAGGGCAGCTACCTTCCCTATCATATCCTCTTCCGGGATGAAGACTTTGCCTTTCGCAGGAGTAATGAGGATGTCTGGTTCAACATTGCTGAGAGTCGATTTGACCAGTTCGTCGAAGCCGTTGTAGATAGACAGGATGATGACTAAGGCGGCTGTGCCGATCGCCATGCCGATCGCACTGATCGCGGAGATGATGTTGATCACGTTATGTGATTTCTTCGCGAACAGGTACCTTCCGGCTATGAAGAGCGGCAGGTTCATCTCCCTGGATGGTTATTCTGGCCGATATGAGTCCTTCAGGGCGGTTGTCTTGTTGAAAACCGCCTTATCGGGAGTGCTGTCCGGATCCTTGAAGTAGTAACCGGTGCGCTCGAACTGGACGGCTATTCCGGAATTGTCCTCAAGGAGCGCCGGCTCCGCATAACCTGTCAGAACCTTCAGGGACTCCGGATTCAGGAAGTCCTTGTAGTCCTTGTCCTCAGGGATTGAATTCATGTCCTCCTTCGTGAAAAGACGGTCATAGTCCCGGATCTCAATTTGCTTGGCATATCCGGTGGGGACCCAGTGGATTGTTCCCTTGACCGAACGCCAAACCTCGCCTCCGGGTCTGGTGGAAGGATCGTAGGTGCACTTGAGCTCCACGACATTGCCCTCGGAGTCCTTGACGACCTCCTCGCACTTGATGATGTAGGTATATTTCAGACGGACCTCGCCCTCCGGCTTGAGCCTGAAGAACTTCTTCGGGGCGTCCTCCATAAAGTCGTCTCGCTCGATGTAGAGCTCACCCGTGAAGGGGACCTTCCTGGTGGCTCCTTCCGGCTCAGCCGGATTGAGCGGGCAGTCAAACCACTCGACCTTTCCAGGCTCCCAGTTGGTTATGGTGACCTTGAGCGGCTTCTGCACGACCATGTATCGGTTTGACCTGGCGTTGAGATCCTGGCGCACGCACCACTCCAGGAGCTGGATGTCCATCATCTGGTCACGCTTGGAGACACCGATCTTCTCGCAGAACATCTTGAGAGCCTCGGGGGTGTAGCCTCTGCGCCTGACTCCGCAAAGCGTGGGCATCCTGGGATCGTCCCAACCCGCCACAAGGCCTTTCTGGACGAGCTCCAGAAGTTTGCGCTTGCTCATGAGGGTGTATGTGAGATTGAGCCTCGCGAACTCATACTGGTGGCTCGGATAGATGTGCAGGGCCTGGATGAACCAGTCGTAAAGCGGCCGGTGCACATCGAACTCGAGGGTGCAGATGGAATGGGTGATATGCTCTATCGAGTCGCACTGGCCATGGGTGAAATCGTACATCGGGTAGATGCACCATTTGTCCCCGGTGCGATGGTGGGAGGCGTGCTTGATGCGGTAAAGGAGCGGATCCCTGAACATCATATTCGGGGAGGCCATGTCAATCTTTGCCCTCAGAACCTTCTCACCGTCAGCGTATTTCCCCTCTTTCATCTCCCGGAAGAGCCTCAGGTTCTCCTCCACGCTCCTGTTCCTGTAAGGGCTCTCCTTTCCGGGAGTGTCAACAGTGCCTCGGCCCTTGCTGATCTCCTCCTGGGACTGGTCATCGACATAGGCGAGACCTTCCTTGATGAGCTGCTCGGCCCACTCGTAGAGCTGGTCGAAATAATCCGAGGCGTAAAGCTCCTTGTCCCACTTGAAGCCCATCCAACGGATGTCTTCCTTGATGGCGTCGACGTACTCGGTGTCCTCTTTGGTGGGGTTGGTGTCGTCGTAGCGAAGGTTTGTCTTTCCGCCATACTTCTCGGCGAGGCCGAAGTTGATGCACAGGCTCTTGGCGTGGCCGAGGTGCAGGTAACCGTTGGGCTCCGGAGGGAACCTGGTCATCACGCTGTCCACCTTTCCGGACTTAAGGTCGTCCTCAATTATCTCTTCAAGGAAATTCAGTTTCTTGGTCTCTTCCATTATGTCTTTCTTTGATCAATTCCGCAAAGATACAAAAAAGCGGGCTATTGGTATTTCTTGAAATCATATTTCTCCCGTAGAGCGGCCTTGGTCTCGTCGTCCTGATGGGTGAAGTAGGCTTTCCAGCCGGGGCAGAAGCCGATATGCCAGCGCCAGAAACGTCCCAGCACTGATTTGGGGTTCTTGTCGTAATGAGCTCGGAACTTGCAGTTCTCGCAAGGATACTGTGCCATAGCAGATAGTTTAATTGATTCGAAAACAAAAATACAAAGTAAAATCGTTATTTTTGTATGATTAGATAGAATCAGGATATGATAAAGTCGATGACAGGTTACGGCAAGGCTGAGGCCGTCTTGGAGACAGGAAAACTCACCATCGAGATAAAGACTCTGAACGGGAAGAATTCGGACGCCAACATAAAGACCCAGCTTCTTCCCAAGGACAAGGAGCTGGAAGTCCGCCAGATGATTTCCGAGTCCCTCGTCAGGGGCACCATTGACTTTTTCATGACCTGGGAGCCGGGATCCGGAGCCGCCAAACAGGTCAATCCCGATCTGGTCAAGGAATATTTCAACCAGATGAAGGAGATCCGCAACAACCTCACAAGCTATCGTGCCGCCAACTTCGGCGACCAGGCCAGGATGGACAACGAGCTCCTGACCTCAATCATGCGTTTCCCCGACGTGATGGACAATTCCCGTCAGGATGTGGTGACGGAAGATAACTGGCCTGTGGTGGAGGGTGCGATCAAGAAAGCCCTTCAAGCTGTCAACGACTACCGGAGCAAGGAAGGGGAGGCCCTTTACGCGGATGTTACCTCCAGGGTCAAGGGCATAATGGATCTTGAGGATGAGGTTGAGAAGCTTGAGCCAGAGAGGATTGAGACTGTAAAGGAGAGGCTGCTGAAGAACCTCTCGGAGATTGGGCAGAAAGTCGATCCTTCGAGGTTCGAACAGGAGTTGATCTTCTACCTTGAGAAACTTGACATAAATGAGGAGAAGGTGCGCCTTCGCCAGCATTGCAGGTATTTCCTGGATACGATTGACTCGGAACCCTATCCGGGGAAGAAACTCGGATTCATCATCCAGGAGATGGGACGGGAGATCAATACGACGGGTTCCAAGGCCAACCACGCCGGCATCCAGAAACTGGTCGTCCAGATGAAGGACGAGCTTGAGAAGGTCCGCGAGCAGTCCATGAATATTCTTTAGGCCATGGATGAGAAAACGATTATGATCATTCTCGCAGTCGTGGCTGTTCTCGCCGTGGCAGCTATGGTCGTCGTAATGGTCATGGGCTCCAGGGAACGTCGCCGCCATGTCGAGGAGAACCGCCGGCTTGTGGCCAAATACGAGGATGAGGAGGATGCCCTGCAGGATAAGATCACCGCGTTGTCCAGTGAGAAGGCCTCCATGGAGAGCCTGCTCGCTGCCAGGGAGGAGTTCGCCGCCCGCTTGCAGGAGGAGCGGAAGGAAGCCGACAGGGCCAGGGAGGAAGCCCAGGCTAATGCCCTTAAGATGCAGGCGGAGAGGCATGAGAAGGAACTCGAAAGCATGCGTGACGCTTTCAAGGCTCTCTCGGCCGAGAACAGCGCCGCTTTCAAGATCCAGAGCGCCGAGTCGATCGCCGAGCTCCTGAAGCCGATAAAGGAAAAGTTCGAGGCCTTCGACAAGAGTGTCAGGGAGTCCAGGATCGAGAGTGCCGCCCAGAGCGCCGCCATGAAAGAGAACATAGAGAATGTCCTGAAGCGTTCCCAGGCTGTGGGAGAAGAGGCGAGAAATCTCGCCAATGCCCTGACCGGGTATTCCAAAGTGCAGGGAGATTTCGGGGAAATGCTTCTGACAGATGTGCTTAAGAACGCCGGACTCGTGGAAGGGATCCATTTCATCACCCAGGGAGTGATTACCGACAGCGAGGGACATGAGATCAAGAGTGACGCCGGAAGGACACTTATCCCCGATGTCATGGTCTTTTATCCGGATGATACGACGGTCATAATCGACTCTAAAGTCAGCCTTAACGCGTATAAGGACTATATGGTCAGCGACACGGTCGAGGCGAGACGCAAGTTCGCCAAGGCACATGTCGAGAGTGTGCGGAAGCATGTCGATGAGCTTAAGACCAAGGACTATGCGTCTTATATTCCGGATGGGAGACGCAAGGTCAGCTACAATATCATGTTTATCCCGGTTGAGGGCGCTTTCCGTCTCATGCTCGAGGAGGATCCCGTGCTATGGCAGGTGGCCAAGGATAATAATGTCCTGATTGTCAGTCAGATGACATTGATAATAGTCCTGAATATGATCCAGATGGCATGGAAGCAGGCCAATCAGGAGAAGAATATCGCCGAGGTTTACAAGACCGCCGAGGAACTGATGAGCCAATTAAGTGGTTGGATGGGAAGCTATGTGAAGATAGGCGAGGCGCTTGAGAAAGCCCGTTCGGCTTATGGGGACGCCTCGAAAAAGCTGAATGAGTCAAATCAGAGTGTAATAAAGAAAATCCAGAAACTTGAGAAACTTGGTCTCGCTCCCAAGAAGTCTCAGGGAAAGATAAAAACCACAGGACGCTCCATGGGCCCTGAATCGATAATCCCGGCTGTGCTCTCCCCGGACATGACAGAGGAGGAAGCCATTAATAATCAGGAAAATGAGAACTGACATTGATTTTGCCGCAATGGCGGCCCGTTACAGGTCTGAACTGCTTTACAACGTGCTCCCTTTCTGGTTGGAGAAATCCCAGGACAAGGAATATGGCGGGTATTTCACCTGCCTTGACAGGGAAGGGAATGTCTTTGACACTGACAAATTCGTCTGGCTCCAGGGAAGGGAAGTGTGGATGTTCTCCATGCTGTACAATTCGTACAAGAAGGATCCCGCATGGCTCGAATGCGCCACCCAAGGGGCTGAGTTCCTGCTAAGGCACGGCTACACCGGCGACTATGATTTCTATTTCTCGCTGACCAGGGACGGTCGTCCCCTTATCCATCCTTACAATATCTTCTCCAACACGTTCGCCTGCATGGCTTTCGCCCAGATGGCTAAGGCTACCGGCGATGACCGCTATGCCACTGCGGCGAGGGAGACCTTCCGGAGGATCCTCGAGCGTCGCTCCAATCCCAAGGGACCCTGGCTCAAGGCTGTGCCCGGGACAAGGCCGATGAAGGATTTCGCCCTGCCGATGATCATCTGCAACATGGCTTTGGAGGTTGAGGAAATAATTGACAATCCGGAGCTTATGGAAAAGACCATTGACGAGTGTCTCCATGAGGTCTTGGATGTCTTCTATCAGCCGGATCTGGGCGTGATGGTTGAGAACCTGTCCTCGGTTGACGGTAGCCTCGTGGATTGTTTCGAGGGCCGCAGGGTCAATCCCGGACATGATCTGGAGGCGCTTTGGTTCATCATGAACCTGGGTATCAGGAAAAATGACAGAAAACTGATCGAGAAGGCTGTGGAGATATCCCTGCGGGTCATCCAATACGGCTGGGACGAGAAGTTTGGCGGCATATTCTATTTCATGGATCGGAAGGGATGCCCTCCTCAGGAACTGGAGTGGGACCAGAAACTGTGGTGGGTCCACATAGAGGCCGCGATAGCCATGCTGAAGGGCTATCAGCTAACCCGTAACGAGAAATGCCTTGACTGGTTTCTCAAACTCGATGATTATCTTTGGAACCATTTCAAAGACAAGGACTTCCCGGAATGGTTCGGATATCTGGATCGTCGCGGCGAAGTGCTTCTTCCCCTTAAGGGAGGCAAGTGGAAAGGTTGTTTCCATGTCCCGAGAGGACTTTACCAGATAGGAAATATTCTTGAGGATCTGGCCCGATGAGATGTTTTCGTGACATATTAAGTCTTTTGATGGCACTCGTCCTCTTCCTGTCGTGCTCCAGGAAGGACGGGGATGTGTTCTTGATCCCGTATTCACCGGTTGCGCCTTCCCAAGAGAGCCTTTTGACCGCGGCTGTGTGGGATGCCATTCCTCCGGTCGTGGGTTTCCATGCTCCCTGGGACGGCTTGGACGATGAGACGGTGTTCAAGTGCATGGTCACCGACAGCCTTTTCCTGTTCCGGTTCGACGTCATAGACTCCACTCTGGCCTTGGAAGGCGATTTCCGGACCGAGAAGGATGTGGAATATGAGGACAGGGCTGAGGTTTTCTTCTCCCATGAGGGTGATCTTGACACCTATATCGGCGCGGAGATGGATCCTGCCGGGCGCGTGCTGGACTACTCCTGCGAGTTCTACCGCAAGTTCAATTATGAGTGGAATTTCACTACTTTGGAGTATTGCCACGAGATCCGTCAGGGCGGATATTCAATCGCCGGGAGCGTGACCCTGGAGGAATTGTCCGGTTTCGGAGTCGATATGGAAAAGGGTTTCCTGATGGGAGCCTTCAGGGCAGATTTCCGTCCGGACGGCAGTGTAAACTGGTATTCGTTGAAGTCCACGGACGACAAGCATGCGGACTTCCACCAGCCCAAGGTCTTTTTCATGGCAAGGGCTGACAAGAAGCCCTTTTTCAGGATGAAGGGAGCTGTCCTGTCTGTAGAAGACCTGGAGACCGCCCCATGGCCAGCTATAGCCAAATTAAACGGAATCAATACATTAGGAACCCATATCACGCCGTCCCAGGTGCTGGGTTTCATGCGGACGGAGAAAGGACGGCACTTCGCTGCCGAGTGCTCCCGACTTGGAATTGATGTCGAGCACCAACTTCATGCGATGGGCGACCTGCTTCCCAGGTCTCTCTTTGACGAGGATTCCACCATGTTCAGGATGGACAGGAATGGGAGGCGGGTCGCTGACTTCAATTGCTGTGCCCATTCCGGCAAGGCGTTGGAGACCATTTCAGGAAAAGCCGCTGAATATGTCCGTTCCCTTCCCGCTACCAACCACCGCTACTACTTCTGGCTGGACGACAACTCGGAGCCATGTTTCTGCCCTCTCTGCAAAGAGTATTCAGCGAGTGAGCAGGCGCTGATCATCGAGAACAAGATGCTTGAGGAGATAAGGAAGGTCGATCCGGAGGCTACTCTCGCACACCTGGCATATCAGAAGACCATGGAGCCTCCTGTCAAAGTCAAGCCGTCTGAAGGAATATTCCTGGAATTCGCGCCGATCGAGAGACAATGGGACCGTCCGTTGTCTGACCTTGACGCGCCGGGGCGGAAAGGCAGGATGTCCCATAAGGAGGTAATTCGGCTGCTGGATGCCAATCTCAAGGTATTCCCCGCCGAGACGGCTGTCGTCCTTGAATATTGGCTGGATGTTTCTCTCGCGAGTGACTGGAAGAAACCGGCTGTGGAGTTGCCTTGGCATCCGGACGTGTTCATCCAGGATCTGGAGGTCTATAAGAGCCGGGGGCTCGGCAATGTCACCTCCTTCGCCGTTTACATGGACTCGACTTATTTCAGCGTTTTCCCCGACGGGGAATGCCTCCGGGATTACGGAACTATACTCGGAGTGTACCGATAATAAGGATTTTTAATATATTTGTAAATTGATAATTATCGGTTTGAATGTTCAACAGGCTTAGGGAAAGATTACGGGACTCGAAACTGTCGATGAGGATGAAGCTGACGCTCAGCCTCAGCGCGATAGCCGTGGCTCTCCTGTCTTCCAGCGTCATATCGATCCTGGAATATTCCAGGATGAGCCATTATGTCTCAGACCTGATGGCTGACAATATCAAAAGTGTCGGAGTCGCCCAAAAACTCTCCGAGGTCAGCAGCCAGTACAATCTTGACCTGCTGGCAGTCATCGGAGATGAGTCGGTGACAGCCCTTCCTGATTTTCACCAGGAGGAATTCATGGCTCATTGCGACTCCCTGAGAAAGTCCCTGGTCTCGTCCAAAATGCTCCCGCTGACAGATTCCGTGGTCTATGCCTACACAGCTTACATGTTGACATCCATGGAGTTGGATGAGGTTCTCCTGTCTGATTTCATAGACACCAGGACCTGGTATTTCGAGCGTCTGCAACCTCAATACAAGAGGCTCAACGGGTACATTGAGAAGCTTGACGACGCCATCTACGCCGAGTTGAAAAAGAACTCGGAGACTTTCCAAAGAGGATTCTATCGCAGTATCATTCCGGGAGCCGTGGCCGTCGGGGTCGGGCTGCTCCTTATCCTGATGCTGCTGTTCTTCATCCTGGTGTACTACGTTAATCCGCTTTACAAGATCCTTGACGGACTCAACAACTACAGGTCATTCAATAAGAAATACACCTACACCTTCGACGGCGATGACCAGTTGTCCGAACTCAACGACGGGATCACCGAGCTTGTCAGCGAGAACCAGCAGCTCCGGAAGAGGGTGACCGACATGAGGAACAAGATGGCCTCGAAGCCCTCAAACGACAACACTCAGGCATGAACATCAAGGTGATATCCAGGAATGTGGGCTCCGCACTGCTGGTCAGCGCGCTGTTCATGTTCCTGTCCATCCTGGTCTCCGTGGCTTATGGCAACGACAGCGCCCTGGCCGCCTTGCTGATCAGTTTCACCATCACCTTCACTGTCGGGATCTTTCCCTTCATCTTCGTCAAGCGCTCCAAGGATATCTCATTGAAGGACGGTTACATGATCATCGTCCTCTCATGGCTTCTCTCCTTTGTCTTCGGCATGCTTCCCTATGCCCTTTGGGGAGGCCCGTTTACTGTGATAAACGCCTGGTTTGAAAGTGTTTCCGGTTTCACGACTACAGGAGCTTCCATTCTGGAGGACATCGAGTCCCTTCCGAATAGTCTTCTGTTCTGGCGGTCATCGACCCATTTCATCGGTGGCTTGGGAGTCGTCGTGTTCCTTCTTCTCGTGATCCCAAGCTCATCGCAGATGAAGCTCCGGCTCACGAACCTCGAGCTCTCGTCCCTCTCGAAGCGTGAATACCGCTCCGGGACCAACAAGACCGTGCAGATATTCACGAATGTGTACATGGGAATGCTGGGCGCCTCGTTTGTCGCCTACTTGCTATGCGGGATGAGTCCTTTCGATGCGATCAACCATGCGATGAGCGTCACCGCGACAGGAGGTTTCAGTACCAAGAACCTCTCTATCGGCTCCTTCAACTCGGTCGCGGTCGATATTGTCACCATGTTCTTCATGCTGATCTCTTCCATCCATTTCGGGATGGTGTATGTCGCGATCATCACCCGCTCCCTCAAGCCTTTCAAGAACGAGATATTCAAATTCTATCTACGTGTCCTGATCGTGACCAGCGTTGTGGTGGCGGTCTCACTGAAGGCCAACGGAATCGAGGGGACGTGGGGTAAGAGCTTCCTGTCCAGCGCCTTCCATGTGTTGAGCTACGCTTCCACAACCGGGTTCGGAATATCCGACAACGGGATATGGCCCGCGCTGCCTTCGGCTATGCTGGTGTTCGTGAGCATCTGGTGCGGCATGGCCGGCTCCACGACCGGCGGCATCAAGTCAGACAGGGCGCTCCTTCTGTTCAAGGAGATTCATTACAGGCTGAAGACCGTCCTCCATCCCGCCTCGGTCAACGAGGTTCGGGTCAATCATCGTGTTGTCAGGCAGGAGGACATCGCCCCCCACATCCTGTACATAGCGCTGTACATGATGCTGATCATTGTCTCCCTGGCGATCAACCTTGCCGTCAACCCCCACAACGCCAACGCTATAGCCGCCACTTTCACATCTTTGAGCAATGTGGGGCCGGCTCTTGGCGACCTGGGAGTGATGGGTAATTTCAGCGCCGAGCCGACAGGCGCGAAGCTGATGTACACTATAGACATGTTCCTCGGCCGTGTCGAGATCTATCCTGTCCTGGCCGTCATGATGATGTTGTTCGGCAAGAGCGCCAAGTGATGGACAGGAGCGGTTTTTTCTACAAGCGGTTCAGGGATCATTTCCCATACGACCTGACTCCCGGCCAGGATCGGCTTTTCTCAGAGATTGCTTCTTTCCTGGTGGGTGACGACCATGACATTCTTGTCGTGGACGGCTACGCCGGGACCGGCAAGACCACGGCTCTGGCCGCTGTCATAGAGGCTATGGACGACCTGCGTCCGGTCATTGAGGACGTTCCTGAGGAAATATGCGTTCTTCTCGCCCCGACAGGCCGGGCGGCAAAGGTGCTGTCGCAATATGCCCACAAGCCGGCGAGCACTATCCATAAATGCATATATCGCCAAAAATCAATTGGTTCCGACGGTTTTGGACAGTTTTCCCTCGCTCCTAACAAGCGTTCCCACAAGCTCTTTATCGTTGATGAGGTCTCGCTTATCGGAATCGAAGGACAGTCCGGGAATAGCCAGGCCATGTTCGGAACTGGGGATCTCCTTAAGGATCTGATAGATTTCGTCCGAGCCGGAAATGACTGCCGGCTCATTATGATAGGGGATTCAGCCCAGTTGCCGCCTGTCGGTCTGGACGCGTCTCCCGCCCTTTCACGGGATTATATGGATGGTTTCGGGGGTGTGGCATATTGCTCCCTTACAGAGGTGGTCCGGCAGCAGAAAGAGTCCGGGATCCTTTGGAACGCTACCAAGATCAGGGAATTGATAACCTCCGACCTTTATGGTGGCGGTTCTTGGACTCCTGATGATCTGGGCCTTCGGACTAATGGGTTTGATGATGTGATAAGAATCGCGGGAGGGGAGTTGCTGGACTCGCTCAACCAGGCGTATTTCACGGATTTCTCGAAAGACGACGCGGTTGTGCTGTGCCGCTCCAACAAGAGGGCTAACCGTTACAACGCCGGGATTCGCTCTCAAGTGTTTTATGATGAGGAAAGGTTGGTCAGGGGAGAGAAGCTGATGATCGTGAAGAACTGCTACCAGTTCACTGGAGATGCGAAAGGGATGGATTACATAGCTAACGGGGATATAGCCAAGTTGGTCTCTATCAGGAATTTTGAGGAGAGATACGGCTTGACCTTCGCTGACGCTCGCCTTTGCTTCCCGGATTATGATGACGCTGAGATAAAAGCCAAAGTTTGTCTCGACACCCTCGAGTCGGAGGCCGCTTCCCTAACTTACGAGCAGCAGAACCAGCTCTACAATGGGGTCAACGAGGACTATTCCCACATCACAACCAAGAAAAAGCGCTATGAGGCGGTCCGGGAAGATCCCTATTTCAATGCCCTGCAACTGAAATACGCCAACGCCATCACTTGCCATAAGAGTCAGGGCGGGCAATGGAGCTGTGTATTCATTGATAATCCTTTCTGGCAGGATGAGTTGACTGTGGATGACTTGAAATGGCTCTATACAGCCTTGACCAGGGCGGTGGAGAAAGTATATCTCGTCAACTTCAAGGATGAATATTTCAAAAACTAAGATATTGTCATGAAAAAACTCTTATTATCCCTTACCATTTGCGTCGCCACATTCGCGAGCGCCCAGAAATACAACATGTTTCCCACGGGCGTATGGATCGGCGAGCATCAGCTGGCTGTCCACCCTAGCATGGGTTCTGACCCGGATAACGAATTCGTTGTCGATGCCGCGACTGGCAAAAGGACAAAGGGAATCTCGGTTCCATCCGCTGTCGAGAACCGTATGCCACGCAGGGCTGCCCTTCCTTTCAAGGTGGAAAGAGCCGAGAACCTGACGTATTCTCCTGACTCTACCAAGATAGCCTTCACCAGGGATAACGATCTTTGGGTGATGGATACGGCTACAAAGAAAGAGACTCGTCTGACTTCGGATGGATCGGATGTCATACTGAATGGTTACTCCTCTTGGGTTTATTACGAGGAAATCCTCGGACGCTCTACGCGTTACAAGGCTTTCTGGTGGTCTCCTGACTCCAAGAAGATTGGTTTCTACCGTTTCGACAATGCCGAAGTGCCTTTCTTCCCGATTTATTCCGCTGTGGCCGTCGATGCTGACCGCTCTGGCCTGCAGCTCGGTTATGGCCAGAATGCCGGCGGCGCCGTGGATCTTGAGGACATGTCTCCGACAGGAGGTTCCGTCAGGATGACCCGCTATCCCAAATGCGGCGATCCTAACCCTAAGGTACGCATCGGTATAGTGAATCTCGAGAATGGCCAGACCGCTTGGGCCGATTTCAACGAGAATGATGACCAGTATTTCGGTACCCCGTTCTGGGGCGCCGACAGCAAGGCTTTCTTCATCCAGAGGGAGCCAAGGATCCAGAACACTTTGGACCTTTACGCTGTCTCTCCTGAGAACGGTTCCAAGACCCATATCTATCACGAGACATATAAGACCTGGCTTGACTGGATCCAGGGAATGTACTTTGGCCGCGACGGACTCTATATGGTCCGCTCATTTGAGACAGGTTGGGAGCAGATTTATTATCTCTCTTATGATGGAAAGACTCTCAAGCGCCTGACTGACGGGAAAAACTGGAGGTTGCAGATCTTCTCCGTAAAAGAAGGGAAACCGGCGAAGGGTTTTGACGGCACCACCTCGGAGGTCGTGTATTCCGCCCAGAGGGACTCCCATGTCAGGACAGGAATATATCTTGCCACAAAAGGTTCAGTCAGAACTATTTCCAATCCCGCTCTCAGCGCTTCCATGATGTTGGTTTCCCCTGACAAGAAGTTTGTGAAGGCGATTCAGAGCAACTCGAACACTCCGAACCAGCTATGGGTTTTCAACCTTGCGAACCCTTCGAAGTCTTTCAAGGTAGCTGACATGGCTGGTCCTGATTTCAACCCCGAGGATCCGACCCTCCCGAGGATCATCACCATGACCACGAGTGACGGTCTCGAGCTTCCTGGCCTCATGGTGTATCCCAAGGATTTCGATCCTTCAAAGAAGTATCCTGTCCATGTGGATATTTATGGAGGTCCGGACACCCCCCAGGTCTCAGACGCTTTCAGACCTTATAATCCTTATCAATGGTATTCCGACAACGGGATCATCGAGTGCGTCCTTGACTGCCGGGCTTCCGGTTACAATGGCCGTAAAGGTCTTGACATGATCTATAAGCATCTTGATGAGATAGAGGTCAAAGACTTTGTGGAGTGGGCTGAATATCTCAAGAAACTCCCTTATGTCAACGGCGACAAGATCGGTGTTGAGGGATTCTCTTTCGGAGGCACGATGACAGCTCTACTCGTCATGAAGCATCCTGAGGCCTACCACTACGGGATCGCCGGCGGCGGTGTATATGAGTGGGCGCTGTACGACACCCATTACACCGAGCGTTTCATGTCCACCCCGCAGGACAATCCCGAGGGATATGAGAGGACTAAGGTCACGAATGCGGCCAAGGAATACCCTGTCACGGATGATAATTATGACGGTTCGGTCATGCTGAAACTCACCCACGGCACCGGTGACGACAACGTCCATTTCCAGAATACGTTAAAGCTGGTAGATGCCCTTCAGGCGGGAGGCAAGAAGTTTGAGCTGATGATCTACCCGGACGGGATGCACGGCTACAGGGGCTACCAGGGCCGCCATTTCAACGCCGCCAACAGGGCTTTCTGGCTTAAGTATCTGAAGGGAGAAGGTGCCGAGTAGTTTTGAGCGATTCATTGTCGGGAATGCGGAAGCCGAGATATCCCGGCTTCTGCTTTCCCGTGTTGAATGGCCGTTGCCTCCAGCGAATCCCGTCTTATCGTCTTTTGATGGGAAGGAATTGGCCATCAGTACAATAGAGGCCCGTCGGAAGCTTCGGGGCAAGGTTCCTGAGTGGTATTCTCTCACTTCTTTGGTATATCCCTCGGCCCTATGCGCCGAGCAGTGCAGCTCATCAGTAACCGCCCGTTACAAGACGGCGCTTGCCGGCCGGATTCTTGGAAATGTCCCTGGCAGGATCGCCGATCTCACCGGAGGACTGGGGATTGACAGCTGGGCCTTCTCGTCGGTCGCTTCGGAAGTCCTTTACAATGAGAGGGATAGCTCTTTAGCTTCTGCGGCGAAGTATAATTTTGCGGAGCTCGAGGTAAGGAATATCCGGGTTGAAAACAGTGAGGTTGGCAAGGGATCTTTAGGGAGTCTTCTGGCTGGTTTCGCACCCGATCTCATATTCCTGGATCCCGCCCGCAGGGACAATTCCGGGGGAAAGGTCTTCCTTCTGGAAGACTGCTCGCCTAATGTGCTCGACCTTATCCCTGAACTCTTCCGATATTCCCGGAATATTCTCTTGAAGTTGTCTCCGATGGCTGACGTGACCATGGTGGTTGAGAGATTGAACCGGTCTTATGAGACGTCGCTTATGGAGGATTGTTCTGAAGGGTGGAATGGCAACTGGGTCCGGGAGGTCCATGTCGTGGCGAGCGGGGGAGAGTGTAAGGAGTTGCTGGTGTGGATGGATCGGGACTGGAAAGGGGAGTATAGCGTAACTTGCCGGGAGGATGGAGGATCTTTGTCTTTTTCTTCCGAGGAGATCCGTTCCTCAAAGGCGGTTCTTCCGGAAGCCGTTGATTTAAAGTATGTTTTCGAGCCTGGCAAGTCTCTTGCCAAGGCTGGGGTTTTCAACGCCCTTTGCTCCCGTTTCGGCCTTGTTAAGCTCGCCCGCTCCACGAACCTCTTTTCCCCTGCTCCGGCGGCAAAAGGCGCCTGGGCTCCCTACGCTTCGCGCCCTATCCGGGATAATGTCCGCCCAGGCGCATTGCCGCCGGAGCCTCCCTCAGTTATTCCTGGCGCACCCTCTGTCATCCTGAGCGAAGCGAAGGATCTGTTCAATTTCGGGAAGATCTTTGAGGTAAAGGAGATCGTCCGGATGAACAAGGCGGGGATGCGTGACGTGGGGAAGCGTTACCCGAAGTCTGAGGTGTCCGCGAGGAATATTCCCCTTACAAGCGCGGAATTACGTGCCAGGCTGGGAGTCCGTTCTGGAGATGACGCCCATATCTTCGGGGTCAGGATCGAGACTCCGTTCCAGGCCGACAATTTCCTCATCGTATGCCACCGAATTTGAACTTTTTTCTGTAAATTTGAAAAATAACTGATTTCTTATATATGTCACAGGATTATAAGGCAGCGGCCCAGAAGTGGCTCGACGGGGATTTCGATCCCGAAACCAAGATGAAAGTCCTCGAACTCAGGAATACCGACCCGGTAGGTTTTGAGGATGCGTTCTACAAGAATCTTGAATTTGGCACCGGAGGTCTCCGCGGGATTATGGGCGTGGGAACCAACAGGATGAACAAATACACCGTCGGGATGGCCACCCAGGGACTCGCCAATTATATCCTGAAGCATGTTCAAGGCGATGACATCAGGGTCTGCATATCTTATGACAGCCGTAATAATTCCAAGCTTTTCGCCAAGATATCCTCGGACATCCTCAGCGCCAACGGTATCAATGTGTTCCTGTTTGACAATATCCGCCCCACTCCGGAGCTCAGCTACGCTATCCGTTACATGGGAGCCGTCGCAGGTATCATGGTGACAGCCTCGCATAATCCCAAGGAGTATAATGGCTACAAGGTGTACTGGTCTGATGGAGCGCAGATAGTACCGCCAGTCGATAAGGATATCATTGCCGAGGTCGGCAAGGTCTCGGAGCCTTCCCAGGTCAAGTTCGAGCGTGGGGAGCGTTGTGGAGAGGTCCAGCTTATGGGCAAGAAGGTTGATGAGGCATATATGACCGATATTCTTTCCCTCACCCTCAGCCCGGAATCACGCGAGCGCCACAATGACATCAAGATTGTCTATACCCCTCTCCATGGCTGCGGAGTCAGGATTATTCCGGAGTGCCTTAAGAGGCTTGGGTTCAAGAATGTGTACAATGTCCCTGCTCAAGATGTTTCTGACGGGGATTTCCCGACAGTCGTATCTCCCAATCCGGAGGAGCCGGCCGCTATGAAGATGGCTCTCGAGAGGGCTGACGAGGTCGGAGCCGACATCGTGATGGCCTCCGATCCTGACGCTGACCGTCTTGGGATCGCCGTTCGTGACAACGATGGAAAGATGGTCCAGTTTAACGGCAACCAGACGGCATCGATGCTGACATATTATATCCTCACACGCTGGAAGGAGCTTGGGAAACTGGACGGAACCAAATATTGCGTTAAGACCATAGTTACGACTCAGCTTATCGCCGACATCTGCAAGAAGTTCGGCGTGGAGTGCTACGATGTGCTGACCGGATTCAAGTGGATCGGCGAGGTTGTGAAGAAGAACGAGGGCAAAAAAGAGTTCATCTGCGGCGGCGAGGAAAGCTACGGGTTCAATGTGGGCGAGTTTGTCCGTGACAAGGACGCTCCCGTGGCCTGCGCTATGGTGGCCGAGTGCGCCACCTGGGCAGCGGATCAGGGCCTGACTCTCTACCAGCTTATGGACAAGATCTACGCTGAGTTCGGCTACCGCAAGGAAAGCATGGTCTATCTGGTCCGCAAGGGCAAGTCCGGCGCTGAGGAGATCGCCAAGATCATGGAGGACATGCGCTGCAAGCCCGCCACAGAGCTGGCCGGTTCTCCGGTCGTCAAGGTTATCGACTACAACGAACCCGAGAAGACCGGTCTCCCTAAATCCAATGTTCTGCAATACTTTGACGCCCAGGGAGATGTCGTGACCGTCCGTCCTTCTGGCACTGAGCCCAAGATCAAGTTCTATTTCGGCGCCACCGCACCCGACGCTCCTGCCGTCGAGGCCAAACTCGAAGCCTTCAAGAAGCAGTTCCTGGGGTAATCAATAAACTCCGGAGCCGAGCATTTCGTCGTCGTCGGAGTACCAGGCGGCAAACTGGCCTGCGGATATTCCTCGCTGGGGCGTATCGAAGAGTATGAATATTCCTGAAGGGCGCTTGACAAGCCAGGCGTCCTGAAGAGGCTGGCGGTAGCGGACCCTTACGCGGTAGCGTCGCACGTCACCATCTTCCATTTCAAGGTCTTGGCGGATCCAGTGGATGTCTTCGGAAGCGATTCTGATGCAGCTGCGGGAGAGGCCTTTATGACTGTGACCTTCCCCGACGTAGATGGTGTTGGAGTTGACATCAGTCGCTATCACGAATATTGAATCCTTGTGGCCGCCGATGTTGAGGCCTTTGCGCTGGCCGATGGTGTAGAACTGCGCTCCGTCATGCTGGCCAACAACCTTGCCCCAGGGGTTGTCCTTGTAGCGGGTCTTCTTGATGTGTTTTTTGCCGCTGCGATAGACTTCCGTCTCGAACTTTATCGCCGAATAATCAACGGGTTCCGACAGCTTTATCCAATCTTCGTCGCTCAGGGCTGCCATTTTCCCCGCATCAAACACGTTCCTTGGGGAGATGGCGGCAATGGCCCTTCGACTCCGCTCAGGGACCGGTTCGGAAATCTCTTGTTGCTCCGGCGGCAATGCGCCTGGGCGGACGTTTACCCGGCTAGGGCGCGAAGCGTAGGGAGCCCAGGCGCCTTTTGCCGCCGGAGCACAGGATGCGGGGACATCTTTTGTCGCCGGAGCGACCGGGCGGTTATTGAAAGAGGCGCCGCCGGAGTCCTCGGAAGCGAAGACTGCGGTCATCAGCGGCTCGCCAGGTTCGGCAAGCAATGAGGCCAAAGTGTCATGGACGAACTTGTAGTGCTGATTTTCCTCGAAAAAAGCGTCGAAAACCTCGACCACTTCGCCCTCTTTCGGCTCCAGCTTCTGCTTAAGGAAAGTCGGAAGATCAACCTTCCCGACGAAACATATTCCCTGGGAGTCCTTCTTGTCGGCGGACGGTAGGTCGGCGATATGGGCTATCTGCCTGACTTCGGGTTTCGTGAGGTGGCCGATAGGAAAGAGAGCGTTACCAAGCTGCTCTTGGGTGAGCTGGCAAAGGAAATAGCTCTGGTCTTTGTTAGGGTCCGTTCCCTCAAGGATTCTCCACTGGGGCAACCCGTTGATAATGACTTGTTTCCCCTCGCTGTCCAGCAGCGGAGCCCTACGGCAATAATGGCCTGTCGCCACCATGTCGGCGCCCAGTCTTCGGGCTGCCTCGAAAAATGCGTCGAACTTTATCTCACGGTTGCAGAGCACGTCCGGATTCGGGGTGCGACCCGCGGAATATTCATTGAACATGTAGTCCACGACCCGCTGGCGGTACTCCTTTGACAGATCAACGAAATAAAAGGGGATTCCGATCTTGCGGGCCACCAACTCGGCCACGAAACGGTCTTCCTCCCACTCGCAGTCGCCATGGAGTGTGGCGTCAGCGTCATGCCAGTTCTGCATGAACATCCCGAACACATCGTAGCCCTCCCGCTTCAGCAGCAGGGCGGCCACACTGGAGTCAACTCCTCCTGAAAGACCAACGCAAACTTTCATAATCCCTGCAAAGATACTTAATCGCTGGATTTTGGACAATTATTGTTATCTTTGAGAACACCAGAACTATAGGCCAGTCATGAAGACAGTCAGACTTGCGATCAATTACGAGGAATATTCTTCAATAGAAGAAATGGACCCAAAGGACCAGGCTTTGGTCCGTGAGGCCATCGAGGCACAGAAAGGATCTTACGCTCCATATTCCAGATTCAATGTGGGAGCGGCAGTCCTGCTGGAGGACGGGACAGTCGTGAGGGGAGCCAACCAGGAAAACGCCGCCTATCCATCCGGACTATGCGCCGAGAGGACCGCAATGTTCGCGGCCGGAGCCAACCATCCTGGGAAGGCGATGGTCTCCCTGGCGATTGTCGGAGGCTTCGGCCATTCGGTCTCTCCGACACCATGTTCCCCTTGCGGGGCCTGCCGCCAGGTTATGGCGGAATACCAGACCCTTAGCGGGAAGCCGATGAGTGTCATAATGTTCGGTACGGATAAGGCCTGGAAATTCTCCAGGGTGGATGACATCCTTCCGTTCATTTTTGACAGTTTCAATGAAAAATAGTATATTCGCGCTTGGGGAAAGTCGTACGCGACCAGCTCCCTCTGAATCCCCCCAGGGTCGGAAGGCAGCAAGGGTAGGAGGTTGTAGCGGTGCGACGTGCGTAGCTTTCCCTTTTTTTGTTTTTGGAATATGAAACGTTTTATATTTCTATTGGCGCTGTCCTTTGCGGCCCTGACATTGAGCGCCAAAGGGTCTCTGATCCTCGTCGCCGCATCAAACTCTTCTGCCGCTGACAAGGGAGCCGCTGATTATGTTTGTGACGGAAAAACTGATTGCGCCTTGCTCAACAGCCTGATAGACGGTCTGGCCTCGGCCAGGGGAGGGAAGATAACCCTGTTGCCCGGGACATATTACGTCAATTCGCTCACTGAGATCCAGCGGAACGGGAAAACCTACAAATACGGCCTTTTCTTTCCGCATAAGCCTGGCCTTGTCACACTCGAGGGAGTGGGAGGCGCCCGTAAAGCCACGAACCTGTCGTTCAACTCAAACCATGACGGGGCGGAGATCGTGCTCACCAAGGAACTTTACGACACTTTCACGGAGGATGACGACATCTCCATCATCGGCAGCGAGCCTTCTTGGATATATTCCCTGGCCAATTACAACATTTTCGACTTGTCCTTCATTATCCCGGGCTACACCAAAAGGCTGGTAGTGATTGACGGAAAGTACGCTTCCGAGATGAGTGTGAGGAATATATTCATGGTCTCCGGCGGCAACTTCGATAGCACCGAGGGGCTTAATCCCCGCTGCGTCGGGATCAGGGCGTGCAATGGGGGCAACAACGGGTTCAATTATTTCATATCCCATTGTAAACTGATCGGTCTCGGTACGGCTTTCCACATCGCGGGTGAGCATCTGATCATGGAGCAGTGCACTGCCCAACGTTGCCTGTACGGTTTCGCTTTCGGAGAGATTGACGACCTTGACAGCATCGGTGAGGGTTCCCGGAACACGACCGGCATCCACAACTTGACTCTTGTCAATTGCTGCGCCGAGCATGTCAGGAGGGCCTTGACCTTCGGAGGAGGGCAGCTTAATACGGTGAGCATCATAGACTTCAATTGCGAGGAGGGCGACGAGGACGTGTGGTACTGCGACTGGATCGCGAAGGATGTCGGCGGCGGCCGGTTCCGGGGATATATCTCATATTACCTTATAGATTCCGTGACGTGGAAGACGTACGAAGGGAATATCTGGGGAGACCTCAGTGAGGGAGCCGGGGAGTGGTTCCGCTCAGAGAATCTCATCGCTCCCAAGACTGGGCCCACAAAGTCAAGGCCGACCCATCTGGTCGACCTTGGATATCCATATTTCGATACCGATCTTGGTCGAATGGTCTATCGCACCAGGGATGGATGGAGCGAATAGCCTCTATCCCATGACCACGTCGAGAACCATCATCAACGCGAATCCGATCGCGAAACCGATGGTGGACAAATTGGAATGCTCTCCCTGTGAAGCCTCGGGAACCAGCTCTTCTATAACGACATAGAGCATAGCACCAGCGGCGAAGGGCAGCAGATAAGGCATGGTGGAGGTGGCTACCGAGGCCAGGAGCAGTACAAGCGCTCCGCCCAGGGGCTCCACGATTCCGCTTAAAGAGCCTATCATGAATGACTTCCACCGGCTGTTGCCGGCGGCACGCAGTGGCATGGATATTATCGCGCCCTCCGGGACATTCTGGATCGCTATTCCCAATGAGAGAGCTATGGCTCCGGCCATGCTGAAGTCCGATGTCAGGGCTCCTGCCACAGCTACTCCTACTGCCATTCCCTCGGGGAAATTATGGATAGTGACAGCCAGGGCGAGCATCGTTGTGCGGGAAAGTTTGCTCTTAGGGCCTTCTGGGCCACCGACAGGGTGGATATGCGGGGTCACTTGGTCGATAAGGAGGAGGAAGGCGAATCCGGCCAGCAGCCCCACAGTGACGGGTATCACGGCTGATTTGCCGGACCCCATCTCCAGGGCGGGAATGATCAGGGACCAGACTGATGCCGCGACCATGACTCCGGAGGCGAAACCCAGCAGGGTTTTCTGCAGCCGCTTCGGCATCTCCCTGCGCATGAAGAATACGAAGGCGGATCCCAGTGCGGTGCCCAGGAACGGGATCAGCAAGGCTGTCAAAACGGCGTTCATATAACTCTACTCATCATTTTCGGGGTCTAGATAATCCATCATCTCTTTCATATAGTCGAAATGCCCTGGATAGAAGGCCTCGTCGTAGTCCCTGATGTTGTTGACTTTCAGTTCACCATCCTCCATTACCAACTCCAGCCACATGGTCTGCGGCTCGTCCCCAGGCCAGTTGACGAATCGCACAAAGACGGTCGCCCTGCCCTCATCAATCTCATCCACGTCTATTTTCTGGACCTTGATGTCCGGGGAAGGATCCTGGCTGAATGTCCAGTAGTCATGGTCGTAGAAATTGATCCCGTCCTGTTTCTCATCCTTCCGCATGACCTCTTTCACGGTCCAAAGCCAAAGGGCTGATGTGTACTTGCGCTCGAATTCCTCAGGGGTAGGATTCCCCTCTCCGCCGGCATTGCGACGCGCCAGGTCCTTGAATATCTGGTTCACGCGGTCTTTGACAGCCTCTTCAGCCACTATCTCGTCTTCTCCCCGTCCGTCGGCTCCCAATCCGTCAGGATTTCCAAACATGACTTGGGCGTTCCTGAAGGCGATCACTCCCTCGACCAGCTGGCGGTTGTAACGCTCGATCACGGTCGGGTTATCCTTTTTAAGGGGGCCGCCAAGGAGATCCACGAGGTCTGATGTGTCGTACGCGTCGAGAAGGGGACGGTTCAGGAGCATCATGCCGGCAAGTTCGGTAAGATTCTGACTTTCAGCGAATTCTTGTTGTCCCAGACAGTTTTTCAGATTGTCGGGGGTCAGGACGAGTATCTCTGCGAGACCTTCCAGGTAACTGCTGATAGCGAGGAAGTTCATTCCCTGCTGACGGATGTACTGGACTTTGTCACCGAACCCGGCTCCAGGGAAAGGGGAGTCATCGGCCTGCACGCTGGGCTGGAGGGTGTATTCTCCGGCTTTGTCAGGTACTTTCTCCAGGGTTAGCTCAAGGTAGTCACCGGCGGAATTCTCACCGGTCATATACACAATCGTCCCCATCCGGATCTCCTTGACGGTGTAGAGCGTCTCTCCGTTGAAAAACTTGTTCCCTTTTTGAATTGTCTGGCCAGCCGAAGGGAAAGTCAGCTGCAATAGAGCCAGGATAAACGCTAGTCTTTTCATATTCATCAATTATGTGGTTTTCTAAAGGCGGCACTTGGCGGGGTCAAAGCCAGGTGTCGGGTGAAATTCTATCTCAAATCCGTCTTTGTTGACGCTGACGGTATTGAATCCGGGCTGGCCGTGGCCTATGCCGTTGCAGACAGGGTTCGCCGCGACCAGCCGGATTCCCTCAAATACTGTGTCATAGTCCTTGTGGGTGTGGCCAGCTAGGACAGCGTCAACCCCATATTCCTTGAGTAGGTCTATGTATTTCCGGCGGCTTTCCATAGGGAAGTTCTCGTAATCCTCCGGCTCCCCGATGTCTTTCTTGAATATCGGGCAGTGGAGGAACAGAAAAGTGTATCTGGCCTTGCGGGCTTTTCTCAGTTCCCCTTCAAGCCAGGTAAACTGTTCAGCCTCAGCTTCCCCGGCAGCGGCCTTAATACAGTTCGAGTCAATGCCGATGAAGGCGCAGCCGTTTTGGACGAAAGAGAACCTGTCATATCCCCTCAGAGCCACATAGTTATCCCGGATCTCGCGGGTCCATTTGTTACTGTAGTCGTGGTTGCCGGGGAGAAGGTAATACGGGTCTTGCAGCCTCGTTATTCCTTTCTGGAACAGATCGTTCTGCAGAGGGTCACTCACATTGTCCACCAAGTCGCCGGTGACGACAGTGAACTTCGGCTTCAGTGCGTTGATAGCATCAACAGCGGCGTTGAGCAGGGAATCGGAATGGACAAAGCCCTCGGACCGGTCGCCGAAGCCTATCTGGGTGTCCGTGCAATGGACGAAAGTGAAAGGCGTGAACTTCCCCGAACAGGAAACCAGGGTCAGGGCCGCTATAGCGGAAATGGCCAGGATATGAAAACGGAACATATTCATTATCATTCTAATGATACTAGTCATTTTGGCTCAGGCTCTTGGCCGCTGACTGTCCGGCGAGAAAGCCGGTCGAGAAAGCGCACTGAAGGTTGTAACCGCCGGTGTCGCAGTCCATGTCGAGGATCTCGCCGCAGAAATAAAGGCCTTCGCGGAGTTTGGACTCCATTGTCTTGGCCACGACCTCATCGGTGGAGACTCCACCGGCAGTGATCACGCATCTCTCGTAACCGACGAATCCGGCGATGTCGAACTTCCAGTCTTTCAGCGTTTTGGCCAGAAGGTCAAGATTGACGTCATAGAAGCGTCTTTGAGAATTCTTCTTGGCACTTATCTTGAGAATGTCAGGATTCCATGTCTGAAAGCCAGGGATCAGGTCCCATGGCATCAGTTTGCCCAGAAGGATCCTGTACATCTCCTTCCCGTTTATTCCCCGTCCGTCTTTCGCCTGACGTGTCCTGGGATCGTTCCTGATCTCATTCCAGAGGGTCTTGACCCGGTCGGAGAGTTCCTCGAGAGGTACTCCTGGCTTCAGGTCCAAGGAAAACGCCACCTTTCCGCCATTGAGAAGGGTCTTCACGCATTTCCTGCTCACCTGAAACCCGATCGGACCCTCGATGCCTCCGTCGGTGAAGTCAATATCCCCGAACTCTGTCTCGGTGACTCCGCCGTCGTAAGTTACGGTCAGGTTTATATTCTTGAGTTTGGCGCCTTTGAGGGCCTCTCCGGCTCCAGTCATCGGAGTTTCCCGATTGATGTGACCTTTCATTTCCGGCTCCCTGCCATCGGAAACCTTGTATCCCCTCGGAACGAGGGCTGTCAGGGAAGGGAAGCAAGAGATTATCTTATGGCCGAGAAAGCCTGCCCACTTGTAGCCATCACCGCTTGATCCAGTCATCGGGTAGGACAGACCTCCGGTGGCGATGATGAGCTTCGGCGCGGAGAACGTCTCCCCATTGGAGCAACGGACCTCATAACCAGGACGGATTTCCTCTACCTCTCGTTCTGTCAGTAGAGTAACGCCTTGTCTGAGAACGGTTTCCACTATAGTGTCAAGTACGTCAGAAGCTCTGTGGGAGTAGGGGAATGCCCTATCTCCTCTCTCTACGACAGTTTCGAGACCGTTTGTCTCGAGGAAGTTAATCATGTCGTCCGGAGTGAAATTGTAGAAAGAAGGCTTGACGAAATTCGGATTGGTGCGGATGTGCTTGCTGAACTCGTTCCAAGGCTTCGCATTTGTGAAATTGCACCGTCCTTTCCCTGTGAAAAGGATCTTGCGGCCTGGCCGAGGCATCTTCTCCAGGATAATGATCTTGGCTCCGAAATTGGCTTTGGCCGCTCCATAAGCCGCCATCAGTCCGGCGGCTCCTCCTCCTATGATTATGATGTCTGATTTCATCTTTTTAAGATACCTACGCGAATTTAGTCTTATCTTTCGAAAAAATCATTATATTTGCAATCCATTTCCACGAGAAATGCAGCCAAGCCACTTTAGCTCAGCGGTAGAGCAGCGCATTCGTAACGCGCAGGTCGGGAGTTCAAATCTGCCAAGTGGCTCAATCGGGACACCATCGGTGTCCCTTTTTTATTTGGCGTTTTCGAAAGCGTCCAGGAGTTGTTCAGCCACCTTGGTGTTGTCCTTGCCGGGGCGTAAGGAACGCCATGCGCCATATATCCCGATAACCGAGAATAATAGCGTTATCCAGCCGCAGCCATTGGAGACGAACCAGCCGAGCATGGCCCAGATAATCACAAGGGCCGCGGAGACATATATTCCCACCGTTGTGTTTTTGTTGCCTTCCTTCAGAGTGGCCGCATAGCGGTGGATATCTTCTCCTTCCGGGGTTTTGCCGACTAAGCCGGCGTCCTCCAGGGAGCAGGAAATATACTTTGTCTTGTATTTTGTCGATCTGTCGAGAAATAGATCGCAACCGGTCGATGCCTCAGGAAGATCTGACTCGACAATCTCATTGGGTTTCAGTACCTTACCGTATTTTGACATCTCGGTTTTGATCCCACCTATCACTGTGCCGAACGGCTTTTCTGTCTCGAAAAGCCTCATTCCGGCGTCCATCATCTGTACCCTCTTGTCAATCATGAGTCTTTGTTTGGCTATAAAGTTACATAAAAAGTTGGAACTGTTTCGGGGTTGTGCCAGAGGCTTTGAGAAAGTATCTGCCGAAATACGAGGCATTCGGGAAATTCATCATGTTGGCGACCTGCTGCACGTTGTATTCTCCGGAACTCAAGAGAAGTCTCGCCTGCGCTATGACATATTCCCGTATTATCTCTGTCGCCACCCTTCCGGATTGCTCGCTGATGACCCTGGAAAGGTATTTGGGGGTGACGCAGAGCTCTTTGGCGTAGAATTCCAAGTCCCTGTGCCGGTCGCAATTCTTCTGTACGGACGAGATGAACTGCCGTAGGAGAGTCGGTCTCCTTCCAGAGGGCCTTCTGCTGTCGCTACGTTCCAGAATAATCCGGGCGATACCTCCGGCTATGACCTTGGCGAATCCCTCGACTATATCTTCCTTGAACGAATAGTCAGGACCGCCCTCGGCCACATGCTGGACTACTCTCAGTAATTGAAGATGTCTGTCCATCCGGCCAGGATCCACCGGAAGGAGAAGGGGAGCATAGGTGGCCGCGCGGATAATCCTGGATGAGCGGGAAGTGGCCGGCAGGATACCCCCGGCATCACTGTAAGCGATTATCAGAAAGCGGGTTCCGGCTTGATATGAAAGGGAATCCAGGACAATCCCTTTGGCGGCGAGAAAGATGGCGCATCCCTCGATCCTGTAGTCTTTCAGGTTTATTTTGATATCGACTCTTCCGGACTCGACAAAAAGGATCGTGTTGAAAGCCACCCGGTAGGGAAAAGACATGCCCTCTGGCGTGAGGGTGCGGGTCGGTAGCCTTCTTGCCAGCCTTGACGCGATTCCAGGGGGGATTTTACTATCGAGGTTGTCCGATATGACCACCTCGTCTTTCAGGGACAAGGTCCTCGCCATGGGAGGAACCATGTCGAGCCTCAAAGTGCTGACTACCTCTTTCATATGACAAAGATAAGGAAAAATGAATATTATGGTCGTTGATTTGGTGTAAAAATGTCCATATTTCTCCCTTTTAGAACCCTTTTTCCTCGCTTTTTTCCGTCAATTGTTGAAATCACTTACCTTCGCCGCCGTTGTTAAAAACGGACTTATGATCGAGAAGTATTTGGAAAAGGCAACCTTCGGGAGTATGAAGGATTTTCAGGACAATTACAGGCTTCATGTCCCCGAAAAATTCAATTTCGCCTATGATGTGATGGATTCCTGGGCCGCGGAGGCTCCGGAGAGTCTCGCCTTGCTCTGGACTAACGATAAAGGGGAGTGCCTCAGGTTTACTTTCTCTGACATGAGAACCCTTTCAGACAGAGCCGCCTCATATTACCAGACCCTTGGTATAGGGAAAGGCGACATGGTGATGCTCATTTTGGGAAGACGTTGGGAATTTTGGGTTACCATGCTGGCTCTTAATAAGATAGGAGCTGTAGCTATCCCTGCGACACATCTTTTGACCTGTCATGATATCGTTTATAGGATAGAAAAAGCCCGGATCAAGGCAATCGTGTGCGCTGGGGATCCTTATATTCTTGGAAACGTGTCGGAAGCCGCGAGAATGTGCGGCGGAGCTTCGGGACCTGTCAAAGCCCTTGTCTCTGTGGGACCGGAGATTCCGGAAGGATTCCATGACCTGCATCGCGAGTGGACTTCCGCACCTGCTTTTGAGCGTCCTTTGGATATAGGGACAAATGATGACATCATGCTAATGTATTTTACCAGCGGGACTTCCGGTGATCCCAAAATGGTGGCTCATGACATGACATACCCATTAGGGCATCTGGCTACAGGGGCTTTCTGGCATAACCTGCATCCTGGCAGTCTCCATTTGACTGTCGCTGACACCGGATGGGCGAAAGCCGCGTGGGGAAAACTCTACGGGCAGTGGCTCGCCGGAGCCGCCCTATTCGTCTATGACCATGTGAAGTTCAGGGCCGAGGACATTCTCGAATTGATTGGAAAGTACAGGGTCACATCGCTTTGCGCTCCACCTACCGTGTTCCGCTTCCTTATACAGGAGGATTTGGAGCGCTACGACCTTTCGTCTCTGGAGTATCTTTGTACCGCAGGAGAGGCTCTCAACTCTGTGGTCTATGACACGATGTTTGAGAAAACGGGCCTTAAAATTCACGAAGGCTACGGCCAGACTGAGTCAACCCTCTTGATGGGAACCTTCCCTTGGATGGAGCCCAAGCCTGGAAGCATGGGTGTGCCCTCTCCGCAATATGACATCCGCCTTTTGAAGCCGGACGGTTCTCCGGCCGGGACCTTGGAGATAGGCGAGATATGCGTGAATGTCCGTTCCGGGAAGCCATGCGGGTTGTTCAAGGGATATCTTGGCGATCCGGAGAGGACCGCTAAGGTTTGGCACGACGGCTGGTACCACACCTGTGATCTCGCCTGGAGGGATGAGGACGGTTATTACTGGTTTGTGGGTAGGAATGACGATATAATAAAGACCTCAGGTTACAGGGTGAGTCCTTTCGAGGTCGAAAGCGTATTGATGATGCATCCGGCCGTGGTAGAGTGCGCTGTCACGGGTGTCCCAGACCCTTTGAGGGGTTTCGTTGTCAAAGCTACTGTCGTCTTGGCGAATGAATATAAGGCCAAGGCCGGGCCGGATCTGGTAAAAGAAATCCAGACCTTTGTCAAGAAAACAACGGCTCCTTACAAATATCCCCGTGTGATAGAGTTCGTGGAAGAGCTCCCTAAAACCATCAGCGGCAAGATCCGCCGGATCGAGATCCGTGACAAGGATTGTCAGGCGGTGAAGGTGACTTCCAGGCCGTCGTAAGCGGCTTTCAAGGGCTTGGGCAACGAGGCGTCAAGCTCAGCCTGGGTTCCGTGCAAGGTGCGCGCGAGGTGTGTCAGATAAACCGGCTGGCCTTCTTTGGGAATGTACCGGCCTTTGTCCAGGAGCATGTGTGTGGTCCTGAGGACAGTCCCGACACTTGAGTGGGTGAATATCCTGAAGTCCTCGTCGCCGTCAATTCCCATCGTAGCCTCCATGACGAGTCCTGTGATCGCCTTGCCTTTAGCGTGGGGATCGATGCCGACTATTCTGGCCGCGATTGCCGGAATGCCACCTGTGTCCGTCGCGTACATGACCCTCACGTCTTGTTTCTCAATGAGATAGATAAGTGTCTGCTCCTTCATGTCTCCGGTAGCGTGATTGGCGGGGAGGGCTGTTATGGTCATCCCGTTGATCGTGACTTTGTCGCCAAGGGAAAGGGGAGTGATCTCTGGTACCTTGCCCCCGGTCTCCTTGACCGCTTTCGCGAAGTCGTCTTTTGCCCTTTCCACCCATGTGGATCCGAGGAAGACATTCTTTATTCCTAGTTTAAGGGCAGCCTTAGGATTGTAGTGATCTCCATGGGAATGGGTGTAGAATATGACTTCCGGCTTGACTCCGGCAGGGATCATATCCTCGTCAGAGGGTGTGAAATCAATAAGAACCTTGTCGTCGAGCAGTACGCTGGAGAGCCTGCGCAGTTCTCCGCGGTCGTCCCGGCCGTTCCAGTCAGCGGCACCTGTCCCAAGAAAGCGCATCTTTAGTGGAGTTCCGGCCTCGTTGCCAAGTTTTATATGAACCGGGTCGCCGGACCTTGTCGAGGCCTCCGAAACTGTATGCTTCGCGCCCGCTGCGGCCGCACAGCTCGGCAGCATTCCTGCGACCCCCGTCGCCACAGCCGCACCGGTACTGATATTCAAGAATTTCCGTCTGTCCATGATCTGCCGGAATTGTTGATTATACAAATATAATAAATTTTCCCCTCGTCCTAAAAATCGGGGCGAGGGGAATGTTTAGAGATATTCAGTGAGATTAGCTGAAGTTATCGTAGAGGATGCTCTCGGGCGGAACCCCAAGGCTGTCAAGCAGCTTGTTGACGGAGGCCACCATCATAGGCGGGCCGCACATGAAGTACTTGATGTCCTCGGGAGTCTCGTGGTTCTTCAGGTAGGTCTCGTACATCACGTTGTGGACAAAGCCAGGGGTGTACTTGACTCCGGCGGCATCCGCGGCGGGATCGGGGCGGTCGAGGGCGAGGTAGAACTTGAAGTTCGGGAACTCCCTCTCGATCTCGGCGAAGTCCTCGAGATAGAAGGCCTCGACAAGGGCGCGGGCTCCATAGAAGAAGCTTACCTTGCGGCCGGTCTTCAAAGTCTTGAAGAGGTGCATGATGTGGCTTCTCAGAGGGGCCATACCGGCACCACCACCAACGAAGATATATTCCTGCTCCTCGGGATCGTCCTTCGGGAGAAGGAACTCTCCGAACGGACCGCTGATCCAGACCTTGTCGCCCGGCTTGCGGGTGAACACGTAGGATGAGGCGACACCCGGAGGAACGGGCAGCATCTTGAATACGCCCTTAGGCTGGCTCCTGTCGAAAGGAGGAGTGGCGATACGTACGTTGAGCTTGATGACGTTCTTCTCGGCGGGATACGAGGCCATGGAGTAGGCGCGGATGGTCGGGACGGTGTTCTTGGCCTTGATGCCGAAGAAACCGTACTTCTCCCAATCGCCCCTGTACTCGGGAGCCACGTCGATGTCGGCGAAGTCGATATCGTACTCGGGAATGTCAATCTGGATGTACTCTCCGGACTTGAACTCGATGTTCTCGCCCTCAGGGAGCTTGACTGTGAACTCCTTGATGAAGGTGGCCACGTTGTCGTTGCTGATCACCTCGCACTCAAGTTTCTTGACGCTGAGAGTCGAGTCAGGAACCTGGATCTTAATGTTGTCCTTGATCTTGACCTGGCAGCCCAGACGGTAGCCGTCCTTGATCTGCTTGCGGTTGAAGAAGCCCTTCTCAGTGGGAAGGATGCTTCCGCCGCCTTCAAGGACCTGGACCTTGCATTGGCCGCAGTTGGCCTTACCGCCGCAAGCGGAGGGGAGGAATATCCCCTGGTCTGCGAGGGTGTGCATAAGGTCGCCTCCAATCGGAACTTCCATGGTCTTCTTGCCACCGTTGATGTCGATGGAGACAGAGCCGGAAGGGGTGAGTTTGGCCTTGATCACAAGGAGGAGGGCCACAAGGATGAGCGTGACGACAACTATTGTCGCGATCGCTCCGATGATAGTGTTGAACATTGCCTTACCTCCTTTTTAAAGTGATATACCCATGAATGTCATCATCGCTATGGCCATGAGGCCGACGGTGATGAAAGTTATACCGAGTCCCTTCAGCGGAGCGGGAACCTTGCTGTAGGCCATCTTCTCGCGGATAGCGGCGAGGGATACGATAGCGAGGAACCAGCCGATACCGGAGCCGAGGGCATAGACAGCCGACTCACCGACATTGGCGAAATCCTTCTGCTGCATGAACAGCGAGCCTCCGAGGATCGCGCAGTTGACGGCGATCAGCGGGAGGAAGATTCCCAGGGCGGAATAAAGGGACGGACTGAATTTCTCGACGACCATCTCGACGATCTGCACGATGGCGGCGATCACGGCGATGAAGATGATGAAGCTGAGGAAACTCAGGTCAACACCTTTGATCAGGGCATCGGGCGCCAGGACATATTTGTTGAGCAGATAGTTGATCGGGAGGGTCACGAGCAGGACGAAGATGACAGCGACACCAAGGCCGGCAGCCGTCTTCACATTCTTCGACACCGCCAGGTATGAGCACATACCCAGGAAGTATGCGAAGATCATGTTGTCAACAAATATTGACTTTACGAATAAGCTGAGATATTCCATAACCTTGATGTTTAACTATTTCTCCTGCAAGTCTTTCTGGATGCTCCTCTGGACCCAGACGATGCATCCCAGAAGGATGAGCGCGAAGGGCGGGAGGATCACCAGGTTGTTAGGTACGTAGCCGAGCCAGTTCAGGATGTCGACACCGAAGAGGGTGCCGCTGCCGAGAAGCTCGCGGAAGAAGGCCACAATGATGAGGATCATGCCATAGCCGGCTCCGTTGGCGACTCCGTCAAGGAAACTGGGCCAGGGCTTGTTGCCGAGGGCGAAAGCCTCGATGCGGCCCATGACGATACAGTTGGTGATGATGAGGCCGATGTAGACGGACAGCTGCTTGTCGATGGCGTAGGTCGCCTCGAACGACTTCAGGATCTGGTCCACAAGGATCACCATCATGGCGACGACGACGAGCTGGACGATAATCCTTACACGGCTGGGAATCGTGTTCCTCAGCAGGGAAAGGATCAGACTGGATATTCCTGTGACGGCGATCACGGAGAGAGCCATCACGAGCGCGCCCTTCATAGTGACCGTGACGGCCAGGGAAGAGCAGATACCGAGGACAAGGACGGTAATAGGGTTGCCCTTGAAGATCGGATTGAGTATTGTTTCTTTCAATTTAGCGTCCATGATTATTCCTCCTCGGTTTTAGTGGTGACGGCGCCTTTGAAATAGGCGGAATAGGCTCCGAGCCAGGTGTCGATGGCGGCGTCAAGACCGTTGGAAGTCATTGTGGCACCGGTGATGGCGTCAATCTTATTGTCGATCACGGAAGAACCGTCAGCCTCTTTGGGAGCGCCACCCTTGACGATGTCAAAGATGTTGGCGTTTGAGAAATCAGCTTTCTCACCGACAAATTCATTCTGGAATTCAGGATCGTCCTTGATCTTCGCTCCAAGACCGGCGGTCTCACTCTCATGGTCGAAATAAGCGCCTTTGATAGTGTTGGAGTTCGGCTCGAATGCGATGTAGCCCCAGACCGGACCCCACAGACCCGCACCATAGACGGGAACGACCGTTGTCCCGTTCTTGAAAATGAAAACGGGTATCTCGGCCGTACCTGCGCCCTTGATGTTGTAGTTCTGCTTTTTGAGCTCCTTGGGAGAATAGACTTTGTCGAGAGCCAGGTCGGAGACCTTCTTTCCGTCGGGACCGACGATGAAAGCCTGTCCGATCTCCTCGGCATATTTGGCCAGGACGGCTGTATTGCCCATCTTCTGGAGCTCGGCCTTGGTGGCGAACTTGGCGGCGGTCATCATCTGGGAGATGGTGTCAGCCTTCTCGTTGGCCTCCTGCCTTGATTTGAGGGACTGGGAGACGATAGCCAGGACCGCTGCCACGAGCGTCACTATGACGGTCGTGTAAATAACTGTGTATATGTTACTGTTGGTATTCATATCCTTATACAATTAAGCGATCGAGACTTTCTTCGCTCTTTTCTTGGTAGCGCTTGACACGACGCAATGGTCGATGAGCGGAGCGAATGTGTTCATAAGGAGGATGGCGAGCATCATTCCCTCGGCATAGCCGGGGTTGAAGAGCCTCACAGTGATGCAGAGCGCGCCGACAAGGAATCCGTAGATCCATTTGCCGCACTCGGTCTGGGCCGAGGTGACAGGGTCGGTGGCCATGAATACGGTACCGAAAGCGAAGCCACCCATGACGAGCTGAGTGTAAGCGGGCACGTCAGTGGCACCGAAAGCTGTTCCGAGCCAGCCAACGAAGAGAGCTCCGGCTACGGAGGAGACCATGATCTTCCAGCTGGCGACTCCAGTCCAAAGGATGATGAAGGCGCCGATCAGGATGGCGATCACGGAAGTCTCACCGACAGATCCGGGGACTGTTCCGGCGAACATGTTCCAGAAGGTGTAGCCGGCGTTCGAGACCGCATCCATTCCCTCGCCCATATAAGAAAGGGGAGTGGCTCCGGTGATGGCGTCGGCTCCGCAGCGGCGGGCGATCCATACCTGTGATCCGGACATGGCGCTCGGATACGAGAAGAACAGGAAGGCGCGGCAAAGCAGGGCCGGGTTCAGGAAGTTCATTCCGGTGCCTCCGAAAACCTCTTTGCCGAATATGACCGCGAAGGCCACGGCGACGGCGAGCATCCAGAGGGGAACGTCCACGGGGACGATCAGCGGAATGAGGAATCCGGAGACGAGGTAACCCTCGTTGACCTCCTCGCCCTTGATCTGCGCGCTGGTGAACTCGATACCGAGACCTACGATGTAGGACACGAGATAAAGAGGAATAACCTTCCAGAGTCCCCAGAAGAACTGGTTCCAGAATCCGGGAAGGTCGTTCATGGCAAGGTGGTGCTGGTAGCCGACGTTCCACATGCCGAACAGGGCGGCAGGGACGAGGGCGATCACCACGATGATCATGACCCTTTTGATGTCGATGGCATCCCTGACGTGAGCTCCCTTGGAGGTCACTGTCGCGGGAACGCGGAGGAAGGTGTCAAAGGCATCCCATGTGGAATGCAGCCACCCAAGTTTGCCGCCTTTTTCGAAAAGGCCGGGTTTTACTGTATTTTCTTCCATAGTCATTGCCTTTTTATGCCATTTCCTTCAACATGAGGTCGATACCGCTCTGGATCATGGCCTGGATGTCGTTCTTGGAAGGATCCACGAACTCGCAGAGGGCCAGGTCCTCGGGAAGAACCTCGTAAATACCGAACTGCTCCATCTTGTCAATGTCGCCGGCGAGGCAGGCCTTGATCAGATAGACAGGGAATATGTCCATGGGCAGCACCTTGCCGTACACGTCGGAGCAGACGAAAGCCCTGACTCCGCCGTGGGTGTTGGTGTCCATGTTGTACTTCTTCTTGGGAAGAAGCCATGAGAAGTAAGCCATGGAAGAGCTGAACTGGTTGAACCTCAGAGGATTCGCCCAACCGAGCAGTTCCCTCTCGCGGCCTTCCTTGACCATGGTGACCTGGTTGTCGAAGAAGCCGAGGTAGCCGTCCTTGCCGACATTCTCGCCGGAGAGGACGTCTCCGCTGATGAACCTGGTCTCGACCGAAGAGTCGAAGCAGCCATCGAGGGCGCTCATAGGGGTGCCGGGAAGAGCGACGACATAGCCCGTCTTCAAAGCGGCGGGGCCGGTGACGGCGACTTTGCGGCAAAGGTCAAGCTTGCCGCTCAGGAAAAGCTTGCCGATGGCGGCCAGGCTGAGCAGGCTCAATGTCCACACTGTCTCGCCCTTCTTTATCGGGGAGATGTGGCTGATCTGCACTCCGACGTTACCCGCGGGATGCTTCTTGGCAACCACGGTGTGGAGCGTGGCGTCCTTCAGGGAGGCGAAAGCGGAGCTCTCGCTGTTGACGCAGACATGCACTTTCGCGATCTTGGAGACTGCGGTCACACCGGCCTGGATAGCGCCAAGATCCTCTTTGAAAGCGAACTCGGAGTCGGCTGCCAGGGGGGCGGTGGAGAAAGCGGATACGAAAATGGCCTTCGGGGTGAGCGCCGGATCGGCGATGACACCGTAAGGCCTCTGGATGATACTTGGCCACAAACCACTCTTGAGAAGGCTCTCCCTGACATCCTCTGCTTTGAGGGCCTTGGGATCCTTGGCGCCGAAATCGACGGCCTCGCTACCCTCGGCCTTGATAAGGACCGCCAGGAGTTTCCTCTTCTCGCCCCTTACTATCTCCTGCACGTTTCCGCTCACCGGAGACGTCAGCAGGATGTCGGGGTTCTGTTTGTCTGCCAAAACAGGGGATCCCGCGAGGACCTTGTCACCTTCTTTCACCATGAGCCTTGGGGAGAACCCCTTGAAGTCAGTGGGTTTAACGGCGACAACGTCAGGCGCGATCGTTCTCATTGCCTCAAGGGCGGCCTCCCCGCTGATCGGGATGTTCAGCCCTTTCTTCAACACGATGTTGTTTGACATTATTTGTTAATTAATATTAAGTTGATAGTAATTTCAGCTAACAATCTGCAAATGTACTCATTTTTTCGGGAAAAATTCCGTATTTTCGTACCATTATGGAAAACATTGGGAACGCTGTATTAGAGGGGCTGAACGCGGAGCAGAGAAAGGCGGTCAGCAAGATAGACGGGCCGGTGCTGATCGTCGCCGGTGCCGGATCGGGAAAGACAAGGGTGCTGACCAGCAGGATCGCGTATATCCTCGCGAACGGCGGCGACCCGTCCAGGATTCTCGCGTTGACCTTCACCAAGAAGGCGGCGTCCGAGATGAAGGAGAGGATAGCCAGGATGGTCGGTGGCAGGCGGGCCTGGCTGCTGCGGATGGGCACTTTCCATTCCGTTTTCATCAGGTTCCTCAGGGAATATGCCGGCTCGCTCGGGTATCCTGAGTCTTTTACAATTTACGACCAGAGCGACTCAACAAGTGCGGTGAAGGCCTGTATCAAGGAACTCGGACTGGACGACAAGGTGTATAAGCCCAGGGACGTGCTGGCCAGGATATCCCTCGCGAAGAACAACCTCGTGACCGCTGCGGCCTACCGGAACAACCGTCAGGCTGTGGAGAAGGACATGGCCTCCCGCAAGGGTAGGATCTGCGACATTTTCTCGCTTTATGCTGAGAAGTGCCGCCGGAGCGGGGTCATGGATTTCGATGACATCCTGCTCAACATGAATATCTTGCTTCGGGATAATCCGGAGGCTTTGGCCACGATCTCGTCGAGGTTCGACTATATCCTCGTGGACGAGTACCAGGACACCAATTATGCCCAGTACGTGATTCTGAAAAAACTCAGTGAGCGTCACCGGAATATCTGCGTGGTTGGGGATGATTCCCAGTCCATCTACGCTTTCCGAGGAGCGAAGATTGAGAATATCCTGAATTTCAAGAAGGATTACCCGGATTGCGAAGTCTTCCGCCTGGAGAAGAATTATCGCTCCACAGCAAGCATCGTGGATGCCGCCAATTCCTTGATATCCAAGAATCAGGGACGCATCCCCAAGACATGTGTCTCGGTCGCCGGGGCCGGGGAGAAAATCAAACTGATGAACAGCTTCTCCGAGCAAGAGGAGGCGCTGATGATCTGCTCCGAGATCATCTCAAGGATGCGTACTGATCACGCCCGATACCAGGATTTCGCAATTCTCTACCGTACCAATTCCCAGTCCAGGGCGCTTGAGGAGGCTCTAAGGAAAAGGAACCTGCCGTATGTCATATTTTCCGGAAACTCTTTCTTCGAGAGGGCCGAGGTCAAGGACATGATGGCCTACCTGAAACTGGTTGTCAATGTCAATGACGACGAGTCTTTCAAGAGAGTCGTGAATATGCCGACCCGTGGGATCGGGGACACATCGGTTGGAGCATTGGCTTCAATGGCCTCAGCCAAAGATACTTCCATGTTTAAGGCCGCATTTCTGACCGATTTCGCCGAATATGGCCTCAAGGCTCCAGCCGTGGCCAGGATTAGGGTTTTCTGCGAGATGATAAACGCATTCGCTGCCAAGGCGGCCACGACGGACGCCCACGATCTCGCGAAGGCAATCTCCGATGCCAGCGAGCTGTACGCCCATTTCAAATCCGATTCTTCTATTGAGGGGCAGTCCAGGGCCTCGAATGTCGAGGAACTCATAAACAGCGCCGCCCAGTTCGTCGAGGACCGGCAGAACGAGTATCTCCAGGAGCTTCTCGCTGACAGTGAGGTGGATGACGAGGCGCAGGTCCAGTATCCCGTGGTGACTCTCGGAGAGTTCCTGGAGAATATCTCCCTGCTGGCTAATGTCGACATCGAGCAGGATGAGGACTCGATGAACAAGATCGCCCTGATGACAGCCCACTCGGCCAAGGGGCTTGAGTTCCCGTATGTCTTTGTGGCCGGCCTTGAGGAGAATCTTTTCCCCTCCGGAGGAATGCTGGCCTCCCTCAATGACATAGAGGAAGAAAGGCGTCTTATGTATGTCGCGATGACTAGGGCGAAGACAGCCTTGTACCTGTCTTTCGCCGCCACACGGATGAGAAACGGGAAGCATGAGTCGAATTCTCCGAGCCGTTTCATCAAGGAGATAGATCCCGAGTACATCTCAAACCCTCTCAGGGAAGATTCCGGAGCATTTGAGGATGATGGCGACGATTTCGGATTTGGATTCAAACGCTCATTCAGGGGATTTGGCTCCGGTGGATCCCGCCCTGCCAAGACCAGATACGGCATGTCAGACGGAGGTGTCCGGTATATTCCTAAACCTCAGCCCAAACCTCAGCCAACGGTCACCAGCTCCATCTCCCGGGAGGCCCTCCGTAACAGGCCGCTCCCTCCAAAGATCCCGGACTCCGAGTTCACTCCGGTACCTATGACTGATCTCAAGGCGGGGCAACGTATTGAGCACAACAGGTTTGGCTTCGGCCGGATCAAAGAGATAACAGGGACAGTCCCGGATTTGAAGGCTAAAATCGAGTTCGACGACTACGGCGAGAAGATTTTGCTGCTTAAATATGCGAAAATTCGTTTCGAATAGTTGTATTTTGGTAGAAAAACAGTTGCCTCTTATTCCCATCACCATCACCCGGCTTAATAAGTCTGGTGAGTGATGGTGTACCCATATTTGAAGTGTAACATCGGCTTGCCAGGAATTTGGCAAGCCTTTTTTTTGTTTTGAGATGATAAGATTGGCCATTCAGTCTAAAGGAAGACTAAACGAGGAGAGCGACAGTCCCGCATGCCACCGTGGGACAGAGTCTTGCTTCGACATCGCACCGGAGCAGGGTTTCCTGGGAAAGCTTGAGAAGGTCGTCAGGAAGCGTCATAAGGAGATGCCCCAGGGAGACAGGGGACGATATATCTATGAGGCGTCCGACCTACTTTACCACCTTCTGGTGCTGAATGAGCAGATGGGAATCGGGTTGGAAGACTTGGAAAAAGAGCTCCTTTCGAGGCATAAATGATATTTTTTTTATCCAAAAGCCCCAAAAAAGCGCCAAATAATTGTTTCTATCAAAAGAATTTGTATATTTGACGTGAAGTTTTTCATAGTTTAAGTTTAGGTTAAGTAGCGGAGCGATCGCAGTGACTGCGATTGCTCCGTGTTTTATGCCCTTAGGAACCATCGAAAACGGAAATTCATCTTTTTTAGTCTATCTTTTTCCCTTTCTTTTCAATATTTCCGTTTAGTCTGAATAGTTTCGCGTCAAGTTCGCCAATGTTGCGGATGTTTTCAGAAAATTGACTGAACTATGAAGACTTTGACTCATTACTTCACGCGTTCCATTCTTTTGGGAATCATCTCTCTCGGAGCGCTCGCATCTTCATGCAACAAGATGCCTTCAGACACGGGCCAGGGATCCTTGTCCTGGAACTTCTCTCCAGGAACCATCACCAGGGCAATGGATTTCCCTGACACGGACGCTTTCTATCTCAAGGTAGTCAACTCGGCCGGTGAGACCCTTTATGACGGTCATTATGGTGACTCCCCGGAAAGGATGCTCGTCAATCCCGGATCTTACACGATCACCGCGGTTTCCCGGAAGTTCGTGAAACCCGAGTTTGACGCTCCGCAGTTCGGGGACGAGCAGGTCGTCGTCGTCAAAGCCGGCGCCTTGACTCGGGTTCTCTTGGATTGCTCCCAACTAAACTGCGGCCTCCGGCTGCGAATCGATCCTGAATTCGAAGAGACTTATCCTGGCGGGTACATTGAAGTCTCGTCAGGCGGAGAGAGTCTCGCCTACAGACCTTCAGAGGGGAGAACCGGTTTTTTCAAACCCGGGTCCCTTTCGGTAACGCTCAAGGAGAAAGAGAAGTCCACACTGTTGGTGACAAAGAGACTGGAAGCGAGGGATATTCTCACGATAGGCCTCACTTGCCCTTCACTTCCGGGGCAGCCGTCAGATCAAGGCGGAGAGCTGTCGATCAAGGTTGACACCCTAAGGAGATGGGCTGAAGAGAATATCGAGATAGGATCCGCCGGTCAGGGGGAGGCGGGTACCATTAAGTCCAACGCCTACGGTGCGGCGCAAGTTAAGGATCACGCGGGGGAGAAAGAAGTCTGGGTCTGCGGGTACATCGTAGGAGGTGACCTGTCTTCCAGCAAGAACGGTATCAAGTTCGAGCCTCCTTTCGATTCCTATACCAACATAGCCATCGCTCCGAGGTCCTCTGTCTCGGAGAAGTCCGCCTGTGTCTCCGTCCAGTTGGCGAAGGGCCCGATGCGGGATGCGCTCAACCTGGTGGAACATCCTGAGTTGCTTGGGAAAAAGGTCTATCTGAAAGGCGACTTGGAAACCGCATATTACGGCATCCCTGCCATAAAGAATCTCAAGGACTACTCATTTGATTGACTATCATTATCAAAATACCTGAATGATGAAAAACAATCTGATTCCGATGGCATTGGCCATCATCCTGTTATGCCCTCTTCGGGCATATTCCCAAAAAACGACCCGTTCCGTTGAGGTCGGGATCGGAGGTTCCGCGATCAATCACACAAGGACGATGGTGACGGACTTCCACCAGACACCGGGAGGCGACTATGTGTTCACCCTCGAAGAGAAACAGCTCTATGGCGGGGTGAGCTTGTATTCCGCTTATGAGATCAAGAAGTGGCTTTACGCCGATGTGCAGGGGACACTTGGACTGGCGAGGTACTATGACTCCGGCGCGTTGAAGAATGGCCTATCTATCCTTGCGGGTCCCGGGCTCCAGATCCGTCCTTTCGTGAAGAGCGAATGGCTTCAACCTTATCTGCGGCTTGGGGTGAGCTATTACCGGAAGAATTTCCCGACATTCTATTTCGGGCGTTTTGACGGAGACATCACCAAGGAGGCTGTATGGAAGGCGGAAGACGCATGGAACAAGGGCGTGACAGTCGATTCGAAATCCTATATCCCCCTAACTGCCGGAATTGGTCTGGTGGGATGGCTCGGTGACAGGGTGGGAATCCGCGTGGGCGCTGATTACATGCGTTCCCTTGGCTCAAAGGGCGCAAATTTCGCGGTTGGAACCACCGGCCTTGTGTTCCGGCTGGGAGGCAAAAGCAAGAAGCCTCAAGAGGTCATGCCCCAGGAGAGGATCGTGGAGAAGATAGTGGAGAAAGAGGTAGTGAAAGAAGTTCCTGTGGAGACCATCAGGGAAGTGTACAAGGAAGTTCCTTTCGAGAAAACCCTTGCGGAACTTATGGATAATGTCACGTTTGACTTCGACAAGGCTGATATCACAAAAGAAAGCGAGACTGTTCTCGACGAGGTCGCTTCTGTCCTCAAGAAGTTTACGGACAGGAAGTTCATGATCTGCGGCCATACGGATGCCAAGGGTAGTGACTCTTATAACGAGCGCCTTTCGGCTGCCAGGGCGAAGGCCGTCTTTGAAGCCTTGGTGAAGAGGGGGGTACCCGAGTCGATGCTTTGTCACAAAGGTTTCGGAAAGAGGACAGCCCTGGTGCCCGCTGGGGCTGATGACAACACCCGTCGGGGCGACCGGAAGGTCGTCATTGAGCAGGTGACATGGGAACCGCTTTGGAAATACTTGAAAAACAACAATTAAAACAATAAACTAATGAGAAACCTTATCAAAATCATGGCCGCTGCCTGCGTTGGAGCAGCCGCTCTGTTGTCCTGTACCAGACTTGAAGTCACTTTGCCGAAAGGTCCGCAGGGTGAGCAGGGAATCCAGGGAATAACTGGCCGGGACGGCCTCACGTCGTATGAGGTCTGGGTGAAAGCTGTAGCCGACGGGACAATCCAGGACTGGGATCAGTCCAGGACTGGCTTATCGGACTACTTTATATATCTTAAAGGCGAGAAAGGCGACAAAGGGGATGATGGGAAAACCGCATACGAGGTTTGGAAAGAGTATATCTCTACGGGAGATGCCGACGCTCCCCAGGGAGGAGGAAAATGGGATCCGGAGGCTGACACCCAGAAGGATTTCTTCAAGTACCTGACAGGCCCAAAGGGTGATGACGGGCTTATCCCGTTCATTGGGGACAATGGTGACTGGTTCATAGGAGACAGTGACACGGGAGTGCCAGCCACCGGCCCGGCGGGGGCTGATGGTGCGGACGGATTGTCCGCTTATCGGGTCTGGCTTGAGTTCATCAAAGGCGACGGGGATCCGGAATGGTCGGTGTCAGACACTTCGATGTGCTATTTCTTCTTGTATCTTAAAGGCGAGAAAGGAGATAAAGGTGACAAGGGAGATGATGGTGACAACGGTAATACACCTTATGTGGGGGATGACGGAAACTGGCATGTAGGAGACACTGACACAGGTGTGCCCGCGACCGGGCCTTCGGGTGAGGACGGGATGTCCGCCTATGAGCTCTGGAAGAAGGAAGTGCTTTCGAAAGAGGGACTTGAGAACCCAGGAAATGGGGTTTATGACCAGGATGATTACCCCCTCTGGCCCAAGGATGCCGTTGATCTCGAGGATTTTTTCCTGTATCTCGGAGGAAAGGATGGCGCTGACGGATTGTCCGCTTATGAACTTTGGAAAGAATATATCTCCGATGGGAATGTCGATGATCCCAAGAATCCTGGCAAGAAGTGGGATAAGAACAAGGATTCTGAAGCCGATTTCTATTATTACCTGACAGGCGCCGATGGTGTGGACGGCCTATCCGCCTATGAGCTCTGGAAGCGGGATGTCCTGTCCGAATCAGGACTGGCCAATCCAGGCAACGGGGTTTACGATGTGGAGGAGTATCCCACATGGCCCGCCACCGCTGTGAATCAGGCTGATTTCTGGAAGTATCTCAAGGGAAAGGATGGTGTCGATGGAGAGAACGCCGTTGGAGTCGCCGGTGGCCTGGCGCTTTCTGACACCGCCTATCTTGACCGGGTGGACTCCAAGATGTACAATGTCGCCTCTGTCATAGCCTTGAGCAAGATAACGGGTGGAAAGACGGAATACGAGTATGTCAATCCCATCTCCGGCGGAGCGGCTTTCATCGTGACAGGCCCCGGCCCGGTGATCATCCCGAACTGTGAGGTTACATTCACCGATATGTCCGGGTCAAGGACATACACCAAAACGTCTGATTCCCAAGGGTATGTGTATCTATCCAGGGAGGAGCTCCCGGAGTGGCAGGCAGGGCTTCCGAGCGCCAAGGACGATCCTGACAATATTGGTTCCGGGGTGAAGCCCATCTCCTTCAGCTACGGGTCGACAACCGTGACAGACCAGTCCAAGATCGCATCGACGTGCAAGGTACCGTATCAGGTGGGGCTTATAGTCGTCACGAAAGGAGCTACCCTGCGATACTATTCTACCTGTACGGATTATCTGGTCTACAGGATTGTCGAGGGCGTTACTGAGGGTGTCCATTTCATCTCATGCAGGGAAAAGATCAGTGGCGGATCATATACGCAGAGCGACATGGGATTCTGGCCTTCCGTCAATTCATCTGTTTTCAGGTACTACCGGAACAAGGGTGTTGAGATACTCTTGTCCAGGGTGAGCGGTCTTGCGGGTGACCTGGCCTCGTTGAAAGATGATCAGAAGAATGACTGGCTCTCTGACATCAACCATATCTGTGGAGAGAGGAATTACGAGTACACCTTGCACCGCGCGATGGTCTCACGGTCCAGGGTTAAAGGCGGGAAAGAGACATGGTTCGCCGCGGGATTCGGCGACGGAGCCTCTCCATCAAAAGTGGGGGTTTACGACCTGTTGTTCGAGCGTATTAGTGGAAAGGCATATCCTGGTGCGGGGAAAGTTTTGCCGGATTATGGTCTGAAACTATCCGACACAGACCGGGAAGTAATGAATCCGCCATATTTCTCAATGCCTAATGACGTGACGGGATCTTTTGTATGGGATTCGGGGCATACCAGACTCAGTCTCGAGTTCTCCTCGGCGGCTCTGTCAGCGTTGGAGGACACGCCGGTTTATAACGAATCCGGAAAGTGGGACTCTGACAAGAGAAGGTTCTCATTCCCCGCTTCCACGATGCGGGCAGAATTCAGGTCTCCGATTACCTCTTTCACCGTCAGCGGCAAATATAATGGCTCAAATGTAAACAGTACGGTTAATTTCAATCTGTACAAGTCGCTGGATTTGACGGATGTGTACGATGGATTCCGCATGTCGGTCTCTGATTTTGTCGATGGGTCGATAATGTTGGCCGGATTCTCCGGCAAGTTCGCATACACAAGAGGGGCGGACAAAGCTTATGCCTTCGGCCACGAGATTGACGCTGAAGAACGTAATGTGACAGATTAGAAGGAAAATGACTATATTGGCGCCATGAAACGGACAGTCGCTCTTTTCATGGCGCTTTTTGCCATTCTCATACATCCATGGTTCACCAGCGCCCAGGATTATATAACTACGTCTCAGGACAAGGCGTTGGCTCAGAGGCTGCTAAACGAATTGCATGAGAAGTATCTCTCCGCCAGGATATCTGGTGAGCCGATGGAAACAGCTGATCTGATGGTGATTGCGGCCAAAGAACTCATAGGGGTTCCTTATATCGCCGGCACTCTCGACGAGGATGCCTCAACTGAGAAGATGAGGATCTACCTGACCAAGACCGACTGTATAATTTTCGTGGAGACCTGCCTGAACCTGGCCAGGACCGTCATCGAGACTGGAGAGGAATCCCCGTCTTTCGGGAGCTTCGCCGCCAACATGGCTCGGACACGCTACCGGAAAGATCCACCTTATTCTTATTCCGACAGGATCCATTATACCACTGAATGGATCCGCAGGCAGGAGGGTACTCTTAATGACATGACCATGGAACTCGGAGGGGAGATTAATGACCATCCGATCAGTTTCATGTCCGCGCATCCCAAAAGCTACAAACAGCTCGAGGACGCTGACAATATTCCACGTGCCGCGCTGGACTTGAAGTCGATAGAAGAAGTGGAACAGGAACTGAACAAGATTCCTATGACCCAAATACCCAAGGCCCGAATCTCATCCGCCGCTGGCGGAATTCGCTCGGGAGACATAATCTGCTTTGTCTCAACGGTAGATGGCCTTGACATAGCCCATGTAGCGATCGCTTATGTAGAGAATGGGCGAGTCGGTTTCATCCATGCGTCGCAAAGCGACGGAAAGGTTGAAATCGACGGGCGTACTATAGAAGAATACGTGTCCCGGCGTTCCAACCTTTCCGGCATAAAGGTCGTAAGGCCCTTATAAAGAATTATTTCCTCTTGAATAGACCTCCGAGGATGCTTCCGAAGAGTCCGCCTCCTCCGATCTTGCCACCGAGGGAGATAATGACGTCATTGATATCAACCTTGCCGTCTCCGTTCTGATCCTTGAAGAGCTTTGTGACTCCACCGAGGACAGTGGGGATCAACGCCAGGAGGGAGGCGTTGGCGGCCTTGCCGAGATTCAGGTTCTTCAGCACGCTGTTGGTGAAGATGTTGCCGGCGAGAGAGGTGACAGGGCTCTTGGCAACTGATGTCTTCCCGTTGAGGAGGTCGGTGATGACGTTCACTCCGCCCCTGCTGGTCGCTGTCTGGGTGAGGCTGCCGAGGATGGAATCGGAGAGACCTCCGAGAACCTTGCTCTGAAGATCTGAGGGAATCTGAACTCCGCCGGCGGCGGAATTGACCTGCTGCTTGATGATGTCTGCGATTGAGAATGCCATAATGGTGTGTATTAAAGGGTTAATAAAAAAAACTATAGATATAGATCGAAATAATCTGTGACTTTGTCCATGAGGTGGATCCTCCACCTTCCGAAGACGTTATGCTCGGAACGGGGGTAAGGGAAGTAGTCGAGCTGCGTGCCGTTCTCTATACACTTCTGGACGAAACTGAGGCTGTGCTCCCACACCACCGTGTTGTCGATAGCGCCCTGGCAGATAAGAAGCTTTCCCTTGAGGTTCGAGGCGTTCTCGATGAGGCTGGTCTCCTTGAACCCTTCCGGATTGGTTTCCTGAGTCTCCATGTAGCGCTCGCCGTACATGATTTCATACCATTTCCAGTCGATGACAGGTCCGCCTGCCACGCCGACCTTGAATGTCTCCGGATAATGGGTCATCAGCGATATTGTCATGAATCCTCCGTAGCTCCATCCGTGGACACCGATCCTCTCCGAGTCTACGAACGGAAGTGATTTGAGCATATTTATTCCTACCATCTGATCCGCCATCTCGTTCTGCCCGCAATGCTTGTGAATGGCTTTCTCGAACTCGGCACCCCTGTTGGAAGTACCTCTGCCGTCCTGGATATAGACTATATGCCCTCTTTGAGCCATAAGGAGTTCCCACATGCTGATGCTTCCGAGCCAGCTGTCCTTGACAAGCTGGGAATGCGGGCCGCCATAGACGTAGAGGATGACGGGATATTTCTTGGACGAGTCGAAATCGGGAGGAAGAAGTAGCCTGTACCAGTTGTCGTACTGCCCGTCCGCGCTTTTCACAGTCCCGAGCATTACCTTCCCGGTCTTGAATGAGGTGAGAGGATCCGAAGCCCGGCCGATCTCCCTGAGAAGTTTGCCGTCCGTTGTCCTGACCTGAGTGACGGAAGGGACGTTGAAGCTGCTGAAAATATCGATAAACCTGCTGAAGTCCTCATTCAGGGACACGTTGTGCCATCCCTCGTCCGAAGTCAGGCGGACAGGTTTGCCGAACTTCGCCTTGGCTACCGACTCAATTCCTTTGCGCGACTTCAATCCGGTGACGCTGATCTTGAACAGGTGGTTCTCTACGGGCGAGACCTCGGCGGAGGTGTAGAAGACATTGGTTCCGTCGTTGCCGACGTACTCCACATCCGCATCGACTGACGTCAGACGCCTGACCGTGCCGAGGGTATCGCATAGATAGAGGTTGCGGTAACCGTCCCTGACGTCGGTCCTATAGATGAATGAATATGATCCTTTCAGGAAGCGGACAGGATCCGAAGGCTCCACATATCGGGGATCATCTTCCGTGAGGACAGTGCGGACGAATGACCCGTCAGAAGCCCGGTACATGTTGAGCCTCATGTGTTTCTGCGAGCGATCGAGGACTTGGATGAGTACATATTTGTCATCGGGGGACCAGCTGATGTCGCACAGATACCTGTCGTAGCCGAAATCGTCCACATCGCACCATACGGTACTCTTTGACGCGAGGTCGTATATTCCGAGCTTTATCTCCTCGCTCTCCATCCCGTTCATGGGGTACTTGATGCTCATCAGAGTACCTGTGCGGGTGCTGATGTCAAGGAGGGGAAAGTCCGTCACTCTACTCTCATCCTTCCTGTAGAACGCCAGCTTGCCGCCAGACGGGGACCAGAATATGCCTCCGTTTATGCCGAACTCGTTGCGGCTGACGCTCTGGCCGTATGTGATCTGGTTATTCTCGCTCTCGGCCACACAGGTCTCGCTGCCGTCGTTTATATAAAGGCTCTGGCCCTTCGTGTATGCGGCGACACCTTTGGAGCTGACAACCGAGCCTCGTGTGGCGGCCATGCCCCGGGCGGGACCACTGTTCTCCGCCTTGTACTCGACCGCTTCTCCGGTTGAGGCTTTGAAAGCCTTCAGCTCGCGGCCTTCCATGGTGGCGTAGGTATCATTGTCAAGCCAGAATGCCCTGACCGCCGCCGGTCTTGTGCCAATTCCCATAACGGCTTCCTCCATGGTCAGAAGCTTTCCGGAGTTATTCTCTGGATGAACGGCCACAACCCCTGTCTGGCTCCACGCTGCCACCGGCAGCGCCAAAGCCAATGTTAAAACCAGCTTCCTCATCACTCTTCAGGTGTTGTGACGGAAATGATCTTATCCACGATGTGCTTCTGCATACCTCTCCAGGGCAACGCACCGAGGTACTCTTTGTAATGGACCTCGACGACTTTGCCGCTGCATTTCATAAGCTCGTTGGCGATTTCCTCGTCGGCGACAGAGAAATCGAAGATGTAAGACTGGATAGTGGCGGTACCCCCTGTTTTGGGGACGCTGCCTTTGAATCCGGCCTGGATCAGCCTGCCTTCATAGGTCTTCCAGACATAGCCCTTGTAGGTGATCTGGTTCAGTTCTCCGGCTTTGACGCCGTCTCCGAACACAAAGAAAAACCGGATATAAACGAAGATTCCGACGGCCAGTATGAGCCCCAGAATGATCCACAACAGAACTTTCTTGAATGTAGTCATAGTTTATGAACTTTTATGGTATTATCTCGTTTTTCATCTCCCATCCCATTATCGTTGACACGACAGGAATGACGGAATAAGCTATTTTCCGGTGCCCTGACCCGTTCGGATGCCCATCCGCTCCCATGTCGCTGACGCTGTTGTGGACAGAGTTGGAAAGGGCCAGGAAATGTATGCCGCTTAAGCCGCTGGACTCGATAGCGCTCCTGATATAGGTCTCCTGCAAAGGATCGTGTTTCGGGGCAATGCAAAGGATGGGATGACCCTCCCCGTAATTGTCCTTGATCTCCTTGAGCAACAGAATGTAGTTCTTTACGAAAACCCTTTGGGCAGGCTGCATGCCTGTGGAGAAGTCGTTGGTCCCCAAATAGATGACACTCATGGCTGGTTTCAGCGACGCCTTCCCGGCATCCCAAAGCGGCTCCTCCTCACTGTCGAACGCGCGCAGGTAGCGGCTTACCATGTTGTCGTCTGTGTTCTTCCCGTTGTAATTCCGGGATATTCCCATCCCGGAATGGGCCAGCACTATCTGCTCGGCACCGAAATACCTGGCCGTCATGCATGCGTAGGTGAGATTCTGGTTCTCGGTCTCGGGGGAGAAACGCTCCGTATTTGAGGCTTCTGTCCCGTAACCGCAGGTATAGGAATCACCGATGAATTCAATGACCCTCCCGGAAGGCTTGTCGGCCTGGAGGAATACCCCGTCGGTCGAGAATCCCTTGACAGTGGTTTTGCCCTGTGATCCTTCCGTCCGTTTCTGGAGAATCACCTGGTGGGGAGACTTCAGCGCTTTCTTATCCTTCCCCCGGAGCGATCTTATCTCTTCCGGACTGAATAGGACGATGGTGGAGTCGTTGCCGAAGGTTGATATGACCTTGTCCGGAAGTTCTGACATGTCCTTGTCCAGCCAGACGTTGAAATAACTTTTATGTGAGTCGGAAACATTGAGACTCAGATTGTTCCCCTGAAACCTGACCTTGACGTAAACTCCGGTCCAATCAAAAGAGACGCTCCCGTCGGACTCCAGGACGCGGCCGATGTATGTGATCCTCCCGTCGGAGCCTTTGACGCTTTCGCACCAGCCCTGGTCACAGAATGCCGCAAGGACGGCCAGCAAGGATAGTAATCTCTTAATCATGCCCCTTTAAAAGTTAGCATATAAAGTTAAACAAGTTTTTTCTTAATCCCAAAACCGGTAGGATCAAAGAAAGCTGAGCCATCTCCTGATTATCCTTAGGAGGTGCTCCTTTAACTTGAATAGGTTTACTCCCAGCCGGGATAGGGAGTAAAGTCCGGAGTAGTTCCGGGTCAGAAGAAGGATATCCGACCGGAATAACTCCTGCCGCCTCCTGATAGTATGGCGGAACCTGCCCCCGGTGTATTCATCGAGGGCATTGAGCATCTCTATCATCCTCAGCCGGTTCTTTATCCTGGCCTTCCTGTCGTTACGTTTGGTCCAAGACCCTTCGGTGCCTACCCTGTAGGCCGACATGCACTTCCGCGAATAAACCATGCCTCCTCGAAGGGAACCTTGAATTGCCAGCACATAGTCTATCATGACCACATCCCTCATGGGCGTCCACTCCAGGTAGGCCTCTCTCCTGCACATCAGGGAAGACGTGGCGCAGTACCAACCTCCGCCTCCGAGGATCACATCCTCGGCGGAGACAACCTGGCTTCTGAGTTTGGGAGCGATCCAACCATCGAATCCGCCATCTTTCAACCGAAGGGTCCGGTGCGAGCAGATGTCCGCTTCGGGGTGGGCCTCAAGAGCCTCGACCTGGCGTTGAAGTTTTTGAGAATCAATCCAATAGTCATCTCCCTCGCAGAAGGCGACGAATTCGCCTTTTATAAGGGGGAAAAGAAACTCCTTTGTGATCAATACTCCCTTGGAGTACTGGTTCTCTTCTTGGAATATGGGTTTGATGATATCCGGGTATTTGGCTTGATACTCCCGGATTATGGCATCCGTCCCGTCGGTGGAGGCGTCATCGTGGACGATCACCTCGAAAGGGAAGGAGGTTTTCTGGGACACGAACCCCTCCAGGGCGTCCCTGATGTACTTGGCGTGATTGTACGCCAGGCATAAGACCGTGACTTTCACCTCATTCCCCATCACCGTCAATCAAAGTGTAGTCTTCGAGCATCTTCTGAAGATCCTCCTTGGAGTTGAACATGATCGCGTCGAGGATTGAGAGTCTGTCCACGAACGGTTTCCTGAATTGGGAATATTCAGGAAACCCTGATTTGAGGAACTTAAGGGTTATCCCATGGCTGGCGAACTCGTCCCGGTCATATAGCTTGGTGCCTCCTATCGCATTGATGTAGGTGTCCGCACCGGTCCTCCGGCAGGCATCATAGATCCGTTCCTCCCTTTTGAATAAAGAGTTTCCTTCCATTTCCGACGTCCTTTTCAAAGGCGTAGTGATTGACAGGAATGAGCATACCTCCCTTATCGAGTGCTCGAGGAAACAGGCCAGGTTGGTCTCAGGGTATCTTAATATCCTTTCAGCCAGGGCGATCCCGTCGCTGAAAAAAGGCGCCCTACTGTAAGCGAATTCCAATGTCTTGAGTTTTTTCCCGACCTGGATGGGCATCAACCTGGTGTCTTTTATATGCCTGAAATTGCTTCTCTTCCTGACTTCTATCCTGAAATACATTGGCGTTCCATCGACCAGGATCCGGTTCCGGCAGATCCACCCGTTCTTGATGAAGTTGTAATCATCGCTTATGAGGAACAGGTCGGCGGCTTTTATGAGTTGCCACCAGCCAAGGTAGGGGAGGAAATATGGTTGGTTCCCGGCCAGGATCATAGTATGTCGCAATATTCAAGGAGGGTGGGGTCGTTGGTAAGAAGAGGACAGGCCTTACGGTCGTCCCCAACATTGGTCACGGGCAGGCTTGATGTCCTGAACAGTCCGGAACCGAAATACTTGTCATCCACGCAGAGCATCATTCCGCAAAGATAATCATTGAACGGTTGGCCTTCCCATACGGTTGGGAAGGTCCTCTGGCGTATGAACGGCTGGATCACCATCCCCTCCTGATTGAGTCCCCGCCACTCATCTTCGCGCACCAGGATTCCAGCCTTGACACCTTCGCTTTTCCCGAGCCGGTAGGGCTTCAGGATGTATTTGTCTTTGTTCTCAAGCGCGTCCGCCACAATGTCGACGGCCTGCGGACTTGAGCAATCCCAGGTCGGAATCGCGTGGGAGCGGAGGAAAGCCGTTTCTCCGGCGGTCAGGCACTCTTCAGTGAAACTGTCCTCGAACCAAAGCCTCATGAAGCGTTTGTCGTGGATAAGGAAAATATTCCTGAAATCACTGTACATTCCAAGGTCAGCCATCGCCTTTATCGTGTCCATTCCGAAAGAGAGGATGTCATTCTGGTTCAGGGCGCTGATGAGAAGACTCCCATCTTTTGCCCATTCCTTAAGCCGGCTTTCAACTTCCCAAGTCTCGAGGATAGTCATCCGGTGTCCATGGCTTTCGTAAAACTCCTTATAGAGACGGATCTCATTCGTCCTGTCGGAACTTTTGAGTACGAATATGTCCCCTCGATCCTTGGCGATTGAGGCCATATAGTCCATTAAGGCAGGGTATTCAGATTCCCTTGTGGATCCGGGGAAACGGGCGATGAAACGGTCGGCGGCTTCCTCAGCGAACCTTGACATGAATATCCCGTGAGCGAAAAAGCGGGAGGTGATCTCGCAGATTCTCAGGTCCCCGTCCACGCCAATAATGTAGTCCGGCCTCCAGGTGCCTGCCTTGAATGGAAATTGTTCCTGATACTCAAGTATTTCCAGCTCTTTTTCTCCTAAAGGCATCCATTTGGGCACATATTCCTTGAAATGGAGAGCCAGGTGCTCCGCACATTTATAAAGCACCCGGTGGACTTCCCGGAGTTCATCCCGCCTCCCAGTTGTGATGGCGACAGGTTTGTCGTGATACCATCGCAGGTAATAGTCTGAAAGGTCGGTTATCATCTCTGGAACAGGCGACTTTGGTATCCGAGGCACTGGAATCCGTTGCGGTTAATAAAGGGAATAGTTTCCTCGCTGATTCCCAGTTGTTTCCGTACCCAATAGCAGATCGAGACGCTCATCCCGATCGAATCCGTGTATGCCATCATCTTTCTGATGTTCCCTATGCTCACATCCCTGTCGGGAGCGGTCCGTCCCCGCTGCTTCCTGTGGTCGGCGTTCGAAGGCTTCAGGTAGTCCTCGTAAAGCTGTCTCTCCATCCCCTTGTCGAACATTCCAAGCCAAGGTCCAAGGATGGCGAGGTTTTCCATGCACACTGTAAGGAACTCCGGCTTGTAGTTGATGATGCCTTCTGAGCGCAGGGTGTCGAAGAAATCCTTTATTCCCTCATCAGTCAGGCACGGAGTGAAGATTGGCTGGACCAATGCCGAATTGGCCGGTATGCCTCGCTCCTGGCAGAGCCGTACCGCTCTCATCCTTTCTTCAAGCGGGGCCGCGTATGGCTCGATGATGTCCCTGAAGGGTGAGGGCATGACTGAGACGCTAGTGTTGAACTGCATCCTGTCCTTCAGCTGTCCGAAAAGATCCAGCACGCTTTCTCCATCATGCTCAATCAGAAGATGTTTCGCTCCAGCCTTTGAGGCGATGAAAAGCCTTGCCCTGGAGCTGGGGCACCTCTCGAAATGGGCTATGAATTCCCGCAGGATCCTATGCGCGACGCTGGTGAGCAGCGTGGCTTCCTGGAAGGCTTCGGTCTTTGGCGAGAAGTAATAATAATGGTTTTTGTTCTCGGAGAGGGGACCGTTCTTCCGCTCGAGCAGTTGTCGGACATATAGGGGATAATTGAGATCCACGGCAAGTTCCCGTTCGTGGGCTCCGTCGGTCACAAGGCAGTATTGGCAGCCGACCCCGCATCCACCCACCGGGTTGATTTCGTAGGTCAGGGTTGGGCAGCGGCCTGTGTAGTTGTGAATCTCTTCCTGGATTCTGTCCGGATCACCTTCGAAAGTGGAGAATCTGGGTCTTGGGATCAGGATCCCCTTTGCCAGCCTCTCCCTGAATATGGCACTTCCCCGAGCCAGGCCAGCAAGGGTCTCCGGATCGGGATTCACATTCGCTCCCAGGGACTTCAGATAGTCATAATCCACAACTGGAGGGGAAAACCCCTCCAGGTTATAGACATTCGTTTGGTGGGAATATATCGGGGTATAGTCGACCATCCCGCTATACTTCCTTTTAGTTCGCCATCAACTGCGGGAGGAAGGTGCTGAACACCAGTACTATAAGGCCTATCACGAGCACGGCGATAGTCTTCTTCGAGACACCCTTCCATTCTTTGAGGATAATGCCCCAGACATTGGAGAAGGTGACGTTGAGCGCCATGAGGATGCACCAGCTGAAGGTGATGAGCACCGGGTAGTTGGTCAGGAATCCCTTGCCGAGGCTAAGCCCGAAGAACTGGCTGTACCAGAGCAGACCGGCGAGGCAGCAGAACAAAAGGTTGTTGACCCAAAGGTTGCCTTTCCTGTAGTCTCCCCATGTCTTGTTCTTGCTGTTCTGGAAGAAGCAGTAGGCGGCGTTGGTCAGGAAGCCTCCGAATGTGACGAGCATCGTGGCCGGAAGGGTCTGGAATATGGGTTTGGTGCCGGGCAGGAAAAGGTCCTTGCCGAAGCTTAGGCCGATGTTGAAGCAGGCGCTCATGAAACCGGCCAGCAGGGCGACGAATATTCCTTTACCGAAGTTGAAGTCCTTGACAGCCTTCTTCTTCTCTTCCTCCGGCAGGGCGGCGGCTTTCATCGCTCCGGCGACTCCGATGATGGCGATGCCGATCAGGGTGACGACCACACCGACAATCACGGCTGTGGTCAGGTCACTGGCATGTCCCGTGAACACTGGTCCGAGAATGGCGCCTAACCCTGAGCAAGTTCCAAGGGCGATTGATTGCCCGAGGGCGACTCCCAGATACCGCATCGAGAGGCCGAAGGTCAGGCCTCCGACTCCCCAGAGAACGCCGAACAGGATTGTCAGCCAAGCGGCTTTAGGGTCGGAATTGATCAGGGTGAGGAGGTCGCCAAAAGATCCACCGGTACCCGAAACCGACAGCAGGGAACCTATCAGCGGGAAAAGCAGCCATGCGAAAATGCCCTGGATGATCCAGTAGCTTTCCCAGCTCCAATCCTTTATCTTATTAATAGGTACGTAACTTGAAGACTGGCAGAAAGCCCCGATGGCGATGATGAGAAGCCCGATTACTAATTCCATAATTCTCTCGACTTTAGAAATATCTCCGCTATAATAGTGAAAAAAGGCGAGAAAACCTATAAAAAAGAAAAAGGCGCCGCAATCTGGCGCCTTCTTGTACTGGGTAGGAGAATCGAACTCCTATTGCAAGATTGAGAATCTTGAGTACTAACCGTTATACGAACCCAGCGTTGTTTGGGATTGCAAAGATAGACAAAAATCTTTATGTTCCAAAAAAAAAGTCGCGCATTAGCGCGACTTTTTGAACCGTAGCCGTCAAGACTATTTCTTGCGGTCCTTGTATCTCTGGTAGAATTTGTCGACGCGGCCGGCGGTGTCAACGAGCTTGACTTTGCCAGTGTAGAAGGGGTGAGAGGTGTTGGAGATCTCAACCTTCACGACCGGGTACTCAACACCATCCACCATGAGAGTCTCTTTGGTCTCAGCGCAGGAACGGGTGATGAACACGGTCTCGTTTGACATATCCTTGAAAGCTACAAGGCGGTAGGTTTCGGGATGAAGTCCTTTTTTCATTGCTTTACGATATTAATTGTACAATCTTTCGCTGTAAAAAGCCCGCAAAGATAATTCTTTTCCCGGAATATTCAAGCGTTCCGATCAAAAAAAGATCTCATCAAAGCTGACGGAGGTCGTAGTCGGCCTTGATTTTGTCGATGATGGCGCAGACGACCTTGAAAGTCCGGCTCTCCTCCCGGTAGTCCGCCGGAACGGCGAACCCCACCCTTCCCTGGCGTAACAACTTGTGGGCGAACGCCTTCTTTTTCTGGATTTTGGGGTTGTAAACGGCTATCGAGTTTCCTCCGAACATCGAGACTACCTTCATGCTGGGGATGTCGGTCTCCCCGTCCCCGAAGTAGATCATGTGCGGGTAGGGGATCCTCTTCTTGTCGTCCGCCACGCTCTCGTTGACCTTCTTGTTGTCATGCGCGCTGAATATTCCTTTGCTGATCTTGAAGAGGAATTGGGTCTTTGCCGTGTAATCCACAGCGATTCCCGGCCAAACCGCCTCTCCTTCTTCGTTGTAGATATAACTGCAGGCGAAGATGTACTTGAACTCAGAGGCGATGGGGGAGCCCTCTATTATCTCTTTCAATCCGGACGAGTTGATGTAGTGCTCGATCCGCACCCCTTTGCTCCTGCCATATTCGTTGACAAGGGAGAACCACTCCCTGACCCCCTCGAACAGTTCGATGTCCTTTCCGAATTTCCGCAGGTTCTCTTTCCGGAGAGGTATGCTGTGCTTCCCGGCCTCGTCCTTCATCATTTTCATATAGGACAGCACATTGCTGGCGTCCTGCCCGGCGGCCAGGCCATCGCTCATCGTCCAGAACTCCTGCGGGGTCTTTCCGACCGCCTGGATGAAGCCGAACTCCTGCATGTTGCCGGGAGAGAGCGTCCCGTCAAAATCGTAAATAAGGGCTACAATAGGTTTTTTTCTCATTTCCGGTCTGTCATTTCGCCACAAATAAGCCGTTTTCACGGATTTGGGCCTTCCAGCGGCAAAGATAACACATTAATGGATTTGAATTTTCATTCCGGATGACTATTTTTGTTTAATCTACGTTCTGACTTATGGACCATTACTTATACCTTCTCCAGCAGGCTACCCGGAAGTTCTGGGACAAGTCCGCGCTCAACACCATCGATGGCGAGTCTTTCACTTACTCTCAGATGGCCACCCTCATCGCCAAGTTCCACCTTTTCTTCAAGACCATAGGCCTTGATAAAGGCGAGCATGTCGCCCTTTGGGCAAGGAACAGCGCACGTTGGGGGATGTCCTATCTGGCAATAAACACATATGAGGCCGTCGTGGTTCCCATCCTCGCTGATTTCACTCCCGAGAATGTCGAGTTCCTGCTTGACCATTCTGACAGCGTGGCCCTGATGACCAACGCCGACAAGTTCAACAAACTCCATGTCGAGAAAAACCCGGCGATCAAGTTTGTCATGGACGTGGACAACCTCAAGGTGCTGTATTGCGCCGATCCCGGGATCAAAGGGATATGGAACAACATCGACAACCTTTTCGCCGAAAAGTATCCAAAGGGGTTCGGCCCGGAAGACGTGGTTTATCCTACCCATAACTGGGACGACCTCGCCGTGATCAATTACACTTCGGGATCAACCGGCAATCCCAAGGGCGTGATGCTGACTTACAGGAACTTCTGCGCCACGATCGAGTTCAGCCAGGTCAACCGCCCTACCAACGAGCACCAGAGGATGATCTCCATGCTCCCGATGGCGCACATGTACGGTCTTGTCACCGAGTTCATCTACCCTCTATGCTATGGCACCTCGATTTACTGGCTGGGCAAGACCCCGACCCCTTCCACACTCATGAAGGCCTTCCAGCAGGTCAAGCCCTACCAGCTGATCACCGTCCCGCTTGTCATGGAAAAAATATTCAAGTCAAAGATCAAACCTATAGTTGACAAGCAGCCCGTGAAATTCCTTTGCAAGGTGCCCGGAATCAACAAGATCATCTTCAAGAAGATCCATGACAAGATGATCGACGCTTTCGGGGGCGAGGTGCAGGAGTTCATCCTGGGCGGCGCCCCGGTAAGTCCTGAGGTTGAGAAGTGGTTCAAACTCATAAAGTTGCCTTACATGGTCGGCTATGGCATGACAGAGGCGACCCCTCTTCTGGCCTATATCGGTTACAAGGATTATGTTGCCGGATCGTGCGGGAAGCCTGTCACGTGCGCAGATGTCAGGATAGACTCCGAGGATCCGGAGCACATCGCCGGGGAGATCCAGGCCAAGGGAGCCAACATCTGCATCGGCTACTACAAGAACCCGGAGGCCTCGGCCAACGCTTTCACGGAGGATGGGTATCTTCGTACCGGCGACCTGGGAATCATGGATAAAGACGGGAATATATTCATAAAAGGACGCAGCAAGTCGATGATCCTGTCCGCCAACGGGCAGAACATTTATCCAGAGGAGGTCGAGGCGATTATTAACGACCAGCCCTATGTGGGTGAGTCCGTGGTCGTGGACCGCTCCTCAAGGCTTGTGGCGCTTGTCTATCTTGATCCGGATGCGATCAAGCGTGATGGCCTGGATGCCGAGGCGGTAGCAGACCTCCCCGAGAGAATCAGGATCAATTCCAACAAGAAACTCCCGAATTACAGCCAGCTCACCAAGGTGGAGATCCAGGAGGCGCCATTCGAAAAGACGCCGAAGATGTCCATCAAGCGCTTCCTGTACAAATAGTGACAAATTGTCAGTCACAGCCCTCTGGAACGTTATTTGACCTCGTTCTCCCAACAGAAGGAAGACCCTTCCCCTCAAGAACCACTGCCACCCTCGGCACGTTAAGAGGGGGGACCGGAGCTGAGCGTAGCGAAGCGAGCGGTGGGGTCGAGCGGAGCGAGACGGTTCGGAGGGGAAGGGTCTTCCTTCTGGGAAGAAGTTTTAAAGGTTAAGAGATATGGCAAATAAAGCACAGACAGGACAGATCGGGGTGACGACAGAGAACATATTCCCGGTCATCAAGCAGTTTTTGTATTCGGACCACGAAATATTTCTGAGGGAACTTGTGGCCAATGCGGTGGACGCTACCCAGAAGATGAAGACCCTCGCCTCGAACGGCGAGTTCAAGGGAGAGCTTGGCGACTTGAAAGTCACCGTCGAACTGGATGAGAAGGGAAAAACACTCAAGATCATAGACAACGGAATCGGCATGACTGCCGAAGAGGTTGACAAGTACATCAACCAGATCGCTTTCTCCTCCGCCGGAGAGTTCCTCGAGAAGTACAAGGACCAGAATATAATAGGTCATTTCGGCCTGGGATTCTACTCCGCTTTCATGGTGGCGGAAAAGGTGACGATCGAGTCACTTTCGTGGAAAGAAGGCTCCGAAGCCGTGCAGTGGACCTGTAAGGGAGATCCCGAGTTCGAGATGAAGGCATGTGGGAAGGAGGATCGTGGAACAGTCGTCACGTTGTTCCTCGACGAAGAGTCGGCGAAAGACTACGGCAACAAGGGCAAGATCAGCCAGCTCCTCGGAAAGTACTGCAAGTTCATGCCTGTCCCGATCGTTTTCGGAAAGGAGCAGGAATGGAAGGACAATAAATATGTGGACACGGACAAAGACCACGTCATCAATTCGATAGAGCCGCTCTGGACCCGCAAGCCTTCCGACCTCAAGGATGAGGACTATGTGAAGTTCTACAAGGATCTTTATCCGATGAAAGAGGAACCGTTGTTCCACATCCACCTTAACGTGGATTATCCATTCAATCTTACCGGAATCCTCTATTTCCCGAAGATCAAAGAGCGGATGGCCATCGAGAAGAACAACATCCAGCTCTATTGCAACCAGATGTTCGTGACCGACCATGTCGAGAATATTGTCCCTGATTTCCTGACGCTGCTCCACGGAGTCATCGACTCTCCGGACATCCCGCTGAATGTCTCCAGGAGTTATCTCCAGGCGGATGAGAACGTCAAGAAGATCTCGACATATATCACCAAGAAGGTCGCGGACAGGCTCGAGGAGATATTCAAGAATGACCGTGCCGCATGGGAAAGCAAGTGGGACAACCTGAAACTCTTCATCGAGTACGGGATGCTCTCAGACGAGAAATTCGGCGAGCGCGCCATGAAGTTCGCCTTGCTGAAGAACACCGACGGGAAGTTCTTTGCCCTGGAGGATTACCGCAAGGCTATCGCCGACACCCAGACCGACAAGGACAAGAAAGTCGTATATCTCTACGCCACTGATGCCGAGGCGCAGTACCCGTACATCGAGGCGGCGAAGAACAAGGGGTATGATGTCCTTCTTATGGATTGCGAGTTGGACGCCCACTTCGTGAACTATCTGGAGCAGAAGATCGGCGATACGAGATTCGCCCGGGTGGATTCCGATTCCGTGGAGAATCTTATCCCCAAGGAGGAGAAGGTGAAGCCGGAGATGGCCGAAGAAGACAAGAAAAACCTGGAGGCGATGTTCAAAGCCGTCCTTCCTGCTGAAAATGAGTATTTCGTCGATGCGGACAACCTTGGAGAGAACGCCGCTCCTATCCTGATCACCCGGAACGAGTTCATGAGAAGGTACCGCGAGATGAGCGCCCTGGGCGGAGGGATGAACTTCTACGGGGAGATGCCGGAGTCTTTCAACATTACCGCCAATCTTCAGAACCCGTTGATGGCCAAGCTGGTTGGTGAGCTGAAAGAGAATTCTGAAAAAGTTGAGGATTTTGCCAAGGGGAGTGACCTTCTGAGGCAGCTCACGGATCTCGCTTTGCTTTCAAATGGCATGTTGAAGGGTAAGGCTCTGTCTGAATTTATCACCCGAACGGGGAAAACTCTTACAGATTATTACTCCGATAAATAATTTAAAAAATGGCCTTGCACGCTTGTGCAAGACCATTTTTTTGCTTATCTTTGTCCGCTGTAACCATTTCGTCATGGCGGACCCTGAAGTTTTTTACCCACTTGATCCCGAGAAAGTCTACTACTCGATGGATGAGTTGACCCTTGATTATCCCGAGGGTCCTAAGACTTTGAGGCTTGGCGCGTGGCTGAATTTCGATCCTGTCAAGATCCACAAGATGATAGTCCGGGAGAAGACTCTCCATGTCGATCAGATTGAGCTGTACAACCCCCTTATGAGCAAGCTCAGAAGGGCTGATCCTCAATACTATAAGCAATTTATGGGGCTCAATGTCACGATCGATTTTCCCGGTTTCTCTTCCGATATTCTCGCGAAAATACCTTTTGAGAACGATCCTATCGGATTCTATAAATGGTGGAGAAAAGGGAAGCATGAGGATAAGGTTTACCTCTCGAAGGTCAACCAGTTCAGACTGTTCCAGAAAGTGTATCTGATGGAGCCCAAGGTCATGTTGAAGAAGGACATCCTTTTCTTCCAGTCGTTCTAGTATTTCCCCGCATTCGGTTTTTTCCTCTATTTTTTTGTCAAGTCAAAGTTTTTGTTTAATTTTGGCTAGTGACACTTAGTTAACAACACCTTAATTTTCATTGCAATGACTTACAAAATTATCGACATTCAGGGCGTCGGTCCTGTTTACGCTGAAAAGCTTATCGCCGCCGGCATTGAGACTGTTGACCAGCTTCTTGAGAAAGGCAAGACTCCCAAGGGTCGTAAAGAGCTCGAGGAGGCTACCGGCATCAACGGCAAGCTTATTCTCACATGGGTCAACCATGCCGACCTTTTCCGCATCAAGGGTATAGGCCCCCAGTTCTCCGAGCTTCTCGAGGCCTCCGGTGTTGACACCGTGAAGGAACTTCAGCATAGGGTCGCCGCCAACCTCGTCGCCAAGATGACAGAGGTCAACGCTGAGAAGAATCTCACCAGGGTAGTACCCACCGAGGTTATGGTCCAGAAGATGATCGACCAGGCCAAGGTCCTTCCTCCCATGGTAGAGTATTAACGGCTATAAGAAAGAGCATTTTGTTTTAGTCGGGACTTTATAGTCCCGACTTTTTTCATATATTTGTAGGTTGTAGCTCGGAAGCTGTAATGAACATATTCAAACCCTATTTCCTTTTCGCTTGTTTAGCGGTTTTATTCTATTCCTGCTCAAGTTCTTCAGAGCGGGTTTCGGCATCTGATCTCGATATGGTTGAGGTTCATGCCGGCAATTTCACTATGGGCGTATCGGCTGACAACCGGCGGAAAGTAACGAGGGGGATCGCCCAACCGGTTGCCCTGGACGGCTTCCGGATCAGCAGCGCTCCTGTGTCCCAGGCTCTCTGGGTGAAGGTAATGGGGAAGAATCCCAGCCAGGTGGAAGACCTTAATGCCCCGGTCGATATGGTTTCTTGGGTGGATGTCCAAAAGTTTCTCAAGAGACTTGGAAAGATGACGGGCGAGTCCTATCTCCTCCCAACTGAAGCGCAGTGGGAATATGCCCATCACCTCAATGGCGACAAGGGCTTCACCTCTGTGGCGGAATGGTGCCGGGATAATTATGATGAAGTTCCCGAGGATAAGACGAGGGATGATTATTTTGTGCCTATGAGCCTGATGGTCAACCCGAAAGGTCCTGAGAAAGGAACTGCCAAGGTCGTCCGGACGACACTTGAGAGGATGCCTGTGGAGCCACATACCCGCAAGGTAAAGGTCGGGTTCAGGCTTGTCCAGCCCACTGACGATGTGTTGACTGAGGCTATGTTGGAGACCCTCGACGGAACCAGGATTGTCAGGGAAAAGGTAGATGCTTCGGATGGGAAACCGGAGGTCTTCACTGTCGGCGGAGCCAGCTTCGAGATGGTTAAGGTTCAGGGTGGAAACTTCGTGATGGGTTTCGATATCAATCGCGACAATCCGTATCTGGATTTCACTGTCCCGGATAATGAGATCGAACCTCATCAGGTGACATTGGATGATTTCGCGATTGGGGAGTCCGAGGTGACAGTCGGGCTGTGGTACGCTGTGATGGGGGCCGTCCCTTACCTTAATGACATCAAAGAGCCGGACAAGCCCGTCGGGAATGTCTCTTGGTATGATTGCCAGGTGTTCCTGCGCAAGCTTAACGGATTGACAGGTAGAACCTTCCGTCTTCCGACAGAGGCCGAGTGGGAATATGCGGCAAGGGGAGGGCAGCGCTCCAGAAGATATGGTTTCAGCGGTGGGAATGACATGAAATCAGTGATGTGGTTCCTTGACAACGCCGACTCAAAAACCCGCGTGGTGAAAACCAGAAAACCCAATGAGCTTGGCCTTTACGACATGTGCGGGAACGTCTGGGAATGGTGTTATGACAGGGCTGCGGAGTACACCGCCGACCCGGCTGTCAATCCTTCGGGCGCTACGGAAGGCGGCCAAAGGATCCTACGGGGCGGCAGTTGCGCCAGTCGCTGGGATGCTTGCCGCATAAGCAACCGGTTATACATGCCTGGGAAAAATTTCAGAAGCACTTTCGGATTAAGACTGGCGTTGTAGCGAGATGGATAAGAAGACTTCGATAATCATATTGGTCATCCTGGCGGCTCTCGGGACCGCTTATCACTTCCTCTGGTCCGGGAATGATGGGCCGGAGGCTGAGCCACAGGGCTTGGTGGAGCCGGATCCTGCCGGTGGAGTGGATGCCATGTCACGGCTCGAGATTCCCTACAGGCTGGAAGACAGCGAGTCGGAGATCATCGAGCACATGGGTTACACGCTGTCGTACAACAATGATCTCAGGGTGCCGAACTGGGTCGCTTACGAACTGCTTGAGTCAGAGGTGATAACGGCATATCGCAGCCGCGAGGACGAGTTTACCCCCGATCCTCTCGTCAAAGGCCGCCAGGCCTATGACAGGGATTATGTCGGTTCCGGATATGACCGGGGCCACATGGCTCCGGCCGCTGACATGCGCTGGAGCTCGCAGACGATGAAAGAGTGCTTCTACCTGAGCAATGTTTGTCCTCAAAACCATAATCTCAATTCCGGGGCCTGGAACGATCTCGAGAAGCAGGTCCGCTACGAGGCTCGGTATTATAAGTCCGTCTGGGTGGTTTGCGGGCCTATATTCGAATACAACAGTCCCAAGCATATAGGGAAGAACCATGTGGCTGTCCCGGATTCTTTCTTCAAGGCCCTGCTGGCCAGGAGGAAGGATGGCAGCTACGCTTCCATCGGGTTCATATTCCCGAACAAAGCCTGCGAGAGGAATCTCACGCACTACGCCATGACTGTGGACGAATTGGAGAGCAAACTCGGGATGGACCTTTTCTACAATCTCGACGATAGGGCGCAGGACAGGGCAGAGGCGGAGATGGACCCGTATGGGGATTGGAGGATAAGAGACGAGATATTAAGAAATTAGATACTTTATCATGGAACCAACTCTTAATCTTACCTGTCTTCATGACAGCCATTTGGCTCTCGGAGCCAAGATGAGCCCCTTCGCGGGCTTCAACATGCCGATCCAGTATTCCTCCATCACCGAGGAACATCTGGCGGTACGTCACAAGGTCGGAATGTTCGATGTCTCCCATATGGGCGAGATCTTCGTCTGCGGCCCTGACGCTGAGAAGTTCGTGAACCACGTGTTCACCAATGATGTGCGCCCCATGGCTCCCGGCCAGATCCTTTACGGGATGATGCTTTATCCCGACGGTGGAACTGTCGATGACCTTCTGGTTTACAAGGAGTTCGAGGCAGATCATTTCCTGCTGGTCGTGAATGCCGCCAACATCGAGAAAGATTACCTATGGATCAAGGACCACCGCGAAGGTTACGATGTGAAGATCGTAAACCAGTCCGATAATTGGGGCCAGATAGCCCTCCAGGGGCCTTTGGCCGAGGAGACCCTCGTCAAAGTCCTTCCTTTCGCCGCTGAGGCGGCCTCCCTCTCCTTCTATACATTCAAGGATTTCAAGGATGGGAGCTCGAGAGTGATAGTCAGCCGTACCGGTTACACCGGCGAGGACGGTTTCGAGATCTATGCCGCTCCTGGTCTTATCGTCAAATACTGGGAGGCCTTCCTGGCTGCCGGCGTTGTCCCCTGCGGACTCGGTTGCCGCGACACCCTTCGTTTCGAGGCCGGTCTTCCTCTTTACGGGGATGAGTTGACTCCGGAGATATCCCCGGTCATGGCAGGTTTCAGCATGTTCTGCAAGCTGGATAAGGATGAGTTTGTCGGTAAAGATGCCATTGTCGCCCAGAAAGCTGGGGCTATCACCAAGAAGCTTGTCGGAATCGAGCTTCAGGACAAGGCCATTCCCCGCTCCGGCTATCCTGTGGAGCTCGAGGATGGAACCGAAGTCGGAGTCGTGACCACCGGCTACCACAGCATCTCCCTTGAGAAGAGCATCTGCTTCGCCCTTGTCAAGAAGGAATATGGTGCCCTTGACACTCCGTTGTATGTGCGTATTCGCAAGAAGGTCTTCCCCGGGAAGGTCGTAAAGAAGAGATTCTATCAGACAAATTATAAGAAATAATTAATAATCAATAAATTAATAAATCATTATGAGCAAGGTTATTGAAGGCCTCCGTTATAGCGAGGATCACGAGTGGGTGAAAGTTGAAGGTAATGTGGCCGTTATCGGCATCTCCGATTTTGCCCAGAAGGAGCTTGGTGACATCACGTATGCCGATCTCCCTGAGGTCGATGACGAGTTCGAGGCTGGCGAGGAGTTCGGAGCTCTGGAGAGTGTCAAGGCTTCCAGCGAGCTTCTCTGCCCCGTCGGTGGAAAGGTCGTTGAGGTCAATCCTGATCTCGAGGACGCTCCCGAGAAGATCAACGAGGATGCGTACGAGGCTTGGATCATCAAGATCGAGATGAGCGATCCTGCCGAGGTTGAGGCCCTTATGGACGCCGCCGCTTATCAGGCTTTTTCCGAGAAGTAAGAGCTGCGATGGCAACATTCCAGTATTTCCCTCACACCCAGGATGACATCCGGGCCATGTTGGAGAGGATCGGGGTCAGTTCGATGGACGACCTCTACTCCGATGTGCCCAAGGATTACATCTACAAGGGTGAGTACGACCTTCCTGACGCCATGTCGGAGCAGGAGGTCCGGGACTTTTTCCAGAGTCTCGACGCTAAGGACGTGAAGCTCAAGGTGTTCGCCGGGCAGGGAGCGTATGACCATTACACTCCGGCCGTCGTTCCTTACATTATCTCCAGGTCCGAGTTTCTCACCGCTTACACGCCTTATCAGGCAGAGATCTCCCAGGGTACGCTCAGGTATATATTCGAGTATCAGAGCATGATTTGCGCCTTGACAGGCATGGACGTGAGCAACGCTTCCATGTACGATGGTCCTACAGCCGCCGCGGAGGCTGTCAAGATGGCTCCCTCGTGCACCAAGAAGAAGACAAGGGTGCTGGTCTCCAAGACTTTGCTTCCCAATGTCATCAAGACTATCGAGACTTACGCCAAATACCACGGGATTCCTCTGGATTATCTCCCCGTGATGGACGGGCACACCTGTCCTCATCACATGAAGGCGGAGCTTTCCAAGGGCGATGTCGCAGGCGTTATTGTCCCTTCAGTCAATAGGTTCGGTATCGTTGAGGATCTTACCGGCTTCGCCGACGCCATCCATGAGGAAGGGGGAATATTCATTGAGTATTGCGACCCTTCAGCCCTTGGCGTCTTGAAGACTCCCGCCGAGTGGGGTGCTGACATCGCTGTCGGAGACGGCCAGAGCCTTGGCATCCCGATGACCTTCGGTGGTCCTTATGTCGGCTTCATGGCTTGCAAGAAGGAATATCTCCGTAAACTCCCCGGCAGGATTGTGGGTGAGACCCGCGACACCGAGGGACGCAGGTGCTTCTGCCTGACGCTCCAGGCCCGCGAGCAGCACATCCGCCGCGAGAAGGCGACTTCCAACATCTGCTCGAACGAGAGCCTTATGGCCCTCTTTGTGACTGTCTATATGTCGCTTATGGGTCCTGAGGGGCTGAAAGAGGTGAATGACCGTTCTTTCGCCGCCGCCCATTACCTCCACGATGAGCTTCTCAAGACCGGAAAGTTCGAGGAGGCATTCCCTGGCCAGCCTTTCCTGAAGGAGTTCGCCCTTAAGCCTTTGGTGTCTGTTGAGACGTTGCAGGGAAAACTTCTTGAAGGAGGCTTCTTCGGCGCTCTTCCCACTGAGGAGGGTTATGTCACTTTCTGTGCAACTGAAAAAAGGACGAAAGCTGAGATCGATGCTCTCGTCGCGTTGGTGAAGGAGGCCTAGGAATATGAAATATTACGATAAACTTATATTCGAGCTCTCCAAAGAGGGACGTACGGGGTATTCACTTCCTTGCCGGTCTTTGAGCGAAGTCGAAGGGTCGGTGTCCGCCACTATTCCCGCGGATCTGCTTCGGGCTGAGGCTCCGGCGCTGCCGCAGGTAAGTGAGGTGGATGTTGTCCGCCACTACACCAATCTCTCCCAGATGAACTTCGGTGTTGACACCGGTTTCTATCCCCTGGGCAGCTGCACCATGAAGTATAACCCCAAGATCAATGAGGAGATAGCAAACATGCCCGGATTCCAGGGACTTCACCCTCTGCAGCCGGCTTGCTCCGTCCAAGGTGCCCTTGAGGTTTACTACAACATGGAGAAGGCTCTCGGAGCGATCACAGGCATGGCCGGATTCACTTTCAATCCGTGCGCAGGTGCTCATGGCGAGTTGACCGGACTGATGATCATTCGTCAGTACCACCTCCTGCGTGGTGACTTGAAAAGGACTAAGATCATTGTCCCGGACAGTGCCCACGGAACCAATCCCGCTAGTGCCGCAGTCTGCGGACTGGAGGTCGTGGTCGTGAAATCCAACGCTGACGGTCTTGTGGATGTGGCTGATCTTAAGCCGCTTCTGGGAGATGACATCGCCGGAATCATGATGACTAACCCCAATACCCTCGGCTTATTCGAGAAGGAGATCAAAGAGATCGCCGCCCTGGTCCATGAGTGCGGTGGCTTGCTGTACTATGACGGAGCCAACATGAATCCTCTGATCGGAATGGTTCGCCCTGGTGACATGGGCTTCGATGTTCTCCACCTGAATCTCCACAAGTCTTTCTCGACGCCTCATGGCGGTGGTGGTCCCGGATCAGGACCTGTCGGTGTCTGTGAAAGGCTTCTGCCTTATCTGCCTGTTCCCAAGGTGGTTAAGAAAGAGGATGGCTCGTTCGATGTGGTCCGCTCTGATGAAAAGTCCGCCGGCCAGGTTTCCGGTTTCCTTGGCAACTTCGGAGTGATCCTGAGGGCTTACGCCTACATCCTCATGCTCGGCAAGCAGAACGTCAAACTGGTCGGCAAATATGCTACCCTCGGGGCTAACTACATCAAGGAAAGCCTCAAGGATTGTTATAAGCTTCCGATCCCTACGGTCTGCAAGCATGAGTTCGTCTTTGACGGACTTGTCAATGACGGTTCCAGGAAGGCCGCTGACGGCTCAGTGGAGAGGGAAGGGGCCACGACCCTTGATGTGGCCAAGAGATTGCTGGACTTCGGCTTCCATGCCCCGACAATCTACTTCCCGTTGCTCTTCCATCAGGCAATCATGATTGAGCCCACCGAGACGGAGTCTATCGAGACGCTGGACGCTTTCATCGAGGTTATGAGGAAGATAGCCGCGGAGGCTGCGGAAGATCCCGTCATCCTCAAGAGCGCTCCTCACAACGCTCCGATCACCCGTCCGGACGAGACGACAGCCGCAAGGCAGCCTGTCCTCAAGTTCCAGGACGAGGCAGTCTCGTAGAAGTGGGGATTGCTCTGCGGAAATCATTGAAGATTAATTTGTTATGGAAATCGCGTAGTCAAATAAGCTACGCGATTTCTGTATGTTGCTCATTGTCAGGTATTTGCATAAAACACTTCTTGCGGAGCTATTTTTTCGCCAAAAATTTTGTGGTTTCAGGGAATGTTTCTATATTTGCAGTCCGAAACGGGGTATTAGCTCAGTTGGTAGAGCGTTTGAATGGCATTCAAAAGGTCAGGAGTTCGATTCTCCTATGCTCCACAAAAATCCCTCTCAGAATGGTCTGAGGGGGATTTTTCGTATTTTATATCCCAAATAATATCCCATTTTTACATAGTATCCAGCGAAAAACGATACTCGCAGTCAGGCATAGTTTCTAGAAGAATTTCCTCGGCCTGTCCCGTCATTAGCAAAAGAACTGGAAATAACAGCCCGGACAGGCCTAACGATAAGAAAGCGGCAAGGTCATTTCAAATGAGAGTCCCCCTTCCGGGCGTAGGCTGGCCTTGATCTCCCCACCGTGGAAACCGACTGCATTCCTGACGACGGAAAGGCCGAGTCCGCTGCCGGTATCCACATTCCAATCCGTGCCGGTCATCCCCGGAATCCGGAAAAAACGCTCGAATATCTTGTCCAGCATTTCCGGAGGAACGCCCACGCCGGTATCGTAGTAGAAGCATCTGCCAGGCTTCGCTTCGACGTGGATCTCCGTTCCCTCGCCCGCGTATTTGTAACTGTTCTCCACCAGATTCCTGAATACAGCATACATCAGACTCGGACTGCCGTTCATATGCAAATTCTCCGGGACGCTATTCTCAACCGTCATCCCGCGCGAAGAGATCTTTTCGGCGAATTCATCCAGGACGCTGTCGACGATTTCCTTCAGGGCGAACCGTTCGACCTTGATCATCTCCGGGGATTCCTCGATCTTGGTGACCAGTCCGATGTCCCGCAGCAGATCCGACAGACGGAGCGTCTGCAGATAAGCCCGCTGGGTAAACAGCTCGCGCCGCTCATCATCCATATCGTGGAAGTCGGTGAGCGCTTCCAGATAACCGCGCAGGCTGCTGACGGGGGTCCGCAGTTCGTGGGCAATGTTGTGCGTCATTTCCCGTTTCAGGCGCTGATTGTTGCGGCGTTCGCTTTCAACGGCATTCAGCGCGTCCTCCAGAGATTTGTAGCCCCGCAGCATCGAATGTCCGATCAGGGCCAGGAATATCAGAAGCAGAATAACCCCTACAACGACGAATATGGTATCCGACCTCAAAAAATGCTTCAGGTCAACCTCATACGGGACCGCCACGCGGATGATCCGGTCTCCATCCATCTTGGTCAGATAGCAATAGTCGCGACCTTCCGTCTCAGAATGCCGGATGGCCCAGCCCGGACGGTCTTCCCGGCACTCGAGGAATTCAGGCCGTTTGCTGTGGTCGGTCGACAGATCGGGTTCATCGGAATCATACAGGACACCCCCCTCTTTTGACAGGAGCGTGACGCGGACCTCTTCGTTGAACGAGACTTCGGGACCGAAGATGGCAATCCGGTCCGCGTATCCTTCCAGACGCGATTGAAGGACCAGTTTCTTGTAATTCCGCTCGCTGTGCATTGTATAGACGGAGGCGGCCAATGAGAAAACGCCGACTACGACCGCCATATACAGCAGCAGCTGCTGCAGGTAAGATTTGTTACTGCTCATATTTTAAACTATATCCAAAACCTACGCGGCTGACCAGCAAGCCTTTGTGGTCGGCCAGTTTCGATCGGATATGCGCGATGTGGACATCTACGGTCCGGTTAATAACAAATGGTGCGTCCAGCCAAAGCGCCTTGATGATCTGGCTGCGAGTGAAAAATATCCCCTGATTCTGGATCAGGAACGCCAGGATCTCATATTCCTTTCTTGAAAACAGGACCTCATTGCCTTCGAGGAAGACTTTCTCCGCATCCAGATCGACCGACAGGAGGCCGCAATGGACCAATCCAGTGCAACTTGACGCGGAGCGTTTCAGGACCGCTCCGATGCGCGCTAACAGTTCCGCCGTCGAGAACGGTTTCGCAACGTAATCGTCACCCCCGGAAGCGAAGCCGGAAAGGAGGTCTTCCTCCGAAGACCGGGCGGTCAAGAAGATAATGGGTATCTTACATCCTTTTTCCCGGAGGACCCCGGCCAGTTCATATCCGGACATCCCCGGGAGCATTACGTCCAGCAGGATAAGCCGGATCCTGTCGTTCATCATTTCCAACCCATTCTCGGCACTCTCCGCTTCATAGGTCTTGTAGCCGGCCCGTTCGAGACTGAACTTCAGGATCTCCCGAAGGTCGGCGTCATCTTCTATAATCATGATTTCTTCCATAATGGCAAAGTTACATTTTTATGAGGCCGTTACCAACGGCTTAACAGAAACTTAACCGCCGTTTAATAGACGCTTAACAGCGTCTGTTTTTCTTTGCAGCGGTTAAATACAGAAACAATGGAAATGAATAAGACTGAAAACAGGGTGACTAAAGCGGAGAAAATCTGGCGAATCTATAACTGGATAAGGTTTATCTTGTTCATAATCTTCATCCTGTTCTTGGTCATCGGATTGAACAGGGCGTCTTAGTTTAATATCAATCGAAACAGAATGACACAGTTTATTTTTGGCGGGATTATCGTATTCCTATGCGTACTTGCCATATTCGATCTCGTCGTTGGTGTGAGCAACGACGCCGTCAATTTCATCAACTCGGCCATCGGTGCGAAAGCCGCACGTTTCAAAACGATCATCGCGGTCGCGGCCACCGGCGTTTTCGCCGGTGCCGCCCTGTCCAACGGAATGATGGATGTAGCCCGCCACGGCATATTCGCCCCACAGTATTTCAGTTTCTACGAAGTTATCTGCATTTTCCTGGCCGTGATGGTCACAGACGTGATTCTTCTCGACATTCTCAATTCCCTCGGGATGCCGACGTCCACCACCGTTTCTTTGGTGTTCGAGATGCTGGGAGGCGCACTCGCCCTATCACTGGTAAAGATGGTCCGGGAAGACGGCCCCGGCCTGGGAGAGCTTCTGAATACGGACAAGGCCCTGAGCGTAATCGCCGCCATCTTCCTGTCCGTCGCCGTAGCCTTCATTACGGGCATGCTGGTGATGTGGATATCCCGGCTTGTATTCACCTTCGTCAAACCACGGAACGGATCCCTGAAAACCATCTTGTTCGGCGGAGTCTGCGCCACGGCCATCGTTTGGTTCCTGCTTATCAACGGACTCAAGGGTTCTGTCTTTATGACGCCGGATATCAAGGAGTTCATCAGTGAGAACACCTGCACCCTCCTGGCCATCGGCTTTGCGGCGATGACCACCCTGATGACGATACTGGCCTTTTTCAAAGTCAACATTCTCAAGACGGTTGTCCTGATGGGGACCTTCGCGCTTGCAATGGCTTTTGCAGGAAACGACCTCGTAAATTTCGTGGGTGTCCCGCTCACAGGGCTTGACGCGTTCCTCGATTTCTCGGCCAACGGGAACGGCGATCCCGATGCCTTTATGATGACTTCCCTGCAGGAAAGCGCCCATACCCCAGTCGTATTCCTACTGCTCTCCGGGGCTGTTATGGTCCTGACCCTGATCCGTTCTAAGAAAGCCCAGAACGTCGTCAAGACCAGTGTAGACCTGTCCCGGCAGGATGAGGGAGATGAAATGTTCGGCTCCTCCTCGGTGGCCAGAAGACTAGTCCACACCTCCCTGCGCATCTCGGCTTTCCTGGACAGCCTGGTTCCCGCAAAAGTGAAGGCTGCCATCGGGAAGCGTTTCAACCAGGACGGGACCGCCCTCGAAGAGGGAGCTGCCTTCGATATGGTCCGAGCCTCCGTCAATCTCGTCCTCGCAGGTCTTCTCGTCGCATTGGGTACCTCCTACAAGCTGCCGCTGTCAACCACGTATGTAACCTTTATGGTAGCGATGGGCGCCTCCCTGGCCGACAGGGCCTGGACCCGGGACAGCGCGGTCTTCAGGATCACCGGCGTACTCTCCGTAATCGGCGGATGGTTCATCACGGCCGGAGTCGCGTTCATCATCTGTTTCTGCGTGACGAACGCGATGTATTTCGGCAGGTACTTCGTGATGTTCCTTTTCATCGCACTCTCCGTCTATCTTCTCTGGAGCAACCAGAAACGTTTCGCAGAAAAGAAGAAGCAGGAGGAGGATGAACTGTATGACAGAATGCTTTGCAGCCATGACGACGAACAAATCTGGAGCCTGCTCCGTGAGCACATCCTGCTGGGCAATGCCGGCCATCTCGCGTTCGTAGCGGATGCCTTGAAAAGATCCACGGAAGGATTCCTGAACGAGGAATACAGCCTCTTGAGAAAACTGGACGGACAGATAGACGAGCAGCGGAAAGCCCTCAAGCGCCAGCGCAAGCGGGAAGTCATCTGTATGCGTCGGCTCGATCCGAAACGCTTCCTACCGCTGAACACCTGGTATTTCCTGGGTATCAATTCCTGCAAGCAGATGCTCTACTGTATGAAGCGAATCAACGATCCGGTCATGGAACACGTCGGCAACAGCTTCTCTCCGATACCGAAGGAATTCCATGAGGCATTCATTTCCAGAAGGGACTGTGTCATCGCGCTCTATCTGAAAGCATTGAAAGACCTCCGGGAAGGCGATTTCGACGATATGGACCGCTTGAGAAAAGAATGCACGAAACTTGAGAACGACATTTCCGACGACTGCCGGATCGCCTTGGAAAGCGCGCAGGAGCCCGGGATCAATCTCGACACGCTGATGCTTACGGTGCAAGTCTTGCAGGAATCCGAGCAGTTGACCAGTCTCCTGAGCCAGATGCTCCGGGGCATGATTCATTTCGAACCGTCTTCGTCGTTTTGAGTTATACCATCGAAGAAGCCTTTTATGCAAGAGGACCGGAAATCGGCCTATACGTCAGCAGCACGGTACTATGTGAAAGAGTGTAGCAAGGACAAGCTGGTGCTCTCGCGCGAAGAAGTGAATATGGGCGGGCCGAACCTAATCGAGGGCGATGTGACGTTCCGGAGGATGGGGCTGTTCACCAAGTAGATTCTTCGGCTTTTAGCCTTAAAATGAAAAAACTGCCGTCATCTCAAAGGAGGTGGCGGCAGCTTGTTTTCCCGGGAGCTTTCTCTTATCTGCTTCTACTCCAACCGGATTTTTTCTTCGTGCCGTCCCAGTTGGTGAGTTCGTTGTTGGAGCCACCTCCGCCACCCCCGACGCTTACACCTCCTTTTCCACCGGCAGCGAGTAATAACGTTGCCACAATCTCCTTCGAGACGGTAATCTCTTCGCAGAGTTGTTCGATGCGGGTCTCGGCCAGATCACAGCTGGATTGATACGTTCCTTTCCAGTTAACCTTGTCAAGCAGGTTTTTCGCTGCCTTCTTCCGCTGGCCTTCTTCCGTCGGATCCAAGTCTTTCAGGATCGCCTCTGCGATAATACCATTGGCGATACTGTCCTCTGCCTCATTAGAGAAGATGAGGTCGCGATTCTTGGCGAAGTCGTAAAGGGCCGTAACGGCTTTTGAGATCCTTCGATTCATTACCTCCAGGAAGGCCTTTTGACGAAGAAGCATCTCCCAAAACTGCTTTATCTCAGGAACAGAGAGTATCTCGCGGACCTGGTCTTCGGCTTTTTCGGCCCTGTTGCGTTCCTGCTCGGCCCGGCGCCATTCCTGTTTGGTCCTCTCTTTTTCTTGAGCAACCGCAAGGTCGGCGTTTTCGGCGCGCTGGTTTGCTGCAGCAAGATCCGATCGCAGTTTCCGGACGGCATTCTCATCCACAGACGCGAGTTTTCCCCTCAGATTGTCGTTCTCTTTGGTTAACCTCTGGTTTTCCCCTTTGAGTCGCTTGTTTTCTTCACTGATTTTATAGATTTCCCTTTTGGTCTGCTTGTAGAGCGCTTTTCCATAACTCAAAATCTTCCGTTTCTGGCTCCCCTTCGCCGCAATAAGATCGTCTTCCATATCCGCCATGATCGTCTTTAGAGCTTCTTCCCGTTCCTCTCTCCACTTCTCCCTTCCCATAACAGGAACAGGTATTGAGAGTTCCTTCCGTATGGCTTCCTTGGCTTTTTTGACTATACTGTCCGTCTCTATTTCAGGGACACTGAGCTCTTCCTCGTCGAAATCGAGTCCCTTGATCTCTGACTCCAAAGCTTCAGTCTTTTCCTTGACAGCCTTCTGCTCATTCTTCAGTTTCTTAAGAATAAACTCCTCCCGTTCCAGGTGTTCAAGCCCGGTTTCGGATTTCTTCTGTCCACGCTCCATCTTTAACATATCGGCCAGCAGATCCTGCATCTTCGACATATCTTTCTCGCTCAACTTATGAGACTTTCCGGTGGTATGATCCATCCAGTCCCATACGATATGGGCGTGATAATTCGGCACCCGGATCCTCCGGCCTCGCTCGTTTTCCTCATAGTGCCCTTCGTCACGGTGAATGTGAATCTGGATGGCTCTTATGCCCCACCTTTCCTGGACGGCGGCGGTGAATTTCTTGAGGTTTTCCAATGTGGTTCCTTCCTCGATAACTGCCACCCCCTCTCGGATAGGACTGCTTCCTTTACGGACACGCTTTTTGCCATTCTTGTCCGTATATTCTACATCCTTCTCCTGCATAGCCCTGCCGGTCTTTTCCTTAACCATTGCCTTGAGGTCTTCATAGTATTCTTGAAGGCTGGTGAACTCCAGTTCTGGTGAGACATAAGACTTATTGAAAGGAGTAAGGTAAGTGTCTATGTAAATCTGGTCGGGATTCAGGGATTTGAGGTATTTCTCGTCCCTCCTGTTATGCGCTTCGCTCTGGGCGATGTTGCACGGTTTGATATGGATGGATGTTTTGCTCATGGGTTGGTGTTCTTGTTCTTTGAAATGTATAAAGACCGGTGACGGGGTATCGGGCGGTGCCCTGATCGGAGGGTGCAGGGAGAGGGTCACTCCCTGTCCGGGGATTCAAGGGGCGGAGGTCCCTTGCCCAAGCCCTCGGCAGAGCCCACAACTAAGAAGCAAAGCGAGTAGTTATAGTGGGCTATAACAGGGCAAGCCCTGCTGTTGAAACTGCCACCCTTCGGCCTGGCTTCGCTTCTTTCTTCTTTCCCTTAGATTGAGGCTTCATTATGAGTTCAATCTAGGATATAAGGGAAGAAGAAGGTGTGTGAACCGGTGCTATTCTTGCTGCCGGATCCGCGCGCCCGAAAGGGTTACAGTCTCCCGCATCAACTTTCCTGTCGGTTAGGAAATAAAGGGAAAGAGAAAAGATGCGGGGATAAACCTACTGTGCCCCATCTGGAATCGTCGGATTTGCGCAGTCGGATTTAATGGTTTCGGCAGCAGTTCCAGGTGGGACACTCTTCGTGGCCCGGGACGGTTTCACGATCGGCTTTACCACGGGTTTGCTGTCAAAGAAACTGTTCTTTTTCATTCCCCAACCGGTGAACCAAACGGATAGGCAAATCAACGTGTGGATGGTGGTCCGGTTGGATGATTCCGACCGAAGGATGCCAATCTGGTTGAACTCCTGGACGATGCGGGTTGCCGTCTTACGGTCGCAGCCCCACAACCGGGCAAGGTCGACTTTGGAAGCCCTGAATTGCCCGGGTTGTAGGACAGCTGAATAGTTCTTTCCGGAGACCTTGGTTTCCTCCAGGACGGCCATCCGGATGAAGGTTTTGAGGCACTTCATCC
>CACZHP010000006.1 GCA_902780935.1 uncultured Bacteroidia bacterium | reverse complement strand
GCTTTCATTTCATCTTTGGAAAGGCTCTTCCCGTCAAAAGTACCTTCAAAACCCTCCTCTGTCAACGAAAGCTTAGTGATCACACGCATATCCTGGATCCTCAGATTGATGGCAGGGTCGATAAGATCCAGGTCACTTGCATAAGAACAAGCCTTGAGAATAGGAGTCAGGGCATGGTTGATGGTAGCGTCGCTGTTCTTTTTAACATCCCTTCTCCATTCAATGTATGCATCAACCAACTCAGGGGTAATATCCCCAACATAGATGGAATCCGGTCGATAGGTTCCTAGTTTCTTCGCACGTAGAAAAGTCTGGAAGATATTCATTCCGCTTTTCCCGTTCTCAAGACGGCTACGCCCGATCCGATTCCTCGCATAGTCGGAATTCAGGCGCTCGATAGCGAATTCAACGAAATCCTTCCCTTGGTCTTTTCTGAGGAGAGGCTTGTCGGCAAGGATGTCGGTGATAACTGCCACCGTAATCTGATGCGGATGCTTTTCATTATACTCGGCGAGCAGGGAATCGACTCTCTCGACACGGGAGAGCAGCATCCTGTTGAGTCGCTTGTATTCTTCGCCGTAGCTGGCGCGGATCTCTCCACGACCTTGATTCCCTTTCTGATTCCAGTCACTCTCCTTGACAAAGACATTCGTTGATTTCCGGACAATCTGTCGATTCCAGGTATACTCCAGTTCAATCGGATATGCCTTCTCCTTTTCCGGATTCTTCGGTGTCCGGAGCCTAAATTTTCCAAGGGGATATATTCGTTTCGGTCTGCCCATTGATTGTTCTTTCCCCGATACTCACGAGGATGTACAAACATAATGAATTTTAGACAAACAAACCACTATTTTTAGCGATTTTTAGCGATTTAGACAAACAAATTCGGCAAACAAACGCCTTAAAATGACAGCGAGACAAACAAATTAATATTGCTTATCTCGCTGTAAATCAGTATGTTAAGAGTAAGATTCTCTCTTAATACTCTTCCTCGTTAAAGAAGAAGTCCTCTTTCGTGGGGTAATCGGGCCAGATGTCCTCGATGGATTCGTAGATCTCGCCGTCGTCCTCGAGCTCGGTGAGGTTCTCAATAACCTCCTCAGGAGCGCCGGATCGGTTGGCGTAATCGATCAGTTCTTCTTTTGATGCCGGCCATGGAGCATCGTCCAGGCTGCTTGCAAGTTCGAGTGTCCAATACATATCGCAATCAATTAATTGATAAACAATAACTTACACCAATAAGCGCCAATAGGGTGGCTTATTTGCCGCAAAGATATGCAAAAAATCAAAACAATAATGATTTTTTGGCTAATTTTGCATGACAAGCGAAACATTCAACAAGCGTACCACAAAATATGGCTTTTGAGAAAATAGAGAGATACGACGAGAACACCACGAAGGAGATAGCCGCGAGAGTCAAGGAGATTCTCGCCCTGCTGGGAGAAGATCCTGGCCGCGAAGGTCTTCTGAAGACCCCGGAGAGGGTCGCCAAGTCACTGCAGTTCCTGACGCAGGGATATGCCCAGAATGGCACTCAGATCATCCAGTCGGCGATTTTTGACGAGAAATACCAGCAGATGGTACTGGTTAAGGACATCGAACTTTACTCGATGTGCGAGCACCACATGCTCCCCTTCATCGGAAAGTGCCACGTGGCGTATATTCCCAACGGGAAGATCACCGGACTGAGCAAAATCGCGAGGATAGTGGAGACTTTCGCCCGTAGGCTGCAGGTCCAGGAGCGGCTGACTGTCCAGATCAGGGACTGCCTTGTGGATGCCCTCAAGCCTCTTGGAGTCGCCGTGGTGATTGAGGCCATGCATACTTGCATGTCTTTGCGCGGGGTCCAGAAGTCCAATGCGATCACTACCACCTCCGCTTTCTCTGGAATATTCCTGAGCTCGGCCCGCACAAGGAACGAGTTCCTCAACTTGATAAAATAAACTTAAATACTATATATGGCAGGAAGAATAATACTCACAGGAGACCGTCCAACGGGACGTTTGCACATTGGTCATTATGTCGGTTCCCTCAAGAACAGGGTGGCTATCCAGAACGCCGGCGGCTACGACAAGATGTTCGTTTTCATAGCCGACGCCCAGGCGCTGACCGACAATTTCGACAATCCGGAAAAAGTACGCCAGAACATCATAGAGGTCGCCCTCGACTACCTTTCGGTCGGTCTCGATCCAAATAAAGTCAACTTATTCATCCAGAGCCAGATTCCCCAGCTCACCGAACTGACTTTCTACTACATGAATCTCGTCACAGTGGCAAGGCTCCAGCGCAATCCCACGGTCAAAACCGAGATCGCGATGAGAGGGTTTGGAGCTGACGGCGAAGAGCAAGCCTTCGGAAGCGGGCTTCCGGTGGGCTTCTTCTGCTACCCGATCTCGCAGGCCGCCGACATCACAGCATTCAAGGCCACGGAAGTTCCTGTCGGAGAGGACCAGAAACCGATGATCGAGCAGACCGTCGAGATCGTCCGCAGCTTCAACAGGATCTACGGGGAGACTCTTGTCGAACCTAAGGCCGTGCTCCCGTCCAACTCCGCCTGCCTGAGGCTTCCCGGCACAGACGGCAAAGCGAAGATGAGCAAGTCGCTGGGAAACTGCATATATCTGGCCGAATCAGCTGACGAGGTGCGCAAGAAGGTCATGTCCATGTACACCGACCCGCTCCACATAAATGTCAGCGACCCTGGCCACATCGAGGGCAACGCTGTGTTCACCTACCTCGACGCGTTCTGCCGCGACGAGCATTTCGCCCTCTACTGGCCTGACTACGCCAACCTGGACGAGCTAAAGGCCCACTATCAAAAAGGCGGACTCGGTGACGTCAAGTGCAAGAGATTCCTTGAGAAGATCCTCAACGAGGAACTTGAGCCGATCAGGGCCAGGAGGAAAGAATACGAGAAGGATATCCCCGCCGTCTATGAAATCCTCAAGAAGGGCAGCGAGGCCGCGGAAGAGGCCGCCCAGGCCACTCTTGACGAAGTCAAGAACGCGATGAGGATCAACTACTTCAGTGACAAAGCCCTCATCGAGGAACAGGCCCGGCGTTTCAGCGAATAAAAAGCACGGAATATGAGAAAGATAACCGCGACAGTCCTGCTTGCTTTTGCCTGCGCTTTCAGCGTCATGGCACAGAATTATGTCACCGCGGACCTTCAATTCCAGTCCCCGAAGGTTCCAAGGTATGTCGTTTTCGCCGGCGACACGGTTCGTTTCGACCGCAGCGACCTCTACGAGAGGATGGACCGCGAGATGATCGCTTTCACATATTCCCACACAAACTCGCTGCTGATGCTCAAGCGCTCCGAGAGGTACTTCCGCCAAGTCGAGCCGATCCTCAAGCTTTACGGAATCCCGGACGACCTCAAATACCTCATGGCGATAGAGAGCAACCTCAGTCCAAAGGCTTTGTCAACCGCCGGCGCCGCCGGCCTGTGGCAGTTCACAAAGACCACCGGGAGGGAGTTCGGGCTTGTCATCGACAACGAGGTGGACGAGCGGTACAACATTGAGAAAGAGACCGCCGTGGCCTGCCAGTTCCTGAAAAAGGCATATGCGAAGTATGGCGACTGGATGACCGTGGCGGCCAGTTACAACGCCGGCCAGGGGGGCATCTCAAGGAGACTGGCTGACCAGAAACAGAAATCCGCCCTTGACCTGCTGCTCCTGGAGGAAACTTCCCGCTACATGTTCAGGGTGCTGACCGCCAAACTGTTCTTCGAGAAGCCGGAACTGTTCGGGTTCAAGGTGGACCAGTTCGAAAAATATCCATACTATCCCCCGAAGAACAAGGTGACAGTCAGCGGCCCGATAGAGAGCCTCGTTGATTTCGCGGAGAAAAACGGGTGCAGCTATTACCAGCTCAAAGAGGCCAACCTGTGGCTCCGGGACAGCAAGCTGGTCAACAAGGCCGGGAAAACTTACGAGATCATTATTCCAAGCGACAAATAAATCGAGACACCATGAGAAAGGCTATCATTCTATTACTGGCAGCTGCCTCCCTTTGCGGGTGCGCGTCCATGCGGATGACCCCGGAGGAGAAGGCTGCCATCGAGGCCACTGTCCAGGAGAACCTGGACAACCGTTCCTTTGAGATAGAAGTCGACCAGATGAACCCGATGAGGGGCGGCGCCAAACATGTCACCAACTATTCCCTCAAGGTTGATGGCGACAAGCTCATCTCACAACTTCCCTACTTCGGCCAGGCCTGGAACCTCCCATACGGAGGCGGGAAAGGGATGAACTTCGAGTCCAAGATCCGCGAATATTTCGAGACCATGCCCAAGGTTGACATGAGGGAGATCACCCTGACCACCAACAACGGGGAGGACACGTTCCTTTTCGTGATCGATGTGTTCACCAACGGGAAAACCACCATCAGGGTGAGGAGCCGCAACAGGGAACCTATCGAATATCAAGGCATGATGAGGACTGACATTCAGTCCGACAAGTAGTTCAGAAGCAGGTTACGGATGCGATCGGAGATCTTCTTGTGGGCGTCCGTGGTATTCTCCAGCATTTCCGCGAGATTCTTGTACTTGATCAACTCGCGAACATCGTTCACGTTATTGAAAATATAGCCTATATATTCCTCATAGGCCTCGTCCGCCGTGTGCTCAAGCTCCGTGACGCGGTCGCAGCAAAGGGATATGGCCGATAGGTTCTTCCGGATATCGAATAAAGAAGGAATCATATCCTGGATGGCCTCGGACTGGGACCTTGCTATCTGCGAGAGTTCCTCAAGCTGGATGTCGATGTGTCCGGGTTGGTAGATCAGCAGAGCTTTGGCCGTGTCTTTGATGACATCCACGCAATCATCCATAGCCATCGAGACAGACTGAAGGTCCAATTTGTTGACCTTCATCATGAGCCCATCGGAGAGCATCTCATGGAACTCACTCAAGAGCGCGTCCCCTTGCACCTCACATTCCTTGATCTCCTTCTCATGAGAGACCCACAGATCACGGTCTGACGAGGAGAACATGGCGGCCATAAGGGATGACGACTTCGAGATGAAGTCCGCCTGCTGGACAAGGATCGGGATAAACTCATGCTTCCCGCCTCTCAAAGCCATCTTAATCTTTTTGTAAAGCCCCATAAAAAAAACGCGTTACGGCTAAAACTGATTCGTTGAATTTTTCAAATTTACAACCTATTTGGAGATTTCACCCAATATTTATAAAAAACTTAAACAAACGCCGCGTATTTTTTTCAGAAAGGTCTGGGACAGAAGCAGGGAAAGTAACTTCGCGTCAATGAATCCCGCCTCCGGCTCTTCTTCACCTTGCCGCGGTGTTCTGCCGCGATCCACTTGCATCAGCCATGCATCTCTTTAACATCCACAATCCGGGACGGGATTTATTTTAATCGCCTGAGATACTCTGCCGTGAAGGACTCTCCCGAGGACATCATATCCTCCGGAGTGCCCGCGAACACGACCTTTCCACCCCTGTCACCGGCATCTGGGCCGAGATCGATCACCCAGTCCGCCGCCCGGATCACATCCATGTTGTGCTCAACGACAATAACGGTATGCCCCTTGTCCAGAAGAACATCGAAAGCCTTCAGGAGTTTCTCCACGTCATAAAAATGCAGTCCTGTGGTCGGCTCGTCAAAGAGGAAGAGGATCTTCTCCTTCCTGACGGAGGCGGAATCCTCGCTCAGGGCAAGGAAATACGCCAGCTTTATCCTCTGACTCTCCCCCCCGGAAAGTGTGGAGGAACTTTGTCCAAGCTTGATATAGGAGAGCCCGACATCGACCAGCGGCTGCAGTCTGTTGGCGATCTGCTTGGCAAGATCCTCCTCTTGGGAGCCGAAGAAGGCAATCGCCTCCTCCACGCTCATGTTGAGGATGTCATCTATATTCTTACCCTTGTAACGGACCTCAAGGATGTCGGGCTTGAACCTTTTACCCCCGCAAGCCTCGCAAACCATCGTCACATCCGCCATGAACTGCATGGGGATCCTCACGAAACCATCGCCCTGGCACTCAGGACATCTTCCTCCCTCCTGGTTGAAAGAGAAGAACGACGGGGTGTAGCCATTTATCTTGGCATATTGCTGCTCTGAGAGGAGTTTGCGTATGTCGTCATATACTTTCAGATAAGTGACGGCATTGGACCTGGAACTCTTTCCTATCGGGTTCTGGTCCACATATTCCACCCTGGTGATCCGGTCCAAATTGCCCGAGAGTTTCCTAAACACTCCGGGAAGGTCTCCCGTCTGGTTGATCCGGCGGTACAAGGCCGGATAGAGGATATCCCCGACCAGGGATGATTTGCCTGAACCGCTGACTCCCGAGACCACGGTAAGGACCCCGAGGGGGAATTTGACATCTATGTCTTTGAGGTTGTGTTCCATGGCCCCTTCGACAATGACCGAATATTGCCACTTCCTCTTCTCCCGGACATACCTGCCGCGCTTGCCGGTCAGGTACTGAAGCGTGAGGGACTTCTTCAGGCTGGACGCTGATAGTTTATCCGACATCTTTCCCTGAAAGACGATCTCACCACCATCCACGCCCGCCAACGGCCCCATGTCTATCAGCATGTCAGCCGCCCGGATGATCTCCTCGTCATGCTCAACCACGACGACGGTATTGCCGATGTCCCGCAGGCGACGCAGCACCGAGATCAGCCTGTCAGTGTCACGGGGATGAAGCCCGATGCTCGGCTCATCCAAGATATACATCGACCCCACGAGCGAACTACCAAGCGCCGTCACGAGATTGATCCTCTGGCTCTCACCTCCGGAAAGAGTATTGCTGGCCCGGATGAGAGTCAGGTATGAGAGACCGACATCATTGATATATCCGAGGCGGGAGAGGATCTCCTCAACCGCCTTATGGACTATTCCGTTCTCATAATCAGTAAGTTCCAAAGATTGGAAGAATGAAGTCAGTTCCTCGACGTTCATGTCCAGAAGCTCGGCTATATTCTTCCCTCCCACTTTGACATACAAGGCCTCCGGCCGCAGCCTCGATCCGTGGCACGCATGGCAGGTGGTCCGTCCGGAGAAACGGCTGAGCATGTACTTGTACTGGACCTTGTAGCGGTTCGACTCCACCCAGGAGAAGAACTCGTTGATGCCGATGATGGAATTATCGTCCCCTTCGACACTGTGTCCGTTCCAGATTACGTCCTTGACTTCTTTCGAGAGGTTGCAATACGGCTCGAATATCGGGATGCCGTATCTTTCCGCGACCTGGACCAGATGGTCCTTGAACCATCCCATCTTGTCTCCCCTCCAACAAGCGATAGCGCCATCATAGATGCTTTTGCTCTTGTCCGGGACGACTAGGTCCTCGCTGACTCCGATGATCTTTCCCAAGCCACCGCAAACCGGACAGGCGCCAAGAGGACTGTTGAACGAAAAAAGATACTCGTCCGGCTCCCGGAAAGTCATTCCATCCAGCTCGAAACGGTTGGTGAACTCTTCCCTGCCTCCGTCCTTTACCAGCACGAGTTTCCCGTCGCCTTCCCTGAAAGCGTTGTCAATCGAGGAGCGGAGCCTGGTCTGCAGGTCCTCCCAATCGGTCTGTGGCCATGGCTCGCCATTGTCGTAATACGGAAGGCACGACTTGAAGCCGGGTAGTTTCAGACGATCCACAAGGAGATAAAGCTCTTTCGGATACTCTCCCTTGTCCGCCATCCTCATAATGTCCTCGATCCTGATTACGCCATCGTCCCCATAGAATCTGGAATATCCTTCCTCCTTGAGGCGGAGCATAAGCTCGACCTTATCCTCCCTGGCCTCCCAACCGAGGTCAGCCAATATGTATACAGTCCGCGAATCCCCCGAAAGGATGCTGGCCATGACATCTCCCTGTCCGTGACACTTGACCTCCCGTCCGCTGACCGGGGAATATGTCCTTCCGATACGGGCAAAGATAATCCGCAGGTAATCAAATATTTCCGTAGTAGTGGCAACTGTCGAGCGAGGGTTTTTGATATTGACTTTCTGCTCAATAGCTATTGCCGGAGGGATACCTTCGATGGACTCCACATCGGGTTTACTCATGCGGCCCAGGAATTGTCTGGCGTAAGAGCTCAGGCTTTCGGCGAAGCGTCTCTGGCCCTCGGCGAAAAGGGTGTCGAAGGCAAGCGACGACTTTCCGGATCCGGAAATGCCCGTCACGACCACGAACTTGTTCCGCGGAATCCCGATGGTGACATCCTTGAGGTTGTTGACCTTGGCGCCACGTATGACTATATTGCCTTCTGGCATCCTCAAATCCTGGCGATAATGCCCTTGAACAGGGCTATCATTTTAGTGGCCGCCGCATCAGCCTGACGGACAATCTCCTCACCGTCAGTGACATAATCGGAGTCCTCGTCTTCATGTGCGACATCCGTAATGACCGAGACTCCAAAAACAGGTATTCCGGCATGTCTGGCCACGATCACCTCGGGCGTGGTGGACATCCCGACCGCGTCGGCACCGACGACACGCATATATTTGTACTCATGAGGAGTCTCGTATGTGGGGCCGGTACAGGCGAAATAGACGCCTTCCCGGAGCTCTATTCCCAATTCGGAGGCGACTTGCCCCGCAAGGGCGATAAGGGCAGGGTCGTAGGGCCTTGTCATATCAGGGAACCTGGGGCCGAACTCATCCAGGTTGGGGCCGATCAGAGGGTTGGGAATCTGGTTGATATGATCCCTTATCACCATCAGGTCGCCGATGTGGAAAGAAGTGTTCACTCCACCGGCCGCGTTTGACACGAACAGATATTCAATTCCGACTACCTTCATCACCCGGATAGGGAGGGTGACGGTGTCCATGTCGTATCCCTCGTAATAATGCAGGCGCCCCTGCATGGCGATGACAGTCTTTCCGGCCAATTCCCCAACAATGAAGTTGCCCTTATGGCCAATAGCCGTAGAGACCGGGAATCCAGGAATAGTCTTGTATGGGATGGTGACAGGATCATTGATGTGGTCCACCAACCTGCCGAGCCCGCTGCCGAGGACAATCCCCACAGTAGGGGCAAGTCCCTTTTCCTCAAGTATTTCCTTTATGTAAGCGGCAGCTTTGTGTATTCTTTCTGATCTTGGATCCATGTTTTGATTATTTATATGAGGCCACAGCCTTGACGGCGCACTTCTGGCAAAGCTTTGCGTCCTTCTTCGTTATTGAATACTCAGTGTCCTCAAGGAGATACGGATTGCCCTTCACAGACTTGCCGAGAGTCGGCTTGATAAGGCTCTCGAACCACACGCAGGCAGCAATATAGCGGCCATGCTGGCGGCTTAGGTGGAATCCGTCACGGGTAAGCTGGTACACTTTGGAATCCGCCGGGACGCGGTTCTCGTTATTGAGCCTGGTCCCGCGGGCCATCTGCACCGCGACCCCGGAAGGTATCACCACGGGGACATTGAAGTCCGTCCGTGCCCTGTCCACGCAGCTGACGATCGCATCGTACATGGTCTTCTGGTCCTTGTTATAGAACTTGAACGCGCCGTGGTCGGAGTTGGACGCATATGCCCATGTCATGTGCCAGACAATGGATGCCTTGGGGTTGGTGGCCTCCTTGCGGATGATTGACAGAAGCTTGGGAGCCCACATCTTGTAAGTGTCGTAAGTACCTGAATTATTGGAGACTTCCTGGACTGTGATGATGTCCCAAGGCTCGTCCTTGAGCCCGTCGAGAATCGTGGCGTTCTTGCTCACGGTCACCCATTTATTATCGGTGGACTTGTAATAGACATAATCCTTAGTTCCCTCCTCATACTCGCGGCAATGCCTCTCAAGCGAGCAACCTCCGATGTAAAGCCTTGCGATAATCACGTTATGAATACCGGCGGCCTCAAGGAGTCCGGGAATATACTCGGTCCCGTCGTCGGAGAAACTGTTCCCGACCGCCAGGATCCTCAAGGTATCCGGGTTCTGAGGTAAAGGATAATTAACGGGCGTTCCCTGCGCCATCAAACCATAAGCCGCCAGCATGGCGACCGCCAAAAGCCATAATCGTCTCATCATAAAACTTTTTAATAAAAAAGAAGAGAACATCTTCGCGAAGATACGAAAAAGTTCTCTCTAATTTTACATGTGCCAAGGGACTACATTCCGCCCTGTCCAGTTCCCGCGACACCTGTCGTCGAAGATCCTGCGGCCCCTGTTCCAGGCGCCTGTCCGTTGGTGTTGTTTATCACATCATCGTTGGTGATGGACTTTCTTGTCTTCTTGACCTGGAAGCCCTGCTTTCCGAATGTATAAGTCAGATTCAAACCGACTTGCCTGATAGGGACTGTCACTTTGGACCTCGTCTCGAAATTACCGCCTCGGGCAAAGGACTCAATAGACATTCCACCTTTCTCGAAGTTAGAGATGAACTGCCCGGTTACCCGCAGTTTATTAGCGAGAAAGCCCTTTGACAAACCAATGACCCCCATTGTGAATCCCTTGTTCCAGCCCTGCAAAGTCCAGGTTTTTCCTCCAGCCATGAGATTGGCGCTGAGGAGCATGTCAACGGGAAGGGTCTGCTGGAGCCCAGCCATTACGTTCCAGTTCCATCCATGATTCTTCTGCCCAAGCTCGTCGCTCGAGAACATGCTATACCCGACAGAACTGTTCATGTATATCCTCGTCTTAGGGCCCGCGGTCCAGTTGACGAATGCGGTGATGCCGGTATTGTCCTCTACGACTATATTCCCGTAAGTCGTGTTCAAAATCCCTTCATCGTCGTAGAAACTATAGTCAGATATACCGCTCCCGGTGTGGCTATAACGGCCGGTGAGGCTAACTATCCATTTGGGATTGAATGAATTAAACACAAAGCTTATGATGTCGGATCTCGCACTTGTAAGATCGCTGTTTCCGTATGAGACCACCGTCGGAGACGACCTGTTGACATAGGGATTCAGGTAAGTGATACCAGGCCTTTGGATCCTCCTGTTGTAGGTCAGCCCGATGTTTCGGGTCGCGGCGATATTGTACTGCAGACTCGCGCTCGGAACAATATCCCCGAATCCGGTCTTGAAGTCTTGGCCAAACCCTTTTCCGTAACGGACTTTCTGCCAAGTGCATTCGTACCTCAATCCCGCGACAAGGGAGAATTTTCCAAAAGTCCCTGTATATTCGGAATATAATGCTCCTATGTCGTTGAAATGGTCGTAGAGCATGCTGCCCTCCGCATTGTGAATCCAACTATTCCCTTCGGCGAAATAGAGCTTGTCATCCGCCGAGTTGTGGCGAGCGATATACTTCACCCCTGAGCTTAGAGACTGCCCCGCCCCTACCGGAGTCGTGTAATCAAGCTGGAAAGTGTTCTCCTGGGAGTTGTCGTCGCCATCACTCCTGCGGTCGGGAAGCCGGAACGGCATATCTGAGAAACGACTTGTGAACTCCGTCCTTAAAGGTGAGCCGGAATATCTGTACGACAAGGTCAAAGCCCTACCGGCGACTTCGGCACTGGTATGCTGATAATCAAGGCTTCCATTTATTCCGCTGGTCCGGTACTTCATCTTCTGGTCGTTGATATAGGAATATGGAGCTACACCGCCCATCGTGATTTTAGAGTTCCCTTCCGCGCTCTGATAGAAACCAGTCATCCCGAAAGACCCGGACAAGAGATCCCTTGGAGATACCTCATAACTGGCATTCAAGTCGGCAAACACGAACGGAGACTTCTGGTTCTGAACCATTTCCGTGTTCTGGGAATCTCCATTCCCAAGATTCTTCTGAGTGGAGTCATAGGATATTCCGTTTAATTTCTGGTATCCGCCGGCAGCGTTGACCCCAACTGTCAACTTACCTTTTTTAGCGGTAAGATAAACCCCGCCATTCTCACCTTTAGTTGTCACCCCGACATTGACCGAGCCATAAGCCCCGTCAGCTACGGCGGAGGAAGCTCCTGTGGAAGCACCGGTAATAAGATTCAGGATTCCACCCGCACCCTCAGCGTCATATTTAGCGCCAGGGTTAGTGATAACCTCGATGTCTTTGACCGCACTGGCAGGCATGACCTTCAGGATTTGGGACGGATTGGAACTAAGCATCTGGTTGGGTTTACCATCCACATAGACTTTGAAACTCGAACTTCCGTTCACTGTGATATTATCCTGACCGTCAACCGTTACCATAGGAACTTTGCGGAGCATGTCCAAAAGCGTTCCGGTCCTTGAGTCCGGATCAGCCTCAACCTTGTAAGTCAGCTTGTTGACATCAAGTTTCACCAAGGTTTTCATTGCCTGAACCGAGGCGCTATTTATCGCCTGGGCATCGTCTTGCAGAAGTATTTCACCCAAATCAAGCTCACCCTGGCCCTCGACCTTAAATCCCTTGCTGACGGACTTCCTGCCCATATTCTGAAGCAGCAGCACATACTCTCCATTCCCGGTGACCGCCCTCTCGAACTTGCCGAGAGAGTCGGTAACTGAATATGCCGACGGCCGATCCTGGCCATTCTTTATGAACTGCACGACCGCACCCACCTCAGGCTGGCGGGACAAGGAGTCCAATACAGTTCCTTTCACATTGGTCTGGGCATACAGGCTCGCCGACATAGCAAGCGCTAATATAGATGATACAAATCTAAAGGGTCTCATATCTTTTCATATTATTCTTTTGCAAATATAATTTAATAATTTTCTATTTTCCAAATATTATTTAATGTTTTTCGTTAATTTTATATTAATAAGCGGCAAATTACGGCCGAAACTGCGCTAAAATGGACATTTTGTCAGACGTAAGTGACAAATAGTCAGCATGTTATGACAAAATGTCCACTTTTAATGGACTTTTTGGCATTGGCGCGGGAATTGACTGTTCTTGAGATGTCCGCCCGAAAGGACGGGGTTGAAAACTAAAATAGAAATTTAAAATTATAGGAGGTTTTAATCATGTTACCTGTTTCAAGAAGATACAACCAGAACTGGTTGCCGAGCATTTTCAATGATTTCTTTGACAACAACTGGATCGAGAGGACAAGCGCGACCGCCCCGGCGATCAATGTCTTAGAAAACGAGCACAGCTACGAGCTTGAGCTCGCCGCTCCTGGAATGACTAAGAACGATTTCAAGGTCAGCCTTGATGACGAGGGAGATCTCGTGATCAACATGGAGAAGAAAGAGGAAAACAAGGACGAGAAGAAGAAGGGCCGTTATCTCCGCAGGGAGTTCTCCTATGCCAAGTTCCAGCAGACAATGCTTCTGCCCGACGACGCCGACAAGGAGAAGATCACTGCGACTGTCGAAAACGGAGTACTTCTCGTGACCATTCCGAAGCTCGAGCCGAAGGTTGTCCCTCAGGCCAAAAAAGTCATCGAGATTAAATAAATTGAAAAAAAAATTTGCGTACCCAGCATTTTTGACTATCTTTGCATCCGCGTTTGACAAGAACGCGGATCTTTTAAGTTCTGGTGCGGTAGTTCAGCTTGGTTAGAATGCCGGCCTGTCACGCCGGAGGTCGAGGGTTCGAGCCCCTTCCGCACCGCCAAACAAAGAAGCCTGCTCGCAGCGAGCAGGCTTCTTTTTATTTATTGGGGGGCGTTCCCCCCAAACCCCCTGAACTCGCTTCGCTCGGAATGAGCGGGCTTTTTTTGTTACTTCTCCAGAACGAACACGGAGAAAGAAAGGGGCGGTAAGGAGGCGGAAATAGTCTTGCCTTCACCGGAGAATGCGAAAGAGACAGGAACTATCCTATCCGGCTCATCGAGGCAGTTCTCTGCCATCCGGTCCGAGCAGTCCAGCCGAACGCCTTCGACAGCCCGCACGACATCTTTCTTTTTCAAACCGGCGAAATTGAAATCCAGATCCCGCTCCTCTTCCGAAGTGTTGGCCACCTTTATGTATATTCTGGAACCATCAGAAACCGCGCTCGCGAACAAGCCTCCCTGCCCTTCCGCTCCAGTCACATTCGCTCCCGACATCTTGAGACTCAATGTGTTCCTCCCCTTGAACCGGCCATACAAACTCTGCACTTGCCAGCTCGCGGTGCGAAACGAGCGCAAATTGTCGAACCAGATCAGGTCTGGTCTCCACTGCCATCCCTCGACATGGGCGAAAAGCGGGGCATATGTCGCCATCTGGACCACATCAGCATTGCGTTCTATCCCAGTCATGAAAGCGGCCTCGAGAAGGGCGGCGTAGGCGTGATTCCATTTCGCTCCCCTGGCATGGCAAGCATATTCCCCGGCAAACACCTTCGGGCCTTTCCGGTCGTAATTGTCATACCTCGCCCCCTGGGAAAGGAACCACTCATACGGACGGTAGAAATGCTCATCCACGAGATCCACCCCGATCCTGCGCATCTCCGGCCAAAGAAAGTCAAACTGCTCCCCTTCCGAACCGGGACCGCTCGAACCGACTATCTTGATGTCGGGATATGCTTTCCGGATTGCCTTGACAAAGGGCGCAAGCCGCTCGGTATAAAGAGTTCCCCACTGCTCGTTGCCGATGCCTATGTATTTGAGATTGAACGGCTCAGGGTGTCCCATCTCCGCCCGGACCTTTCCCCATGTGGAAGTAACAGGCCCGTTGGCGAACTCGATGAGGTCAAGGGCGTCCTGAATATAAGGTCCGAGCTCATCCACTGGAATATGGGCATCCTCCCCGTTCTGGAACTGGCAGGCCAGGCCGCAGCTCAGAATCGGAAGCGGCTCGGCGCCAATCTCTTCCGAAAGCAGGAAGAACTCGAAATAGCCAAGGCCATAACTTTGGTAATAGTCCGGATAAAGCCGGTACGGGAAGCAGTACTGCCAGCGGTTGGAGTTCAGCGGACGGTTCTCGACAGGGCCGACAGAATTCTTCCAGTTATATCTGGACTCCACCTCCGTGCCTTCCACTATACAGCCACCGGGGAAACGGAATATCCCAGGATGGAGATCGGCCAAGGCCTGGGCGAGATCCTTCCTGAGTCCGTTGCGGTGACCTTTCCAGATGTCAACCGGGAAAAGGGAGACATGTTCGATATCAGTCACCAGCCTGTCGCCGTCAAGGAATACCCTCAACACAGCCTTGTCCAAAGTCCTGGAAGGCTTGAGGATCAGCTCATATTGCCTCCAGTCAGCTCCTGATACGACCAACTCCCCGTCGCAAAGCCCATGGTCCTCCTCAATGGATGCCGGGTCGGAAATCTCCACGTTCAATCTGGACTCCCCTCCTTCAGGAACCCTGGCCCAGACGCTGAACCGGTATTCCTCGCCGCAGCGAACCCCGATCCCGAAGAAGCCCTCGTTCTCAAGCCCGGTCCAGCGATGAGGGTGGCCTGGGTCAGAGAGCCTGACATAGTGAGGGTTACGGTCAAACGGACCATCTTCCAAGACCGCCGCGTTACCGAAGACTCTCCACCCCTGAAGTGGGTTTGAAGGGAACTCGAAAGAACGGTTCTTCACGAGCTCCGCATAAAGGCCACCGTCAGCGGCGAAATTGATGTCCTCGAAGAATATCCCGTACTGGGTGGGATTGATCGGGGAGCCTTTCTTGCCAAGATCGATATCCAGTTTGCAAGACTGGGCCGGAAGGGCGGCATGGAAAAACAGAGCCAAACAGGCAGAAAAAAGGAATCTTCGCGTCATAATATTCACTTTACGCGAAGATAACCATTTCCCGCCAGTTTCAATGGCTAAATAAAGTGGCACCAGCCGTGGATGTCCTCGGCCTCACCGTTTTGGATGGAAGTGATCCTCGCATACAGCTTCCGGGAGACAGGCCCGACCTCACCGTCAGGGAAGAAGCGGAATGATTTCCCGACAAACGGTTCCTCAAGGACAGGCTTCACATCCACATGGGACAGAGGTGTGATCACCACGGCCGTCCCGCATCCGGCGGCCTCTTCGAAGGAACCCAGTTCCTCAAGACGGACAGGACGTTTCTCCACATCCATCCCGAGATCGGCGGCGACCTCCTGGAGGGTCAGGTTGGTGATGGACGGCAGGACGCTGTCGGAAAGAGGTGTTATGTACTTGTTGCCCTGGATGGCGAAGAAATTGGACGATCCGAACTCGTCGATATATTCCCTTGTGGAAGAATTCAAGTACAGGAGCTCGGTGTAGCCCTGCTCATGGGCAATCTTGTAGGGCATGAAGGTGGCGGCGTAATTAGCCCCGATCTTGTACCTGCCGGAGCCCTTCGGAGCCGCCCGGTCATAGTTCCCTGGTATCACGGCGGCGCAAGACTTCATGCTCTCACCGTAATATGAGCCAACAGGAGCGCACATCACCGCGAACAAGGCCTCCGGATAAGGCACAAGCTGCATCTGCGGATGGATACCGATCAAAAGCGGACGGACATACATTGAAGCCCCGTACCCGTACGGAGGTAGGAACTCCAGATTCTTTTTGACACATTCCTCACACATCCTGATGAACATGTCCTCGTCCGGACAAGGCATGCCGAGGTAATTCGCGGTCATCCTCATCCTCGCGGCGTTCCTGTCCGGGCGGAACAAGGCTACACTGCCGTCCTTATGGCGGAAAGCCTTCAACCCCTCGAAACAGGAGATGGCGTAATGGAGGACCTGGGAGAACGGGTCGAAAGTGAATGAGAATTCTTCTGTCGCCTCAGGAGCGGACCATTCCCCATTCCTGAAACATGAGCGGACCACAGTGCGGGTACGATAGGCGTCAAAGCCCAGGTTTTTCCAATCAATTCGTGTCATTTCCTTATGATTTTATCTGATATCCAATCCCCGACCTCAGACGTGGAACAACCGCCACCGAGATCCTCTGTCACGACTCCGGACTCAATGGAGGCGGCCACAGCCTCCCGTATGGCGCGTCCCTCCTCCATAAATCCGAAAGCATATTCAAACATCATGGCGGCGGAGAGAATCGACGCCACAGGGTTTGCGATATTTTTTCCGGCCGCCTGGGGATAAGAGCCGTGAATCGGCTCGAACAACGACGTGTGCTCCCCTACCGAGGCGGAAGCGAGCAGTCCCATCGACCCTGACACGCAACTCGCCTCATCGGTCAGGATGTCCCCGAAGGTGTTCTCCGTGACAATCACATCGAAAAACTTGGGGCAGCGGATGAGTTGCATGGCGGCATTATCCACAAACATGTAATCCACGGCCACATCGGGATATTCCGGTTCCATCTCTTTAGCCACAGCCCGCCAGAGCCTCGAAGTCTCCATGACGTTGGCCTTGTCCACCACCGTCAGGTGCTTACGACGCCTTCGGGCATATTCGAAAGCGAGGCGCAGGATACGCTCCACCTCGAAGCGGCTGTAAACGCAGGTGTCGAAGGCGGTGTCGCCGCCGTCCCTGAGTCCTTTCTCTCCGAAATACATCCCGCCAGTCAATTCCCTCACGCACAGGAAATCCGCTCCGTCCACAAGTTCCGTTTTCAACGGCGACCTTTCCGCAAGCGACTTGAAAGTTTCGACCGGCCGGAGATTGGCATATAGCCCGAGAGACTTGCGGATAGCCAGCAGCCCTTGCTCAGGGCGGACTTTCGAAGACGGGTCGTTGTCATACTTCGGGTCTCCCACCGCCCCGAAAAGGACAGCGTCCGAGGCCATACACACCGCATGGGTCCGCTCAGGATAAGGATCCCCGAACTTGGCGATGGCACAAGCGCCGACATAACCGAAGGTCCACTCCACTTCATGGCCGAATCTGGAGCACACGGTGTCCACAACCTTGGAGGCTTGCTCCACAACCTCCGGCCCGATGCCGTCACCGGGCAGTTTAGCGATTGACAGTCTCATAACCACGCGATTTTTCAAATTCCTCGATCTTGTCCTTCGCAGAAAGCAGGAAGTCGATGTCGTCGAGGGCGTTCATCAAACAATATTTCTTATACGGATTGAGCTCGAAGTCCTCGGATCTTCCGGTCACCATGTCAGTCACCGTCTGCCTGGGCACATCTACCCTGACTTTCGCCCGGGGATTGTTCCGGACGGTGTCGAACAGTTCCGCCAGGAATCCTCCGGAGACTTGCACGGGCAGGACGAAGTTATTGAGCTCGTTGATTTTATGGATATCAGCGAACGAACTGGAGATAACGACCTTGAAACCATAGCCGGCGAGAGCCCACGCGGCATGTTCGCGGCTGGAACCGCAACCGAAGTTGTCCCCGGCCAGAAGTATCTCCCCGTGATAGACAGGATTGTTGAGCGGGAATGTCGGATCCGGGGACCCGTCAGGACGGAAACGCCAGTCCTTGAAAAGGTTTTTTCCAAAAAACCTCTCGTCCCTGGTGGTCGCCTTCAGGAAGCGGGCAGGAATGATCTGGTCGGTGTCGATATTCTCGACCTGGAGAGGCACACAAGAACTCTCCACTATATAGAATCTTTGTTTCATAGCAATTCCCTTGGATCTGTTATCACACCTGTCACGGCGGCCGCCGCAGCGGTAAGGGGACTGGCGAGGATTGTCCTTGATCCCGGTCCCTGCCTACCCTCGAAATTCCTGTTGCTGGTAGAGACGCAATATTTTCCCTCCGGTACCTTGTCTTCGTTCATCGCGAGGCAAGCGGAGCAACCAGGCTGGCGGATCTCAAACCCGGCCTCTTCAAGTACACGGTCAAGTCCCTCCGCCTCAATCTGCCGCCTGACACTCCAAGATCCGGGGACGAGCCATGCGACCACATCCGGAGCCTTGCGCCTGCCGGCGACAATCGAGGCAAATGCCCTAAAATCCTCGATGCGGCCATTTGTGCAAGCCCCGAGGAACACATAGTCAATCTTTTTGCCCAGCATGCTCTCCCCTTTATGGAAACCCATGTAAGCCAACGGTTTATCATTAGAGGAGAATGGTATTGACTCACAAACCGGAATGCCCTCTCCAGGGTTGGTGCCATATGTGACCATGGGTTCTATATCCGAGGCGTCGAAGACATATTCCTTGTCGAACTTAGCGTCCTCGTCGCTCTTCAGGGTTTTCCAGCTGGCGACAGCCCGATCCCAGGCCTCGCCCACCGGAGCATATTCTTTTCCCTTCAGGTATTCGAAAGTCTTCTCGTCAGGAGCGATGAAACCTCCCCTCGCTCCCATCTCGATTGAGAGATTGCAAAGTGTGAGGCGGCCTTCCATGGAGAGACCCTTGATGGCTGAACCGGAGTATTCCACAAAATGGCCGGTTGCCCCGCTTGTGGTCATCCTGCTGATCAGGAATAGCGCCAGATCCTTCGCCGTGACTCCTTTACCGAGAGTACCTGCCACTCTGATGATCATCGACTTTGGCTTCTGCTGAAGAATGCATTGCGAGGCTAGCGCCATCTCAACTTCGCTGGTTCCGACACCAAATGCGACCGATCCCACAGCACCATGGGTCGAGGTGTGCGAATCGCCGCAGACAATTGTCATTCCGGGCAGGGAAAGCCCGGTCTCAGGGCCTACGACATGAACTATCCCGTTGTTCTTGTGCATGACCCCGAAATGAGTCAGACCGAACTCGGAGGCATTGGCCGAAAGCGCGTCCACCTGCTTCCTGGACACGAGATCCTGGATCGGCGATTCCTGGCCGACGGTAGGGATGTTATGATCCGGCATGCAGAATATCCTCCCTGGTCTGAAACAGCGAATGCCCCTGGAACGGAGACTGTCGAAAGCCTGGGGGCTGGTGACCTCATGGCAGTACAGCCTGTCGATGTAAAGCTGGTCCAAGCCACCTTCCACATGACGCACAACATGGGAGTCCCAAATTTTGTCAAATAAGGTGTTCATTTCCTCAAATCTTGTTTATGCAATCCACATACGCCTCCACGGAAGCCGAGACGATGTCCGTGCTCGCTCCAAATCCGTAATATACCTTTCCATCGCTCTCAACCTGCATATGGACCTTGCATGAGTCATCCGATCCCTTGGTGATGCCCTGGATGGTGAACTCATTGATAGTCATGGGTCTGTGAACAATCTGGCGAAGGGCGTTTATCGATGCGTCCACCGGCCCGTTTCCAGTCGCCGCAGCCTCGAACTTCTCCCCGGCGATGTCGAGCCCGATAGAGGCCACCGGCTTCATCCCGATGCCGCTGGTGGCCTGGAGCCAATCCACCTTTATCCTGCGTCCATGCGCCCGGTCGGCACCGGCCAACATGAGGATGTCATCGTCATGGATCTCCTTCTTGCTGTCGGCGAGCCTGAGGAACGCGGCGTACACCTCGTCCAGCTTCGGGTCATCAAGCTTGACCCCATTCACTTCCAGGCGGTATTTCAGGGCAGCCCTGCCGCTTCTCGCGGTCAGGACGATGGCATTGGTGTCAATGCCGACATCCGCCGGATCGATGATCTCGTATGTGCCGGCGTTCTTGAGCACCCCGTCCTGATGTATTCCGGAAGAATGGGCGAAAGCGTTCTTCCCTACAATGGCCTTGTTGGGCTGTACGGGCATATTCATGAGGGATGAGACCATCCGGCTCGTAGGATATATCCGTTTGGTGTTGATATTGGTCTCAAGGGGAATACCCTTGTGGGCTTTCAGGATCATCGCTATCTCCTCCATGGCCGTGTTCCCGGCCCGCTCCCCGATCCCGTTCACAGTCACCTCACACTGGCGGGCTCCGTTCATGAGACCGGCCATCGTGTTGGCCGTAGCCATCCCGAGATCATTATGGCAATGAGTCGATATCACGGCCTTTCCGATCCCGTCCACGTGTTCAACCAGATACTTGATCTTGGCTCCATACTCCTCCGGAAGGCAGTAACCGGTCGTGTCAGGAATATTCACCACCGTCGCGCCCGCTTTGATCACGGCCTCGACCACACGGGCGAGATACTCGTTATCCGTCCTTCCCGCATCCTCCGCATAGAACTCCACATCCTCGACATATTTCTTGGCGTATTTGACAGCCCGGACAGCCCTCTCGAGAATCTCCTCGCGATTTGAGTTGAACTTGTAGCGGATATGCTCGTCGGAAGTACCTATCCCAGTGTGGATCCGCTTTCTCTTGGCATGCTTCAAAGCTTCCGCCGCCAAGTCTATATCCTTCTCGACAGCCCTTGAGAGGGCGCAGATCACCGGCCAGGTAACGGCCTTGGAAATCTCCACTACCGAATTGAAATCCCCTGGGCTGGACACAGGGAATCCAGCCTCTATGACATCCACGCCCAACTGTTCGAGAGCCTTGGCCACCTGGATCTTCTCAACGGTGTTGAGCTGACATCCCGGAACCTGTTCGCCGTCCCTCAGCGTGGTGTCGAAAACATACACATGTCCGTCCATATACTCGATTTGTTGTTCCATTAAACAAAAGCCCCTTCTCAGTGCAGGACTGGAAGGGGTTGGATTTCTTCAGAGCTCAAGCCACACCTTTCAGTCCGCACCTAAGGAAGGGCGAGGACAAGAAGGGAAAGGACGAGAACTGATGATGACCTCATGCGATTAAAAACTATAACCGAGAGCAAAGGAATGAAATTGAGACCGGAAAAACAAGAAAAAATTAATGAAAATCGTTTTTAATCAGCGTCATCCAAAACCGGGAATGACCTCCGGAAAAGCTCAAGCTCTTCAATGGAAACTTCACAAATCAGGCTGTCGGTCTCATTTTGCTTACAAACTGAAAGCACTTCGCCCTGCGGACTTATAAAAGTAGTATGTCCCGGATAATAATTGGAAGGATCCGATCCCACGCGGTTCACACCCGCCACATAGCAGGCATTCTCGATAGCCCTCGCCTTGAGCAGGGCATCCCACGCCCCGATCCTCTTCTCCGGCCAACTCGCGACATATAGGATCAGGTCATATTCCGGAGCCCCTCCCAGGATACGGTTCCTGGAAAACACCGGAAAACGGAGGTCGTAGCAGACTTGCGGAAGGATCCTCACACCATTGTAAGATACTATGACCCTCTCTTGACCAGGAGTGTATCCCAGGCCTTCACCGGAATACGAGAACAGGTGACGTTTGTCATAATGAATCTCGGATCCGTCAGGGAACACGAAATAAAACCTGTTGCGATATGAGGAACCGGACATGACCGACAGACTGCCCGCCACCGCACACGAACGGCTGGCGGCCAGTTCACGCATCCATTGAAGCGAATTGCCGCCATCCCTCTCCGCGATACCCTCAGGCTTCGTCACGAAGCCCGTTGAGAACATCTCCGGAAGCACGATAAGATCAGCCTCGACTGAATCCGACAGCATCCGGTCCAACTCCCGCAGACTCGCCACCGGATCCTCCCACACAGGGGAACTCTGAACCAACAATAGTCTCATGTCTGTCAATAATCTATCTTCCGCCACCACCTCGGCCGCCGCCGCTGTAGCCGCCGCCTCCGCTGCGGGATGTGTAGCCGCCGCCTCCGCTCCTGCTGCGGCCGGAGTAACTGCTGCTGTAGGAACTGCCGCCCGAGGAATAATAAACCGGCCGTGAGGCGCTGGTGATAGCGTTACCCAAAGCCCTTGAAATGGACTGGCTGCTGGAGAGAACGGAAGAGAATGTCCGATAATCATAACTGAAGGTCTTCTCAAAGAACTTCGGATCAATGTCCTTCAGTTGTTTCGCGACCTTGTCCGCTATCCCGAAAAGGGCCGCATAGACCATATATTCCTTCCAGAGATTGGCCTCGATAGTCTCATGCTGATTAAGAAGTGTGAACTCATTGAGGAACTTCCTCAGTCCCATAAGTTTCCGGGCCTCTGCCTGTCCTTCACTCGAAAACTTCTCATTACGCAAATACCGTTGGGCCCTGAACTTTGCCAGACCATTGGTGCGGGAAGTCTCGGACCATTGGTAAACCCGTGATTCATGACTGGAGGCCCACTTGGAGAACTCCTTGTCCTGAAGGATATTGTCGGATCCGGAGGCCTCATGTAACATATTGTAGAATTCCTTGCTGACTTCAGACAGGCCATCCCGGCGGGCAAAAGAGATGTTCACCGGTCCGTTTAGCTCACTGGTGACAGCGAGGTTGCCCTTGTAGATCATCCTGAGGATCTCCGCCAGGGGGAGGTTATTGGCGGAGCCCCTCTCTCCGAGCCTCCTCAGGACATAATCAGCCATCTGAAGATCCCCGCCCATCGGAATGTCCCTGTACCAGTCCACCTTGTCCAGGGCGACTCCGCCGAGCAGTTTTTTCTTGTCACGATTGGTAACTTTGGTCCGGGATCCCTTAAATATCTTGATGATCGGTCTGACAAAGGCAAAAAACAGTAATAAAACAATCATGAGCCCCGCCATCGCTCCAGCGAAAGGATTCTCTTCCTCGGGATCATCCGCGAACTTCGCCCCTTTCAGAGCGATATCCAAGGCCTCCTGGAAATCCCTTTCCTGAACGCTCAGAGGCTGGAACATCCCTTTGTTGAAACGCAGCAGGATAATCGCCGAATCGTTTGTCCTTAGAGGCTTGGAAGACTCGAACACGACCGTGCTGTCGGTGAAGGTCGTGGTTCCTTCGAAGCCGAAGCCCCAGGCCCGGGTGTTGGTGGTGTCGAGCTGGAAATCTTTCGACATCACTGTGATCCTGACATGCTGCGGCGGAGAACTCAATCCGGGAGACACTACCTGCAGGTGCAGCATGTCGTAGTCGTTCAGCGACTTCATCGCCTTGATCATGCTGTAGATGGCGTAGAACTTGCGGTCGCCCCGCGGAGCTATTCCCCAGCAAAGCTCGACCCCGTCATCCTTATGGACTATTCCGGATTTTCCGGCCTTCTCGTCCAGGGTCTTGTTCACATCCCACTCCCCCACATCCTCGAACTTCGCGCCTGATACTCCGTCGAGGACAGTCAGGTTCGGGATAATGATATCCCCGAGATTCTCCCGAACAAGGTACCATTCAGTGATGTTGGAACCCGTATTGATGTCCCACATCTCGTCGAAAGTGACAGAACCCTTGTCCGACAAGTGGAGGGTTATGTCAACGTCGCGGACCTCCTGCTTCTGGGCAAAAGCGCCGGAAACAGAGATCGAGAGAGCTAACAATACAAGTAAGAATCTTTTCATAGGTCATATCAGGATTTAATTGTCATACTTGCCGTTCAAAACATCCCTGACAGCCTCAAGGTATCCGAACCCGTTCAAGCGGTCAGGAAGCAGGTAACTTCCCTCAACCCACTCATTCCAGGCGTTTATCATCATGAACCGGGGTTGGTCGGGATGGGCCTCGACATATTCCTTGGCCTTGGCGAGGAAAGTGGCGAAGGACTGCGGGGTGTTGTGCCAGCGAGTCACGTGATCCGGGCCTTTGGCAGGAAAGCGAGGTGTGTCATCCCAACCTACCGAAACGCATGGAAACACCGGAATATCAAACGCTTCGTCCATTTGCTCACGAATCTCCACAGCTTCCGCCCCATGGACAAGGTAGTCCGGATTGAAACCACCCATATTATAAAGGGCCTCGCTGTCTATCCCCAAAGCCTTGATATTCTTTCTCATGTACTCAATCCTCTCCTCGCTCATCCGGCCACCCCCGCCTTGAATCTGCTGCAGGTGAAGATCGGGGAATCCGGCCTTTCGGACCTCAGACCGGAAATAATCCATCGCCTTGGCCGCTTCCTCAAGAGAGCCGAGCCCGCGGACAAAATTCTCTATCGAGAATATTCCCAACACCGGACAGCCGTCGATCTTGACATATTCAGGGAGTTTGAAATACTGGTTGATCACCCGGTCCACCACTTTCTTAAACAGATCCCAGTCCACATCAGGGTTAAAGAGTCTTTCCTCGTTTTCTCCCCACTTGTGGTAGTTCCAGTAATTGTATTTCACATCATGATTCGCCCACATGATGTAGAAATGCATCTTGTCATGGCTGGGGGCCTTCAGGAAACCGTCATTGAGGGCGCTCTCAAGATAAGGCCCGCTGTAGCCATCCGGATCGTTATACCAGTACCAGTCGTAGATAAAGGTATTCACACCATATTTAAGGGCCGTCCGAATCCATTTCTCCACCACAACCGGGTCGTTGTCCAACTCGTAGCCCCAAAGCGGCTGGCGAGGTTGGTAGTGCTCAGGAAAACGCTTGTCTCCTTTTTTGATAACTTCCCACTCACCTATCCCTTCTTCCCAGAGCCACTTATGGGCAAGCGGATCGTCATGGCAGGATGGCCACACATAGGCGCAGACATAGATGTCGTCTTGGGTTCCGGTTTCGGCATCCTTATGCCTGAATCCGAAAAACGCGGAAATGAGCGCGATCGCCCCAAGTCCCAGGATCAAGTAAAGTGAGCGGTTCATATTCAGCTGGTTTTATTGTTGTCGAATATTTCCTTGACAGACTCGTAGCTCTTCAGGTCCCCGATGTCAAAGCGCTTTCCTGGCATCTCCATGGCATGGACAGGAGCCTTTGACGATAGCCAGGCGACGAGGCTTCCAGGAGCGTCAATCCCGCAGCCCGACGCGATCGCTTCCGGAATACGGGCAGCGTCCTCACGGGTGTAGTAGTAGAACGGAGGGCATGCCCAATGAGCTTTCGGTTCCGCTGGTTTCTCCTCCATCCCAAGGATCCGGCCATTCTCATCCACGTCCATGACCCCACCTTTCTTCAAGATGTCGGCGGATTCCTCATAATACCTTAACACACAACTGGTTCCTTTATTCAGGGAATAATCGATAAAAGATCCCAGGCTGAAATCAAGGAGGTTGTCACCGGCGATCACCAGAAGGTCCTCGTCCAGACCGAGAGAGTCGATAGCGAACCACATGTCCCGCACGGCCCCCAGACGGGTCTCATTGGTGGAGGTCCCGTCATCAACGACTTTGATGTCTTCAGGACGAGCGCTTGCCCATTCCTCGAAGATCGGGGCGAACCTGTGGTTGGAGATGACGACAAAGCCATCCACTTTGCCGGTAGCGGCAATATCCTCTACCAACCAATCCAGAATCGGCTTTCCTCCCACCGGAAGCAGGGGCTTGGGGAAATTGTCTGTCAAAGGGCGCAGCCTGGTGGCGTACCCGGCCGCGAGAATAAGGCATTTCATGGCAGTCAGTTTTTATATTTTGACGCCGTCAGCGCTATGGCAGACGTACGCCGAATAATGTCCCTTAAGCTCAGGAAATTCATTCAAGTATTCCTTCTCCACTTTCTCGAATATGCTCTCCTTGAAAGAGGGATCGATCAAGGCCATACAGCAGCCTTTGAAGCCTGCTCCGCTGAAACGGCCGCCATAGATCCCGTCGGTCCTGGTCATAATGTCATATATCTTTTTAAGCTCGGGAGAGCCGGTCTCCCAGCTCTCGATCGAGGAACGACCGCTCTCGAAACTCAGCCTTCCATACTCCTCCAAGTCTCCCCTCCTCCAGGCTTCAGCACCCTTCCGGACCCTGTCATACTCGCTGTACCAGTGTTCCGCGCGCTTTCTCCAAGTGTCCGGCAAACGGTCCTTGAAACGCTCGAAAACCTCAACAGGGACATCCCGCAGATAAGTCTCCTTGAACTTCCCGTATTCCATTCCGGAATAAGCCTTGAGGGCATACGCGGCGCTGCGGCACTCGTCCACCCTCATGTTGAACTTGCTCCCGGCGAGAGTTCTCTCGACACCGCTGAAAAAGATGGCGATGTCATAAGGTTTCATCTTCGGGGATGTCGGAATCAGCTCGTAACTGTCGTCCTTGGTGTCAAGGTAAAGGAGATGGTCTTTCTTTGAATACACCTCGCAGCTCTGGTCGAGCTTTCCGGACGAGACCCCGACATACTTGTTTTCGGCGGCCATGGCCATGGAGATCAGCTCCTTATCCTCAAGATGGAGACCATTCACACGGCACAAGGCTTTCATGAAGGATATCGTCACCGCAGCGGATGAGGACAGTCCACCTATCGGCAAAGAACCTTCGATCACTCCGCTCAGACCTATACGCAAGGGATAAGCCTGATAAAGCTCCTTGGTGGCGCCTCGGAGATAATCAGCCCAGTCGTCTTGTTTCTCCTCCGGAACCGCCCTGACATGCCACTGTGCTCTTTTCCTGAACTGCAGAGAGGCCAGCTCAATAACTCCGTTCTGTTTGGGGGAATAAGCGATGTGGATGCCCTTGTCTATCGCGAAGCCCGTCACTTTACCAAGCTGATGGTCAGAATGGGCTCCGAGCGGACACACACGATAAGGGCAAAAGGAGAGCCCTTCCGGCTCCCTTTTGTAGGTCTCGCGGAATTTATCCTGGCAATGCATAACTTATAGTCTTTCCTTGATGGCCTTGGTCTGCTCCTCGTAGCCGGGCTTCTCCAGAAGAGCGAACATATTCTTCTTGTAAGCCTCGACACCAGGCTGGTTGAAAGGATTGATTCCCAACACATAAGCGCTGATTCCGCAGGCATACTCAAAGAACTGGAACAGCCCTCCGAGATTGTAGGCCGAAAGATTCTCTATCGAGACCTCGAGCTGGGGTACGCCACCGTCGATATGGGCGAGCTTGGTTCCGAGCTGGGCCATGGCGTTGCAGTGCTCCACATGCTGTCCGGCGAGATAGTTCAGCTGGTCAAGGTTCTGGGGATCGCTCCCGATGACGACAGAGCGGTTGCTCTTCTCGACATTAACAACGGTCTCGAACATGATTCTCTCGCCCTCCTGGATGAACTGGCCCATGGAATGGAGATCAGTGGTGAAATTGACCGAAGCGGGGAATATTCCTTTCTGGTCCTTACCCTCGGACTCACCGTAAAGCTGTTTCCACCACTCGCCGAGATACTGGAGCTTGGGGTTGTAAGCGACCAGAATCTCAACCTTCTTCCCGAGCTCGGAGTAAAGGAGATTTCTCATCGCGGCGTACTTGACGGCAGGATTCTCCCCGGACTTGACCGAACAGGCCTCCTCCATCTCCCTTGCTCCGGCGAGCATCGCTCGCACGTCGAATCCTGCGAGGACGATAGGCAGCAAGCCGACAGGGGTAAGGACGGAATAACGGCCACCGACGTTGTCGGGAACCACAAAAGTCTTGTATCCCTCCTGGGTGGCGAGAGTTTTGAGGGCGCCTTTCTTGGCGTCGGTAATAGCGACGATCCTCTCAGCGGCATCCTTATAAGTCTTCTCGATATGCTCTTTGACGATCCTGAAGGCGACAGCGGGTTCGGTGGTCGTACCGGACTTGGAGATCACCACGGTCGCCGTGTTCCTCTCCGCGACCAGATCCATCAGTTCAGCCAGATATTCCTCGGAAAGGTTGTTGCCGGCAAACACGACCTCGGGAGCATCTTTCTTCCCGGACAGCTGCTTTGCGAAATTGTGGCTCAAGGCCTCGATGGCGCAGCGGGCACCAAGATAAGAGCCGCCGATGCCGATCACGACCACAAGGTCAACACCCTTGGCTTTCCAGCAGTCGCGCACATCCTCGCACTCGGAGACAAGGGACTCAGGGGTCTCGGAAGGGAGATGCTTCCAGCCGAGGAAGTCATTACCAGCCCCGCTTCCACTGTTCAGGACATCCAGAGCCTCAAGGGCCTTACCAACATAAACCTTGTAATCAGCGTCTTTGACAAAGGAGTCGCAACCTCCCAGATTAACTTTTACCATATTCTTTTAAAAATAATTATTACCACTTTACTGTAGCTTACAAAAATAACCAATTCCGGTGATAAAATAGCAAGAATATGTCTATATTTGAGTATGCGTAAGCTTTCCATTATCATCATTGTCACAGTAATCGGACTATTCCTGTCGCTTGCCTCTTGCCAAGGGGCCGGGATAGTGGCCAGTCTTAGAATCGGGCTCAACCATCAGGACGGCCAGTACGCCTCGGGCGACACGGTTATCGTGAGCATTAATCCTGTCCAGGAATATCCCACCCCGCTTGAGGTCGCCGTTTTCGAGAACGGGGTAATGACTCGCAGGGAGAAAATCGGAGTTGTCACAAGCCGGAGGGTTGTGTTCACAGATGTCCGGACAGGACCTGTGGCCGTCATGCTGGAGTTCAGACCTGAGGGGACTTTCCCCGAAAAAGTGCCGATGAACCTCAATCCTTCAGAAGATGCGATAAGGATCGGTTACGTTATCAACGGATCCGCTTTCGAGTCTGGTTTTAGGCCTCCAAAAGACTTAAAGCGATACTGGGAACGCCAGATTCTCCGCCTCAGAGCCCAAAAAACGACTGTAAGATCAAAGCCTGTCGCAATTAAGGGTGATGGGATAGAATGCTTTGATGTCGAGGTCAGCGCTTTGGACACGGTTCCAGTCAGGGGCTATGTGGCCAGACCGAAAAACGCCACGAAAGGGTCACTTCCCATAATCATACAACTTCATGCCGCCGGGGTATCCGGAGATTGGTGCAAGGCCCATGCCCAGGCCGCCGCTGATTTGGCCCAGGGAGGAGCCATCGCCTTCGATTTCAACGCGCACGGGATGTTGAATGATGCCAAGGACGAATATTATAAAGCCCTCGAGAGCGGTCGATTGAAGAACTACAGTTACCGACCTATCACATCCAGGAACTCATATTATTTCCGGGGTATGATCCTCCGGGCGATCCGGGCTTTGGACTACATCACCACTGATCCGGTGTGGGACGGGAAGACTATTATCCTGCTCGGAGAGAGTCAAGGAGGAGCGCAAGCGGTCGCTCTGGCCGGTCTTGACGACCGTGTCACGGATGTGGTGATCAATGTGCCCGCGATGGTCGGGAACGGCGGTTACCTTTTGGGCAGGAATGACGCATGGCCCTGGCCAATGGAATATAACGGGGTCGTCACACCGACTTCCTCCATGCTGGATGCAAATACTGAAGCGATTACCCGCAAGAACGCCCGGAAAGCGAGGAAAGTTGCCCCGTACTTCGACGGGGCGGTGCTCATGAGAGGATCAAACGCCCGTTTCCTCGTCGAGATAGGTCTTGTGGACACCACTTGTCCTCCCTCAGAGGTCTTCTCCGGCTTGAATGGCGTCGCCGGAGAAGTCAAGGTGATCAGCAGTCCTTACCGCAACCATTGGTCAGCGAACATACCTGAGCCATACAAGGCATGGTGGGACGAGAATATCCATAATTACAGGCAAGAATACATCAAGAAATTACTATCTTTGTAAGATTGCTGAAACTAATAAATATATCCCTTAATATGAGAAGATTCGTCAAAATCGCGGCTGTCGCCGCATTAGTCGCTTTGACATCATCATGCGCGCCCAAAGTCGCCATCACCGCCCACAGGGGCTTTTGGAACTGCGAGGAGGCCGGCTACGCCGAGAACTCCATCAAAGCCCTTGAGCTGGCCCAGCAGAACAGGCTCTGGGGCAGCGAGTTCGATGTCCACATGACCTCCGACCTCGTGATCGTTGTCCACCACGACCGCGACATAAAAGGCGTGAATATCCAGACCCATGACTATGCCGATTTCAAGGACTACCGCCTCAAGAACGGCGAGAAGCTCCCCACCCTCGACGAGTACCTGACCCAGGGAGAGAAAGGCGGCACAGTGCTGGTCTGCGAGCTGAAGCCGCAGATCGACAAGGCTCATGAGGACTACATGGTTGACCAGAGTGTCGCCGCTCTGAAAAAGCATGGGCTTTACGATCCCAAGAAAGTGATTTTCATTTCCTTCAGCTGGAATATCTGCCAGAGGATCGCCGCCCTCTGCCCTGGTTTCACCAACCAGTTCCTGAGTGGCAACAAGACTCCTGAAGAGGTCCTCGCCGATGGCGTGAACGGCATCGACTACCACTACGGTGTCTTCCAGAAAAACCCGACCTGGGTCAAGGAAGCTCACGACAGGAAAATGAGCGTCAATGTCTGGACTGTTGACCATGAGGATGATATCAAGGAGATGATCGACCTGAATGTCGATTGCATAACCACCAACGAGCCACTCAAGGTCCGTCAGATCCTCGGAGGCAAAGAGCAGAAATAAAATGAGAGATGAAAGAAAAAGCCGGGCTGACCGCCCGGCTTTTCTTTTCTACAGTTCCTTAATCTTGATGTTCTTGAACCAGACCTCGTCGCCGTGGTCCTGGAGAAGGATGTAGCCTTCCTCGTAATTTCCGAAGTTGGGCCAGTCCTTGTACTTGCTATAGGCCACAAGGGCGTTCCATTCCTGATTGTTACGCTCATATTCAATGAGTTTCACACCATTGAGCCAATGCTCGACATGGTTGCCCTCGACCTTCACCATCGCGGTGTTCCAGGTCGTGATGTCGAAGGGTTTATCCGCTGGAGCGGGAATCAGGTCATAAAGCGATCCCAAGGTCCTGTTTCCTTTGACTCCGAGCTTGGCGTCCGGATGCCTCAAATCGTCCAGAATCTGGAACTCGCAACCGATGGCTGACCCCGCGCCCTTGTTAAGGGTCGGATCCACAAAGTACTTTATGCCGCTGTTGGCTCCCTCAGTGATCTTGAAGTCAACCTTGAGGATGAAATTCTTATAAAGGCGGGTCGTGATGATGTCTCCGCCGTTGGTGGATTCCCCGCCATTGCCCTTAAGGACTTTCAGGACACCCTTGTCGATCACCCAGCCTTTAGCGGGGAAATCATCCAGTTTGGCACCTCTCCAACCCTCAGTTGTCTTTCCGTCCCAAAGGAGCTTCCAGCCGTCGGCCTTTTCCTGGGATGTCAACGAATTGTCCTGGGCGCACGCGCTGAGGCATAGCGCCAGCGCGGCGAGAGCTATGAAAACCTTTCTCATATTCCGTAAAACTACATGGTGTAGAACTGCTCCCAACCCCTGCGAGGCGGCAGACCAGCGAGCATGGCGTTGGCGAAGTCGTTGTTGGTGAACTGCTTGGTGCGAGGATCGAAATAGAGTTTAGCGTTCAATCTCTGGGCGATGACGCCAAGGCAGAAGACCTGCGAGAGTACGCCATTGATCTCGAACGGGCTCCTTGTCTTCTCGATGCCCTGGCAAGCCAACAGGAAGTTCTCGAAGTGGTTGGACGGGCTCTCCGGGGTCGGAGGAAGCTTGGAGGCCATATCCCTCGCCGCCTCCTCAGGTATGATGCTGAGCTCGGATCCGTGGCTTCCGCCCTTGAAAATCAAGTCTTTGGTGTATATGATCTTTCCGGGAGAGATCTTCGCGGCGGGTCCGACATTCTGACCAGAGGCAGGCACATTGGCTGTCGATACTCCACCGCCATATCCTTCCGGAAGCGGCGGCAGGTTGTCCAGTCCGTCGTACCAGGTCACGTCCACAGGCGGCATGCCGTTCCTCTGCGGGAAACGGAAGAGAATGGTTGACGAATAGGGATAGAAATAGTCGTTATGGCCGTTCTCATAAAGCATGCTGACCTCATAAGGAAGGCCGAGCTCAAGGAACTCATGTACAGTGTCGAGAATATGCGCTCCCCAGTCACCAAGGCAGCCCATTCCGAAGTCATACCAGCACCTCCAGTCGCCTTGGTGGTACTTCTCATTAAAATCATGATAAGGAGTCACGCCGAGCCAGGTGTCCCAGTCCATCCCCCTCGGGATAGACTGCTGGGCGGGCATGCGATACATCTTCTTCGCGTCGAAATTATGCCAGCGGCGGGAATTGTTCATGTGGGCGGTCACGGCTGTGACATCCTTGATTATGCCGGCATCCATCCAGGCCTTGAACTGGAAGTAGTTGCCCTCTGAATGCCCCTGGTTACCGACCTGAGTGGCGAGGTTGGGATGACGGCGGGCGGAGGCCATCATCAGCTCGGCCTCATGGAAGGTGCGGCACATCGGTTTCTCGAGATAGATGTGCTTGCCCTGGTTCAGAGCCAGCATGGCTATCGGGAAGTGGGAATGGTCCGGAATCGCGGCCGCTACGGCGTCGAACTCATTTCCGCATTTGTCAAACATCTGACGATAGTCACGGAACCTCTTGGCCTTGGGATACTGGGCAAGCACATTCTTGCACTGAGGCCCGTCTATATCTACATCGCAAAGGGCGACAACGTCTATCATCCCGGTTCTTGTGAAATCCTGGATGATCTGCTCACCACGGTTGCCAATACCGACAAAGGCGATCTTTACCTTCTCGCCGCGAGGCTTGGCCTGGGAGGCCCTCACGGAGGAAAACTTGTTGGAACCCAGGATCTCTCCCGGAGTGAGAGCCACGCCGGCGGAAGCCACGGCCATGGACTTGAGGAAATCTCTTCTGTTAATCATATCTTAGTGTTATAGTTATTGCGAAAATATCCGGTTAAATATACAAAAATTATAAATCAATGTCGTATTTCCCGCACGAATATTCTTTTTCGCGAACTGTGGCGGTGACTCCGACCGGAATCTCGAAATGGAGATTACGGCCATTTCTGGCGACCTTTATCTCACCATAAGGAGTCACCTGGGAAACCTCCACACTCTGCAGCCCTTCCGGAATCTGGGGGTTGATCAGGACGTGTCTGTAGCCAGGTTCCGTGGGGATAATGCCTCCCAAAGCCTGGTAGAACCAGCTGCCGATCCCGTTGAAACAGTTATGGAGACGGCTGCGACGGGCGTTCCAATGCTCCCAAGTACCAGTGGCCCCATTGTCAAGCATGTGGAGATAACCCGGATAGCCATGCTGCTTCAGCATGCCGTACATGAAGTCACACTCACCAGCCAAGGTCGCCCATTCGGTTATGACCGGAACACCGACGAGCCCGGTCTTGAGATGTCCTTCATAAACTGTGGCGGTACGTTCTATCAGTTTGTCCCTGACTTGCTTCCGATTATTCTCCGGGACGATCCCGACTAGCATGGGGTAAGCCATGTCTATCTGGGAGCCGCTGGCGTAGGTGAAAGTGTCGGCGTGATAGAGTTTGCCGTTGATGACCTTGGCCAGAGCGTCGTACCGGGCCTGGAACTCGGCGGCATCCGCCTCTTTACCGAGCAGGTGAGCTATCTGGACAAGATCAAGGTAAACCTGGCAAAGAGAGCAGTTGTTCACCAGATCGATTGACTCGGGATCCTGGACATCCACTCCGTCGGGAGCGGCCCAGTCGCCCAGGAACCAGTGCCTGTATTCCGTCTCCGGCCACGCTTTCAGAAGGCCGTCCACGGTGTAGGCATCAACATAGTCGAGCCAACCCGTCATCGTGGGATAGCACCTTTCAATCAAACGCTTGTCCCCGTAGCTCATGTAAGTCCTCCAGGGAGCCTGGACCACGAAACCGCACCAATATGGGCCTCCTCCGGCCCTCCAGGGACAAGGGGCAGTGTGGGGAAGCCCACCATCCTCCCTGATCACGTCATTCCACGCCTGAAGCCAGTTCGCGTACAACGGTGCCACATCGAACATGATCTGGAGCGAGAGAGTCGATGCGTTGCCGTCACCTCCATACCCGAGCCTCTCAAGGTTGGCGCAATCGACCATATAACCGTCGAAAGCCAGATTCTCCATAGTGTATTTCACCATGTCATGTATGGCGTTGAGCTCTTCGTCCGAGGACTTGAACGTCGAGGAGCCTTTAAAGTCAGTACGCATCCTCAGGGCCTTGACATTCTCCGGTTTCGGAGCTTCGGGAATGCTGTCCAGGATGACATACCTGAACACATGGTGATTGAACTTGTTGACAAACCTGTCGCCCTCCGGCCTTCCTGAAGAGATATATTCATTGCGGCTGACCGGGTTGTATGTCCCGTCTTTCTCCTCATAATCAGTGAAAGACGCTATGCTGACATGACCTTTTTCCATCCCTGGAAGAGTGATGTCAAGCAGGCCGTTGACAATGCGGCCGAAGTCCGCGACCCAACGTCCCTCTCCATAAGGTTTGACGCTCCTGGCGGAAAGGGTTTCCTGTACGATACAAGGCTCGCACATCTGCACCGTGGCCTTGATGTCCACGACTTTAACGACATCCACCGGAGCCCATGATAATTGGTCAAGACATTGCGATTCAACAGCTTCCGGAGCCACGGAGGCATCGATTGACTCCCCTCCGAACTTTCCGTAACGCCAGTTTGTCAAATCGCTGTAACCGCTCCAAGTGCCCTCCCAGGACGCATCGGTATTCAGGATCACTTCTGCCCCAACCGGGGTGACCCCGTCCAATTCCGCTTTCACAAGCGGTCCGTCATGGGTCGGATTGAACACCTTGTTCCAACCGGAACCGATCCAAAGGACTATCTCGTTCTTTCCCTTCCTGAGAAGCGAGGTGACATCATATGCCATGATGAGGGACCTTTTGTCAAGCTGGGAAACGGCGGGTGACAGGACGGCCTCCGAGACCGGACTGCCATTTACATATGCCTCATGGTACCCCAGGGAATTGACATACAGAATGGCCATCCCGGGCAAGTTTTCAATCTCGAAGCTTTTCCTTAAAAGAGGTGATCTCAAATTACCGGCTGCCGCTCCGATATATTCTCCCCGCATTGTGTCCCCGCCTATGATACCTATGCCGAAACGCCTAGGGGAGCTCCATCCGGAAACCTCCTTATCAGATTTCCATATCCTTACCCGCCACCAGCATTGCTGGCGGGAGACCAGCGGAGTCCCTGAATAAGGGATCATGACCTGATCCGGGGACACTACCCGGCCGGAATCCCACAGGACCGCTTTACCTGACTTGAGACCCTTCAATGAAGATGAGACTTGTATCTGGTAAGCGACCTGTGATGCCGGAGCTTCGGAGGATATCTTCCAACTGAAATGAGGCTCCGCCGAATCAATGGCCAGAGGGTCCGAAAGGCCCTCGCATGTAAGATCATATACACTTAAAGAGAGCCCGCAGGAGGCCATGGCCAAAGCGCAGGCCAGTATCAAAGATAATTTCTTGAGCATAATCCCCTATAATTTCACATCATGCTTGCCACAGGAATATTCACTGCCACCGACAATGGCTTTCACTCCGACGGGCAATTCAAAATGAAGATTTTCCCCTTGACGAGAGACCACGATCTTCCCATAAGGAGTGTCCTTGGTGACATTAACCCATTCAAGGCCCTCGGGGGCCTGAGGATCGATAGTGACCTTACGGTAGCCGGGCTCAACGGGGATAATGCCTCCGAGAGCCTGGTAGAACCAGCTGCCTATGCCGTTATAGCAGTTGTGCATACGGCTACGGTCAGCGCTCCAGTACTCCCAAGTGCTGGTCGCGCCATTGTCAATCATATAGAGATACCCAGGATATGTCCTCTGCTTGAGCATTCCGTACATGAAGTCACACTCGCCCGCCAAAGTGGCCCATTCGGTTATGACAGGCACGCCGACAAGACCGGTCTTGAGATGGCCTCCATACACGTTGGCTGTACGCTCTATCAGCTTATCCCTGACCTGTTTCCGTATATTCTCAGGAACTATCCCGACAAGCATGGGATACGCCATGTCAACCTGAGTGCCGCTGCCGTAAGTCTGAGTCTCAGGGTGGTAAAGGGTCTCGTTGATCATGCTGGCCAGGGCATCATAGCGCGCCTTGAAACCAGCCGCTTCCTCAGGCCGGCCAAGGACTTTGGCGATTCCCTCAAGTTCCTTGTAAACCTGGCAGAGAGAGCAGTTGTTGATAAGATCCACTGATTCCTGCTCACCAACCTCAATTCCTTTTGGCGCCGCCCAGTCTCCGAGATACCATCCCCTGTAGTCAGTGTCAGGCCACTTTCTCAAGAGCCCATCGACAGTATAGGCGTCCACATAATCCAGCCAATGAAGCATAGTAGGATAGCACCTCTCAAGCATACGTGGATCCGCATAGCTCATCCATGTCCTCCAGGGAGCCTGGACAATGAATCCGCACCAGTAAGGGCCACCACCAGCGCCGTAGGGGCATGGAGCGGTATGCGGCAAGCCGCCATCCTCGTGGATGCAGTCATTCCATGCCTGGAGCCAATTGACATACAAAGGAGAGACATCGAACATGGTCTGCAGAGAGAGTGTGGAAGCGTTGCCGTCGCCTCCGTATCCAAGACGCTCGATGTTGGCGCAATCAACCATATATCCATCAAAGGCCAGGTTCTCAAGCGTATAGCGGACCATGTCGTGGATAGCGTTCATGTCCTTGTCCGAGGACTCGAATGTCGCGGCAGCCTGATAATCCGTACGCATCCTGTGCCCTTTGATATCCTCCGGTTTGGGAGCCTCTGGCAGGTTCTCAAGAATTACGTAGCGGAACACGTGGTGGTTGAACTTGTTCTTGAAATGATCCCCATCTGGAGCCCCTGAGGATATGTAATAATCCCTCGACACCGGATTAAAACCTCCTTCCTCCTTGGCGTCGCAGAAACCGGCTTCTGTCTTGTGACCTTTTTCCATAGAAGGTAGTTTGATTTCGAACATGCCGTTTATCACCCGGCCGAAATCCACTATCCAACGGTCCTTGCCGTCCTTTGTCACACTCTTGGCGACCAGGGTCTCCTGGATGCGGCAGGGCTCGCACATCTGCATCGTTGCGACAATGCCATTCACATCCTCGACGTCAACTTTTCGCCATGGCAACGGATCCAATGACTTAGGATCCATCGAGACAGGTACTTCAGAAGCGTCGATGGTCTCACCGCCAAAATGCCACGCTCCCCAAGAGTCATAATCTGAGTAACCGCTCAATGTGCCTTCCCATGACGAGTCCGTGCACACCAAGGGCTTCGGACCCTCCGGGCCTATCGCGTCAAGTTCCGCTTTGACAAGAGCTCCCCAGTAAGAAGCGTCAAACGGGATTTGCTTATACCAGCCGGAACTTAGCCAAAAGACGATCTCGTTCTCACCTTTCCGAAGAAGAGGGGTGACGTCGTAAGCCATGATAAGGGACCTCTTGTCCAGCTGCGAGACCGCCGGAGTCAGCACGGCGTCGGAAACCGGTTTGCCGTTGATATAGGCCTCATGATAACCGAGGGAGTTGACATAAAGAATGGCTGGCGAACTTAAGTCTTCCACAGTGAACGACTTCCGCATGATTGAAGCGCTTCCTTGAGTGTAGGTGGCTCCAATATAGTCCCCCTTCAAGCTGTCGTCTCCTATGATACCGACACCGAACCTCTGGGGGGCACTCCAGGCGGAGACCTCGTTCTCGGATTTCCAAACCCTGGCCCTCCACCAACACTGTTGCCTGGAGGCCAATCGGTTCCCGGAATATGGGATCATCACCTGGTCCGAAGAGGCCACCTTACCAGAAGACCAAAGGTCCGCATTCCCGGACTTGAGAGCTTCAGGGGAGCTCGCCACCTGTATCTCATAAGCCACCTGTTCCATGGGGGAACCCGAGCTTATTTTCCAACTGAAATGGGGTTCAGCGGAATCAATGCCGAGAGGTTCGGAAAGTCCCTCGCATCTGAGATCGTAAACACTGAAAGAAGGGCTGCATGACACGAACCCCAAAAGTGCCGTGAAAAGCGGGAGGAGACGGCGGAATCGCCGCGATGTTAAGATGTGGATCATATCTGTAAGAACTATCAAACAAAAATATAAAAAACAATTCATAATTTTTATATATTTGTGTCATAACAACTGATACGATGGACATCAACGGGAAATTCGCGATCACCATCAGCCGCGAGGTAGGCACCGGTGGTAGGACAGTAGGGCGCAAACTGGCTGAAAAGCTCGGAGTGCGCTACTGCGACAAGGATCTGATTAAGAAGCTTAAAGAAATGTTCGGTCTCAACGAGGCCGAGATCGAGAGGATCAAGGGCCAGAAAAAGAATTGGCTCGGGGACCTTTTCTCGAGGATTTCCCCCGAGTTCGGGTCCGAGATGTTCATTCCAAAGGGAGTTGAGTATCCTGCCGACGTGACTTCAGAAGAGATCTTCAACTACGAGAGCCAGATCCTTGCCTCCCTTGCCGAGGAGTCGTCCTGCGTGATCGCCGGACGCTCCGGTTTCTTTGTCCTCAAGGACCACCCGAACAAGTTCGACGTGTTCATCCACGCCTCCAAGGCCAACAGGATAGCCCGGGTCATGCGCCGCCAGGAAGTCTCGGAGAAAGAGGCTGAAGAGATCATCGCCTATGTGGACAAGGCCAGGGATAACTACATCCAGCGCTACGCTTCCACGAACCGCTACGATCTCCGCAATTACGACCTTGTCCTCAACATGGACTACCTCAACGAAGACGAGGCGGTCGATGTCATTCTGAAGGCAATCAACGCCAAATAAGAACCTGACCTCACTGCTGTTCGGGCAACTCGGAAGAGTCAAGCGAGCGGGCGGCGGCCACGGCGCAGTTGATGCCGTCGATGGCCGATGAAACTATGCCTCCGGAATATCCGGCACCCTCACCGCAAGGCAGCAGCCCCGGGAAAGAATCTGACTCGAAAGTCCGGGGATTACGGCCGATCCGGATCGGGGAGGATGTCCTGGACTCGACACCGACCAGCAAGGCCTCATTTGTAAAGAAACCTCTGATAGAGTGCTTGTTGACCTCCGGGAAAGCCTTCTGGAGCCTTGAAGAAATGAACTCCGGGAGCAACTCGTGGAGGGGTGCGGGCACCACGCCCGGCTTATAAGAGGTCTCGGGAAGATCCGAAGACACGACCCCGTTGCAGAAATCGATCATCCTCTGCGCCGGAGCGGCCATCGGGTTCTCCGAACGGGTGTGGGCATATTCCCACATCTTCCGCTCGACAGCCTTCTGGAAGTCGAGACCCTTGAAAGCACCCGCTTCGGAATATTCCTCGGGGATGTCCTCAGGCTCGATCTGGACCACAACTCCGGCATTGGCGAACTTTCCGCTACGGGCGGAGTTGGACATGCCGTTCATAACGATGGTCTCAGGCTCCGTAGCGGAAGGCACCAACACGCCCCCGGGACACATGCAGAAGGAGAACACTCCCCTGTCGTCAACCTGCTGGGCGAATGAATATTCGGCGGCGGGCATTCCCTGCTCCCACTGGCCGTGGTAGCGGGCCTCGTTGATCAGGGCCTGTGAATGTTCGACACGCACACCCATCGCGAAACCTTTAGGCTCAAGAGGGCATTTCTTGGCGTCAAGCATCTCGTAAATATCCCTGGCCGAATGGCCTGTGGCCAGGATCACTTTCTTGGCTATGTATTTGACTGACTTCGGTTTCCCGGTTGTCTTCGTGGGATGCTCGCTGTCTAGGGCCTTGACCTCGATCGTACCGTCTTTCTTGCGGGTGATGTCGGTCACCTTGGTTCCGAAATGATATTCACCTCCCTTAGACTCGATGGTCTGGCGGATGTTCTCGACAATCCTCGGTAGACGGTCCGTGCCGATGTGCGGATGGGCGTCGATGAGAATCTGGGGGTTGGCCCCGAAGTTGACGAACTGCTGGAGGACTTCCTTAATGTCCCCCCTCTTGGAAGAACGGGTATAGAGCTTGCCATCGGAAAAAGCCCCGGCCCCACCCTCGCCGTAGCAGTAATTGGAGTCAGGGTTCAACGCTCCCTCTCGGACGAGGGCCGCCATGTCGAACTTGCGGTCCCGCACATTCTTTCCCCTCTCCAGGATCACCGGCTTGAGGCCGAGGGTCAGGAGTTTAAGGGCGGCGAACATACCGGCCGGCCCTGCTCCAACGATAATCACAGGCTCAGCCTCGGAGACATCCTTGTACTCAGCCACCTCGTAAGGGACATAAGACTCGAAACGATGGTTGTAACCTTCTATCTTGTAGCGGTATATCACGTCGTTTCTCGCATCTATCGACCTACGGGCGATCACGCAGGTGGCGTCAGCGTGGGGAAAAGTGGGCTGGAAGGATTTGGTCGGGTCGATCACATTGATCACGGCGTTGCCGCGGAGGTTCATCTCCCTCGCAGCCACGATCCTCACATCATCGGGGCGCAGGTCACGGCCGACACGGCCAGTCATCTCAAACTCTATCATATTCTTAAACTATTAATAATCAGCTATTCTGGAAACAGGGGCGACATCCAAAGGGGTCCTTTCCCCGGCCTTGTGGCGGAACCACCCGGCTACCGCGATCATCGCCGCGTTGTCGGTGGTGAACTTGAACTCCGGTAGGTAGGTGTTCCATCCCCTCTTCTTCCCTTCAGCCTCTATCCTGGCTCTCAGTCCACTGTTGGCGGACACTCCGCCGCCTATAGTCACTTCCTTGATGCCGGTCTGCTTCGCAGCCTTAATCAGTTTGCTCAAAAGAATGTCTATCAATGTCTTCTGAAAACTGGCGCAAAGGTCTTCCTTGTTCTTCTCAATAAAATCCGGATCCTTTGCGACCTCATCCCTGACAAAGTAAAGCAACGAAGTCTTGACACCGCTGAAACTGTAATCCAAGCCGGGGATCTGGGGTTTAGCGAACTTGAAACGCTCCGGATCACCTTCCTTTGCGAGCCGGTCGATCACCGGACCGCCCGGATACCCCAGGCCCATCATCTTGGAACATTTGTCGAAGGCCTCGCCGACAGCGTCGTCGATGGTCTGCCCGAGGATGGTGTACTCCAGCGGGCTGTCAACCCTGACAATCTGCGAATTGCCCCCTGAGACAAGCAGGCAGAGGTATGGGAACTTCGGATGGCGGTTCTCCTTGCCCTCCTGATCCACGAACCCCGCAAGTATATGGCCCTGAAGATGGTTGACCATGATAATAGGGATGTCAAGGGCGATGCCCATGGCTTTAGCGAAGGAAGTTCCGACAAGAAGGGATCCGAGGAGTCCGGGGCCCCGGGTAAAGGCTATGGCGGTAAGGTCGGTGGCCTTTATTCCGGCCTTGTCCAGAGCCTGGCTCACGACCGGGACGATATTCTTCTCATGCGCCCTGGAAGCCAGTTCGGGCACGACTCCCCCGAAATCCTTGTGGACCTGCTGGCTTGCGATCACATTGGAGAGCAAGACCCCGTCTCTCAACACAGCCGCCGAAGTGTCGTCACAACTTGACTCTATTCCCAGGATATAATCCGCCATAATCTTCAAAGACTTTCTTATTATGACCGCGAAGTTAATGAAAGTTTTTGAAGTAATTTGGTATATTTGTAGATTGTGAGAAAAGCACTCAAGATATTACGGAATATTATCGTTACGATGGCGGTCATCCTGGCCGCGGCATGGATTATTTTCCAGATACCCGGGGTGCAGACTTTCCTCACAAAGAGGGCCGTGGATGTCCTGGAAAGCAAGCTCGGCGGGAAAATCGAGTTCTCCTCAATCCACTTAAAGCCCTTCAACGCCATAATTATCAAAGACTTCCGGTTAATCGACGAGAATCCGCCGATCACCCCCTCCGGAGAAGTCCTGGACACAGTCGCGAGCGCCAAGTCAATAGTCGCGTCGTTCTCCCTGAAAGGTCTTTTCAAGAATGAGGGGATCCACCTCGGAAGAGTCTCGGTCACCGGGGGCGCTTTCACTTTCGTCACCCAGCCTGGCGGCAGCAACCTCAAACGCGTGTTCCCGCCTTCCGGGAAGGAACCTGATCCGGATAAAGAGATGGGGGACATTTTCGATGCGGGGAAAGTGGAAGTGGACGGATTCCGTTTCAGGTTCGTCAACCTTAAAAGCGTCCACCCCCCGAAGGAATACGGGATCGACTGGGCGGACATGGACGTGACCGTGAAAACCCTTGAGGCTCATGACCTTAGCCTGTCCAGCGGATATATGAAAGGGGTGGTGGATGAGCTGGAGGCCACTGAGAAGAGCGGCTACCATATCGCGTCCCTTTCAGGAAAGACTACAGTAGGAGGAGGCCGGACCCTTATCGAGGACCTGAAGCTCAAAGACGACTGGTCGGACATAAAGATGAGGGAGTTCGCCATGAGCTATTCCGGGATTGACGCTTTCAATGATTTCATTGAGGAAGTCCGGCTCACCGGAGACATCCGCTCCAGCAGGGTGGATTTCAAGAGCCTCTCCTATTTCGCCTCGGCCCTCAAGGACATGTCCGTCAGGTTCGACCTGCAGAAGGCGGATGTGGACGGGACCGTAAGCGACCTGAGAATCGACCGCATCGACTTCACCGAGTCCGGGAGCGGAGTCAAGGGTTATGCGGAAGGGCGGCTTTCAGGACTGCCCGAGATCGACAACACCGTGTTCGATTTCAGGGTTGATAACCTCTCTTTCACCTCGGAAGGACTCGGAAAATTCGTTAACGGATTCGCCCCTTCAGCGAAGCTTGCGCTCGGGAAATACGCTCCCGGCGACAGGCTGGGATTCGAAGGGCATGTGAAAGGGACCCTTAACAACCTGAATGTCAAAGGCAAAGCCGGATCCGAGAGTAATGGGGCGCTGAGCACGGACATCCGACTTCACGACCTGATCAAAAGAGGCGGGGTCAGGAGATTCTCAGGAGTGGTCGCGACCAACGCCCTGGACATCGGAAGGATAGTCGGGACTGACAAGATCGGTGACTTGACCATGCGCGGAGCGATGGACGCTTCCCTCGGGAAGGGAGGGATCAATCTAAAGATAGATTCCCTCTTCATCGACAAATTACAGGCGCTGGAATATGAGTACTCGAATATCATGGCCGCCGGAACTTTCTCCGACAAGGCTTTCGACGGTCGCCTGATCTGCAATGATCCCAACCTCAACTTCCTGTTCCAGGGAATATTCACCCTCTCCGACAAGACAAGCAACGGCCTTTACAAGTTCTACGCGGACATCGGCTACGCTGACCTCCAGGCCCTTGGACTGGACAAGAGGGGCGTCTCCAAAGTCGCGGGAAGAGTCAACGCCAACTACATGACCGTCAACAGCGGAGACATTATCGGAGACCTCGACATAATGGATCTCGGGCTGGAGAATTCTCTTGGGAAATATGATGTCGGGGACATAACGATAGCCTCCCACTCCGGTAACGGGAGACACAGGGTCAACCTCGACTCCGATTTCGCCAACGGGTCCTATGTCGGGACCAAGCCTATCACCAAAATCGTCAGGGACCTCAGGGAACTCACTCTGCTTAAAGAGCTTCCAGTCCTTTGCAAAGACACGGTCAAGACTTGGATGTCCGACAAGTACGACGTGAAGCTGGACATCCACGACATCCGGGACGTGCTGTCGTTCGCCATGCCCGGACTGTACATCGCCGACAGTTCCCGTGTTCGGCTCACGGTTTCAGATCAAGGAGAGGTGAAAGCCTCCGTCAAGTCCTCCAGGATAGCTCTCGGCAAGAATTACCTGCGGAACATAGATCTGGCTTTCGACAATAAGGGAGGCAGCCTGAACGGAGCCATGACAGGCTCTGAACTGGCGGTCGCCGGCATGATGTTCAAGAATGACCATCTCTCTCTTTTCGCCAGCGAGAACCATGTGGGTCTCGGATATTCGTTCGACAACAAGGGCGATTTCGCTGACAAGGGAGAGATCTACCTTTCCAGTGAGCTGGAAAGGTCCCCGGAAGGAGAGCTCATGATCCATGGCCACACTCTTCCGTCCAGCCTGTGGATCAACGACCAGGAGTGGCTCATTTCGCAGTCCGACATCAACCTCTTTGGAAAGGACTGGACCATAGACAACCTCTCTGCCGCATGCGGAGGCCAATCCATAAAGGTGGACGGAGGCTACTCGAAGACAAGACCGGACACCCTGGAAGTGAATCTGGTGAAATTCGACATGGCCATAGCCAACATCCTGCTTGGGCAAGACTACGGAATCTCAGGACTCGCCACGGGACGCTCCACCCTTTCCACCCCTTGGGAAAGCAACGCCGGTCTTTCGGTAGCGCTTCAGTGTGACTCGGTGAAAGTAGGCGGAATTGACGCCGGAGCCATGAGAATCGACTGCGGAATGGTCGGTGACGGGGTCTTGGACATATTGGCCAACAATGTCCTCAACGGAGCCAAGACCTTCGATATCAACGGCTTCTATGGAATGAAGGACAAGACACTGGACATTGTCGCCGACCTGAAGAACTTGGAAGCCGGTTACATCGCGCCGGTGCTGTCATCAGTTTTCAGCGAGACCGACGGACATGTGAGCGGAAAAGTGAGGATCCACGGCAAGACGGACAACTTGTCCCTCTCCGGGGAAGGAACCAGGTTCGACAACGTGATGCTCAAGGTCGCCTACACTAATGTGCCGTACTATGCGAGCGGCCCGTTCACCATAGACAACGGCGGTCTCCATCTGGACGGTATAGCGGTCAGGGACAGGTTTGACGGCACCGGAACCATCTCTGGAGGCATCCTGTTTGATCATCTCAAGAACATCAGGATGGACACCGGGATAAGGATGAACCGTATGGAAGCCATAAATATGTCCCCCACTTCCGGGGAGGCCATCTACGGCAATGTTTTCGCGACTGGAAATGTCTCTATCAAAGGACCTTTCAACGCGATACGGCTCGACGTGGACGCGCGGACCGACAAAAACGGATCAATACACATTCCCATAGACAACGCCTCATCAGACGCCAACACCAACCTGCTCACTTTCAAGGAGCCTGAGAAAGAGATCTACATCGATCCTTATGACGTGATGATGAACAGGCTCGTGTCGGAGAGCAAGAAAGAGAACGATTTCGGCATCCACCTGAGAATATCCGCCAACGAGAGGACTGAGGCCTACGTCGAGATCGACCGGCTCTCCGGGAACGCCCTCAATGGACGAGGTCAAGGGAATATAGACATAATTGTACGTCCCGCCGCGGATGTGTTCACCATCAATGGTGAATACACTCTCGCCTCCGGTAAATTCCATTTCAACGCGCTCGACATCACCCAGAAAGACTTCTCCCTGTCGCAGGGAAGTTCCATAAGGTTCAATGGGGATGTGATGGACAGCGACTTGGACATCGACGGAGTCTATACCACAAAAGCCTCGATCGCCACTTTGATCGCTGACACCGCCTCCGTGTCCAGCAGGAGGACGGTGAATTGCGGAATCGGGATCTCAGGAAAGCTCAGGGAGCCACAGCTGACGTTCTCGATCGATGTACCGGACATCGACCCCACCACCAAGGCGAATGTGGAGAGCGCCCTCAACACAGAGGACAAAGTGCAGCGGCAGTTCCTCGCCCTGCTGATCTCTGGAGGATTCATGCCGGAAGAGCAGTCCGGAATCGTCAACAACACCTCGAACCTCTACACGAACCTGGCGGAGATCATGGCCGGGCAGCTCAACAACATATTGCAGAAACTGGACATACCATTAGACTTCGGTTTGAATTATCAATCCAGCCAAAGCGGCTCGAACATCTTCGACGTCGCCGTGTCTACCCAATTGTTCAACAACAGGGTTATAGTGAACGGAAATGTCGGCAACAGGGAATACGGCAACTCATCCCAGGGGGATGTAGTTGGAGACCTTGACATCGAGATAAAGCTCGACAAGCCAGGCCAGGTCAGACTGAAACTTTTCTCCCATTCGGCCGACGACTACACCAACTTCCTGGACAACTACCAGAGAAATGGAGTCGGTGTGACCTACCAGAAGGAGTTCAGCACATTCAGAGAGCTCGCCCGGAGCATCTTCACAAGCCGTAAGAAACGTCAAGAAAGAGCCAACGCTCCAGTTCTGGAGAAGGAGCTCAACAAGATATCTATCACCGAGTGATCACGACAGGGCCAAGAAGGCCTGAAGGCAGGAGGGAGTCGCCTGCTTTATAGAAGCGACGGATGGCCGTGACAGGGCGGGTCTCGCCAGGCTGGACATCCCCTATCATGCGGTTGCGCCAGAGGTTCGTCACCTTGATTTCCAGTGAGTTCTTCCCAGGACGCAGGGCCCCGGAGAGGTCTTCGGTTCTGAAAGGGGCTTTCCACAACACGCCGCAAGGTTTTCCGTTGACGAAGACCTCAGCGATGTTCTTCACTGATCCGAGGTCCAAGTATATGGGGGCATCCCCAACCGGGAAGCCGGATTCCAGGAAGAAGGTAGTACGGTAAACTGCGGTGCCTGAAAAATACTTGACCACGGGATCGCCGCTCTCGGTCCAGGACCCCAGGCTTATGAACACCTCCCTCACCTGACCTCCGCCCTTCTGGTCGAAGGTTACGGTCCAAGGGCCGGGGATGGGGAAAGATCCTTCGCTTCGCTCAGGACGACAGGAGGGCAAGGTCGGATAAGGGAAGGGATTGGGCGAGAAAACCACGAAGAAGGCGTCAGTGGATAGCATCGGGATATCCGCAAGAGTCCGCCCGTCTTGAAGGAAGGTGTCCAATGTGAATATTTTCCCGTTTTCAGGATTAAAGAGGGCGGCGTAAGGACCCGAGTCCCTGAAGCTGATTCTCGCCATGGCGTCTTTCCCTGAGAAGTTCCTGACCCAGTATATCTGTGTGCCGTCTTCCATCGAGCGGTGGACATAACGGAACTTCTCAGGGCCCGCGGGGACACCGTCAAACTCAGCGACGCAGTCTGGGGCGATGCCCTCCAGGGCTTCATCGAGCGATCCATAGACATTCTCCCTGCCGCTTTCCCAAATGTCTTTCACGATTCTCCTGAAGGCTTTCTTGTCCGCGTTCAGACCAGCTGGTCGCTCCGGAGGAGCCCCGCAGATCCTCACCCCGGCATCCGCATATTCCTTGATCTTCTGGAGCATCTCCGCAGACATCGTCCGGATATTCCCGTCCAGCCACAACACCTTGTAGCTCGTCCCTCCAGCACTTTCCAGCAAAGTCTCAGCCTCGTCCGGTGCGGCCGTAAAAGGCGCCTGGGCTCCCTGCGCTTCGCGCCCTCTCCGGGTAAATGTCCGCCCAGGCGCATTACGGCCGTCACCGGAGGCAATGGCGACACTGACAACTGACTCGAGATATGACTTGAGGACAGTTGGATTTGCGAAATCATATTCATAACCGGCAGGGACTTGGGGCAACGAGGCGAATGTGCCTCCGCCGTACAAGGATGTCACATTGCTGTCCTCACCGTAATATAGAAGTATGTCCGCGACAGGAATCCCCTGCCTCAGCAAGGCGCTTGACCTTCCGAGGTAATCCATCAGCACCCAGGCATACTCTCCCCAAGTCTCATTCCGGTGAAGCCACTGGCCATAACGGAAAAGCTGAAGCCCGGGAAGGTACGAGTCGTTCGGCTGGGAGGCGCTCTCGTGGATAACGAAACGGTTGACCCCCGCCGCCATAGCGACATCAGCCACATATTTCATATTCTCAGGGCAATAGGTGTATGCCCTTCCTTCGTCACCATTGACAGAGAAAGTCTCCGAGGCGACTATCCCTGCTCCGGAGATATGGGCGGCCGAAGCAGACTCCCTGATGTCGGCCACGGACGAAGGAATACTGGAGCCTGTCGGAGTGTTCTCCATCCAAATCGCGGCCATAGGTATCGAAGCCGAGAGTTTCGGATCCATGCCGTCACCGACGTATGCCCTTCCGCCCTCGTGGGTCTCACAGTAGTAGCCCGCCAGGTTATATTCCTCCACCAAATCCCTGATTCTCTGATAGTTCTCCACAAACAGCTCACCGAGTGTCCTCCTCCAGTCCCACAGGAAACCCTCGCTCTCCCGGGGGCCGCCGATGATTTCTCCGGCCAGGACGGGGAGCCAGGGACGCAAGTCATATCCCCTGCGGTCCCTGAATTCACGGGCGAGATTCGCGGTCCATGTGAAAGAACCCGCCTCGTAACTGTCAGTTAGAAGGTATCTTATCCCTTCTGCGCCAAGCCGGCCTCCGGAGGCATCTTTGTAAAGGTCGAGATAATGACGGAAATACCTCATCCAGGCGTCCTTGTCAAGTTTGTCAACCTCCAGTCCGGTGGCCTCGGGAGAGGCAGGATGGTTGACCTTTCCGGTAATCGACCATCCGAAACGGTATATTCTCCAGCGGCCTCCCGGAAGGGAGCATGAAAGATGACCGTCAGGAGTCATCTTCCCTGTCAGGTCGATGACATCACCGGTTTTGACATAGCGTCCCCGGCTAAAAAATCTTCTCCCTGGAGGGATATGGAACTTATTGAAATCTGGCACATTACTAAATCCGCCAAGTTCCTCCGAATGGTTCACCTTCCGGGTCGTGAACAGGTCCAGCGCCTCAAGTTTCTCTCCCCTGACCCGGAACCATCTGGCCCTGACAGGGCTGATGTCTTCTGTCATATAGGGCAGTCTCGAAGGGGACACTTTATGTATCTCCTTCCATGAGACTCCGTCATCACTGCACTCCAGGACATTACGCCATACAGGCTCCCCTTCCCTCGGCCTTCCTCCCATGGACATCGACTTCAGGGTGAACGCCTTGATGGAATATCTCCTGTTCAATTTGACGGTAATCAAAGTGTCCGAGACTTCGATCTCTGCCCCCATTTCTTCCATTGAACGGTCCGAAGGGGATCTCTTGACAGCAAGCACGAACAGATCCTTGCCATAGGGCGCGATCTGCACCCTGTCATTGCCTTGAAAGAAATCCTGATAAGGTCCCGTGACCCTGTAGAGATCCGGAAGGCTGACCTCGACTTTCCCGCCATCCACGTCAACAGACCGCCACTCCAGTTTCTTGACAGCGTCCGCAGGCTTCACCCAAGTCCCGCCTGTAGAACTCCAGCCGGGAGCGCTCGCTATGGTGACATCCATTCCAAAAGAATCAGCCAGAGAGACCGCATATCTGAAAGCGTCCTTCCATCCATCTGACAGATATGGGAGTTTCACCTTGGCCGCCCTGGGCATATCAATACCCCCGGCATCGAACTGGTGAACCCCACCAATGCCGGAGCGTCTCATCCATTCCAGATCCTTCCTTATCCCCTCCTGGGAGACATTCCCATCCATCCAATGCCACCAGACCTGGGGTTTATACTGGTTCGGGACAGTATTGAAAATGACAACGAGTTCCTGGCTATGACCAGGTAATGGGATCATAGCCAACAAGATGGAGAAAAAGACCTGGAGGAGCCTCATCTAACGGCATTCTTTGACAAAAGTCCTGAACAAGGCGAGCCACTTGTCGTCCGCGCGGACCAGCTGCTCAGGATGGAACTGCACCGCGAGAATCCACTGACCCTTGATTCCGCTCTCGTACGCCTCGACCACCCCGTCCGGTGAATATGCGGTCACGACAACTTTGTCGGAGGGGCGCTTAACCGCCTGATGGTGAGAAGTGTTGACCATGAGTTCGGTCTCGCCCATAGCCCTATGCAAAATAGATCCCGGAGCGACTGAGATGGAATGGGTAGGATACCTCGAATCAGTTTTCTGGCGATGAGGAATATCCCCCGGCTTCTGGCTGGGAAGATCCTGGTACAGTGATCCTCCCAGAACGACATTCATGAGCTGCTCACCTCGACAAATGGCCATGATGGGCAATCTTTTCAGGAGAGCGGCTTCCGCGTAAAGAAACTCGATGGAATCCCTCCGAAGATCTATCTCAACCGATTCATTGAGAACCGTCTCGCCGTAGCGGGATGGATCGACGTCGACACCTCCAGTGAACAATATTCCGTCAAGACGGCTGATGTACTCGGCTGCGGTGAGAGCGTCATCCACCTGTGGCAGAATCACCGGGATTCCTCCGGCCCTGGCGACAGCGTCAGTATAAGAACGGCTGAGAACCAGGTTCATTTCTCCACTACACCCCGGCACAACACCGATCAGGGGTTTTTTCCGAGCCTGGGCTAAAGAGCAGACCACCAAGGCAATCAGAATGGCTATGAGTCGTTTGGCTTTCATGATTTATAAAAAATAATCGCTTTTAGTAGAGAAGTTTTATCCTTTAGTTCAATGAGCGGTCATCCCTATTTTTGCGGCACAAAAAATGCCTTATATTTGCTTGGATAGAAGATCTTACGTTTTATTCATAAATTAGGTTTGTATTAAGTGGGAAAGGTCGCTGCCGTGAGGTAACGACCTTTTTGTTTTGCTTATTATTCAGCCAGGCAGGAATCGAACAACTCGTCGATTGCCTTTGGATCGATGTCGCGGCCGATGAAGACTATCTTCTCCATCCTGTCCCCATATTTCGGATCCCAGTCACGGCGCAGGTTCTTGTCCCGGCGCATCATCTCCTGAAGCTGGTCAGCCGGCATGGTGGCGAACCAGAGTCCCGCTTCCTTTATCGACTTCTGGGAACCGGACTGCTCAAAGAGGTAGCATTTGTCAGGCTCATCGGCGAAATAGCAAAGCCCCTTCGCCCTGATGATGTTGGAAGGCCACTTCTTCGAGACGATGTAATCCAGCATGTTGATGTCCATGGCCGGTCTACGGTAATACACGTAAGTGCTGATGTTATACTCGAGAGCCTCGCCGGATTCTTCGTTGTGGAGTTCTTCCTCCTCATCGCCCTCTATCGCGGCTATCCAGGCTGCCGATGTGGCGACTTTGTCGAAGTCGAACATCCCGGTATTTAGAATCAGGCCAAGATCGATCTCGCCATAGTCACACTCGTGGATCGTAGCCTGTGGATTAAGGGCCTTCACGATTTCCCTCAATTCGCCAAGCTCTTCCGGGGAGACCTCCGAAGCCTTGTTGAGCAATACGATATTGCAGAACTCAATCTGCTGGATCACAAGAGATTCCAGGTCATCTTCCTCGATGTCCGGTCTCTTGAGCGCCTTTCCGGACGCGAACTCATCCTTCATCCTCAAAGCGTCAACGACAGTCACGATGGCGTCCAGTTTAGGAGTCGCTGCCCTGTTATATTCCGGCAACAACTTGGGGATGGAGCATATCGTCTGGGCTATGGGAGCCGGCTCGCAGATTCCGCTCGCCTCGATCACGATATAGTCGAACTTCCTCATCCGGCAAAGCTCGTCTATCTGGTTCACGAGATCCATCTTCAGGGTGCAGCAGATACATCCGTTCTGAAGAGGCACGAGGCTGTCGTCCGTCTGCCCGACGACACCGCCCTTCTGGATCAGGTCCGCATCGATATTCACCTCTCCTATATCGTTCACTATCACGGCGAATTTTATACCTTTCTTGTTGGAAAGGATCCTGTTGACCAACGTCGTCTTGCCGCTTCCGAGATATCCGGTAAGGAGCAGCACCGGTATCTCCTTGTTCTCTACTGTAATAGTCATAGCATTTTTTTCTTTAACGCGAATTTAGTGATTTTGCGCGAATAAAGATTATTTGCTACATTTGCATTCAGCAGGAGAAAAACGGCCTGGTTGATATGCTTGAAAGTTTAAGAAAAGACATAGAAAAGCTTATCTCACTCTACGAGGCGGAGAAAGCGGAGCGCGTGAGGCTCCAGACTCTCCTCGCCGAGCGCGAGGCCGACAACGAGTCCTGCAGGAAACAGATCGGTGATCTGGAGCAACAGGTTAACAATCTGCAGCTTTCGGAAGCCTTCGGAGCCGCCGGCGACAGGACCGCAGCGAAAGAGAAGATCGAGAAACTGATCAAGGAGATAGACAAATGCATCTCCTTGCTTGAGAATTAGAATGGGACAGAGCATAAAGATAAAAATCGCGGGCAATGAATATCCTCTGGTCGCTTCCTCTCCGGAGATGGAGCGCCTGATGAGGCTTGCCGCGGAGGCGATCAACCAGAAACTGACCGCCTATGACGCCAAGTTCCCGAACAAATCTCTCTCTGACAAGCTCTCCTTCGTCGCCCTCAACGAGACGGTCAGCAGGCTGACTTACCAGAAGAGGCTCTCCGATGCCGGGGAGGAGGCGAAAGGGCTTCAGGAAGATGTGGAGTCATACCTAAAGAATATTGAAAAAGACGGCCGTTAGTCCCACGTGCTTTTATCAACAAGTTCTATTTGAACCGAGAACACTCAGGACGGCAAGGGCAGGCCAAGGTTACCTTCCGGGATTGCGCCCCGCGCGACGGTGGAAGTCCGAACCGGACCGGATCTCAAATCTTATTTTTTAAGATTTAAGACAAGCGACTAACGGCTTTTTTTAATATCTCAGACGACCGACCGGTTTCCGACACCGGCGGCCGTCTTTTGCGTTACGCCCCTGACAAATTGATTATAAAACGTTAACAATATTTTAAAACAAAACAATGATAGCATACCTTATAGGAGCCCTTATAGGGGCGGCAATTGCCCTTGGGGTTTATATCCTGGTCCAGAAGATGGTTCTGAATGGACGGAGGAACGAGATAATAGCGAAGGCCGAGATAGAGGCCGAGGGGATCAAGAACGACAAGATCCACCAGGCCAAGGAGAAGTTCCTACAGCTCAAGGCCGAGCATGAGCGCTTCGTCAACGAGAAGAACAACCAGATCAGGGAGGCCGAGAGCCGCGTCAAGCAGAAAGAGAACACCTTGAACCAGCAGAGTGCCGAGCTCCAGAAAAAGCTCCGCGACGCTGACAACGCCAAGAACAGCCTTCAGGCTCAGCAGGAGAAACTCGCCAAGAAAGCCGAAGAGTATGAGAAACTCAGCGCCCAGGCTAACAAACAGCTCGAGACCATCGCCGGAATGAGCGCCCAGGAGGCCAAGAACATCCTGATGGAAAACATGAAAGCCGAGGCCAGGACCGAGGCCCAGGCTTACATCAACGACACCATGGACGAGGCCAGGCTGAACGCTTCGAAAGAGGCTAAACGAATAGTGATCAACACCATACAGAGGACCGCCACCGAGACCGCCATCGAGAACGCCGTGACGACCTTCCCCATCGAGAATGATGAGATCAAGGGACGCATAATCGGCCGCGAGGGCCGTAATATCAGGGCTCTTGAGGCCGCCACAGGTGTCGAAATCGTGGTGGACGACACTCCGGACGCCATCCTTCTTTCCGCCTTCGACCCTGTCCGCAGGGAGGTGGCCAGGCTCGCTCTTCACCAGCTTGTCGTGGACGGCAGGATCCATCCGGCCCGCATCGAGGAAGTGGTAGCGAAGGTGCAGAAGCAGCTTGAGGAAGAGATCCTTGAGACTGGCAAGAGGACTTGCATCGACCTCGGCATCCACGGGCTCAACATCGAGCTCGTCAGGATGATCGGCCGAATGAAATACCGCTCCTCATACGGTCAGAACCTCCTGCAGCACTCCCGCGAGGTCGCGAACATCTGCGCCATCATGGCTTCCGAGCTGGGACTCAACCCGAAGGTGGCTAAGAGGGCCGGACTTCTCCATGACATCGGTAAAGTGTCCGAGGAAGAGCCCGAGCTGCCCCACGCTCTCCTGGGCATGAAGCTGGCCGAGCAATACAAGGAGAAACCGGACGTGTGCAACGCCATCGGAGCGCACCACGAGGAAATCGAGATGACCTCTATCATATCTCCTATCGTCATGATAGGTGATGCCATCTCCGGAGCCCGTCCCGGAGCCCGCAGGGAGGTCATAGAGTCCTACATCAAGCGTCTGAAGGGCATGGAGGATCTCGCCGCCGCATATCCCGGCGTGACAAAGAGTTACGCTATCCAAGCCGGACGCGAGCTAAGGGTAATAGTCGGAGCCGAGGAAGTGAGCGACGACCAGGCCGCCAGGCTGTCGGCCGACATCGCCCAGAAGATCCAGGAAGAGATGACTTATCCCGGACAGGTAAAGATCACTGTTATCCGAGAGACCCGTTCAGTTTCCTACGCCAAATAACGCCATGAGAAAATATCTGAAAACGATAATCACATCGATTGCAGCAGCGTTCCTTTGGAGCGCCGCCGCTTTCGGCCAAGCGCCGGATGCCACCGCGACCTGGAAGGTGTCTTCCAAGCCGGCTGGAGATAATGAATATGAGCTGATCTTCACCGCCACCATCGAGAAGGGCTGGCATATCTACACCACCGGCAACCAGTACAATCCCACCACGCTGGAGTTAGAACCCGGCCAGGGCTTTTCCCCTGTCGGGGAGTTCAAGCAGGTCACGAAACCCTCCATGTTCAAGGATGATGAGGTGTTCTTCGACGAGGCCGTTTTCTCCCAGAAGGTCAAGCTCAATGACGAGAACGCCACTGTCTCCGGAGAAATCACTTGGAGCGGCTGCAACGACCAATTCTGCGCCGCCCCCGAGCACTGGGAGTTCTCAGTGCCGCTAGGTGACGGAAGTGCGGCACAGGCCGCACCGGACCATGCCACCCTCGGCAACTCTAAGGCGGAAGACAACGTCTCCTCCGCTCCCAACGCTTCGCGCCCTAGCCGGGAAAATGTCCGCAGAGGGGAGTTGTCTTCCGCTGCTGGCGAAGCGAGCGGGAGCCTGTGGGGACTGATCATCGAGGCGATCCTCTGGGGCCTCGCCATGCTGCTGACCCCCTGCGTGTTCCCCATGGTCCCCATGACCATCTCCTTCTTCATGAAGCAGTCCCAGTCCCCCGCCGAAGGACGTTTCAAAGCCTTCATGTACGGGCTGTTCATCGTGCTGCTCTACACTGTCCCGATATCCATAATCATCGGCCTGACATGGCTGATTGGGGGCAATGCCGTCACGGCGGACATTTTCAACTGGCTCGCCACACACTGGCTCCCGAACATCATATTCTTCATCGTGTTCATGGTCTTCGCCGCCTCCTTCTTCGGGGCGTTCGAGATCGAGCTTCCTTCCAGCCTTGCCAACAAGAGCGACGCCAAGGCCGGAAAGGGTGGCCTTGGGGGAATCTTCTTCATGGCCCTCACCCTTGTCCTGGTGTCATTCTCTTGCACCGGACCGATTGTAGGGACCGTGCTGATCAAGTCCACTTCCGGCGAGTTTTGGACCCCTATGGTCACTATGCTGGCGTTCAGCGTGGCCTTCGCACTGCCGTTCACGATCCTCGCGATGTTCCCTTCGCTCCTAAAAAAGATGAAGAGCGGATCGTGGCTTAACAGCGTCAAGGTGGTGCTCGGATTCATCGAGGTCGCCCTGGGGTTCAAGTTCCTCAGCGTGGCTGACCAGACCTACCATTGGGGACTACTGGACAGGGAGATCTACCTGGCGATCTGGATCGTTGTATTCAGCCTTCTCGGGCTCTACCTTCTCGGGAAGATCCGTTTCAAGAACGACTCTCCTGTAGAGAGCCTTTCCGTGACAAGGCTCGCCTTGGCAATCGGAGTGTTCACCTTTGTGGTTTACATGATTCCCGGCATGTGGGGAGCGCCTCTCAAGGCCCTCTCCGGTTACTTGCCACCCATTGAGACTCAGGACTTTATCGTCTGGAACTACGCTGACTCGCCCTACGCCCAAGGTGGCGAATCGCCCCAGCGGACATTTACCCGGATAGGGCGCGAAGCGCAGGGAGCTGGGGCGATTGGCGCCGCCTTGGGCTCTGACAGCGAGAGCGGGTTCGCGGAGAAATACAATCTGCGCCTGCCGATGGGGTACAATGGCTATTTCACCATCGAGGACGGCCTGGCCGCTTCAAAGGCTTCCGGCAAGCCTGTTTTCGTGGACATAACCGGCCACGGCTGCGTCAACTGCCGCGAGATGGAGCAGAGGGTCTGGTCCGATCCGAAAGTGCAGGAAATAATGAAGAACCAATATATTATGGTCTTCCTGTACAACGACGACAAGACCAAACTCGACAAAGAGGACTGGGTCACAACCCCTGAAGGCAAAACCCTGAAAGACATAGGCCGGGTCAACTCCTACATCGTCAGGGAAAGGTTCAACGTGAACGCTCAACCCAACTACGCCCTGCTCAGTTCTGACGGGGATCTCCTTGTTCCTGTCCGTGGATATGATCTCTCTGTTGACGGATTCGTGGAGTTCCTGAAGTCTGGTATAGAGAAGTTTAATAATCAGGCGATATGAGAAAGATAATCATTTTCCTGTCCATGGCACTGCTTTGCGCGGCAGCTGTGGCACAGACGCCATCCACCCACCCTTGGCAGGGCGCCAGAGTGGCGTTTTTCGGAGATTCAATCACCGACGCCAGAGTTGTGCCCGGAAACCGCGACACCAAGAATCCGGACAATCATGACTGGACGGGCCTCAGTGACAATCACTATTGGGGATATCTCCAGAAATGGTTGGGGATCCATCCTTATGTCTATGGGGTCAACGGACGGCAGTGGGATGATATTCCTGATCAGGCGGATAGGCTCAAAGCCGAGCATGGGGATGAGTTTGACGCCATCATGATATTCATAGGGACCAACGACTACATATCTGACGTTCTTCTCGGTGAGTGGTATGATGAGACGCCTCAGACGGTGACCGCCGCACTCGGCTATCCCGCCACTGAGTTCCTGAAGATTAAAAGGACTCCCTCAATGGACGGGAACACGTTGAAAGGCAGGATCAACATTGCCATGGACAAGCTGAAGAGGATGTTCCCCGAGAAACAGATAATCCTACTCACCCCAATCCACAGGGCTTTCGCAACATTTGGAGCGGGGAATATTCAACCTGAGGAATCTTATCCGAACCGGCTGGGACTTTATATCCACGATTATGTGGAGGCAATCAAGGAGACGGCCAACGTTTGGAGCGTGCCGGTGATAGACCTCAACGCGCTATGCGGACTGAATCCCATGATTGAGGAACATGCCAGGTATTTCGCCAACCCTGACACAGACAGGCTGCACCCTAACGCCAAAGGACATGAGCGTATCGCCAAGACACTCATGTACCAGCTATCCGCACTCCCTTGCAGGCTGTAACTACTTGAAAATAGACTCGGGGACCTCTCCTGTCCAGCAGAGTGGCTGATCCACCCCGAAAAGCCTCAGCACTGTCGATGCGGTATTGACAGTGTTGTTTGGTTCAGTGATGGTGAAACCTTTCTTGATGCCAGGCCCGGAAATCACCCAGGGCACAATCATCTCCTCAGGGCTGACTCCACCGTGGCCCTTGCCTATTCCACCATGGTCTGTTATGAACATGAGATGAGTCTCCTCGAAAAGACCTTCCTTCTTGAGGAAATCAATCATGCGTCCCACCTGGACATCACCTTCCTCAATTGATTGTATATATTCCGGAGACATCCAAGAATAAGTGTGACCGATATGGTCGGTGTGGACGTTATAAAGGAACATGAACATCTTGTCGTCCTTGTGGGAACCGAGGTATTCCATGGCACGATCGTATAGGGAGGCATATCCCTCGTCACTCGAGGATAGCTTGTCGTCCATGTATTTGGGATTCATGGCATTAATTAAAGGCAGCCAGTTCCAGTAATAGGCGGTCTTGATGCCGGGGACATTATCCTTCAAAACTTTGAACACTGAAGGAAAATAACCGTCAGAGTCCTTCTCAACCGATTCCAGTTTATATTCACCTACTTTCCAGCCGTTGTCCGCCACACCATGCACCTCCGGGCCCGCGCCTGTCAGGTGGCTTGTATAGTTAGGGAGAGTCACTGAAGGCATGACATCCCTGGTGGTGAAGGATGCGGATCCGCTCTCAATCAAGGAGTCGATATTCGGTGTCCTCGCCTGTGCCAGACCGTCCACCCTGATTCCGTCAAAAGTGAATATGATCACTCGTTTTGTCTTGAGTTTCCTCTTCCTGGACTTAGCCTCCGTCTCTATGGAAAGAGGACCGGCCATAGTCGCCACAGCCGCTCCGGCACCGGCGACAAGGCTCTTCTTGAAAAAATCTCTCCTCGAAATAGACATAGTTATGTGGTTTTGTTCACCAATATAAGGATTATTTGAGAAAAATTCTTAAGTTTATCCATCAAACCTCTTATGATTATGCCAAAATCCAAATTCAACCAGGCCATTCTCCCTGTGATGTTCGGATTCTTCATCATGGGATTCGTGGACATTGTCGGAGTCGCCACAAATTATGTGAAAGCGGACTTTGCCGGAATGGATGACAAGGTCGCCAGCCTGATATCCCTCTCATGTTTCTTGTGGTTCCTGATCCTGTCCATCCCCACCGGGATGCTGATGAACCGGATAGGAAGAAAGAGAACCGTGTTGCTGAGCTTCGGGATAACGATTCTCGCCATGCTGGTGCCAGTGATAAGATACAACTTCGCCTTTGTGCTGGCGGCGTTCGCTATGCTCGGTATCGGGAACACAATCCTTCAAGTTGCCCTTAACCCGCTGGTCAGCAGCGTCGTGTCATCCGATAAGCTGACAGGGACCATGACCCTCGGCCAATTCATCAAGGCCATCAGCTCTTTCCTGGGGCCCATTCTCACCGCCATGTTCGCCGGAAGTGTGTTCGGATGGAAGACCGTATTCCCAACTTATGCCTTCGTGACGATATTGGCTATGGTTTGGCTGACACTCTCCCCTATCGAGGAAACCCTGATAGAAAAAGAGGAAATCTCCTTCGCCAGGACTTTCTCCCTGCTGAAAGACAAGTACATAGTGATGTTTTTCATCGGAATACTGGTACTTGTTGGAGTTGACGTTGGAATGGGAGTCACCTTCCCGAAACTCCTCCAGGAAAGATGCGCCCTTCCTCTAGAGAAAGCCGGAATGGGAAACAGCGTTTACTTCCTCGCGAGGACCATCGGAGCTTTCATCGGAGGAATCGCCCTCATGAGATACCCTGCAAGGAAGTTCTTCACCGCCAGCGTGTTACTCGCCCTGGCTTGTCTCGTTTGCCTCGTGTTCGCCCGTGGCTTGGCACTTGTCTTGACGCTTGTGGCTCTTTTCGGTCTCGGCTACGCCAACCTCTTCTCAATAGTGTTCTCAACATCGATGTTGAGAGTACCAGAGAAGACAAACGAGGTCTCATCCCTTTTGATTGTGGGAGTATGCGGAGGAGGTATAATCCCTCCCATCCTCGGAGTGATCACAGACACTTTCGGAAACCAGGCCTCCGCCTTGATCGCTTTGACTCTCGCCTGGATCTTCATGGTTATTCTGATACCGTTTATTAGCAGAGTTAAATCAAATGGATAACAAGGTATTTGTCGGCGTGGACATAGGCGGCACTAAATGCGCTATCACGATAGGTCTCCCCAAAGACGGGGATTTGGACATAAAGGACAAGAAGTCTTTCCCCACGATTGATGTCGAAGGGACAATCGAGAGCATCAAAGCCACGATCAGGGAAGTTCTGGGCAGGAACGGTCTCACGGAGAAGGACATCCAGGCTATCGGTATCAGCTGTGGCGGACCTCTTGACAGCAAGACCGGTGTGATCATGTCGCCCCCTAACCTCCCTGGTTGGGATAATATTCCTATAGTGAGAATCCTTTCTGAAGAGTTCGGGGTCAAGGCTGCGGTTCATAACGACGCAAATGCCTGCGCTCTAGCCGAATGGAAGTTCGGTGCGGGAAAAGGTACCAGGAATATGGTCTTCATGACTTTCGGGACGGGACTCGGGGCAGGTTTGATAATCGATGGGAAGCTATACACCGGGACAAATGACAATGCTGGCGAGCTTGGACATATCCGATTGGAGGCCTTCGGCCCGGTTGGATATGGAAAGGCCGGTTCTTTCGAGGGTTTTTGCAGCGGAAGTGGCATAGAGCAGCTCGCCCGGGATATCGCCAAGGAAGCCATGCAAATGGGTGGCAAAGTCCATTGGTGCCCTGATGGGAATCTCTCAGGAATCACGGCAAAAAAAGTAGCTGAGGCTCTCAAGGCCGGAGATCCGTTGGCAAAAAGAGTTTATGAGATATCGGCAAGGCATCTTGGAGCGGGATTGTCTCTAGTGATTGATATCCTCAACCCTGAGATGATAGTTATCGGCAGCATATATGCCCGAAATGAGGATGTGTTCAAGCCATTGATGGATGAGGTGATCTCAAAAGAGGCGCTGCCGCTGGCAAGCAAGGTATGCAAAGTTGTTCCAGCCGCCCTCGGAGAGGCCGTCGGTGACTATGCCGCCTTATCCATAGCAGTTGATATTCAATAATATCCAAAGAATATGACCAAGACAATCATACAAGATAGCCTTGCCCAGGCTCATGAGGAATTGGAGCGTTTCATGTCCGACCAGGATACTGTCCCTTCAATAGAGAAAGCGGCGGAGGTCATGTCGGGATGCCTTTCCTCCGGAGGGAAGATCATCAGCTGCGGCAACGGCGGCTCACTTTGCGACGCCACCCATTTCGCGGAGGAACTGACTGGCCGGTTCAGGAATGACCGCGGACCGCTTCCAGCGATGGCGATAAATGATCCGGCGTACCTTACCTGCGTCGGGAACGATTACTCCTTCGATGTTGTGTTCTCAAGATGGGTAGAGGCATTTGGCAAGAGCGGAGATGTTCTCCTCGCGATCAGCACAAGCGGTTCCTCAAAGAATATCCTGAAAGCCGCCGAGACCGCCAAAAACCTTGGAATGAAGGTTATAGCCCTGACCTCCAAGAAAGGGAAACCCCTCTCGGACCTTGCCGACGTGACGATAGCGGCCCCTGACGCTCCCCACTCAGACCGTATCCAGGAGATCCACATAAAGGTGATTCACATCCTCATTGAAGCGATAGAGTCTCTGCTACAGGGTACTTTTTGATAGATTGATTATCTTCTTATAATTATAAACATCTTATGGACAGAAGAACTTTTTTGAAGTCATCGACAATGGCCACAGCCGCGCTGATGCTTGGCTGGGATGAGGCTTTCGCTTTGGGAACCAAGGCCCCCGAGGTCGGGAAAGCGTGGAAAGGATGGAAGAAAGGCCATTTCCAAGTGCATTTCATCTACACCGGAGTAGCCGAATCGATGTTCATGATATTCCCGGACGGCACCACCATGCTTCTCGACTGCGGAGACCACAATGCCGTCGGACGCGGCAAGCTGGCCGTACCGGTTCTCCCCTCTCCTGACAGGCATGCCGGGGAATGGATCGCAAGATATGTCCAAAGAGTCAATCCCAGAGGCGATAAAGTGGATTTAATGATGCTCTCCCATTACCACTCAGACCATGCGGGAGGGTATGGTTTCTATGCGGATAAAGTCATCAGGGACGGTAAGGATTATTATTTGAGCGGGTTCTCCCATGCGGCGGAATGGCTGTCCTTCGGGAAAGCTTTCGACCGCGGCTGGCCGCTCAACGACGAGCTGATCCCAAAAAGCGAGGACAGTTTCGGGCAGATGAAAGACTTCTATTCTTACATGACAAAGCACCGAGGCCTTGAGGTGGAAAAATTCCGAGAGGGAGCCATCGACCAGGTGAAGATGGTACATAATCCCGGCAAATATCCCGATTTCTCAATCAGGAACATCTGCGCCAACGGAAGGATCGCCTACCCGGACGGAAGGATTGAGGACCTTTACGCCGAGCGGAAAAAGAAAGACCTGAACTTCAATGAGAACGGGATGAGCCTCGGAATGATTTTTTCTTACGGTCCGTTCAAATTCTACACTGCCGGAGACTTCTCCGACAACTGGAAGATGCCTGACGGGACTGTCCATGAAATCGAGGACGACATCGCCGAGGTTTGCGAAAAGGTCAGCGTCGCGAAGATTAACCACCACGGCCATTACTCCATGACAAGGAAACTCCTGGAGGCGCTCCAGGCCAGGGTTTATGTCAGCTGCGTCTGGGACCAGCTCCACAATGTGGCACCGGTGATGGAGAGGATCGCCGACCAAAGCATCTACCCGGGTGAGAGGATTGTCTGCCCCGGGATATTCCCGAAAGAAAGACGCCAGGAAGATGCCGGAAAGGAATGGCTTGGCATCATCCACAAAGACTCTTTCAGCGGAGGGCACATCGTGCTTGATGTTCCCAAAGGTGGGAAGGATTATTCGATCACCTATCTCACCGCCGAGGATGAATCTATGAAAGTCCTCAGCGTCATGAACTTCCGTTCATAAGCAAAAAGAGAGGGATGGCCTGAGCCATCCCTCTTTTTTTTCTACCTCTTGGAAGTGACTTCCTTCTCGTATTTCTCGATGCAAGGGATGAACTCCTCGCCGACGGGGACGCCGTTCTTGCAGTTGAAGTAATCGAACACAGCTCCAAAAGGAAGGGTCTTGGCCTCCTCGAGGAGGGCAAGCTTCTGGAAGCCCTTGCCCTCGGCCTCGTACTCGCGCAGTTTGGCAAGAGGCTCTAGAAGAGCGCTCAGGATGCACTTCTGGGTGGCGCGGGTTCCAATGATGTAGGCACCGATCCTGTTGATGGAAGCGTCGAAGTAGTCCAGACCGACATGAGCGCGGTGCAGGGCATCGCTGCGGACAAGCTCCTTGAAGAAGTCCAGGGTCATGTCGTTCATGATGGTCACATGGTCGGAGTCCCAACGGACGGGACGGCTCACATGGAGCATCAGCTCGGGGACATAGAGCAGCAGGGAAGAAACCTTGTCAGCGACGTTCTCGGTGGGCTCGTAGTGGCCTGTGTCGAGGGTATAGATCACGTTGCGGGAAGCGCAGTAGCCCTCGAAGAAGTCCATCGAACCGACAGTGTAGCTCTCGAGACCGATTCCGAAGAGCTTCGCCTCAACGCAGCTCTTCATGCCAGGGAGATCCTCCTTGAGGATGTCGTCGAGGGAAGCGGCGAGGATCTCGCGATACTTCTTGCGGTTGACCGTGTAGTCCTTCTGGCCGTCATGGACCCAGATGTTCATGATACAAGGGTCGTTCTGTGCCTTACCCATGGCGTCGGCGATGCGGCGACAGCGCTTTGTGTGCTCGATCCAGAACTCGCGGATAGCCGGATCAGGATTGGCAAGGCTCAGGTCCCCGCTCTTCGGATGGCCGAAAGAAGTGGAGTTGAAGTCAAGTTTGAAATTATTGGCCTTAGCCCACTCGATCCAGCTCTGGAAGTGCTCGACACCCACCTGGTCGCGGTCCACGAATTTGCCTCCGAAATCCCCGTAGATCTCATGGAGGTTGATACGGTGGTTACCGGCGAGGAGAGTCTTGACGAACTCGAGGTCAGCGCGGACCTCGTCAATGTTGCGGGCGCGTCCGGGATAGTTTCCGGTGGTCTGGATACCTCCGGAAAGGCCGGCGTTGCTCTCGAATCCCATCACGTCGTCTGTCTGCCAGCAATGGAGGGAAATCTGCTGTTTCTCAAGCTCGGCGATAGCCTTGTCAGTATCGACACCGATAGCGGCATAGCGCTCTTTGGCCATCTCGTAGGCCTGGATGATTTTCTGCTCGTTCATATTCTTGGATATTAATTGTTTGGATAATAAGTCTTTGTCTCAATTGAATTTCCGATGATGCGGCGCATCTCCCAGCGGTCCTTGACGAGTCCCGCCACCTTGGCCTGCATCATGATGTTTCCGATGGCAGTGCCCTCGACAGGACCAGCGACAACCGGAATCCCGAGGGTGTCGGCGGTGAGCTGGCTCACGAGCTTGTTGGCCGAGCCGCCTCCAATTACGTGGAGCTTGTCGATGGTGAATGACGCGAAGCTTTGCAGCATGGCAATGACTTCCTTGTATTTCTTGGTCAAGCTGTGGTAGATGCAGCTGATCATCTGCGCGTCATTTTTGGGGACCTCCTGGCCGGACTCGGCGAGAGACTTCTTTATCTCAGCGTCCATGTCCTTCGGAGCGGCGAAACGAGGGTCGTCAGGATCGATAACAGACGGGAAATCAATAGCTTCCCTACCCATAGCCTCGATCTGGGCGTAGTTGTACTCCCTGCCCTCAGCTGCCCAAGTCTTGCGGCTCTGCTCGAGGAGCCACATGCCGGTGATATTCTTAAGGAACCTTGTGGTGCCCTCGATTCCACCCTCGTTGGTGACATTGTACTCATACGACTTGTCATTGACGACCGGAACCGGGGACTCGATGCCCATCAGGCTCCAGGTGCCGCTGCTGAGATATGCGAAATGCTCATTCTCAGCGGGGACGGCGGCGATGGCCGAAGCGGTGTCATGACCGGCGACCGCTATCACAGGGATGCGCTCCATGCCGGTAGCGTTGCAGATTTCCTGCTTCAACAGCCCCACTTTGGTTCCGGGCTGGACAATAGGGCGAAGGATGCCTGGATTAATCCCAAGACGCTCCAACAGGCTCCGGTCGAAGTCCCTGGTCCTCGGGTCGATAAGACCTGAGGTGGAGGCGTCAGTGTATTCGCAGACCCTCTCCCCTGTCAGGAGGTAGGCCATGAGGTCAGGCATGAACAAAATCTCCTTGGCCTTATGGATCGGTGAATCAGGCTCCTTGTGCTGGGCATAGATCTGGAAAATAGTGTTGAAGTTCATGATCTGCGTCCCGGTGGCCTTGTATAGCTCCTCCTTGGGGATGATTTTGAACACTTCCTCCGGAATCCCGTCGGTGTAAGGGTCGCGGTACGCCCTGGGCAAGCCGAGCACCTCGCCATCCGGACCGATGCAGCCGAAATCGACACCCCATGTGTCGATGCCGATGGACTCGACCTTGATACCCTTCCCTGAGACTTCCTTCATCGCCGCCTTGAAATGGTCCAGAAGGGAGTAGATATCCCAGTAATATTTGCCGTCAATCTCCTTGACGGCGTTCGGGAAACGATAGACTTCCTCGGAGGACAACTTGCCATCCTCGACTTTTCCGAGGATAGCCCTCCCGCTTGTTGCTCCGAGATCGAATGCTAGGAAATTCATGATTATGTGGTCTGATTAGTCTTTTACAAATTTCGTCTTTTTAATATCATGAGCGCTGAAGAATCTGACATTACAACTTGGAAATTTGATCCGATTTTTTCATATCTTTGTAATTGAGTGAAAACCATGGAGTCCGTTCATCTTAAATATTTGGCGGTGAATCCGGTCGATCTCCAATGGGGCACCGCCGTCAATTCGGCCGGCTTCCAGGAGATCGCGCCGGGGATGGAGTATCCGCCGAGGAACCACCCTTCGAGATATGTTTTCACCGTCAGCAGCGGCCGGGTGCTGGAAGAGTACCAGCTACTTTATATCACCGAAGGAAGGGGGAAATTCTACTGCGGGACTTTGGGAAGGAACAAGCCTGTCCATGTGGAGAGCGGGATGATGTTCCTCCTGTTCCCCGGGGAATGGCATTCCTACCACCCCGACCAGCAGACCGGCTGGAAGGAATATTGGATTGGCTTCAACGGCCATTTCGTCGATAACCTGATCGAGCGGGGGTTCTTCTCAAAGGAAAGGCCGGTGTTCAAGGTCAACATCCACGAGGACATCGTGGCGCTCTACAATGAGGCCATCTCCGCCGCCGTAAAGCAAGAATCAGGGTTCCAGCAGTTTCTGGCCGGGATTGTGGGGCGGCTTCTGAGCCTGGCTTACTTTTACGACCGCAACTCCCAGTTCGAGGAGTCGGACATGGCCCGCAAGATCAGTCAGGCGAAAGTGATCATCCAGGACAACTACACGGACATTTCCCCGGAGAAAGTGGCCGCAAAGCTCTGCGTGAGTTACTCGACCTTCCGCAAGACTTTCAAGGAATATACCGGCTTCTCCCCTGCCAGGTACATCAGCGAAGTCCGTATGAGCAAGGCGAAAGAGCTGCTGACCAACACCTCGGTGAGCATAAAAGAAGTAGCCTACCGAGTAGGCTACAACAATCATGATTATTTCTTCACGGCATTCCGCCACATGACCGGCCGCACTCCGGCCGAGTATCGGGCGATGACTCAGGGAGCCAGGCTATAATCACTTGAATATTAGACGCATATCCTTCTCCAAGGCAGGCTCCGCAAGTTTCTCGGGCACGAAACGCCACTCCCCTATCTTGTCCTTGTCCGAAATGGCGACCGGATCGATGGAGCCTTTCTCCATGAGATAATCATAGAGCAGCTGCCTGAACTCTGGGTAGATCTCCACGACCCGTTCCTCGATCTTGCCTGTGGCAATTCCGGCCGCGACCATAAGGCCGCCGCCACCGCTCGCCCTGTAAGAGGTCATTGCCACGGGATATGTCTTGCTTGGATCGAGGGTCTCTCCTCCGACCAAGGATTTGATTATCACCCTCTCCCCGAGAGGCTTCGTCACGTCAACAGAGTAAACAAGACCTCCTGCCGAGTCGAAATTATATGACCGGTTGACGAAAGACCACGATTCCGCCCCTGTCCTGGGATCCGCCCTTTCGGCTATCTTGAGGACATGGTCGGAAGGTTTGGAGACGGTGTTGATCCATGTGTCGTAAGAGGCCTCAAGATAATCCTTGATTTCCTTGCCGGTCATATTGACGACATACAGCTGGTTCTCGAAAGGATAGACCGTGAACAAGTCGTTATACACCAATGTGCCGGCCTTCACTGTCCCGTTGAAGGTCAGAGGAGCGGCGAAAGAGATCTTCGCGGAAGAGCGGGTCAGAGCCAAGGTGTGGATAAGGTTCAGATACGGGCTCATCCCCTTGTAAGCGTCCCTGGTGACCAGGTCCACTTTGAGGTCCCCGACCTTACGGTTCGTGAACTCCTTGACAGCCAGATAGTCATCGTGGAATGCTTCGGACATCTCCTTGTCTATCTTCATGCGGTCCACCGGGATAAGGTCGGCCGAGACCTTCCTGGCCGTCACCTTTCCTCCCTTGACGGTGAAATCGATCTTGCCGTGTCCGACGAAACGGCTGTGGCTTCCCGAATTGATCAGGCAAAGGGTGTCACTCTCAACGACTTTCGGCCTGTGATCATGGGAACAGACGAGAAAGTCCACTCCATGCAGGGTCTGCATAAGGTCAAGCCCCTGGCTCTCAAGAACTTTGCCGTCTCCGGAACCCGTAGCCGAATGGACGGCGACAATCACGACATGGGGCTTCTCCTTCGCGATGACAGCATCCACATCCTGCTGCACCAGAGGAATCAGGCTCGTGAACTTCATCCCGCTCCAGAGCCTTTCGGGAAGCCATCCAGCGATATTGGCGTTGTCGTAGCCGAGGACGGCGATCCTGAGCCCCTTGCGCTTGAGGATAGTGTAGATAGGGAAATATCTCTGTCCGTTGTCGTTACGGATAGCGTTACCCGCCAGAAGGGGAATTCCAGCCGCCTTCATGTCCCGTGCCAGGCGGTCATACACAGGATGTCCCGCCTCGATGTCATGGTTGCCGAGGACGACCGCGTCATAGCCCATGTATTTCGCTAACCTGGGATACACGTGCGGTGTCAGGGTGTCCACATAATTGTAGTAATAGGCCGCGTTGTCCCCCTGGACGATGTCGCCGGCGTCCACCAATATGACGTTCTCATCACCAACAGAGGCCCTGACGCTGTCAACAACGTATTTCACGGCATAGAGAGAGCGTTTGACATTGCCCCCGACATAGGTCGAGTCGAAAAACGTCCCATGGACATCGTTTGTTGTCAGGAGGGTCAGTGAATATGTCCCGTCCTTGGGTCCGGAACAAGAGACCGCAGCGGCTATCACAGCGGCGGAAAGGATTGACAGAATGCTTCTCATGGTTACAAAAATAGTATTTTTTCGTAATTTAGCGGTATGGAAGAAATGAAACTTCAAACTCCGGTACAGACCGGCAGGAGCCGGGTTCAATTGTCTGTGAATGAACAGGTGATAACCTTGGGAAGTTGTTTCGCCGACAACATGGGGAAAAAGATGGAAGAGCTTGGCATAAACGTCCTCTCCAACCCTTTCGGAACCATATACAATCCTGTCTCGATCTGCAATTCGGTTGCCAGGCTGGCTTCCGGTGTCCCTTTCACAAAGGATGAATGCGTCATGATGGGAGCGGGCGCCGGTTTGGTGTGCTCGTTCAGCCACCACACTTCTTTCGCCCGGCGAACCGAGGAGGAGTTTCTGGAAGTCGCCAATTCCTCGCTTGGGAAAGCGTCAGCCTTCTGGAAATCCTCCCTGAAGGTGATAATCACCCTCGGGACGGCATGGTGTTTCGAGCATGTGGCGACCGGTGAGGTCGTGTCTAACTGCCTCAAGCGGGACGCGAAGGAATTCACAAGACGCCGTCTAAGAGTCGATGAAGTCACTATCCTACTTAAGAACCTCGTCCGCCGATTCCCGGAGAAACAATTCATATTCACTGTCTCCCCCATCCGTCACCTCAAAGACGGGGCCCACGGGAACCAGTTGAGCAAGAGCACTTTGCTGCTTGCCATTGACGAAGTGACAAATGCTTTTCCGGAGCGTGCGGACTACTTCCCGGCTTATGAGATATTCATGGATGAGCTTCGGGACTACCGTTTCTATGCTCCTGACATGACTCATCCCTCGGAGCAGGCCACTGAATACGTCTTGTCAAGGTTCGAGGAATGGGCCTTCCCGGAGAGCGACCTCCCCGAACTCTCGAGACGCCGCAAAGAACTTGCGGCATCCCGGCACCGTCCCATCAATTTTTCGTATATTCGCGGTCTTGATGTTTGACCATATTATTTAAAGAGAACCCCCTATGTTCGAGAACTTACAGGAAAGGCTGGAACGCTCATTCAAGATTCTGAAGGGCGAAGGCAGGATCACCGAGATAAATGTCGCCGAGACTCTCAAAGACATCCGCAGGGCGCTGCTTGACGCCGATGTGAGCTACAAGGTCGCGAAAGAATTCTGCGACAGGGTCAAGACGAAGGCTATGGGCCAGAACGTGCTTACCGCGGTCAAGCCCCAGCAGATGATGGTCAAGATAGTCCACGACGAGCTCGCCGAGTTCATGGGCAGCCAATCAATGGACATCAACATCAAGGGTAATCCGGGGATAGTCCTTGTGGCCGGTCTGAACGGTTCCGGTAAGACGACCTTCTCCGCCAAGCTCGCGAACAACATCAAGAGCAAGAGAGGGACGAAGGTCCTTCTCGCCGCCTGCGACACTTTCCGTCCCGCTGCCATCGAGCAGTTGAAGGTTCTTGGAGAACAGATCGGAGTCGAGGTATATACCGAAGAAGGAGAGAAAGACCCCATTAAGATAGCCAAGGGCTCCATCGCCAAGGCCAAGTCGGAGGGGTACCCGGTAGTGATCATAGACACCGCCGGCCGCCTGGCGGTCGACCAGGAGCTTATGGACGAGATCTCAGCTCTCCACAAGGCCGTCCAGCCCACGGAGTCATTGTTCGTCGTGGATGCCATGACCGGCCAGGACGCTGTCGAGACCGCCAAGGTCTTCAACGAGAGACTGGACTTCGACGGGGTCGTCCTCACCAAGATGGACGGCGACACCAGGGGCGGAGCCGCTCTATCCATCAAATATGTCACCGGCAAGCCTATCAAGTTCATCTCCTCGGGAGAGAAGATGGACGCGATGGACGTGTTCCACCCCGATAGGATCGCTGACAGGATCCTCGGCATGGGAGACGTGGTCTCCCTCGTGGAGAAGGCCCAGGAGCAGTTCGATGAGAAGCAGGCCAGGGAGACCCGCAAGAAACTCGCCAAGAACCAGTTCGGCCTGATGGACTTCTACAACCAGATCCAGCAGGTCAAGAAAATGGGCAACATCAAGGATCTGGCGGGCATGATCCCCGGAGTCGGGAAGATGATAAAGGACATAGACATTGATGACGACACCGCCTTCAAGGGGATAGAGGCCATCATCATGTCCATGACTCCCGAGGAAAGGGACAATCCTGAAATCATCAACGGCAGCCGCCGCAAGAGGATAGCGGACGGAAGCGGCACGAACGTGGTCGAGGTCAACAAACTCCTCAAACAGTTCGAGACAACCCGCAAGATGATGAAAGGCGCCCTGACCGGCAACCTTGCGCAAAGGATGAGAGGATTCAGGAGATAAGATTCCCCCCTTAATCAACACTGGCGAAATAATCCTTCCTTCTCGGAGCCTCAGAGACCCTATCTGAATACACGGACGGGGCTATGGGACGCATGTTGTAGTGAGAGGCCATGACCTGGCCGTACGCTCCAGCACTGCGGATGGCGATCCTGTCTCCCCTGTGGCTCTTGGCCAGGGGACGCTCTTTTCCGAAGCAGTCGGCAGACTCACAGACCGGCCCCACGACATCGTACACACGTGTCTCGCGGCTGTCTCCGTCCTCATAATGGGCGGAGAGGTTCTCTATCTTGTGGTATGCTCCGTACAATGCGGGACGGATAAGGTCGTTCATTCCGGCATCGACCATCAGGAAGCGCTTGTTCTCGCCCTTCTTGACATAAAGGACCTCCGTGATAAGGGAGCCCGACTGGGCAACGATCGAACGGCCCGGTTCGATGTGGAGAACTTGGTCAGGACGGCGCTTGAGATTGTCATGGATGGTCCTGAACCAGCACTCGAAATCAGGAACGGGATGGCCGTCCGGATCGTCATAATCGACACCCAGCCCGCCTCCAAGGTCAATATTCTTTACCACAAGGCCAGTCTCCTCGAAACGCTCGACGATCTTACTCACTTTCTCGCACTCGAGTTTCACGACATCCTCGACCTCCAGGATCTGGGAGCCGATGTGGAACTGAAGTCCGTAGAAATCGATGTAGGGGTTGTCCCTCACCATCGCGACCGCCTCGTCGAAACTCCTGTCCGAGATGCCGAACTTATCCTCGTACAGGCCGGTAGTGATATAATGATGGGTATGGGCGTCGATATTGGGATTGATCCTCAGGCTCATAGGAGCCTTGCGGCCAAGCCTGCGGGCGATGTCGCTCACGATCTCGATCTCCTCAAGGGACTCGACGACGAAAGCGCCGATCCCGACCTGGAAGGCCTGGCAGATCTCCTTGTCCGACTTGGCGACTCCAGCGAAGAAAATCTTTTTCGGATCATATCCGCAGCTCACGGCGAAGTCTATCTCATCCCCGCTCACGCAGTCCGCTCCAATCCCCCTGGAGCTGATCATCTCATTGAGTCTCCTGTCGGAGTTGGCCTTAAGGGAATAATGCACATGGATTCCGGTTCGCGCGGAAAGCTCGGCCACCTTGTCGGCGGTACGCTGGAACAGGTCTATATCGTAATAATAAAAGGGTGTGGCGACTCTTCGGAAAGAGGCAAAATCGTCAATTCTCAACATGTCCGTTTAATATACGGTTGCAAAAGTAAGGGTTTTTTCATAAATTGCTATACCTTTTTTTTGTAACAGAGTTTATTATGTACTTGAACAACGAAAAACTTCAACTATCAAACCTTGTGTCAAGGTGGCGACAGAGGCGTCTGATGAAGAAAAAAAGGATCTCCGAGACCCGGCGGACGAGGATGGTCATAGGCATGGTCGGCAAGCGCCTCGACGAATGGGTGGCCGCTGGAAAATACAAGCTCAATTACTCTTCCATTGAGGAAATACTCCGGGAACTGGATGTCACCAGCGACGAACTGAGCTATTTCTGCTCACTCAGGTTCGGAAAAAGTTTCCTGACATGGCGAAAAGAACTCAGGATCGAGGAGGCCAAACGCATGCTCGTGGATTACCCCCGAATTCCCGCCTACAAGATAGGCAAGTCCCTCGGAATCGCCGACAAAGCCGATTTCCGCCACCAGTTCAAATCAGCGACTGGGATGACACCAAGCGAGTGGAGGGAAAAAAATATTAAAAAAAATTTGCGATAATGAAATTCATTCGTATATTTGCGGTGTACTATTAAACTAATACACTAAAAAACGCAAATATATGATTGAGATCAAAGACCTCTCTTTCAGTTACGGGAAAGAGCCAGTGCTCAAAAGCATCACGACCTCATTCGAGGAGGGCAGGATCTACGGCCTGCTCGGCGAGAACGGAGTCGGAAAGACTACCCTGCTCACCCTACTCTGCGGCCTCAAGAAGGTCGGGAGCGGGAGCATAACCACAGATGGGGAGAATCCTTTCAACAGGACTCCTTCCCTTCTGGAGAAACAATACTACCTCCCGGATGAGGTCGCTCCGACCCCGATGACCGCGGATGGGTACGCGAAAGAAAGGGGCAGGTTCTGGCCACTGTACGATCACGAGAAGTTCCTGCATATTATGAAGGAATTCGAGAATGACCCTGACAAGAAGATGAGCCAGATGTCAGCCGGACAACTCAAGAAGACCTACATCGCCTTTGCCCTGGCGACCGGAGCGAAATACCTTTTTATGGACGAGCCCACAAACGGTCTCGACATCCCTTCCAAGGCTCAGTTCCGCTCAGCCATCATGAGCCACACGGCCGAGGAGTCAACCATCGTAATCTCCACCCACCAGGTCAGGGATCTGGAGAACATCATTGACCCGGTGATCATTCTGGACAAGCAGGAGGTGCTCCTCAACGCCAGCATGGAGGAAATATCCGACAAGCTGTTCTTCGACTACGGCACGACCCTCAAGGATGGTTCCCTTTTCAGGGAGCAGCTTCCGGGAGGATTCCTGCAAGTCTATCCGAACTACGATAAGGAAGAAAGCAAGGTCAACGTCGAGGCTCTCTTCAACGCCGTCCACGCCCACAAGGATCTCATCAAAGGACTATTCAACAAAAAGGAGGCATAATCATGAGCAACACATTCAACATAAGCCGTTTCTGCAAATATTTCGGATTCGACCTCAAGTCCAGGTGGAAGGATCAGGGATTGTTTCTGGTAATCTTCGCCATCCTCCCGGTCATTTTCCACCTCATCTACCTGTTCTTCGCTGCCCTGGGATACGACGGGATCAACGCCTTGTTCTCTGGGGCCCCAATCAGCAGGCCTCCTCTCGGATTAAGGGCCGGAGTTTTCGCGCTCGCCACTGGTATATTCCTAATGGTTTTCCCATCAAGGACCTACGGTTTCCTGACAGACAAAGCCCAAGGATCCGAGTGGATTGAGCTTCCGGCCTCCCGGATTGAGAAATTCACATCCATGATGCTGACCTGCCTTGTGATCATCCCGGCGGCATTCTTTTGCGTGTACCTTCTCAGCGACGCGCTGGTCTGCCTCATCGACAGTAATACCGGCACGTCATTATTCGGCGCATGGAGGGACTTTGATCCGGGATTCAGCGAAGGAATGGTCCAGTTTGGAGCCAAGGGACTCTGGTTCTTGGTGGCCAGTGTACTCCAGACCGTCTCTGTATTCCTTCTCGGTGCCCTGCTGTTCAAGAAAGGAAAGATATCCAAAACGATCCTCGCCCTCTTTGTCATCTCGATGACTGTCTCGGCGATCGCGGCTTCCGCAGCTTCCATGATCGACTTGAAGACATTCGCCGAAACACTTGAGAAATGGGCGGAGAACCACTTGGGCAACATTGATTTCTGGTTCAACTTCTGGAGCAACCTCAGTCTCGTCGTAGTGGTCGGAGGACTGGGTCTGTGGTCCTGGTTCAAAGTCAAGAACCTTCAACATTAATATATTAAGACTATGGAATTCAATTCAAACAAAGCCATATTCCTCCAGATCCGTGACACCATCCTGGAGAGGATACTCTCCGGCGACCTGAAACCTGGAGACAGGATCCCGTCAGTCCGGGAATACGGGGCGACGATCGGAGTCAACCCGAACACCGTGATGAGGACCTACGAGAGGCTCACCACCGAGGGGGTCATTCACAACAAGCGCGGCATCGGGTATTTCATTTCCGACGACGCTAAGGAGATCGTGCTCGGCAACTCCCGGGAAGAATTCCTCAAAGAGGATGTCCCGGTCTTTATCCGGAAGATGGAACTATTGGGTCTCAAACCCGAGGAAATATTTGACAATAAATAGATTATAACATGAAAAGCATAAAGATCACAATAGCCGCCATCGCCTTGGCGGCAGCGGCTGCCGGAGCCTCCTCCTGCTATATCAGGGTCAGCGATGAGGCCAAGGAGAAGATCAAGAGTGAGATAAGCTACCGAAAGGTGTTTTCCGAGGTTGTTTACTCAGAATCAGAGCCCGCGGTGTTCCATCCCGGGGAGTTTAACATCCTTGAGGTATCCAACTGGATGGATGTCACTTTCATTCCTCGGGAAGGCGAGCCGGAAGTCCTCGTGTCAGGAACTCATCGTTCAAGGGATGAGGTCAAGGTAGAAAACGAGGCAGGCACCTTGAGGATATTCTTCAACACCAACGACAGAGGGGTGATCGTCGCCAACGATGAGAAAGTCACTATTTATGCCCCTGGCATCTCGGTATTGAATAAGAAAGGAAGCGGGGACATCCATTTCGGGAAGACGCTTCGGGGCCAGTCTTTAACCATCAGCGCAAGCGGTTCCGGGGACGTGATTATGGATGAATGCGAGATCAGCGGCCCGGTCACCATAAACAAGACCGGATCAGGAGACATGAGAGCTACGATCCGCGGAGATGTCGTCTATGTGACAGCTGAAGGATCCGGAGATGTGAACCTCGAAGGGAGCGCGAACGAACTCATACTGTACAAAAGCGGCTCAGGATCATTCTATTCCGGCAACATGGAGGCAAAGAAAGTCACGGCCAGCGTGAGCGGCTCTGGAGAGGTCGCTTACAAGGAGAATGGCAAGGTCAAAAGCGCTACCAAGTAGAACTTCTTAGTCGATGTAGAACTCCCGGCGGTACTGGTAATGGGAGCGAAGGCTCTCGAAAGCACCGGGATCCATCCGGAACATGAAATCGTCCGTGAATATCGGATAGTTATATTGCAAGGCAGAGGTGATCTCACCCTGCCTTTTTCCTTTGAGGTCCAGTTTGACGGCCTCCAGGCTCTCGACTTCGGTCTTGGGGAAGAACTCATAGAGTTTCTCGAACCCGAAGAACCTCGCCAGCGCCCTCACTGAAGCGGCCGTGCCGTTCTGCTTACCCTGATAAGAGTAACCGGCGATATGGGGAGTGGCTATATCCACCATGTCCAGGAGTTCCCTGTCGATGTCCGGCTCGTTGTTCCAAGTGTCGATGATGATCGGGCCGAGCTTGGGGACAGCCCTTTTCAGGGCGGCGTCATCCACTACCTCGCCGCGGGACGCATTGATGAATATAGCCCCGGGACGCATCTTGGCGAAGAAAGAGTCGTCACACATACGGAAAGTCGTCTCGTCCAGGGGCACATGCATGGTCACGACCTGGGCGTTTTCAAGGAGATAATCCAGATCGCAGAACCCCTCGGTGCCCTCTGCCGCCATCCTGGGAGGATCATTCTTAAGGACCTTGAACCCAAGGTACCCGGCGACCCTGTCAACCCTGCCGCCCACGTTACCGACTCCCACGATGCCAAGATTGACCCCATCCAGGCTAATGGCCTTGCGGGAAGCCACCCCGTAAAGAGCCGAGAACACATAGTTCATCACTCCTCCGGCGTTGCATCCGGCAGCGTTGCGCACGGTTATACCTTTGCTGTCGCAATAATCATGGTCAATATGGTCGGTACCGATGGTGGCAGTGGCTATGAACTTGACTGAAGTGCCGTCAAGGAGGGCGGCGTCGCACTTCGTCCTGGTGCGGATGATCAGGGCCTGCGCGTCGAGCAAGTCCTCCCTGCATATCTCCCGGCCGCCTTTATAGACTACATCGGCGTACGGTTCCAGGACCCCGGAGATGAACGGGATGGCGTCGTCAACGACTATCTTTATCTTGCCTTCTTCCATATCACTTGAGAATTATTTCCTTCACTAAGCCCACCTTGGAGCATGTCTTGTCGAACAGGCCGTCTTTCTCCAGGAAAGAGTTCACGGCTTGAAGAATCGAGTCTTTCTGAAGCTCCACATGGGTACGGACCATCGACGAGGACAAGGTCACGTAAAGCTTTCCATCCCGATAGAACTTCCTGAGCGTAAAGTCCTTGACTCCTGACACCTCGTCCCAGGCGGAGAATATCCTCCTGGTGTTGAGCCCCGCGCTAAGCCCCCTCGACCGCACGAACAAAGGCACGATCTGATCCATTCCCAGGGCCTCTTTCCTGGGAACCCCCTTTATCTTGCGGTATTCAGGCATCGCCGGCCTCCTTGAACTCTCCGCCGACAGCCTCGAAGTAGGCCCTGGCCGCCGTCAGCTTGTCAACTATCCCGGCCATGCGGACCTTGTTGCTGTCGGTGATGAATATCTGGCCGAAATCACTGCCGGCCACCATGCCCAGCAGATTGCCGATCCTTCCCATGTCCAGCTTGTCAAAAGCATCGTCCAGAAGCAGGGTCGGGGGAAATCCGTAACGCTTCTTCATTATCTCGTACTGAGCTAGCTTGAGGGAGACAAGGAAAGACTTCTGCTGCCCTTGCGAGCCGCAACGGCGTATCGGATAACCGTCCATCTTGAAGATGAAATCATCCCTCTGCACTCCGGAGGTGGTGTACCTTAGCGCCAGGTCCTTCTCCCTGGAAGCCTTCAGAAGGTCCTCAAGAGGAGCCTTGGCAAGATCCGAGACGTAGCTTACCGACACAGTCTCCTTCCCTCCGGAAAGAGCCTTATAATATTCAGAGACAACAGGTTCCAGATCTTTTATAAAACTCTCCCTGGACTGGTACACCCTTGAAGCGTATTCGCCCATCCGCTCGTCGAATATTCCAAGGAGGGAGTCGTCGAAAGTCCCGTCCTTGAGCATCTTGTTGCGCTGGAAAAGCAGGCGGTTGTATTGCTGGACAGCCGAAAGATATTCCCTGTCCATCTGGGACAGCACGGAATTGACGAAACGGCGGCGGTCCTCCCCGCTCTCGCTCACCAAGGAAATGTCTGAAGGAGAGACCATTACAATCGGGAGAACCCCGATATGGTCAGCCACCCTCGAATACGGCTTATCATCCCGACGGACCTTTTTCTCTCCCTTTGAATCAACCCTCACGGAGAAGCGGGTCTGAAGGCCGTCCCCCATGTCAAAGACCCCCGAGATCGCGAACGCGTCTGTCCCGTGACGGAAATTGAACCTGTCCGTGGAAGAGAACGCGCTCTTAGTCATGGACAAGTACCAGATAGCATCCATGAGGTTGGTCTTTCCCTCCCCGTTGTTTCCCGAAACGCAATTGATGTTCGGGGAGAAGGAAAGCTCCTGCAGAACGATGTTCCTGAAGTCCTGGATGGCTATTTTCTTAAGCGTCGGCATCCCAAAAGAAGTCTTTGTCGCGAAGATAAGCAAAGATAATCATATTGCATGATTAAACAATTTTTTCTATTTTCGCGGACTGTCATGGAAGTTAAAAGACAATAAAACAAAAAAGAAATAGAAATGGCAAAGAAAACAGCTGACTTGAAAGAGCAGGAACGTCAGGAGAGAGTGAACGAGACCGTCTCCAGGACCGACCAGTTCTTCCGTGAAAACAAAAAGACCATCTACTCCATCCTGATAGCGCTGCTGGTCATCGGACTCGCTATCGTGGCCTTCTACAAGTTCTACTACCAGCCGAAGAGCCGCGAGGCCGCCGCCCAGATGTATCCCGCCGAGGCCAATTTCCGCGCGGGTGAGTATGACCTCGCCCTCAACGGGGACGGCAACGTGCTCGGGTTCTCCCAGATCATCGACGATTTCGGAGCCAAGGCCGGTAAGGATGTGTACTTCTATGCCGGAATCTGCGAGCTCCAGCTCGGTCACTACCAGGAGGCTATCGATTACCTGAAGAAGTACAAAGGCGAGGAGAGCATTCTCAAGGCCCGCGCCCTCGGTTGCATCGGTGACGCCTACACCGGCCTGGAGAACTACAAGGAGGCCCTGAACTATTTCGACAAGGCCATCGCCGCCGGTGACAACATGTTCGCCGCCACCTATATGCTCAAGGCCGGCGTGGTCTGCGAGCAGCTCGGCGACAACGCCAAGGCTCTGTCTTATTACAAGACCATCAAGGACAAGTATCCTCAGTCAATGGAGGGATACGATATCGACAAGTACATCTCCAGGATTGAAAGCGCGAAATAGTCATGGGAAGAGCGTTTGAGTTCCGCAAGGAAAGGAAATTCAAGAGATGGGGTCACATGGCCAAGACCTTCACCAAGATCGGGAAGGAGATTACTATCGCTGTCAAGCAGGGCGGACCGGATGTGACCGGCAACCCCAGGCTTAGGGCGCTCATGGCCGAGGCCAGGAGCGAGAACATGCCCAAGGAGAATGTCGAGAGGGCTATCAAGAAAGCCCTTGAGAAAGACCAGGGTGATTTCAAGGAGATAGTCTACGAGGGCTATGGCCCCCACGGCATCGCTTATCTCGTGGAAGCCGCCACTGACAACAATACCAGGACTGTCGCTAATGTCCGCAGCTACTTCACCAAATGCGGAGGAGCTCTGGGCACCAGCGGAAGCGTCAGCTTCATGTTCGACCACAAGTGCGTATTCCGCATCAAAGATCAGGAAGGCCTTGACATAGAGGAGCTTCAGCTGGAACTCTGCGACTGCGACGATGATCCCGAAGTCTTTACCGAGGAGCAGGAGGATGAGGACGGCAACGTCACCAGGAACATCGTCATCTACGGAGCCTACAGCTCATATGGCGCCATCCAGAAGTTCATAGAGGACAACGGCTACGAGCTTGTGTCCGGAGGATTCGAGAGGATTCCCAACACCGAGCTGAAAGATGTCACCCCCGAGCAGAGGGAGACTCTTGACAAACTCACAGGACTCCTCGAGGACGACGACGATGTCACCGCTGTCTATAACACGATGAAACCCGCCGAGGAATGATTCCTCCGGCGATGGAGAGGCTTAAAGGACTCATACTCACAACCCTGGTCTGCGTAGCGGTCCAGGGTTTGTCATGTCCGCGCGTTGCGGCTCAGGCGGATAAAACGCCCTGGAGCCTGAAGGCTGGAGCCGACAGGATGACCATAGGTTCTTTCCGGGATTCCTACACATCGACAGGTTTCAACTCCTACACCTTGGAGCTGGACTACGCCACCGATCCTTCCAACGGCACAGACGGCTTTGCCGCCGGCTACAACTATCCTGTTTTCGGGATCGGGATCACATTCAACACTCTCTCCGACGTAGTTTTCAGAAGCGGCAAAGGACATTATTCCGACATGGTCGCCCTGTACGGCAAAATGTCCAGGGACTTGCTGAGGACCAGGCATCTGGGCTTCGGATATGACATATCCCTGGGCTTGTCATATTCCTCGGGGTACTACGACCCGATAGAGAACCGTTCGAACTGGTTTTTCAGCGCTCCTGTCCTGTTTTACGCCGCCGGAGGCGGCCACCTCACCTGGTTCGTCCTGCCCAGGCTGGACATAGAAGCTGGAATCAATGTCCGGCACAATTCCAGCGCCCGCTTCGCTTATCCAAACGGCGGTCTCAATTATTGGGGCGGAGGGCTGGCCGCGAGATATCGCTTCAAGGAAAGGATCGCTCCCAAAGGCAACATCTTAAGAACGAGGCGAATATCCGGGGATATGTACCGGAAAGGCTGGAACTATGAGGTCTATGCTGGAGGAGGAGTGCATGCCTGCGCCGCGGAATGGCTGGCGTTCACCAAGACTGAATCAAGGGAGACACAAGCCAAAACAAACCTTAGGAAATGGCCTATGGCATCGCTCAGCGCCGACGCCATCTACAGGATCAGCGGCCGGTTCGGAGCAGGATTCACCGCTGACGCGTTCTGGAATTCCAACACTGAACGCCTACGCTGGGCAGATAGCATCCTTTACAGCGAGGAAGAGAATGCGGCCTCGAAAGGTTACTCCCCTTTTTCGTTCGGGGTAGGTCTGGTTCAAGAAATTTTTTACAATAATGTCGCCTTATACGTTCAGGAGGGAATATATCTCCAGCGGAAAATGGGCATTCACGGAGAGCACGGTTGGCTATACGAGAGGGCCGGAATCAGGTACTATCCCGAAGCCCTGCATCCGTTTTTTGTCAGCGTTTGTATCAAAGCGCATAAATTCAAGGCTGACTACATGGATTTTTCAGTAGGCATAAGATTTTGAAAGACCAGGGATTCTTGGTAAATTTGTAGTTCTAAATATTCAAAGAATATGAGCATTCAACAGGAAAATATCGCGAGACTGGTCGAGCGCAGGGCAGCGGCCAAACTGGGCGGAGGACAGAAAAGGATCGACGCCCAGCACCAGAAAGGCAAGCTGACCGCCAGGGAGAGGCTTTCCCTCCTTCTCGATGAAGGCAGTTTCGAGGAGTTTGACATGTTTGTCCAGCACCGCTGCGTCAACTTCGGGATGGACAAGCAGCACTTCGACGGAGACGGGGTCGTCACCGGCATGGGCACTATCGGAGGCCGTCTGGTGTATGTGGCGGCCCAGGATTTCACCGTGTCGGGAGGATCGCTTTCAAAGACCATGTCCGAGAAAATATGCAAGGTCCTTGACCTGGCGACACGTAACGGCGCCCCATTTATCTGCCTGAATGACTCCGGAGGAGCCAGGATCCAGGAGGGTGTTGACTCGCTGGCCGGATATGGCGAGATATTCGAGAGGAATATCCTCGCCTCCGGCGTGGTGCCGCAGATCTCAGGAATTTTCGGTCCCTGCGCCGGTGGAGCGGTTTACTCCCCTGCCCTCACGGATTTCACCGTCATGGTGAAGAACACCTCCTACATGTTCCTCACCGGCCCGGCCGTTGTGAAGAGCGTCCTCGGAGAGGAAGTCAGCCAGGAGGAACTCGGTGGTGCCAGCGTGCACGCCTCGAAGAGCGGTGTGGCCCATTTCGCCGCTGATAATGAGCAGGACGGGATAGCGAAGATCAAGGAGTTACTCTCCTATATCCCCCAGAACAACATGGAAGAGGCCCCGGTCGTTCCGACCAACGACCCTGTCAGCCGCATGGACGACAGTCTCAACGAGATAATCCCCGACAATCCGAACACCCCGTACGACATGTACAAGGTGATCAGCGCCATTGTGGACGACGGGAAGTTCTTCGAGATCCACAAGGATTTCGCCAAGAACATCATCGTCGGGTTCGCCCACATGAACGGGAGGAGCGTCGGAATTGTCGCCAACCAGCCCAAGATGCTGGCCGGTGTGCTGGACATCAACGCTTCGAGGAAGGGCGCCCGCTTCGTCCGCTTCTGCGACGCCTTCAACATTCCCCTCGTCTCGCTGGTCGATGTGCCCGGATTCCTTCCCGGAACGCAGCAGGAGTACGGAGCTGTCATCACTAACGGAGCCAAGTTGCTATACGCCTATGGTGAGGCCACGGTCCCGAAAGTCACTGTCGAGCTAAGGAAAAGCTATGGCGGATCCTACATTGTGATGAGCAGCAAGCACCTGAGGGCCGACCTTGTGTACGCCTGGCCATCCGCCCAGATAGCTGTGATGGGTGCCGACGGCGCCGTCAATGTGCTGTACGCCAAGGACATCAAGGCTGTTGAGGATCCCGGTGAGCAGAAAAAGATCCGTGAGGAGAAGAAGGCTGAGTACGAGGAATTGTTCAACAATCCCTACCAGGCCGCCCAGAAGGGCTACATCGATGATGTCATCGAGCCCAGGAACACTCGTTTCAGAGTGATTCGAGCGCTCGAGCAACTCGCTGGAAAGAAGCAGATGATGCCCGCGAAGAAACATGACAATCTTCCCCTTTAAGGCGATGAGATATACAAGATTATTCTTCCTGACCGTTTTCATGCTGTTAGCCGGCGCTGGCGCCTGGGCGCAGAACCTCACCGACCTTATCATCGGGGAGGTACTGGTCGAGAACACCGCCGGACTCACGGACGGATACGGTCAGAGAACAGGTTGGATCGAGTTGTTCAACACATCCAACGGAACTGTCAACTTCGGAGGTTGCTACCTTTCGGATGACAAGTCCGACCTCAAGAAATATCATATTCCCACTTCTGACAGGTCCACACGACTCGGACCCCGCCAGAGCGTGGTGTTCTACGCCAGCGGAAACGCCAGCCAGGGAACCTATTACACGAATTTCTCCCTGAGGAATGGTTCCACCCTTTACCTCGTCAGCAACGATGGCAGGACGGTGATCGACCAGATTGAGATACCCTCTGACCTTCCCGCCGACTGTTCCGTGGTCAGGGTACCGTTCGGAGTCAAGGAAATGGACTTCGAGACAACCGTCTCGCAGAGACCGACGCCCGGTTCCTACAACGGAGATGTGGACGCTAAGACCAAGAGCCAGGTCATGAAGGAGAAAGACCCCCATGGTTGGGTCCTGACCTTCATCGCCATCCTCGTCGTGTTTACAGCTCTCCTCATCCTGGCGTTCATCTTCGGCTGGATCGGCAACGCCAACAAACGGCTCCAGTCCGGCCAGCCCAAAGCCCCGAAAGCGAAGAAGGTGAAGGCCGGCGACCTCACCCCTGAGGTGGCCGCCGCCATATCCATGGCTCTCTCCCGGGAATTCGGCTCAGAGGTTTACGCTGCGATAGCTCTCGCCCTGGACGACTACCTTGGCGGAGGGATCCATGACCAGGAGAGCCTCATCATAACCATCAACCCCACCAAGGGCAGCACATGGGCGGACAAAGCCCAGAATTTCAGGCAATTACCAAGATAATCAAAGAGATATTCAAATATGAGAACCTACAAATTCAAGATCAACGGGAACGAATACAACGTCGACATCAATTCCGTGGAAGGAAATATTGCCAACGTGACAGTCAATGGAGCCACATACGAGGTCGAGATGGACACTCCGGTAAGCGCTCCCGCGGCTGTGAAAGATTCTTCGGCCGCGCCTCAGAATGACACCCAAGCACCCGCACCTGCGCCCGCCGCAAAGCCCGCCGGAGAAGGCAAGGCCGTGACCTCTCCCCTGCCCGGCGTGATCATAGAAGTTTCCGTCAAGGAAGGCCAGGCTGTCAAAGCCGGACAGAAAGTCGCTGTCATCGAGGCAATGAAGATGGAAAACGAGATCCAGGCCTCAGCGGACGGCACTGTCACAGCGGTGCTCGTGAACAAGGGCGACTCCGTGCTTGAGGGAGCCGAAATCGTCAAGATCGCCTAGGATGAACACAATTTTAGAGAGTCTCAAGCAATTCTGGTATTTTACCGGATTCGCCAATGCGACATGGCAGAATATCGCCATGATCCTCATTGGCGTCTTATTCATAACGATAGCCATAAAGAAAGGTTGGGAGCCGCTGCTGCTTGTGCCGATCGGTTTCGGTATGATCATCGGCAACATCCCGATGTTCCCGGGATTGAACATCGGTGTTTATGAGGACGGCTCGGTACTCAACACACTTTACCAAGGAGTCAAGCAGGGATGGTATCCCCCTCTGATATTCCTGGGAATAGGCGCCATGACTGATTTCTCGGCGCTAATATCCCAACCACGACTCCTGCTGATCGGAGCGGCCGCACAGACTGGCATCTTCGGCGCTTATCTGCTGGCTCTCCTGCTGGGATTCGACCCTAACCAGGCCGGTGCCATCGGCATCATCGGAGGAGCGGACGGTCCCACGGCCATCTTCCTTTCCTCTAAACTTGCCCCTGACCTCATGGGCGCCATCGCTGTCAGCGCATATTCGTACATGGCCCTGGTGCCTGTCATCCAGAGGCCCATCATGCTCGCCCTGACGACTAAGAAAGAGCGCCTGATCAGGATGCCCGCACCGAGGCAGGTCAGCCAGAAAGAGAAGATCATCTTCCCTATCGTGGGATTCCTCCTCACCGCTTTCATCGTGCCGTCCGGACTTCCCCTGCTCGGTATGCTGTTCTTTGGGAACCTGCTGAAAGAGAGCGGAGTGACAAGGCGCCTCGCGGAGACGGCCAGAGGTCCCCTCATCGATGTGGTGACAACCCTCATCGGCCTCACCGTAGGAGCTTCCACCCAGGCGGACAAGTTCCTGACCGGGAACTCATTGAAAATATTCCTTCTGGGACTTCTCTCGTTCGTGATCGCCACGACAGTGGGCGTACTGTTCGTCAAGTTCTGGAACCTCTTTCTCAAGGGTGACCGCAAGATCAACCCGCTGATCGGGAACGCCGGTGTGTCGGCCGTCCCGGACAGCGCCCGTGTCTCCGAGATTGTGGGAAGGGAATTCGATCCGGACAACCACCTGCTCATGCATGCCATGGGGCCGAATGTGGCCGGTGTGATTGGTTCGGCTGTGGCCGCCGGAATATTACTTGGATTCCTTGGCTAGTAAAGAACCATTCTTTTTACTATATTTGAAAAATAACACTGAATAACATGGATAACAAACTCCAGGAACTGACTGACAAGCTCTACAAGGAAGGTCTGTCAAAGGGAAAGGAAGAAGGCGAGGCTCTCCTCGCCAAGGCCGAGGCCAAAGCTACGGAGATAGTTGAGGCCGCCCAGAGAAAGGCAGACGAGATAATCAAAAAAGCCGAGAAAGATGCCAAAGACTATCAAGTGAAGGTCGAGGGGGATGTCAAGATGGCCGCCACCCAGAGCATCCAGTCCGTAAAAAGGGACATTGAGAACCTCATGGTGAGCGGCATGATTGGCGGCAAGGCCGCATCCGCCCTGTCTTCAGCCGATTTCGTGAAAGAAGTCATCACTTCCGTGGCGAAGAATTTCAACTCGCAGGAAAGTGTCGACCTCGAGCTGACTCTCCCGGAAAGCTTGAGAAGTGAGTTGGAGCCCTTTGTCAACGGCGAGCTGTCAAAGGCCCTGTCTTCAGGTGTCACCGCGAAGTTCTCGGGCAAGATCGCCGGAGGCTTCAGGATCGCTCCCAAAGACGGCTCATATTTCATCGACCTCACTTCAGAGGCTTTCGAGGCCTTGATCGGAGAATACCTCAGGCCTGCCACGAGGAAGTTGCTCTTCGGAGAGTGATGGCTAACTACGAATACATAATAGCGAGTCTGCCCTCGATCTCCAGAGACTGGAAGTTCGGGGAGGACAAGTCGTTGGATACCTATCTCCAGTGGATAAAGTCACAGCTTTCAGCCAAGGATATCAAGACTGTCGACACCCTTCTGGACGGCTACAAGGAAGAAAATCTCAACCAAGGCTTCTACGAGGCGGCCTTGAAGGACGATAACCGCTTCATCAGGGAGTATTTCACCTTTGACCTGAATCTTCGCAACAAAAAGGCAAGGTTCCTCAACAAGGCGTTCGGACGCCCTGAAAATCAGGACACCATCAACATTGGGACAGGAGAATTCGAGGAGGCTGCCAAAGTCTCCGAGACTTTGGCCGGGGAGAATATTCTCGGTAGAGAGAAAGGATTGGACGCCATTGTTTGGGAGAAAATCAGCGAGCTGACGACTTTCAATTATTTTGACCTCGACGCCTTGCTTGGCATAATCGCCAAAATGAGGCTCATCGAGAGATGGCGGGCCCTGGACGAGGAGACTGGCGCGGAGATGTTCCAGCGGCTTATCGAAGAGACTACGGCCAGCTTTGGCGGCGTGAGCTACACAGCTCCACAGAACGAATAATACGAATACGCATATATGAAGACTACAGGAAAAGTTATAGGCATCGTCTCAAACCTTGTGACCGTCCAAGTTGACGGTCCGGTGGCTGAGAACGAGCTTTGCTACATCACGCTTTCCGGCACACCGCTTCTCGCGGAGGTCATCAAGGTGAATGGAGACAAGGCTTCCGTGCAGGTGTTCGAGAGCACCCGAGGTCTCAAGAACGGAGACCCTGTTGAGTTCGAGGGCAGGATGCTCGAGGTCACCCTGGGGCCTGGGCTGCTGTCCAGCGTCTACGACGGGCTTCAGAACAATCTGGCCACGATGGACGATGTTTTCCTCAAGAGAGGAGAATACACGGACCCTCTTGATCACAAGAAGTTATGGGAGTTCACCCCGATAGCCAAGGAAGGTGATAAGGTCACCGCCGGAGACTGGCTTGGAGAAGTCAAGGAAGGCTGGCTGCCTCACAAGATCATGGTCCCTTTCAGTTTCAAGGGAGAATATACCATCAAGAAGATAATCACCGCTGGAAGCTACAACATCGACATGGTGATAGCTGTCCTGACCGATGAGGGCGGTGAGGCCAAGTATGTCACGATGACGCAGAAATGGCCCGTGAAAGTCGCGGTCAAGGCGTATAAGGAGAAACCTCGGCCGAGAAAGATCATGGAGACCGGTGTGCGCTGCATCGACACTTTCAACCCCATTGCCGAAGGTGGCACAGGATTCATCCCTGGGCCGTTCGGCTGCGGCAAGACCGTTCTCCAGCACGCCATCGCCAAGCAGGGTGAGGCGGATGTCATTGTCATGGCCGCATGCGGGGAGCGCGCCAACGAGGTGGTGGAGATATTCACCGAGTTCCCTGAGCTTATCGACCCTCACACGGGAAGGTACTTGATGGAGCGCACGACCATCATCTGTAACACCTCCAACATGCCCGTCGCCGCCCGAGAGGCGTCCGTGTACACTGCGATGACTATCTGCGAATATTACAGGGCCATGGGTCTGAAATGCCTCCTGCTCGCGGACTCCACGTCCCGCTGGGCCCAGGCGCTGAGGGAGATGTCCAATAGGATGGAGGAACTCCCCGGAGCCGACGCCTTCCCCGTCGACCTCTCGGCCATCATCTCCAATTTCTACTCCAGGGCCGGAATGGTTGTCCTCAACAACGGTCAGACCGGAGCCATCACCTTCATAGGTACGGTATCCCCTGCCGGCGGAAACCTCAAGGAGCCGGTAACGGAGTCCACGAAGAAAGCCGCGAGGTGCTTCTACGGACTTGAGCAGAACAGGGCTGACCAAAAGCGCTACCCGGCAGTCAACCCTATCGAGTCATATTCAAAATATCTGGAATATCCCGAGATCATCTCCTACCTAGACAGCAACGTAGAGAATGACTGGGTGGCCAAAGTCCTGGAAGCCAAGAATATCCTGCGCCGCGGCCGGGAGGCCAACGAGCAGATCAACATCCTTGGCGACGATGGTGTCCCTATCGGCTACCACATCAGTTTCTGGAAGTCGGAGCTGATCGATTTCGTGTTCCTTCAGCAGGACGCTTTCGACAGCATCGATGCCCTATGTCCCATGGAAAGGCAGAAGTACATGCTCGACATGGTTCTTGACCTTTGCTCCAAGGAATACCAGTTCGAGGATTTCGAGAAGTGCCGCGACTTTTTCAAGGAGCTTATCAACGACCTCCGCCAGATGAACTACACAGAGTTCCACAGCGAGGCCTTCGAGGAATACGCCAACAAGACCCGTAAAATAACGCAAGAATATGGCAATTAAGGCATATCAACGGATATACACGAAGCTTGACGCCATCACCAAGGCGACTGTGTCACTTAAAGCCAAGGGCGTCTCGAACGACGAGCTGGCCGTGGTTCACGGCAGGCTCGCCCAGGTCGTCAAGACCAAAGGGGACCTTGTGACCCTGCAGGTGTTTTCAGGAACGGAAGGCATCCCGACAGACGCCGAGATCACCTTCCTTGGCGAGCCCCCGACCCTTAAAGTCTCCGAACAACTGGCAGGCCGGTTCTTCAACGCTTATGGCCGCCCCATCGACGGAGGCCCAGAGGTTGAAGGCGAGGAAAGGGAGATCGGAGGCCCCTCCGTCAATCCTTACAAGAGACGCCAGCCCTCGGAGTTGATCCCCACCGGCATCGCCGGCATCGACCTTAACAACACCATCGTCTCCGGCCAGAAGATTCCTTTCTTCGCCGATCCAGACCAGCCCTACAACCAGGTGATGGCAGATGTGGCTTTAAGGGCCGACGTTGACAAGATCATCCTCGGAGGAATGGGTTTGTCCAATGACGACTACCTTTTCTTCCGTCACGCTTTCGAGGATGCCGGAGCCCTCGACAGGATTATCTGCTTCGTCAACACCACTGAGGATCCGCCCGTAGAGAGGCTCCTTGTCCCCGACATGGCGCTGACCGCGGCAGAATATTTCGCCGTGGACAAGAACGAGAAGGTGCTCGTGCTTCTTACCGACATGACCCTGTACGCCGATGCCCTGTCGATCGTCTCGAACCGTATGGACCAGATTCCGTCCAAGGATTCCATGCCCGGCTCCCTGTATTCAGATCTCGCGAAGATCTACGAGAAGGCTGTCCAGCTCCCTACGGATGGTTCCATCACCATCATCGCCGTCACGACCCTGAACGACGGGGACATCACCCACGCTATACCTGACAATACCGGATATATCACTGAAGGCCAGCTATTTCTGCGTGCCGACTCCGATTCCGGAAAGGTCATTATTGACCCGTTCCGCTCGTTGTCCCGACTCAAGCAAAGAGTCCAGAACATCAAGACCAGGGAGGATCACAGCCAGGTCATGAACGCCGGAGTCCGTCTATACGCCGACGCCCAGAACGCCAAGACCAAACTGGAAAATGGTTTCGACCTCTCCGACTATGACCATCGCTGTCTCGACTATGCCAAGGAATATGCTACCAGGCTTCTCTCGATCGATGTCAATATCTCGATAACCGAGATGCTGGACACCGCTTGGGAACTGTTCGGGAAGTATTTCAGCAAGGCCGAGACCGGCATCAAGCAATCACTTATAGACAAATACTGGAAAGGCCGCTAAAGAATGGCTATCAAGTTTCAATACAACAAGACATCGCTGAACAACCTGCAAAAGCAGCTCAAGATGCGACAGAACGCCCTCCCTACCCTGCAGAACAAGGAGAGCGCCCTGCGGCTTGAGGTGCGTAAGGCCAAGGAGAAAAGCGAGAGCCTTATCCGGGAGCTTGATCTGGCCGAGAAAACCTACAGCTACCTGGCGCCTCTGTGGAACGAGTTCGACCACGGGATAGTGTCCATAACCGATGTGGATCTCAAGACAGTAAAGGTTGCCGGCGTTAAGTGTCCTGAACTTGGCGAGATCAAGTATGAGATAAAGCCTTTCAACACTTTCGCGAAGCCGGCATGGTACATGGACGGAGTCGCTATCCTCAAGGAGCTTTCCCGCCTCGGGATCGAATCTGAGGTTTACAAGGAGAAGAAACGCATTCTGGACTATCAGAGGAAAAAGACCACCCAGAAGGTCAATCTCTACGAGAAAGTCCAGATACCGGGCTACCAGGAGGCGATCCGCAAGATCAAGCGATACATGGAAGACGAGGAGAACCTGAGCAAAGCCTCGTCCAAGATAGTCAAGGAACGTCATGCTGCCGAAGAGGCATTAGAGGAGGAGGAAAGCCATGATTGAGAAAATGATGAAATACTCCTTCGCCCTTTTGAGCGGCGAGGCTGACAATTTCCTTAAGAATCTTGAGGAGCTAGGGGTCGTGGACATCACCAGGTCCGAGAAACCCGTCGATGATGCCTCAGCCAAATTGTCAGCGGAGGTTGACGCTTGCGCCAAGGCTATCCGATATCTTGATAGTTTCGAGCCCAGCGACAAGCTTGACAGTGGGAAATTCACCTTCTCCCCGGACGGCAAGATCAGTGATCCCCTGACAGTTTTCCAGGAGATATCCCCGAAACAGCGCCAGCTGAAAGCGGAGATAGCGGAAGCTATGGACAAACTGGAGGATGCCAGGGTTTGGGGCAATTTCAACCCCAAAGCCATCGAGGAGCTTGGCAAACTCGGCCTGAAGATGCGCTTCTACAAGCTTCCCAAGAAATCATATAACCCCTCCTGGGCTTCTGAATATGCTTTACAGGAAATAGCGGATGACGGGAAACACGTCTGGTTCGTGACGGTCTCAGACGATCCGGCATACTCATTCCCGGCCGAGGAGATTCCGGCCCCGGAGAATGATCTCGCGACTGCTGAAGGTATCCTGGCCGACAAGGAGGGTGAGCTGATCGCATGCGAAGGAGTGCTGAATACACTGAAGGATTATATTCCGAAGCTTAGGGAGAGAGGCGATAACGCCATGTCCAAACTTCAAAGGTACCTGGCGGACGCCGGGGCCGGGAAAGCCGCCGAGAACCATATCACCACCTTCGAGGGCTTCGCTCCTGCGGAGAATGATGAACGCCTAAGCAAGGCGTTCGACGCCATGGACGGGGTCATCTACCTGAAGGAAGTCGCCGTGAAGGAGGACAACCCTCCTATCAAGCTCAAAGGCAACTGGTTCACCCGGATGTTCTCAGTCCTTACCGACATGTACGGCAGGCCGGAGTACAACGAGTTCGACCCTACCCCATATCTCTCCATCTTCTTCCTGCTGTTCTTCGCGATGTGCATGGGAGACGCCGGCTACGGACTTGCCCTCATTGGAATTGGTCTTTTCTTGCGGCGCTCGAAGGGAATGGGAGACATCGCTCCGCTGGTGATCACCCTCGGAGCAGGCACCTTCGTCATAGGAATCGTGATGCACACCTTCTTCGGGTATGACATCTCGGCAGTGTCGTGGGTGCCCTCATGGCTGAAGAAATGCATGGTGACAGGCAATATCGCCGGATTCGACGCCAATATGGTGCTTTCCATAGTGATTGGTATTGTCCACCTTTCTCTGGCTTTCATACTCAAGGCGATTTATGCCACCAAGAAAAACGGGTTCCTCGAGTCGCTCGGGACCTGGGGATGGACCCTTCTCATCGTGGGCGGGGTCATAGTCGGAGGCATCTCCCTGACAGGAGTCCTTAGCTCAACGGTCACGAAGTGGATAATTATCGCCATAGGGATCATCTCCGCAATCGGAATATTCCTTCTCAGCGACATCCACCGCAATCCCCTCAAGAACATTGCCCCAGGCCTCTGGGAGACCTACAACACCGCTACAGGATTGCTGGGCGACGTGCTCAGTTACCTGCGTCTCTATGCCCTTGGCCTCGCTGGAGGCATGTTGGGAAAAGCTTTCAACGACATCGCCGCGATGACAGTCAGAGACGGTGGTTTCGGTGTCGGCTGGATCGCCTTCGCCTTGATATTCCTTGTCGGGCATGCGCTCAACTTGGCCATGTGTTGCTTGGGTGCCTTTGTCCATCCTTTGCGTCTCAATTTCCTCGAGTTCTTCAAGAACAGCGGTTACGAAGGCAAAGGCAGAATGTACAGACCAATAACAAACAAACAAAACTTATAAGAATATGAATGAGATTCTTGGTTATCTCGGGCTAGGGCTCATGCTCAGCCTTGCCGGTGTCGGAAGCGCCATCGGTACAACAATCGCCGGAAACGCGGCTGAAGGCGCTCTTAAGAACGCCCCTGAGAAGTCCAGCAGCTACATGATCCTGTCAGCTCTGCCGGCCACCCAGGGTATTTATGGCTTCGTCGCGTTTTTCATGTGGCTGCTTGTCTATAAGTTTGACTTCGCCGCCAACGGACCTCTTCTTTTCGGTGTGGGTATCGGAGTCGGCATCGTGTGCATGATCTCCGCGATTCGTCAGGGGCAGGTTTGCGCCAACGGTATTGTCGGCATATCCCAAGGACATGATGTCCAGACAAATACTCTGATCTACGCCGCTCTTCCCGAGTTCTACGCCATCCTCGGCCTCGTCGGGGCGCTGATGCTCACTCTCGCCGTATAATGAGCCTCATCAAATCAATATCAGGGATCAGAGGGACCATCGGTGGAAAACCTGGCGAGGGTCTCTCCCCTGTTGACATAGTAGGCTTCACATACGCCTACTGTGCCACACTTCCTTCCAGGAAGCAAAAAAAGGCCGGCGAGAAATACAAGATAGTCGTCGGCCGGGATGCCAGGCTTTCCGGGGAAATGGTCGAGAACCTTGTGGTCGGAACATTGGTCTCATGCGGAGTGGATGTCATCAAAATAGGATTGGCATCGACCCCGACTACTGAAATGGCGGTCACTTTCGCCGAGGCCGATGGAGGAATAATCCTCACGGCCTCCCATAACCCCCGCCAATGGAACGCTCTCAAGCTCCTGAATCACCGCGGGGAGTTTCTCACCGCCGCCGAAGGTGAGGCGATCCTCGAGGTAGCAGCCAAAGGAGAATATGATTTCGCCGGGGTGGACGAGCTTGGCCATGTCACTGAGCACGATTACACTGACGAGCATCTGGACGCTGTTCTGGCACTGCCGGAAGTGGATGTCGACGCCATCTCCGACGCCGGCTTCAAAGTGGTTCTTGACGCGATCAATTCAGTTGGAGGCGTCATCATGCCAAGGCTTTTGGAGAGACTCGGCGTGGAGTGTGTCAGGCTCAATTGCGAACCCACAGGGGACTTCGCGCACAACCCTGAGCCTCTCCCTTCGAACCTGACCGATTTGAGCTACACAGTCGTCAAGGAGAACGCCGACCTGGGAATATCCGTCGATCCTGACGTGGACAGGTTGGCCTTCATTTGCGAGAATGGGGAGCCTTTCGGCGAGGAATATACCTTGGTAAGCGTAGCCTCATACCTGTTCGAAAGGGCGGCCAAGATCGCTAAGGCGGAGAATATATCCCTGGCAGAGGTCACATATCCATACGCACCCGTGTCCTGCTCGAATCTTTCCAGCAGCAGGGCGCTTCGTGACGTCACCGAGAAGTTCGGAGGGAAATATCATGCTGCAGCTGTCGGCGAGGTCAACGTGACGACAAGGATGAGACAGACGAATGCCCTGATTGGAGGCGAAGGCAATGGTGGAGTGATTTATCCCGCTATCCATTATGGCCGCGACGCCATGGTCGGGGTTGCGCTATTCCTGTCGAATCTCGCCAGGAAACACGTAAAGGTCAGTGAGTTAAGAAAGACTTATCCGGAATATCACATAGCCAAGAACAAGATAGAGCTCTCAGACAAGAGGCTCATTGACAAGATTCTCGAAAGACTGAAAGCTGAATACGCCTCCGAGGATGTCAATTGCCTTGACGGCGTGAAGATCAGCTTTGAGGCTGAGCGTAAATGGGTTCACCTTCGCAGGTCGAATACAGAGCCTATAATACGCATTTATTCCGAGGCTCCAACGCTTGAGGATGCGGAGGCTTTAGCCAAGGAGGTGATAGCTGTCGCCGAATCAGTCATTAAAAACGGAATCTGATGTTCTCGTTCAGGACCACGGCTCTGGAAGACCAGCTGGACAAGGCCCTGACAAGCGGAAGTGTCGGGTGTTTCTGTACGCAAAACTGCTGGGACACTGCCCGCGGGCGTTATATGTACGACTTGTTCAGGGAGCGAGGTAATCTTAAGGTGGTTTTTTCTCCAAGAGACACCGAGCTGACTCCCGGCACGAATCACATTTCCTTTGAGGAAAAGGCCTTGGAAGGATTGGATGCCGTGGTTGTCGAGATCCAGGACGCCGGAGCGAGATATTTCAATTACAGCAAGGACGTGTTCCATCTTATGGAGACAATATCCAAGATGGAACACGTTCCTGCGCTTTATATTGTGGACCATATTAATCCGGCGGGAAGGATCGTGGAAGGATCAATGCCAGGAGACACAATTGAGCCACACACGCCTAAGGTGGCACATCGCCATGGGCTTACACTTGGAGAGCTTTGCAACCTGTACTACACAGAGATAGGGGCCGGTTTCCCGCTCCATGTCATCTCGGCCATCGCCAGCGACTCGACCAGGCAATTGCTGCCATGGACAATAGCGCCGGCGTCAGACATCCCTGGGATGTTCACGAGCCAGATGTATCCGGGGGGTGGATTGTGGAACAACACCACTATCACCCCCGCGATCGGTACCGCAAGGCCCTATGAATATTTCGGAGCACCTTTTATCAGACATGACCGATTAGAGGTCATTCCAGCCCCGGCAGGAGTCATGATGCGCCCATGCTCGTTCACTCCGGCGGCAGGACGCCATCAGGGACAGCGTTGCCAAGGCTATCAGATTATGCTCCAGCCAGGAGCTGAATACCATTCCCTTCTCCACACCATACAACTGATCAGGTATTTCCTTGAGAGATACCCGCAATTCGAGCTGCTGCCCGGCTTCGAGGAGAAATTGTCAGATCCGACAATCCTCAGTTATATCAAAGGATCGATATCGTTCCAGGAAGTCCGGGAACACGTCAAAATAGAGGAACAGAAGTGGATCCGCAAAGCCAAACGCTACACCCTCTACGACGACCAACCCTACCGCATTAAATAAATATCCAGTAATAAAAAAGAAGAAGTCCCTGGCAGACGACGTCTGTCAGGGACTTCCGAAGAACGGCGGCGACCTACTCTCCCAGCTGGTGGGCCAGTACCATCGGCGCGGAT
>CACZHP010000005.1:16643-112821 GCA_902780935.1 uncultured Bacteroidia bacterium | reverse complement strand
GTCAGGCTATCACCAACCCTCAGAATACTGTCTTCTCCATCAAGAGATTCATGGGAGAGACTTATGACCAGGTGACCAAAGAGGTTAGCAGGGTTCCTTATAAAGTAGTCAAGGGTGACAACAACACTCCCCGCGTGGACATCAACGGCAAGCTTTATTCGCCGCAGGAGATCTCCGCTATGATTCTTCAGAAAATGAAGAAGACCGCTGAGGACTATCTTCGTCAGGATGTCACCGAGGCTGTCATCACTGTCCCGGCTTACTTCTCTGACTCCCAGCGTCAGGCCACCAAGGAGGCTGGTAAGATCGCGGGTCTGGATGTCAAGAGGATTATCAACGAGCCTACGGCCGCCGCTTTGGCATACGGCCTTGACAAGAAGAACAAGGACATGAAGGTCGCTGTCTATGACCTTGGCGGTGGTACCTTCGATATCTCCATCCTTGAGTTGGGTGGTGGTGTGTTCGAGGTCAAGTCCACAAATGGTGACACTCACCTCGGTGGTGATGATTTCGACCAGGAGATCATCAACTGGCTGGCCGCTGAGTTCGCCGCCGAAAATGGCGGGATCGACCTCAAGAAGGATCCTATGGCTCTTCAGAGGCTTAAAGAGGCCGCTGAGAAGGCTAAGATCGAGCTCTCCAACCAGACCTCGACCGAGATTAACCTTCCTTACATCATGCCTGTGGACGGTATTCCTAAGCACCTTGTGAAGACCCTCACCAGGGCCAAGTTCGAGCAGATTTGCGACAACCTCTTCCAGAGGTCCATCGAGCCTTGCCGCATCGCTCTTCGTGACGCCGGTCTGCAGGCTTCCGACATTGACGAGGTCCTTCTCGTGGGTGGTTCCACCCGTATCCCGAAGGTCCAGCAGCTTGTCAAGGAGTTCTTCGGCAAGGAGCCTAACAAGAGCGTCAATCCTGACGAGGTCGTGGCTATCGGCGCTTCCATCCAGGGCGGTGTCCTCGCCGGTGATGTGAAGGATGTCCTTCTTCTGGATGTCACTCCGCTTTCGCTCGGTATCGAGACCCTCGGTGGTGTCATGACAAAGCTTATCGACGCCAACACGACTATCCCTACCCACAAGAGCCAGGTGTTCTCCACGGCCGCTGACAACCAGCCTTCAGTCGAGATCCATGTGCTTCAGGGTGAGCGTCCTATGGCAAAAGACAACAAGGAGCTCGGTCTCTTCCATCTGGATGGCATCGCTCCCGCTCCGAGGGGTATCCCTCAGATTGAGGTGACCTTCGACATCGATGCCAACGGTATCCTCAATGTGTCCGCTAAGGACAAGGCTACCGGCAAGGAGCAGAACATCAGGATCGAGGCTTCCTCAGGTCTTTCCGACGCTGAGATCCAGAGGATGAGGGATGAGGCCAAGGCCAATGAGGCCGCTGACCAGGCCGCCAAGGAGAGGGTTGACAAGATCAACAACGCTGACGCCCTTTGCTTCCAGGCTGAGAAGTTCCTCAAGGACAATGGTGACAAGGTTCCCGCTGACGTTAAGTCCGAGGTCGAGACAAATGTCGCCTCCCTTAAGGAGGCTGTCAAGAGCCAGAATCTCGCTGACATCGACAGGTATTCCGAGGCCCTCAATAAGGCTTTCGAGAAGATGTACCAGGCTCAGCAGGGTGCGGCTGGTCAGAATCCTTACGGCCCGCAGGGCGGCCCTCAGGGTCCTCAGCCCGGCCCTCAGGATCAGGGACCTGACGAGCAGTAGGAATTAAAGGACCTCTATCTCCCGGAGACCGTCCCTGTTGCCGATGACGAAAGGCACCGGCGGGTTATGACCCTGGATGAGATTGTTCAGGAACAGGGGTTCATTCAGGATGAAAAGGGTGGCGCTGAAAGTGTCACCCTTTTTCAGTTTTGAATTCAGGGCTTCCTCCACAATGAAATTCGTGTTACCAAGGTAACGGAACACACAGTGGCGGTTCGGGTTCCAGGAGACGGCGACCCGGCTACCTTCTTTCAGGTCATCGACGCTGACATGCGGGGACACCACCAGATCCGACCCGCCTTTGTTATCCACATCCGCGAGGAAGTCATCCCAATCCTTGAATCCCAACGCCTTGGAAAGGATGTCCAGTGTGCTGCTCCGGGCCTGGTCGGCTCCGTCGATATATCCCCATAGCCTCTTGAGAGTTGTCGGGCTTATCGTCTCATGGGTACGGTCCCAGACGACGCCGCTCAGGAATATGAAATCCTTCGGGGTTTTGATCTTTCGCCTCAATTGGTCTTCGAACCGTCTTTTGAGCTCGTGGATCTCTGGACTGGTCTTGTTCATCGCGGAATGGGTTTGTTTGTCGCGAATATGCGTCTTTTTTCATTAAAACGCTGGTCCATTGTGGTCCTTTTAGGGTTTTTGAATCAAAAAAGGCGTATCTTTATATGTTTTTCCATGACATCAATGAACGACGACAGCACTTCCGGCCCACTCTCCGGCAGTTTCCTCTCGGAGAACGACTCCAGGTCTATTTACGAGGAGATCCCGAGTCGTGGTTTCAACCGCCTTGTGAAGGTGAGGCGGCAGGGCCGTTGGTTTATGCTCAAAGGGCTTAAGACCGAGTTCATCGGACAGATGGTTTATCTGGAGTTGCTAAAGAAGGAGTTTGAGCTGATGGCCCAGCTCGACCACCCGAATATTGCCAAAGCCAATGCCAAGGAGATGAACGAGGCGATTGGACCCTGCATCGTGATGGAATACATCGACGGAGTGACTCTGGATGTATTCCTTGCCGGCAAGCCTTCGAAAGAAGCCCGTCTCAAGGTGTTGGACCAACTCGTCGACGCTCTGATGTACATTCATAGCAAACAAATCCTCCACCGCGACCTGAAGCCTTCCAACATCCTCATAACCAGGAACGGAGGTAATGTCAAGATCATTGACTTCGGACTTTCTGACGCGGATGACTACGCTGTCTTGAAGCAGTCGGCAGGGACAGTGAAATATATGTCTCCGGAACAATCTTCAGGGACTGTTGTCGATTGTAGGACGGATATATATTCATTCGGACTGATTCTGCGGGAGATTTTTCCTCACCGTTTTAGTCATATCGCCGCCAAATGCGTTCGACCGTTGCCTGACAGGCGTTTCGAGGGTATGGAGGCTGTACGTAAGGCGTTGGACTCCTGCCGCTGGAGAAGAAGGGCCTCTCCTTTCTTCGGGTTTGCCTTATGCCTCTTATCCATCCTGTCGCTTTCAAGGTGGCACCAGTCTTCAGACTCCACGGATTCTGGTAAGGCATGGGGTAACCAGGATCTGGAGGCTTATCTGGACGGAGCCAGATGGCTTCTTTCACTGACAAAAAATAAGCTGTTCAATGAGATAAAGCAGGATAAGCCCTATAAAGAGATTATATCATCCCGGATTTCCAAAGAGGAAATCCGTTTGAACGCAAAGTGCGCCGAGATGTCAAAACTCTTTCCTCAAGGCAGTCCTGAGCACCTTTATTTCCTGTCGCATTTCAATGATGAAAAAGAGAGTGGTTTTATCGCTGTTTTCAAACTAGTCGATCGGGAGTGTGTCTCTTTTGAGGAGGAGTACAGCAAGGGAAGGATCAGTCGCAGGGAATACGACAGTTTGAAGTTTGTAGTGTCTCCCTTTGTGCAGACACAGGAAGCCTCTGATATAACCGCATCGTCGGCATTATCCGGGAGAACGCTTATGGATGATGGCTTTTCCTGCGGGTCTGAATCCGGAATCTGCTGGGGATCTTGTCACAATCCTTCCATAGAAGGTCTCCATGTACCGATCAATCCGTCGGAAAAGAATGGACGTGTCCGGATCGGAGGACTCGCACCGGGTACGACCTACTTTGTGAGGGCCTATATCACTACCGGAGGGGGGACCACATACGGTAATGAGCTTTCGTTTACGACATCTGACAGTACGTTGGTGTCGCCGACAGGAGCCGTTAAGGGCCTGTTCTCAGTGCGGGAAGGTGCCCAGGTGTTTTTCTCGAAAGGGAACTTGAGGTTTAATGCTTCAAGAAGTGAGTGGCGTTTCGCTGATCATCAGTTCGATTTTGTCGGCAAAGAGAATGAGAATATATCTCCTGTCTGGAACGGATGGATAGACCTTTTCGGCTGGGCTACCAGCGGTTATGACCATGGAGCAGTGAACTACCAGCCATGGAGCGGCAACGAGAACACCCAAAGCAGCGCCCTGCATTATGCCTATGGGGATCCGGATTGTGACTTGTCCGACCGGAGCGGAAAGGCGGACTGGGGCTATAACCGCATTTCAAACGGCGGCGGACAGGAGAATCTATGGCGCACGCCTTCAGTCGCTGAATGGCTTTTTATTCTGCATAATAGAAACACCTCTTCCGGAGTGCGTTTCGCCAAGGCGCAGGTTGCGGGGACGAACGGTGTAATTCTGTTGCCTGATGATTGGCGGATTACGGTCTGGCCACTTAATTCAGTCAATGATATTAAAGCCAGTTATGGTTCGAACACAATTTCCCGGAATGACTGGGAAATCGTACTGGAGTCTGCCGGGGCTGTTTTCTTGCCGGAAGCGGGAGTGAGGACGATCGATGGTGTTTTTCCCTTCATTGGGGGATATTACACCTCCAATGCCGCCACATCGGACGCTTATCATCTGTCATTTACGCATGACTTTTTTACCTTGGAAGCCAAAGGCCACCGTGGCGACGGTCTCTCCGTCCGTCTGGTCAAGGATGCGGACTAGCCTCTCATGCCTGCCCTAAATAGTCGTCATGCCCGGCTTGATCGGGCATCCCCGTCATCCTGAGCGTCAGCGAAGGATCTGTCACCTTATCCCAAAAGGACCAAAAAGGACCAGTTCTAATCGTGATCTTTGGCTTAAATTTGAATGCGGTATGCGTTTCTGTGAGGAAAAGCATCTATTTGTAGTATATGGCCGTTTATCCTATAGTATATAACCAAATAATAGATAGTAATATGAATCGCTCAAACGTTTTGGAGGTGTATGAGCCTCCGGTAATTGAGGTCTATTCTCTTGTCATAGAAGGAAATATCGCGGTGAGTCAGACTAGCTCCCTTGAGAGCATTGAGGATGATACCACCGAACATGGGTGGGGAGGAAACAACTAAAACGAGAAGGCATGAAGACATTTAGGAATTTGCTTGCGGTTTCTTTTTCTATGCTCATGGTATCATGCTTTGCGGAGGAAGAGAATACCCCTATCTCGGATGATGTGATCTATCCCTCCGAAGTATATGCCCGTATCGATTCGGACGGCCTGACCCGGGTCCATGCCGATGAGAATCTGAAAGTCCTATGGGACGAAGATGATAGGATATCCCTATTCAACAAGTACACATTCAATAAAGAGTATCGTTTCGCCGGTACCGCCAATGCTGATTCCGGTCCATTCAGGGAAGTGACTTCCGGGGGTGTGGGTGAAGGAAGCGAACTTGACAATGTTTATGCGGTGTACCCGTACCTGTCCGAGACTTCGGTTAGCGAGGCCGGTGTCGTCTCTCTGACCCTGCCATCCGAACAGACTTATAGTGCGAACTCTTTCGGTTCGGGGGCGAATGTGATGGTTTCTGTTACGGAAAGCACAGATCTCCTTTTCAAAAACCTATGCGGCTATCTTATCCTGAAACTTTATGGTGATGGCGTGTCTGTTAATTCAATAACCCTCAAGGGCAATCTAAACGAGCCTCTGGCCGGCTCAGTCATTGTCTCCGCATCGGTAGGCTCAGTACCCACCTTGTCCTTTGGGACTGTCGGGGCCACGGATGAGATTACGCTTGTCTGTCAGACACCAGTCGAACTTGGATCAACTGCGGAAGATGCGACTGTGTTCTGGCTGGTGGTTCCTCCTACAACCTTCAGTGAGGGCTTTTCTATTACGGTATCTGATCCTTATGGTAACACCTTCGAAAAGTCCGCCAATATCAATGCGGAGATCGTTCGTAACAAGACTTTCAGGATGAGCGCTCTTGAGGTGGAGATGTTTCCTGAGGGGAATATCGAATTCTCTGACCAAGCCTTTAAAGACTACCTTGTTGAGAAGTTTGATAAAGACAAAGACAAGGAAATCAGTTATAAAGAGGCACGGGACATTAAAGAAATAAACGTTGTTACCGGGAATATCGGCTCGATGCAAGGTATAGAATATATGCCAAATCTGGAAATTCTTATATGCGATGGCCCTAATGCGATAATAGCACACGATGTGATAAGTTCACTCTCAACAAGAAGTGGTGAAGGTGCGGGTCTTTTGACCGATCTAGATGTTTCAAGCAATGCTAAATTATCCTATCTTTCCTGTCAGAACAACTCGATCTCTGATCTTGACTTGTCCAATAACCAGTCTTTGGAAACCTTGATCTGCAATGATAACTGTCTAGCGGATCTTGACATAAGTAATAATAATTTACTTGAGACGCTACATTGTTCGTCGAACCAGTTATCATCTCTGAATGTTTCTAATAATCCCAACCTGTCACAATTAGATTGTTTCCCTATGGAAGATGAAAATGGTGACAACCTTCTGGATATTATCTATGTTAATGATGATCAGGTAATTGATGGTATTACGAACAATCGGGAAGAAGGGAACAATAATATCATACCTGAAGCTACTATGCTTTCAACGGACGGTCCGAAAGGTACCGGAACCAAAGAGGATCCTTTCAATGCGGCGGCTGCGATTGAGGTGACGAAGGGGTTGTCTTGGTATTCGACATCGAATTATGAAACCGTGGGACCATATTATGTTAAGGGTAAGGTTGTTTCGATCAAAGAACCGTTCTCTGCTGAATATGGCAATAGCTCCTTCTATATTTCAAAAGATGGAACTACTAATACACAGCAGTTCCAGATATACAGGACATGGTATTTGGGTGACAGGCGATGGTCTGAAGGTGATGAGATGTTAAAAGTTGGAGACGAGGTTGTTATTTGTGGAATGTTGATGAATTACAGAGGTACAACCCCTGAAAGTGAAATGAACAACGCCTACATCTATTCACTGAACGGCAATGTCGCGGATGTGGCATGTGTCCCTATTGAAGACCCTAACTTCAAGATTGCTTTGTTAAATGGATATGATACTAACGGCGATGGTGAAATATCTATCCGTGAGGCAGATAATATCCGATACTTGTGTTTAAGTTCGTCTGAAATCAATTCATTGAACGGAATTGAGTATTTGGATAATCTGTTTTACCTTCGTGTTGAGGGTACCGGCATAACCAACTTGGTATTATCGAACAATCAACTTGATACTCTCTATTGCCGTAATAATCATATAGAGTCAATAGATGTCACTAATTGTCCAAGTCTTAAAACACTTAATTGTGATAATAACCAATTGACTGAACTCGATTTGCCAAATAGTCATAGTCTGCAATTTTTGTACTGTTCTTCAAACCAGTTGACTGAACTTGATTTGTCAAATAGTCATAGTCTGCAATTTTTGTACTGTTCTTCAAACCAGTTGACAGAGCTTGATTTGTCAAATAACTTAAACTTACAGGAAGTAGATTGCTCCTCCAACCCATTAGTTAAATTATTCTTGGCTCAAGGTCAGGAAATCCCCGGCATTTATCCTGATCGGTATGATAGCCTCATACCTGCTGAGTCTAGAATTCTAATAGATGGTGTTGATCCCGAAGAAATTGTTGACATTGAAGATTCGAATTTTAAGGCATATTTGGTTGAGAATTATGATCTTAATAGTGATGGCGAAATAAGTGTAACAGAGGCAGAACGAATCGAAAGTATTGAGGTTTATGGATTTGATATTTCCTCTTTGAAAGGAATCGAGCGTATGCCGAATTTGATAAGTATGTTTTGCGGTTCTAACCAATTGACCACTCTTGATGTGTCGTATAACCTGAAGTTGCAGAATTTGCAATGCCCCAATAACCAGTTGACCAATCTTGATGTATCAAATAATGTCAACTTGATTGAATTGGGATGTTCTGAAAACCAGTTGACTACTCTTGATGTGTCGAATAACCTGAATTTGCAGAATTTGCAATGCTCCAATAACCAGTTGACCAATCTTGATGTATCAAATAATAACCAGTTGACCAATCTTAATGTATCAAATAGTGTCAACTTGATTGAATTGGGATATTCTTCAAACCAGTTGACTACTCTTGATGTTTCAAATAATCCTGAATTGCTGTATTTAAACTGCCTTTCAAACCAATTGGCGACCCTTGATGTTTCAAAGAACAAGAATCTGAAGGACCTATCTTGCGGTTTAAACAGGTTGACAACCCTTGATGTGTCGAACAACCTAGATTTGCGATCGTTGAACTGTAGTTCAAACCAGTTAACAAGTATAGATGTTTCAAATAATCCGCGATTGGAGGAGTTGGCGTGCGAATCAAATCAATTGACAACCCTCGATGTGTCAGTTAACGAGGTCTTAAGGGGGTTGAACTGTAATTCAAACCAGTTAACAAGTATAAATGTTTCAAATAATGTTAATTTGCAAGACTTGCGCTGTAGCTCAACTCAGTTAACTGCTCTTGATGTGTCGAATAACCCTAATTTGCGATTTTTATACTGTGATACAAATCAATTGACTGATATTGATTTGTCAAAGAATCCGAATTTGCGATCTTTGGAGTGTGGGTCAAACCAAATTGCTACTCTTGATCTGTCAAATAATCCAAATTTGCGAACTCTGGGGTGTGACTCAAACCGGTTAACTACCCTTGATGTGTCAGATAAGGTGAGTTTGCAATGGTTCAACTGTTCATCTAACCTTTTGACAGACCTCGATGTATCAAATAATGTCAATTTAATCTATTTGTACTGCCAAGAGAACGAATTGACAACCCTTGATTTGTCAAATAATCCCAATTTGGAAGCATTGATTTGCGTTTCCAATCCTTTGACCAAACTATATCTGGCTCAAGGGCAGGTAATTCAGGGTATTTATCCTGAACGAGATGATGAGATTATTCCTGCGGCGACTGAAATAATAATACAATAGTTTTATTCAGGATATTTTTGTATTTTGGAATAGGAAGATATCCCAGGCTATGGAGTTCAATAATGCGGGTGGGCTGCGGAAGCAATCTGAGGAGGGTATGACCTCATATTGAGGAACCATAAGAAGTCGTCGCTTTGACGAACTCTTCCGAGGTGAAGACAGGCAGTGGAATACCTTTGAAATGCTTCCTGTCGTTTGTGATAATAAGGTCGCAACCGGCGGCACTCGCGCAAGCGACCTGCAAAGAGTCCTCAAAGTCCTGCCCATCCAATTTGATGGCGCGATAAACCTGTTGGTCTCCCATCGATAGGATGGAGATGCTATCGAACAGAGTCTTCAGTGTGTCGAGGGTCTCTTTGTGCGTAAGGTATTTCCTTAGAACATAAGCGATATTAGCGAAGCTCAAGACAGATGTGCAGTTCCTAATCTGAGATTCCATCCCGAACTGGAGAATCTGTTTTGCATATCCCGCCCCTTCTCTTCCGAGAATGAGGTCAATAATCACATTGGTGTCAAGGAATACTTTCTTCATTTGTTCAGGATGTATGCTAGCCTCTCGTCTTTATCCAGGTCGTGGCTGGTTATCTTTCCTGCGAGGATGCCTGACAGTCCGTTGACTTTTGGAGAATAAACTCCGGAGATGGAAAGCTTCGGCAGACTCTCCCTCCGGTTGATCTCCGTTTGAAGGATAGCCTCGACATAAGCGTTCAAGCTTTTCTCTTCCATTTTGGCATAGTATTTAAGTTTGGCGATAAAACTATCTTCAAACCGAAATATCGCCTGTGTCTTTTTTCTGGTGGTTGCGGTTTCCATCGGTGTTTAAATAAAACTCCCCAAAATTATGAATAAACATCGTGATATCAAAATTTATAAATGATAGCATATTGCGCTGAACGACTTTTTTGCATATATTTGTAAATATGAGAACAAGTTTCAACGTCGATCTTAGCGGCATGAACACTTTCAGGATGAAGGTGAAGTGCCGCTGTCTTGTTGAATATGATAGTGTTGACGAACTGCGGGAAGTTGTGGCCGATCCGTCTCTGCCCCGTCCGCTGTTCCCGATAGGGGGCGGAAGCAACCTGCTTTTTACCAAGGATTTCCCCGGAACAATCCTGCGTTGCGGGATGAAAAAGATCCAGAGGTTAAGCCCTGACAGAGTTCATGCGGACGCTGGTGTCGTGTTCGATGATCTTTGCGCCTGGTGCGCGGACAACAATCTCTGGGGACCGGAGAACCTTTCCTATATTCCTGGAGAAGTCGGGGCCTCGGCCGTCCAGAACATAGGTGCGTACGGCATGGAAGCCTGCGAGCTGATCGAATCGGTCGAGTGCGTGGACACAAGGGATGCCTCCGTGATAACTATCCCAAAGTCTGAGTGTGAATATGCCTACCGTGACTCCCGTTTCAAGCATGACTGGAAGTGGAGGTACATTGTGACTGGTGTTATATTCAGAGTCTCTCAGACCCCTTCGCCGGTTTTGGATTACGGTCATGTCAGGGAGGCTGTCAAGGAGAGATTCGGGACTGATGACCCGGCGGAGTTAACTCCCGCAATGATAAGGGAGACAGTCACTTCCATCCGCAAGACAAAGCTTCCCGAAGTTGAGGAATTTGGCAGCGCCGGGAGTTTCTTCAGGAATCCTTGCGTCTCCAAATACTTTTACACCAAGGTCAGCGAGACCGCCCAAAATGAGTCGCTTGGAGCGGTTCCTCATTTCGATCTGGAGGATGGCACTGTCAAGATTCCTGCCGCATGGCTTATTGACAAGTGTGGCTGGAAAGGGAAGTCCCATGGGGGAGCGGCGGTCTTCCAGAAGCAACCTCTTGTGATCGTGAACCAGACCGGGAAAGCGTCACCCGATGATGTCGTGGCCCTTGCGAAAGCGATCCAGGATTCTGTGAACGAGAGATTCGGAATAGACCTGAACCGTGAAGTTGAATATGTCTAAAAACTGATAACCATGAGTTCATTCATTATCGAAGGTGGCCATAAGCTAAGCGGTGCCATAGCTCCTCAGGGAGCTAAGAACGAGGCTCTCGAGGTCATTAGCGCCGTCCTTCTTACCACCGAGGAAATCCAGATGTCTAATGTCCCGGAAATCCTTGACGTTAAGAACCTTATCTCGCTTCTACAGATGATGGGAGTCGAGGTTTCCCGTAAGTCGGACGGGGAGTACACTTTCAAGGCGGCTAAGCTCAATGTCGATTTCATTGAGAGCGCTGAGTTTGTGCGGATGTGTTCGACGCTCAGGGGCTCCGTGATGGTGGCCGGCCCGCTCCTGGCCCGTCTTGGCCATGTCTGGTTCCCGAAGCCGGGAGGAGACAAGATCGGCCGTAGAAGGGTGGACACTCACATCTCCGGACTCATGGGGCTCGGAGCTGAGCTTACGTACGACACGGACAAAAGGGCATATAAATTGAGCCTTCCCGAAGGGAAACACTTGACTGGTAAGTACATGCTTCTGGACGAGGCCTCTGTCACCGGTACGGCGAATATTCTGATGGCCGCATGTCTGGCTGAAGGAAAGACCGTGATCTACAACGCCGCTTGCGAGCCTTATATCCAGCAACTTTCCAAGATGCTCTCAGCGATGGGGGCGAAGATTGATGGAATAGGTTCCAACCTCTTGACTATCACTGGAGTATCGAGCCTTCACAGTGCCTCCCACAAGATCCTCCCGGACATGATTGAGGTCGGCAGTTTTATCGGAATGGCGGCGCTTTGCCAAAGCAGTCTTACGATAAACGACACGTCATACACGAATCTCGGAATCATCCCTGAGAGTTTCCGCCGGCTGGGCGTCAAGCTTGAGCAGAGGGGGGACGACATCTTTGTTCCCGAGCAAGAGAGCTATATTATCGAGTCCTTCATGGACGGGTCGATCATGACCATCGCCGACGCCCCGTGGCCTGGCCTCACACCAGACCTCCTTAGTGTTATCCTGGTTGTCGCCACCCAGTGCCGGGGAAGCGTGCTTATCCATCAGAAGATGTTCGAGAGCAGGCTGTTCTTCGTTGACCGCCTGATCGACATGGGAGCCCAGATCATCCTTTGCGACCCTCACAGGGCGGTCGTGATCGGCCATGACCACAAGTTCCAGCTCAGGAGCGGCCGGATGCTCTCTCCGGACATCAGGGCCGGTATCGCTTTGCTGCTTGCGGCCATGAGTGCCAAGGGTACGAGTGAGATCGGGAATATCGAGCAGATCGACAGGGGGTACCAGGACATCGAGAACCGTCTCAACGCCCTAGGGGCGCGCATTGTCCGAAAAGGGTAGATTCTTCGTTATCGCTTCAGGCGGAGGGAATTGGTGACGACGCAGATGGAACTGAGGGCCATGCAGGCGGCGGCAATCATCGGGTTAAGGAGGAAGCCGTTGATGGGGTATAGGATGCCGGCCGCGATCGGTACGGCGAGAACATTGTAGAAGAAGGCCCAGAACAGGTTTTCCTTGATTATCTTCGAAGTCTTTCTGGACATTTTTATAAGCTCCGGAACCGAACGCAGGTCGGAATTCACTATTGTGGCCATCGACGCGTTCATGGCGATGTCTGTACCGTTCCCCATGGCGACGCTCAGGTCAGCCAACGCGAGAGCGGGGCTGTCATTGATCCCGTCACCGACCATGGCAACTTTCCGCCCTTGAGCCCGTAACTCTTTGATATGCTCATGCTTGCTGTCCGGAAGAACTCCGGAGATCACGTTGTCGATCCCGACTTTCGCGGCGACTTTTCCAGCTCTCTCAGGATTGTCTCCTGAAAGCATGTAAACATCCAGTCCCATCTTTTTCAGTTCCCTGACAGCCTCGGCTGAAGTCTCTTTGACCTCGTCCACGAACTCCATGTCGGCGGAAGGTACAACATCCGGAGAAAGCTCCTTGGTGATGGTGCCGGTCTTGTCAAAAACGACGGTGTCTATGTCTTTGGCAATCTGGAGCGAATCAGCATCCTTTATCAATATACCCTTACGGGCGCAGTTGCCGATGCCGGCGGTCAGCGCTGTCGGGGTCGCGAGTCCAAGAGAACAGGGGCATGCTATGACCAGTACTGTCACCATGGAGATCAGTCCCATCGTCACCCCGTTGTCGGACGGATCCAGGAACATCCAGCACAGAAGCGTGAGGAAGGATATTCCTATAATTACAGGCACGAATACGGAAGCCACCTTGTCAACGACCTGCTGGATCCTTGCTTTGCTGCCCTGCGCGTCCCTGACCATTTTTATTATGGAGGAGAGCATCGTGTCTTTGCCGACTTTTTCGGCTCTCATGACAAAGGATCCGCGCTGGTTCATTGTCCCGGTGAAAACTTTGGAACCGGTGCTCTTGCGGTTGGGAACAGGCTCTCCAGTGAGCATGCTCTCGTCCACAAACGACTCACCTTCAATTACTTCTCCGTCGGCAGGGATCCTCTCGCCAGGGTTGACCGTATAAGTCTCTCCGGGAGAGAGCTTAACCGTCTTGGGCTGAAGTCCGGAGAGTCCTCGTATCGCCGAGCCGGTGCTGAGTTTAGCCTTCTCTTCAAGGTAACGCCCGATCAGGATGAAAGCCACGATCATCGTCGATGACTCGAAATAGAGGTGCGGCTCAAGCCCCCTGCTCGTCCATATCTCCGGGAACAAAAGGTTCACGATGCTGAATATGTACGAGATGAGGATGGAAAGGGCCACGAGGGTGTCCATGCTGGTCGTTCCATGCCTTAATTGCTTCCAGGCGGTGGAGATGAATCTCCTGCCGCACCAGAATACGACAGGTGTGGCCAATGCCCACAGGACAAACCCTTTCCCGGGGAAATCGTTGAATCCCATGCCCAGCAACATCACGACGAGGGACAGGATCAGGGCTAGCCACATGTCCCTTTTCAAGGATCTCAGATAATCCTCTTGATATCGCCGGGCTTCCGATTCGGCCTCTTCGTCGGAGTCTTCGGAATCTTCCTCATCGACCACGATGAGGTCGTAGCCGGCATCCTGCACGGCCTTCTTTATGTCAGCCGCTGTGATCGTGCCGGGATCATAATCGACCTGCGCTGAATTGGAAGCCAGGGAGACGTTGCATTCGCTGACTCCGTTAAGGTTCTTTATCGTGCCTTGTACTCTGGCCACGCATGCCGCACACCCCATTCCCGTGACCGGGAAATTCTTCCTTACTGTTTTTGCCATAACTAATTGAATATCACATCATCCACTCCGACATGTCCCGTCCTTCAGCTATCCCTTCCCGGATCTGTGTCGATGAGATATCGACTATCGGAGCTGCCAAAATCTCTATGTTGTAAGTGTCCCTCAGGGTCTCCTCGAGGTTTCTGCGGCCTTCCTCGGCATATTCGTTAGAGTCAAGAACATAGGGGGCCGGAAGGTGCCGGCACTCCTCAATAAGCTTGCTCTTGATCTCCGCAAGGTCGTACCCTTTTCGGGGATAGACCGCAACCCCGTAATCCGCCAATATCCTCTGGAAATCCCTCCACCGGTGGATGTTCTCGAGGTTGTCGGCCCCGACCACGAGGGTGAAGTCGTTCTCCGGCTCCCGCTGCCTCAAGGTGTCCAGGGTCTTGATGGTATATTGAGGGGGATCCATCTTGAGCTCGATGTCGTCCACCCAGACATGAAGGTCCGGATGGCGCTTCACGGCCGCGACAGCGGCCTCGTAGCGGTCTGAGGCAGTCTCGGCCTTGATGGTCGTCTTGATCGGATTCTTTGGGGAGACGATAAGGTAAACCCAATCGTACTCCTCTTCCTTGGTAAGGTATTCCATGATGGCCTGATGGCCTATGTGCAAGGGGTTGAACGAACCCGGGTACACCGCGATCCTCATCAGATGAAGGTTGAATAGTTAAGCCTGCCGTCGTCGAGGAAGTCCTCCACGACTTTCTCGGACTCGGCGTAGGCGGTGTTAAGGTCGTCGTTGACGAGCACGTAGTCGAACTTCGGGGCGTAGGTCATCTCCTCCTCGGCTTTCGCGACCCTTTCCTCAATAGCTTCGGGGGAGTCAGTGCCACGTTTTATAAGCCTTTCCCGCAGGACTTCGACGGAAGGCGCTTTTATGAATATCGACAAAGCCTTGTCGCCAAAATACTTCTTAAGGTTTACGCCGCCTTTGACATCGACATCGAAGATGATGACGTGGCCAGCTGCCCAGATTCTCTCGCATTCTGACTTGAGTGTGCCGTAGAATCTTCCCTCATAGACTTCCTCGAACTCAACGAACTTGTCTTCCTTGACAGCTTTCCGGAACTCGTCAGGCGTGAGGAAATAGTATTCCCGTCCATGCTTCTCTTCTCCTCTGGGCGGTCTGGATGTGGCCGATACGGAGAACTCCATGGAGTCCGGATAGAGGCTGAGAATGTGGTTCACTATCGTGCTCTTTCCGGATCCGGACGGTGCCGAGAATATCAATACCTTATTGTCCATGTGGTTAAAAGCTTTATTATTCCACAAAAATAACTATTTTTGTGATAATCAGTCAATGATTGTCCTAACACTTCAAGTCTTGGCACGAAAGAAAAAACATGCTCCGGCAGTAAATCCGGACATTTTCCAGAAGAGCAGGGAGGCGCTCCGCAGGCGTCACCGTCAGGTTATCTATTTGAATGATAGCGAAATGGCCGCTGTTAAGGAATACTGCGACCGTTTCAATATCAATGCCCGCTCGGCGATATTCAGGGAGGCGACAATGGAGAGGATCCTCTCCCAGCTCTCGGACAGCCACCCGACCCTGTTTTAACGACGGTTAGCCATTGACAGGTAATAGAGCAGGGTAGCGAGTGATCCTATCGCCGCTACCACGTAGGTGAGCGCCGCCCATTTCAAGGCATCGACTGCCATAGGTTTTGTCTCATAATTTGTGATTCCAGCGCTCTCCAGCCAACCTACAGCCCTGCTGCTGGCGTTGAACTCGACAGGAAGCGTGACGAAACTGAAAAGAGTCGTCATGGCGAAAAGGGCTATCCCAAGCCAAAGCAATGAAGGGGTGATCTCTACGAGAAGCACTCCGGCCAGCAACACCCACTGCACCCATTTGCTGGCGAAACTGACCACCGGCACGAGCGCCGAGCGCAGTTTCAGGGGAGCGTAACCTTTAGCATGCTGGAGCACATGACCGCATTCATGGGCAGCCACAGCCGCGGCGGCGACGCTTCTTTGCCCATAGACGGACTCGCTGAGGTTCACAGTCTTTGTCTGGGGGTTGTAATGGTCGGTCAACCTTCCAGGAACACAAGTGACTTGCACATCAGTTATCCCATTGTCCGCGAGCATCTTCCTCGCCACATCCGCTCCTGTCATCCCGTTTGAAGTGGGAACTTGTGAGTATTCATCAAACCTGCTGTTGAGCCTTGCCTGCACGATATAGCTCAAAACCATAACGAGGCCTGTGATAAGCCAAATCATTCCGTAACTCATATTCTTGTCTTTTGTTCCTCTTCAAATATAACCATTTTCGTACCATTTTTGGATGAAAAGCAGTAAATTTGCCCTAATATTCCTGAATGGAGGATGTCAAACAAGGAGACAGATTTCTCGAGGCTGGAGCTGAACCTCCCGAATTGCCTTGATAACTATAGATACTTCAGGTCGAAGCTTCTGCGTTCGACCAAGATGCTTGTGCTTGTCAAGGCCAACGCTTACGGTCATGGAGCGGTCGAATTCGCCCTTATGATGCAGAATGCCGGAGCGGATTATCTGGCTGTGGCCCTCCCTGTCGAGGGAATAGAGCTTCGCCAGTCCGGTATCAGCCTTCCTATCCTTGTGCTGACCGCGGGGACGGATTTCTTTGACGAGATCATCGACAACCGCCTCGAACCCGGTATCCCTAACCTTTTTACCCTTAAGGCTTTGGTTAATGTGCTTCAGTCCAGGGGGATTGAAGGGTATCCGATTCATCTGAAACTGGATACGGGGATGCACCGCCTCGGTTTCATGACCAGCGAGCTTGGAGAATTGATGGATTATCTTGAGGTTTGCAAGGAGGTTGAGGTCAAGTCGATATATTCCCACCTCTGTGTCGCCGAGGATCCTTCAATGGACGAGTTCACCCTCGGGCAGGCGAGGCTTTTCGAGCGGAACGCCTCCCTGATAGAGGACACGATCGGTTACCATCCGATGTATCATCTTCTGAACTCAGCCGGAATTGAGAGGTTCCCGCAGTTCCAGCACGACATGGTTCGCCTTGGTGTGGGAATATACGGGATCAGTGCCCTGCCAGGCGTCACTCTTAAGCCTGTGGCCTCTTTGAAAGTCAAGATACTCCAGATCAAGGAATTAAAGCCTGGCGACGGAGCTATCGGTTATGGTCAGCACGGGTCTATTGCTCCGACAGGGACGAGGATTGCCACAATTCCGGTCGGGTACGCCGACGGTATTGACCGCCATCTTGGATGCGGGCGCGCCAGTTTCAACCTGAATGGCCACAGGGTGCCGACCATCGGGAATATATGCATGGACATGTGCATGATCGATGTCACCGGGGTCGATTGCGCGGTAGGGGACACCGTAACCATATTCGGTGAGGATCCCACTGTCACCGAACTTGCTGATATTCTTGATACAATCCCTTATGAGATAATGACTTCCGTACCTCGTAGGATCGAGAGGGTCATTGTCCGCCGTTAGACAAGCAGACCGTCTTCTACTTGGTCGGCGATTTCCTCTCCCTTAAGCTTTTTGACTATCTCAAGCGCGAAGCGCACGGCGCATCCGGGGCCTCTTCCAGTGATAAGGTTCCCGTCTGTCACCGCTGGTTCACCGGTGTACTCTCCACCTTTGGCCATCGGAGCCTCCTCGAAACCATTGTAGCAGGTGAAACATTTCCCCTCGAGAGTCGGGAGTTGGGAGACCACCAGTCCCGGAGCGGCGCATATCGCGGCGACAACGCCTCCGTCCTCATAATGGCGGATCATCTGTCCCATAAGCTCGGTGTCCTTGGCGAGATTCTTTGTTCCGGGCATTCCTCCAGGGAAAATCATGACATCCTCCGGGCCGGACCCGAGGATCTGGCATCCGTCGAACTCGTCGCGGTTCCAGTCAGCGACCACCGGAATCCCGTGGGCGCCTTTCACGGTCCTGTCGTGGGTGATAGATACTGTCTTGACATCTATCCCGGCTCTCCTGAGAACATCCACTGTGGCAAGGGCTTCTATCTCCTCGAAGCCCTCAGCGAGAAACACATGTACTCCTTTCATATTCCTGACTTTTCTTTTGATTTGCTAATTTACTAAAAATACGATAAATTCGCGACACGAATTGAGGTATGGTGTAATGGTAGCACTAGGGATTTTGGTTCCCTCAGTAGAGGTTCGAACCCTCTTACCTCAACTTTCCCACATAATTATTCAGCCATGGAACCTGGCAAACGACTTTTGTCCCTGGATACCCTGAGAGGGTTCGACATGATTTTCATCATGGGTTTCGCCTCCATAATCAGCCTTATTTGTTGCCTTTTCCCGGGAGGAGATTCCTGTTGGCTCGAATCCCAGATGCATCATGCGTCATGGGACGGGCTTCGTCACCACGACACGATTTTCCCTTTGTTCCTTTTCATAGCGGGAATATCGTATCCCTTCTCTTACGCCAAGCAGCTTTCCAAAGGGGCTTCCCGGGGAAGCGTCTATGCGAAGATATTCCGGAGGGGCATCGTTCTCTTCCTTATCGGATTGGTTTACAATGGCTTCTTCCGGCTTGATTTTGCCAATCTGAGGTTTTACAGTGTCCTTTCCAGGATCGGTTTCGCATGGATGTTCGCCGCATTGTTGTTCATCAATTTCAAGCCCAAAGCCAGGGCTGTCATCGCCGCCTGTCTGCTCGTTGGTTACTGGCTCCTTCTTAAGTTTGTCCCGGCACCTGATGCTCCGGCTGGCGCCGGACCGTTCTCGATGGAAGGCAATCTCGTCGGTTACATAGATAGGATCCTTATCCCCAAACATATCTATATTCAAGGCAAATTCGACCCCGAGGGACTGTTGAGCCTTCTTCCGGCCATAGTGACCGCTATGCTCGGAATGTTCACTGGGGAGTTCGTCCGGATTGACAATAGCAAGATTTCCGGTGGGAGAAAGTCCCTGTATATGGCCCTTGCCGCCGTTGCCATGCTGGTTGTCGGACTTATCTGGAGCCTTGATTTCCCGATTAATAAGATGCTGTGGTCCAGCACCTTCGTGCTTGTGGTCGGGGCATATTCGCTTGGCCTTTTCGCCTTGTTTTATTATTTGATCGATGTGAAGGGATGGAAGGGTTGGACGAAGTTCTTCGAGGTCGTGGGGCTCAACTCGATCACTATCTACATGGCCCAGCGGATCATTCCTTTCCGGAACGTCAGCGACTTTTTCCTCGGTGGCCTCGCCGGCCTCTGCCCCGAGCCCGTCGGAAAACTCATCCTCGCCATAGGTTACTTCGCCGTCTCCTGGCTCTTCCTCTGGTTCCTCTACAAGAAGAAGGTTTTCCTGAAAGTGTGATATAGTTTTCTACGGCAATATCGTCAATAAATGAAGCCGAACATCCAGATGGGAATGGAGTGACCGGCGGCGAATTCAAGATCGTCTTTCACAAGGTATCCGACTTCCGCTTCCTTTATTTGTTTTCCTTTTTTGTTCTTTCCTCCGACTTCGAAGGTGATGCCGTCAATCTCGAAATCGGAAATCTTGGAAGATGTGACTATATGGGTCTGTGAAGTCCAAGCCAGAAAGTTGGTTTCACGCATATTGCCGGAGTCGATGAAGCCGTCTTCGGAAAGAGCGAGAGCAATGTTACTGTTGCCGAGATAGAGTTTCTCTACCTTGGAGAGTAGGTTATCGCTATGCCCTGGCTCGTGGAGCGAGTTGAAAAGCCCTGATTTGGTAAGGTACTCAATATAGTCGGGTACATTATTGCGGCTGATGCCTAGATCGCGGCCTAGCTTGTCGTTGCTGGGCTTGTAAGGGACGCTTTTGGAAAGGATATACATCAGTTTCTTCAGCTTAACAGCAGAGGCGACTGTCATTTCCGCATAAGCGGGGATGTCATTCTCGACAGTGCTGAGGACGGCATTTTCCAAACGGATGGGGGCGTCACTCTCCTGAAAATAAGGATAAAAACCGGTCTTGCAGTAGTCTTTGTAGTAAACAAGTGGCCGCTGCTCCCCGTAAGGGAAGTCGATGCGTCCATGTAGGATGTCGTCCAGCGAGGAGGGTTTTAAGAACCAGCCGTTACGGATGTTGAGGTACTCGCGGAAGGACAGACCAGGCATCGTGTACGGGATTGCCCGGCGGCTTAGGTCGGCCTTGTTCCCTTTCTGAAGAGCTAGGAGTGAGCTGCCGGAATAGACTACCTGCAGGAGTGGGATGTCGTCGTATATGTTCTTTATTTCCGTTGACCAGGGCTTGTATTTGTGGATTTCATCGATATAGAGCCGCTTTCCTCCCGTTCTGAAAAAAGACTGCGCCAGATCGTAGAGTGTGTGGCCGGAGAAGTAAATGTTATCGGCCGTTACATAGAGGGTTTCCTCCAGGTTGTCGAACTGCTTGATGTGTTGGAGGATCAAGGTGGATTTGCCAACGCCCTTCTCTCCCATTATGCAAATGAGGCGGTTGGACCAGTTTATTTTGTCGTGGAATTCCCTGACGTATTCCATCGGAGTCAGGGAGAGCTTAAGACGGAAGGTATTGTATAGCTGTTCCATGCGGGTCATATTTTGGGACAAATATAGTAATTTGCACTGAAAATTGTGCAGAATTTTTAAAAAAATGCACTATTTTGAGTGCAGCCACCGCTGAGCGTCATACAAATTTTACAAATCACCACAATCTAGACCCGCTCACAGACCACGTCAGTAGCTTATCACTGAGGATGTAGAGATCTTTCTTGGCACGGGTCATAGCGGTGTAAACCCATTGATAGGCGTACTTTCGGGAAGTGTAGTAGAAGTTGCGCGGGATCTCGAGATAGACTTTATCCCATTCTCCACCTTGAGCCTTGTGACAGGTGAGAGCATATCCGAAGATACACCTTAAAGCGTTGAGATAGCTATCCTTTCTCATCATCTCGTTATAGGCGTCTTGTCCTTGCTTTAATCCCTTTTTTGTTGCCCGTTTATGAAAATCAATCATGAGTGCGGTCTGTTGCTCCTGTGTTATATTTGTTGATCCGGAATAGAGAATCTCTTCTATAAGGAACTGGCTATACACGAATTCGGTAGCAAGTGACTGAACCTGAACATGAGTGAATGTCAATTGGGCTCGTAATTCCCGCCGGCCGATGGAAATGACTTTTACCAGGTCTCCATTCATGAGCCCTGAAATCAAATTATTCTGTGTGACAAGAAGAAGATCGCCAACAGATAAAGCCCTTGTGCTGAAGCCTAGTGCTGGTCTGATTATATCAGATAGCCCGCTTATTTTCTTATTGGATAGGAGGATGAGTGTCGCTTTAGAGTATTGCTGTCCACGGATGTCATTAATGTAGCTATTGATCAGAGAATCCTCGTTATCGACGATGTGAACATTATTGTATCCTATAAGAGGAAAACTTAATGGGAATCGTTCCGTTTCGGGATTCAGGCCCTTTTCCCGGATTAAAGCTGATGCGGTTACAATGTCATTCCCTTGAGCTTGTCGAACGATCTGAGTTAATTCACTTTCTTTAGAACTGATTCCGAAAGTGGTAGTGATATACTTAGAACTAAGGGCAGGAGATATAGGTTGTGTTACTGGTGGCAATTGGCAGTTGTCACCAATGAATATAAACTGCCCTTTCTGGTCATAGCTTAGCAGATCATTAAGTAGTCGCCCCTCATTGCCATATTCAGCGAAAGATAAAGACTTGTCCGGTGCATCGGAAATCATAGATGATTCATCCACAATATATACCATAGGATCACCGGGATAATCAGTTAACTTTAGGACGGAGAATTTAAGTTTTATTTCATTTGAATGACCTGTTTGGACCACTCTGTTCTGCGAGAATAGATCCATGTCCTGGGACAATTTGTCAAAGCAGTAAATCAGCGAGTGTATGGTACTCGCCGAAGGGGCGTTGGTTTCTCCCCGCTCTGAATAATCCTTTTCAACCGCATCTGTCATGACCTTTGCGGCCCGACCAGTAGAAGCGAGCAAAGTATATTTCCTTTCTTTTTCCCTGAGTATTGAGAGAATCGCTTTCACGAGCGTTGTTTTCCCTGTTCCGGCATAACCTTTCAAGATGAACGTTCCTTTTGATTTTGTGTCGAGGAATGAGGTGATTCGGTCGAGTGCTGCTTGCTGGTCAGGGGTTGGGATGAATGTGGCAGGCATATTATTCTTATATAATAAGTTCTAATAAATGAATAGATCATCCATTGTCACAACCTGCTGAAACGCCCGGGAATATTCATTCCTGGCCAGTCCGTAGGTAGTGATGAGGGTCGATCGCACCGCTTTTTTCTTTGGAATCATTCCAGAGAGAAGGTTGATGCGGCGGACGATTGTCCTCTCGTAATCTTTGTCAACAGCAAATGTGTCGCTGTAGAATTTCATTTCGCACATGTTGACGATGTTGTCATCCCTGTCGATCAGGAGATCAATCTGGCTGCCATCCTCATTCTCATTTCCTTTCAATGACCATGATGATTGCGAGGACACGACGCCACGGATTCCGAGGGCGTCCTTGATCTGGGAGATATGCCTCAAGCAGACCTCTTCAAAAGCGAACCCTCTCCAACTCACAAGTTGTTGCATGTTCTCATTATGGGTCCAGAATTCCGGATCTCTTGATTCATGTTTGCGGAGAAACTTCAGGTAGAAGATGCAGAAAGAATCAGTCAATTTGTAATGCTCTTCTCGCTTGTTTGCCCCAAAAGGCAGGTATTTTGTGGCGAAGTCGCTCGCTATCAAAGCTTTCATCATTTTTGTCTGGTTCCCGCTTTCAGCTATTCTCGTAGTTTGGGCGATTTCTTTCCTTGTGGCGCCGGAGCGTTTGGATCCGATGCATTCGACTATCTTTTTCATGTCATCGGGGTTTGAGAAAACGGATGCGAAAAGCCGGTCATATTCGTCCCTAAGTTTGGGATTCTCCGCGAAGAAGAGCCGATCAATGTTTTGTGGGAGACTCAATTCTTTACGGAAGTAATTCAGGTAGTAGGGGATGCCACCGAGTATCATCTGGCACTGGACAATGTCATATCTCGAGAAGGAAATTCCTCTGCTACGGAAGAATTCCTCTGTCTCTTCAAGAGTGAATGGAGAAAGCTTCATTTCGTAGGTGACCCTCCCATATAGGCCGCCGTGGTTATTGACGAGGTTGTCGAGGATCCAGGAGTTGGCGCTCCCGCAGACAATGAGCATCATGTTGGGACGATGGCAGGCCCAATTATTCCAGAATCCTTCAAAGGCGGTCATGAATCCAGATTTCGGAGTGTCCATCCATGGAATCTCATCCAGAAATACCACTTGTTTCTCGCCATTGTCCTGCTCTATCAGCCATTTTTCTAGCATGAAGAAGGCTTCGAGCCATGATGTGGGACATCTGCTCGGACTCATGCCATGAAGCTGAAGGGAAAGATAGAACTGCTTCAATTGTTCTTTCAGTAAGTTCTGCTTTCCTTTCTCGTCAACCGGTGAGAGACCGGCATGGCGGAAGGTTATCTTCTCTTTCAAAGCTTCATCTACCAGGAATGTCTTTCCAACTCTGCGTCGGCCATAAATGGCGATGAACTGAGCTTGGTTACTATCGTAAAGTTCCTGAAGTGTGGCTATTTCTTTTTTTCGCCCGATTAAGTTGCTCATTGCCTTATAATTTTCTGCGAATATACAAAAAATCTGTTTCGTAGAAAAATATAAGGCATTTTATGCCGTTAAATTGTCTGCGAGAGCCCGATTATGAGTGATATTTGTTTCCGGCTGGAGACCAAAACCTTGTTATAGTGGAAGATGGTCTCTGAGTGCCACTATCGGTAACAAGTACGGAAATGTTCGTATTGGTCTTAATCCTTGTTATAGAGGAAGATGGTCTCTGAGAGTCTCCGGAGGTGTTTTGACTTCCGGAGACTTTTTTAGTCTTAATCCTTGTTATAGAGGAAGATGGTCTCTGAGATAAGAAGCCAATAAGTATGATAGATGTCCCGTTGTCTTAATCCTTGTTATAGAGGAAGATGGTCTCTGAGATGAAAACACGTGGAATTTATCGCAAATTTAAGCATCAGTCTTAATCCTTGTTATAGTGGAAGATGGTCTCTGAGAGTTTAACCCTTTAATTTTCAATTCGTATGGCATACTCGTCTTAATCCTTGTTATAGTGGAAGATGGTCTCTGAGCTTCCTTATGCTACTAATTTTTATCCTGAGCATTTGTCTTAATCCTTGTTATAGAGGAAGATGGTCTCTGAGTTGTGCGGATGGCGCGCAACGGGTTTAACATGGAGATGTCTTAATCCTTGTTATAGAGGAAGATGGTCTCTGAGAAGCTGAGATCATGTCATAAAAGTTAAGTCATTGCAGTCTTAATCCTTGTTATAGTGGAAGATGGTCTCTGAGTGGAACAAAAGCCCGCAGAGTGGAGCGAGGAGGATGAGTCTTAATCCTTGTTATAGAGGAAGATGGTCTCTGAGTATTTATTAACAATTAAAAAATTTATTATTATGGCTGTCTTAATCCTTGTTATAGAGGAAGATGGTCTCTGAGAGCAAAACTATTCAATTGCCTGATATTCAAAGATCTGTAGTTGAAAAAATGGGCAAAAACTAGCATTCTTTTCAAAAAAATGTACCTATTACACCTATGCTCTTAGTAAAGATAAACAATATTTCAAAGAACTCAAAATGGATGCGATGAAATCAGAAAAACAGTACGTTTTTCTTTTTTGTGATTACATCGACATCTTTTCGGATGGTGGACACAGATCCATATTGCGGACTCCAAATCCGGCCGATGGGTTTTCCGCTGTTGTCAAGGAAAAGGATCTCTATCTCATGTTCTATCGCCAGCATGACAGCGTCACTTGTAATCTGGGCTCCTTTGCTGAGCTGGATGCTGGTGATTCCTTCGGCGGGAATTCTTTGTTTCCCATCCTTATGTAGTATGACAAATCCTGAGCTATCTTTGCTTAGGGAGGTGCCGAATGTGTTGATTACTAGTTCCATATCTAGTATTCCCTGAATTGGACGAACTCAAAATGGACAACTTTGTCCCCATTCTCATTTATCTCCACTTTTCGTTCCGTAGTCGAGGCCAGGCATGTGTAGCCGAGGGCTTTAAGTCTTTGAACCAACGCATAAGTTAAATTCATCTCTCCCATAATGTGAATAAAAGAACTTGTTGGATAGTCTTTAATTATTTCGGAAACCTTTGTGTCACACAAATCCTCAATATCGTTCTTTAAAGAAGAAGGTGGGACAACCGGGAATGGCATGTCTATTATCATTCCGCATTGTTCAGCGGCTTCTATTTGTTCTTTACCCCAATTAGCGTATGGATGATTGGAGAGATTGATAAAAAAGCGTTTCTCATTAGAAATCATAGCATCCATTGAGTCACCTAACAAGGCATTTGAGATTTGTCTCAGGTATTTCTCGAGTTTTTTGATAATCGCTGTAGCACTTAATGGATCAGGCCTGACCCCAGCATGGTTAAAATCATTGCGAACATTTTCGCGTAGCCCTTGGAATGGAGTGATTATGTCATGGAATGAGGATAACAGGTCTTTCCCTATTCTGCGAATATCGTCAGAATAATCGGATTCTTTTTTTCGATGAGAGAAAGAGTTAGATGCGTAGTCAAAAGCGCCTGATAATGAAACTCGTTCATCCTTGTTGATCGGATCAAGGTTGACTTTTCTACCGCAGTGGTACAAAACAGTTTCCTCAAGGCATGTTGCGGCTTGTAAATATAGTTTCTTGTCAAAGCACCATTGGGCCGCCTTGACACCATTTAAGGTGTCGAAGCAATCATTGAACCCCGACCATGTGTCAGATATCTTTCTGAATATTGGTGCGTAAGGCCTTGAAGAATTGATAGACAATGTCTTGTAAGAATCTTTGATTTTTTTGATACTATCACCTTTGAATATCTCGATCCCTCTGCAACTTTGTCGTTCATTTACAACATCTCTTAGATTATCAACAAATCTTCTGAACTGTTTAGCTTTTTCTGACATACCCTCTGAGTCCCTAAGTAAAGGTAGATACTCAGCTCTTGATAATAATAACAATTGATCAACATTACCACTTTGAATGAATTGTCCTGCCGCAAATGTCCAGTCCTGTAGTTCTGATAGTGAGATCAAATCGATAATCGGTGCAGGCCGAGTACCATTGGCACTCATCTCCCAGTTCCCGTATGTAATGCTTTTTACGGATACGTTCTTTAAAAACTTGGCATAGTTTCCAAGAACAAGGATAAGCATCGGGAGATAACGGAAGCCATGAGTTAAGTCGAAATAGAGGAGATCACCATCTTCAAGATAATCATAGACTTTCTCGAAGATGCTATAGATCTCGGCTTCATCTTTACCCTCGGGGATACCCTTGATTGTCTCAATAACTGTTTGGCCTGCTATGTCTTGAAGAATGCTATTTAAACCTTTAGATTGGATGATATCTCCTGTCTTCCTGTCTTTGTGACCATTGTCTTTCCAGTTCTTTTCCTCAGCTTGTTGAGTTAAAAGAATCAGAATGCGATCATTATCTGACCAATCTTCTTGTGAAGTCAGGTAGCGGTATGTCGCTTCTTGTATGAAACAGGATCGGTATGCGAAATCATCTTTCACATACTCGCATTCGTTATACTTACTGGTCCCAAGGAAGGAAATAAAAACTTTGCGGGGCATTTTATCAAATGTTAAGCACTTTGGACTATATTATTTGTTAATTGTTGGAAGATGCTTGTCAAGAAGATTTAGTAGTAAATCCGGATTATTACCATTGAGGGAAAAGTGCAAGATGTTAGATTCGTCGCATTTTTTTAGCGGTAATTCGCCTAAAGGACTCTGTGTTACAACAATATTCTTCGTCCCATTTCCTCCATAATTCTTTACAACAGTTCTGAATTTGTCAATATCGGTTCCATTGTATATGGAAGTTTTGCATTCAACAAAAACTAGTTTGGATCCAGCGTTTATGATGATGTCTACTTCATTTTTGGCCTCTTTGTCTGAATTCTTCTTTAAAGGGAAAACGCAATTCAATCGAATGTCTTTTGCCTTGGGCCACTTCGACAAGATTCTGGCTACTTTTAGTTCAAACCAGTGGGTATTGAATGTGAGTTTAACAGCATTTGGAGATGTAATCTCACTCTCGTGTTTTTTCCCAGACCTGTCGTAAAGCACGATTTTGACATAGTTGGGTTTCTTCCAATAAATCTGATTGTTTGACAATTCGAAAAGACCGTGTTTATTATTTTCTAGCGCTTCCTTCCAGCATTCACTATTCTTTTCATCCAAAAGGGATGCGATCTGTGTGAAAGCATATTTGTTTTTAATCCAGATAGCCTCGATATCTTTTATTGCATCAAAATCACTTTCATCATACTTTGAAAAGGGAGTATAAGTATATGAAGGGTTACCATACAATTCAAGGTATTCATCGATATCTACTTCAGAATAGAAATCTTCGAAATCTTTAGATCTTAAATCCCACATCCTATTATTCTGGTCTAAGAGGTAGATTGAACAGTTGCTAGTTTTTGAAAATGAATCAAAAAAAGCAAGTGCCCAATGCTTAGTCCCACCGATCAGGTGTAGCGATATAATGTCTTCTTTAAAAGTGTCTATCAACTTCTCACAACAAGCATAAATTTCCTTTAAATTAGTTGGATCTAATTGAATAACCTCAACGCTAAAATTATTTCTTTGTAATAGAACCTCTATCCGTTCGGCTTCTATTGATGTATCTTGTCATGCGATTAAAACAACCCGATCTGGATCGATTTGAAAGACACCATAATAAACAGGTGCCGGTTGGCTACCGACAAGAGCTATATGAACTTTACTCATATTTTTTAATGCCCAGTTTTATTTTATTGCAATATTATATACCTCATTATTACATGTCTTGAGTTCTTCGGTTATTGGGCTATGGTTAGCTTGACGAACCCCAGCAAATTACCGTCATCCTTCACCCGCCTTGTCTTAGGAAAAATGTATTCGGAATAACGGTCTTTGTTATGAGGCCTGCTTTTCATAATGATTTTTTCAAAAGCGTCATCATCGTATAGTTCCGTCCAGGCTCCTGTGATGAACCTCCATCCAGATGCGTATCCGATACGCAATATGCAGCTATGTCCATCCTTGCATGAAGCAACCTTGTCTAGCAACACTTGGACATAATCAAGATAGTCATTGACCATTTCAGCGCCCTGCATCCTTTCGGATGCAAAATCTTGCCACACATCCTGTTCACTCTTAAGGAGAGTAGAAGTGTGCATGTTGATGGCTTTGAAAAGGCTTTGCACTGAGTCTAGGCAGGGAAGAATGTTACCTGATTTATTGATTCTGTCGGACACTAGATCAAATGAAAACTCACTGGCAGAATCCTCTGCGATGGCCTCGACTAGTTGTGTCTTTGTCGTATCCCATAGTTTCCTTTTCGTGATGTTGATGCTCTGCATTCTTAGGAGAACTGTATTTTCCCCAAAATTGTCAAAATAAGCATCTCCCACTCTCATGAAACGGAAAACATCTTCGTAGGGATTTCGTCCGAACAATGCCTTTTCCATATCGTTGTACGAATTCGGATCCATGTAACCGTTTCTCATCTCGAAAGTTTCGGACAGTACTGCGGTCCGGATGGCACCCTTGATGGAACTGCCAGGAAGATAAGGTCTCCCAAAGGCGTCATGGAGTTGTTCTCGAAGCGTGTCTGTGGGCAATACGCTCCCGGATCGGATTTCCAGAAGCCGACGAGAATAGGAATCAACCATGCAAGCCTTGCCAAAATGTGAAAGGAAGACTTTTGTCGACTCGCCCCTCTCAATAGCGGACACCCATTTGTCGACATTTTTCTCCCCGATGATGGAGAAAATCTTTGCCGGATCAATGATCCCTACGACCGGTCGTCCCCCTCCTGCTATCCCGAGTCTGTTCTGTACGAAGTCGGATCCGAAACGGAGTACGTTACCGGATCCCACGTGGACGGGGGTGATGGTTTCAATTTTAACCTTCTGCATGGTAGATTCAGAGTTTAGTTCTTATACAGAGCGGTTTCCCGCTCCGATAGACTGGATGGGTTGTGAAAATGTCTGGTTTGAGGTCCACAATCTGACCACCAAGAGGGATGGAAGGCCGAAACAACGATCCCGAACGGAATAGGAGAATGTCCTTGCGCCTATAGTGACAGGCGTTCAAGTCAGAACTGCCGGCCATGAAGCCCCTTCTGGAGACAAGCTGATACCTGGATGCAGGCAGGTCAAGATTGCTGACTTCCTCGCAGGTGGGGAGGTACGAGGACAGGATCATCGTGGATGACGGATCCTCTACCTCAATCAATTCGACGGACGAGATTTCTACAGAGAAATGTCCCCCGCCGATACTGCGGTCCGAGCCGATACCGGTCTCTCCGAGAAGATTGAACAGAGATTCCAGTTCTTTGACGGTATCCTTATCTGCCTTAACGAGGCAGAATAGTCCGCAGTCCTTTTTGAAATAACTCCATTCAAAGAAAAACGGATTCGCATCTGCGCCGTTTCTTGGCACTGCAACTCGCTGGCTGACTTTACGGATGACCGGGTTGTCGAAATCTGCGGCAGATGGACAAGTAAGGAATCGTCCACTGATCTGCTCCGAGCTGATTGCAATCCGTCTGCCCATCAGAAGGTCAGCCCATACAGGCAGTTCGACGTACTCGATTCTCTTCAGCCGCTTCCGAACCAGGGCTTCGTCCATCCCGATGAGATCGGCGTTGATTCGGCCAACGGGCTTTGGGAGGAATAGGCGACCCTCAGCGAAAGGGAATGCATCCGATATTAGGAAAGAATCCAGGAAGGATTCGATCCCTTCAGCCCTTCCCTGCCTTGCCCGCACCGCTGCAAGGGCGGACGAGAGCGAATCACTGCTGAGGGTGGGGACGGAGGAGGAATAATCATCCGTACCCTTTCCCAGATGAATCGGAGACAATTCCTTCAATTTAAAAACCGTGAAAGCACCCATCTCAATAGGCCTTTTCGGAAACCGAGTAGAGCAGTTCAACCTGACCGTATCCCCTGGATCCGTTGCCCCCGAGATAGTCATCCTGCAATAGGGCGATCGCCTTATCCAGACCATTCCGGAGCTCGTTCTCATCATCAGTATCGAAAATGTTCAGCACAAGCGATGAGCGGAACCGGGCACCGGCAGGCACCCTTTCAAAGGTTCTGGGGTTTGCTTTTGCCGTAACCCGGTTGATACTGACTTCTGTTTTTGTCTCTGTATACAGCAGGTCAGTTTGACTGAAGTCAGTCCCTTCGGTGATAAGCTCGGCATCCCTCACGATTAATCTTGACGGATGGCCATTCTTTGTGTCCGCTGACACCCCGAATATCTTAGCAGACAGGTGTTCCGGATTTCCGGTGGGGTTCCCTCCTTCTCCTGCTTCCCCCCTGGAAACCTCCAGCAAAGAACGCAGCTTCCCCTTGAGCGAACTGCCAGGAATGTAGGGTTTCTGGTTGAGGGGGTTCCTGATGACGAACTTGTCGGGGCCACCGATATTCATTGCGGCATTGGTACCGCCGATGTGGAGGCCGCTCTTGAGGAGGATTTCCCCATCGTACATGATTTTTTTCTTCAACTGTGCCATATTTTTCCGTTTAATTATTTGCCTCCGTTTGCCTTGTGATAAGCCAGAATTGCCTCAAGGAGATAGCAGAAATTCTCGAAACGCCTCCCCCTGTCGTTTTCAAGGACAGTAGCCCATGCACTGTCGAAATACCTTCTGAACACAAAGATGCCTTGATTCTGCTTCCTTCCTTCAGCGTAAGCCACCTTGGGCTTCAGCAACATGAACGAAGCCAGGGCGGCGGGATCGCTTAGTCCCTTGAGTTGGATCCGTTTGATCTCCCCGAAGATGTTTCTGATCTGCGAGGTGGACAACTGTTGTTCCGGACCTCCTTTGGCAAGAAATCCGCCGACCTGTTCCGAAAATGCAATCATTTCTGCATCAGAACCTATAGAGATCCATTCCTTCTTGAACGGATGCTCTGCCAGGAAAACCTTGGCGACGGCAAGCTTGTCTTCCGCTGGTCTCCTCTGGAATTTCTCTTGTTGGTTTCTATCGTAACTCATACAATGTGAATTTATTGATTGTCAGATTCTTTCCTTGTTTCTAATTCAGCCCACCTGGCAGCAGTCGCCCATAGTTCGAGGGGATGGTAGTCCGTCTCGATCGGAAGCCCACCCAAAAGCCTGATGCCTGGCGTGCATACGTCGGCAATACATGTGTCTATCAGTGTATTCAAGTCCCTTCCTCCCAGGCGAGCCTTCATCCTTGTCAGGTCATACGTGAGAAGCCAATAGGTCCGGTTGTTTCGAATGGATCCATCCTTTATGTCTGCCATCTGGTAGTGCCGCATCAACTTGGATATGAAGGATTTGGGCAAGGCACCTTCTTTAATGAGTGTAACAATCCTGTCCTTCATATCCCTTATGCGGGGATATTCCGTTTCCCAGTTCATCGGGAAATCCATAATGGATAAGGAGTCTTTCTCCCGGGATTGGCATAAGTGACCTTTTGCGGCATCCTCTTCGATAGCACTTTCTTCGGCTCCCTTCATGACTGGATACTTTGGTGATAGGATGGCGATGCCACCGGAGATGGACAGATTGCCGTTCCCGCATACGAAGGCCTTGAAATCTTCCCTAATGCGTTCTGCCAGACGGATGGCGGCCTTCCAATCACCCACGATGAACAGGTCATCCCCGCCGCTGTAAATGATAAAGGTCTGCTCTGGAGATACCTCTCTCCATAGCGAGTTTATATAGCCTGAGAAGAAGAAATCAAGGGAACGGCTCAACGAAGCATACCGGGCAAGGGAAGCCCTTTCGCCCGGTATGCCGGTTTGGAACAACTTCCCGAGATTGTCCACATCCATCCGAAGAACTCCCATCCGTTGGAAGCCGTTGTCATCGCACATCTCCTCGAAGGTTCTGAGCAGCCTATCATCCACCTCATTCCCCCCGTAGAATTCAAGGGTGGACGAGATATCACCGCCGAACGAGCGAAGAGGAACCGCGTCATTGAAGGAGACTACGTCAATATGCCCTTCAAGCGCACCGTCATGGAAGATATCAGAGATTTCATCCATCAGCGAGTAGCGGAATCCCATATCGGCGGGCTCGATGACGGCCAGTGCCTTGTCCTCCCAGTCATACCGTCCGCCATCAGAGATGACGATGTGTCTGGTTTTCCTCAGTGCGCGCCCCATCTTAATCTGCGCTGCACTGTCGGGACGCAGAGTAAGTTCTCCTATCCGTACTGGATGCTCACCGGCGGAGAAAGCCTCCCCGGTGATACTGTCGCGGGTCTCCATCCCGGAAAGGACCCGGGAGGGGCTGAAGAATTCATTAAAGTGCTCTGGGATAAGGTCGGCATAGCGAGACTGTTTCCGGGCTTCCCGACGTGCGAAGAGACGGTCCCATATGGTCCCGAGAGGTTCACCTTCTCCCGTCAAGGTCGCATGGGGGAGAGGGACCGAATCGACTGCCACATAAAGAGACGTCCCATGGTGACGGTACATGCGGACCTCGATCTCGGAGACAGCCCTGCGCAGAATCTCTTGGACATCCTCCCCCCCTGGTGCCAGAAGATAGAAACTTCCACCGGAGTTGTAAATTACATTGGCGTTATACAGATTAAGCTTCTTCAGAATGAATCTGACAATGCTGTCCGTCAGTATGTGTAGGTAAAAGGAACGGCCTTTCAGGTTCTTCCCGGCATACTTGGAAGATATCTCATACAGGTACGACTGGATACCGCTGACATCGCCGCCAATCAAGGTGAAGTAATCTTCTTCGGGTCGCCCAGGGCTATCCTGGCGGTAAAAACATACTGCTGCGGCCGCCGCCATTCTCGCATGGTCATACAAAGACACATCACATTCCGGACCGTCCTCGGCAGGAAGGCAGGACATATACCGCTGCATCGTTGCCAGGAGAGTCTCCGAATAGGAGCGTATGGTGGAAGACCTGATCTGGTCGGCATCATCTGCAAAGACCTCCCACAAGGCTGACGGCCCTTCACCTGACAGATCGGACTGCCCGGGGAAAACCGACTTGTCCGCCCTCAAGGGCCGGAACGGGATGATATTCTCTTGCTCCCCAGGCTGGAATCCCCCGGCGAGCGAGAGGATGGAATGGAGGCGGGCTTCCCCGAGCAGGCCTGCGTCGGGAACGGAAGCCTTCCCGGAGGCCAGGCGGACGGCCCTGCCGATGAGCGCTCCGTCCTCCGCGGAGAGCGCACTGGCAAAGGGAAGAACGATGCGCCGATCCGATCCTGCTAGCTTGCGGAAGACCTCCACATCTGCCATCAGGGTTTCAAGATAAATCTGATCCTGTTTTTCAGTATTCATATCAATTGGTCCGTTTACTAGTTTTATCTTTCATTGTCTTTCCGGTCCGCCCGGAACAGGGTCCCGAAGCCGATGCTGGCATCCTTACCCAGCCCGATGAACTGCGGAAGCGATACATTTGTTACGAAGTCTGCGTTGAAAGTCATCATTTTGACGGATTTGACTGTTATGATGTATGGGTCATCCAGATGCGTCAGCCGTACCGAAATCTGTTCCATGAGATTCACTCCGAGTCCCTTGGCAATCGACAGGATGTTTCCGGTGAGGATACCTTCCAGAAATACGATCTTTTCGACCAGGTCTTCAAACTCCATATACTTTGCATAGTTCTGGGAATTCAGGGGCATCCATCTGCGGATGGAGTATCTGAAAGATGTGTCCCATACCTTGATGATAACAGATTGAGCGAGACTCTTTTCTATTCTCAACGAAATGGTCCTGTCCCCCAACTGTACCGTGGGACTGACCGATGAAAAAAAGTCTCCGATGATATCCGTGCCTTCACCTATGCATACGATAGCGGCTTTGCCGTGAATTCGTTTGTACTGAATTAGCGGATAAGAGAATCTGAATCCATCTCCAAGATGATTGTGAAAAAGAACATGCGAGGTCTCTGATCCGGTAGCTTGTATAACAGCCCCCCGGAATAAGGGAACCTCATTATATGAAATCTCGTTTTCGAAGATAATCGTGAGTATTTTCTGGCGTTCGGTAGTCACCATTTCTTATTATAAGTGATACGACAAATATGAATAATTAAAAAAGAAGTGTTCAAGTTCTTATACATCGTTTAAAAAAACTCTTTTATAAGTGCTGAACTGCTTGTCAAGCTCCTCTGTGATTTCATCCCGAATTTCCTTCGGGCTGATCACTATGATATCTTTGTCAAAGGAGAAGAAGAGGCTCATTAACTCGTTGTTGGGAATGCATTCGATCTCGAAGAACCGGTAATTGTCTAGCATCGGGTACCGTTGTTTCCATTCTTTTTGCTCGGTTTCGATGAACTCTCGTTGTGTCTCGTGGATTGGTTTTGTCTTGATGTACGGGGCTTTATCATTTGAGACGGCGAATACTATAGGAATCTCCTCGCGGTCATAGCGATAGGTGACCCCAACGATTCGTGAGAACCTGTCCTCGAGGTCAACGGCACATGGCTGGAAAGGAATCTGAGGGACCATCTCGACTCTTAGCATCCTGTCCAGAGGAAGGTTCATTATGAAATTGGGATCGGCATTGAAAAGGGCGCAGATCAAATACCATCTGTCATTGTATTGCTTAAGAAGATAGGGGAATACAACGAATGTCTTTATCTCATCCTCGTTGAATTTCTTGTAATCAACAGTGACGGTTGTCTGACTGGATATTGCGGAAAAAAGGCTTGATAGGGCGTTGGCGATGGGCCTCGGCCCTTCTTCGGACAAATTATTGAGGTAAGGATTCTTGCTGAAGGAAATGATTTTCCCATGTTCGGATGGATAGCCTTGGGGAAATCCAAGAAGAGAGTCGGGATCGTTAAGTCTCTCTTGAAGGGCTTGAAGCCAGTCGAATGAGTCCAATCCATCGAATTGCCCTAAGGTGTTTAGGACTTCACGCAGAAGGACTTTCTCGTCGTCAGAAAGTGGTTTTGAGAAGAGAGACTGGGATTGGTCTGCGTAGCGCACGAACTTTTCACCATATCCTCCTTCCTCGATTATTTCCATTTCGAAAGGGCGGTCTTGAAGATCGTAAAGATCCTTCTCTATTGTGCGTTTTGTCAGGGTCGCTTCATCGTCAATGCTTTTCAATCGTTGGAGTACAATGTTGTAAAGGTCCTTGCGTGTGTACCTTCTTGATGGATTTGAAAGTAGTTCATCAAGAATCTTGTAACGTACCAGTGCGTTTTTATTCTGTGGCATGTGGTTATTTGAGTTGCTCTCATCAAATATAAACAATATTAACTGTTTTAGCAACATCGGATTGCGAACATTCGTTTCGCGGCGAAATATATAAAGATTTGATCCTTGTTTTAGAGGAAGATGGTCTTTGAGGCATCGGCTATTGGCCTACCGTCAACGAGAACGGCGTCTTAATCCTTGTTTTAGAGGAAGATGGTCTTTGAGCCGAGTAATCTCTCGATCTATATAAGGATCGTCGTCTTAATCCTTGTTTTAGAGGAAGATGGTCTTTGAGATGATTGTTATATTGCAGATTTAGCAGATAATTGGTCTTAATCCTTGTTTTAGAGGAAGATGGTCTTTGAGAGTTGTTCATTTAGTTATGTGGTTCACGGTTAACAGTCTTAATCCTTGTTTTAGAGGAAGATGGTCTTTGAGTGGTGACACGATTTTATTTGAGGCACACTGATATGTCTTAATCCTTGTTTTAGAGGAAGATGGTCTTTGAGTTTTCAGCGTCTCTCTTTATGAGGACACCCTTTGGCGGGTCTTAATCCTTGTTTTAGAGGAAGATGGTCTTTGAGTTCGGTGAAAGTTGCAAACTTATAGATAAGATTTCGTCTTAATCCTTGTTTTAGAGGAAGATGGTCTTTGAGCCCGCGACGAAGCCACGGCGGAAGACATCGAGAAGCTGTCTTAATCCTTGTTTTAGAGGAAGATGGTCTTTGAGAATTCGAAGTGTATTATGATAGGAAAAGAGCTTGCGGTCTTAATCCTTGTTTTAGAGGAAGATGGTCTTTGAGGGCAACTTTATTCATTTGATTGATTCTTAGGCTATTAAAAGTAAAAAATGACGAAAAAAGCATCAATCTCATGGAAATAATGTACCTATACTCTATGCAAAGATAAACAAAATGTCAAAGAAAAACTACCAATACAAAGATACGAAGCTTCAACGAAATACGAAAAGAATTAAAGGCATCTCTTAACCTGAGGAAACAAGCTATGAATCCCCGTATGAGGATAACATGGCGTTAGGCGAACAACCAGTTCGCCGTAGCGGTGTATTTTCGTGGCGCTTTTAATCACACGCCACTATGATCATCTCTCGTTCACTATACCTTATCATCCTTCTTTTCGCCGCGTTCGAGGCGAGCCTTATTATAGGCAGATACCATAGAGGCCGGGGAGAGGCGGTATCCGCCTTCCAAACCCGTCCCTTGTGTCTTCTCGCCGGCCTTCTTGCCGACGGTCTCGCATTCCTGGTCGTCGCCGTGTCGGCATCCAGAGTCACGGTCGTTGAGCTGTATGATCCGGATGGTCTGGCTATTCACCGGCTCTCGGAGTATAAGGTCTACGGGACACCTGATCTCGTGACACCCCTCAAGGATGTCTTCCCGCTGTACGGGAAGGACATCAGGCCATTCCGCAGGTATCTTGCCAACAACACGGACAAGACTTTCCTCATCTATCCAATAGAGTACGCCAATGACCACACTCACCCTAAATATTACAGGAAGCCTGATGAGAAGATTGTGATAGGCCCTGGGGAATGTGTCAGGATAAGGCACCGGCCTGATTACTGGTTCATGAAACCGCCAAGGCGAATTGACGGGATACCCCTGGATGATACCGGGCTTCCCCGGACTGTGATCAAGTGGGCGATCCGCGAAAGCGAACCTTCAGTTCGCGACAGCGCAGTAGTTTCGCGTCTTGAGGACATGCCGCCCACCAGGACCGGACGGATAGTTAACAAGAAATAGTGGTTACAATTCCCGTTTTACGACATAAAATAAGTAAAGAAACGCGAAGATGAAAAAATGCATCAAGAGACAGAGACGTCTGGCTGCGGCCCGCAAGTCGAGGCTCGCACATATTCAAGAGACAAGGAAGAGCCTTTCAGCGAAGCCGTTGGAGTTGAGGACTGGCACAACCCAGGTGGTCATCTACCGTTCCGAACTTGACTACCTCTCCCGTTGTATCCTGGACCGTCCCGACATAGAGACCGGCGGGCAGCTATTCGGACATTGGACGGATAGCGGCATCCCTGTCGTCCTTTACGCCATCGGCCCCGGACCCAAGGCGAACCACCAGAAGACGTTCTTCAACCAGGATGTCGATTACCTGGTAACCGTCGGCCGTGAGCTCAAAAGGCGCTACGGGCTGCACCACATCGGCGAGTGGCACTCCCATCACCAGTTGGGCCTCGCCTGGCCGAGCGTCCATGACGCGCGCACCATGAACTCCACCATCAGGGAGAAGGATCTCGGGGAGTTCATCCTGTGCATAGGCAACTGTGACGCCTCATCCGCCAAGGTAAAGGCGTTCCTCTGCGACGGGATCGGGTGTGACCAGACACCCTGGGAGGTGATCCGTACGGACAGCCCGGTGCGTCCGGTCATAGACAGGGATCTGGCGGGTATACTGATCCATCCGGAGACCTCCGCGGCGTCACTTGGCGGAGACCGGGACGGGAGCTTGAGGCCGGCCTACGCTCCGGGCTACTGGATGCTGCGTGAGGGAAGCGGCCAGATACTTAACGGGATACTGGCGTTCCTCAAAGAGCGGAACCCAGACAATGTGGTGCGGCCGTCGCTGAACGAGCGAGGCGAGGTCAGGATTGACATCATACACTCGAAGGACAAGCGTGAGGTGATAACCTTCCCGGTGGGTTTCCCGGAGAAGTGTCCATCCTTCATCAGTATATACAAGGACTTGACCACAACCCCGGATTATGCTGATGCGATCTGGGATAATGGCTCCGAAGATATACTTTCATCATTCAAGACATTTTACAAAAACCTGTAACATTATTATGGAAAAAGCGAGATACCAGGCTGAGCTCAAACTGCTCAGCGGCAAGTTCCCGACAAACGCCTTCAGGTTCTTCAACATGGAGGACGGGGCCACGGGCGAGCGTTACCTGCGCATAGGGGCAAAGACCAACAGCGGGAATGTCTATACTCTTCATATAAGCCTCACCGGCTTTCCTTTCATGCCCCCGGCTGTCTTCGTCACCCGGATGCTGAAAGACCGGGATGGGAACAGCCTCGCCTCGGCGAGTTGCTCGATGCATACCCTGGGATCGGAGCGCGGATGGACACGGATCTGCCACTACGGCCCACAGTCGTGGACTCCGGCCGTTTCCCTTTACAAGGTGTACGTGAAGTGCAGGCTCTGGCTTGAGATGTACGAGGCTCACCTGCGTACCGGCAACCCGATAGACTATTACCTGACACATCAAATCTAACACATATAGTACAATGAGCAACGAACAGCAACTTAACGAATTGGCCCGTGATGTCCGCGAGCAGGGACTCAATCAGGGCAGCACTATGAAGGATCTTGTCTTCGACCCGGTTACAGGAGATTTCCGGCAGGTGGAGAGGGGCGCTAGCCACGGTGACGGCGACGTGGTGACCGAGATGACCGACAAGGGCTTCGCCGCCGGTGAGGAGAACCCCAAGGCGATAGTCGTCATAAGGGAGGACGATCTCAACGGTGCGGTGGGGCAGCTTCAGCGGAAGAGGAGGATACGCCTCCCGGCCGCCGAGATCGAGAAGGGTGTCTTCCACGTAAACCCTGACTCCGCCAGCCGTCTGGTGACCGACGATGAGATCGGCTGCTACATGAGCTTAGAAGACAGGCTGCCAAAGATACCCTTCGGGGATGATTGGAAGGGCGTCTGCGTACTCCATTCTGGAGAGAAGCCCAGAGCCTTCGTCTCGGCGCTCTCGAAGGAGGAGAAGAGGAACATCTGGTGCGAGGCCGACCTCTATCTTATCCCCTCGGAGGAGAACCTCTTCTCCAGATCCAAGGGGATACTTGAGGTCGGGGTCCTTAAGGACAAGCGGGTCATGATAGTCGGACTCGGCAGTTTCGGCTCCAGGATAGCCGTCGAGCTGGCGCAGGCCGGTGTGGGGAGCTTCGCCCTGATGGATTTCGACCGTGTCGAGATCCACAACCTTTCCCGCCACATCGCCTCGGTCCGTGACCTCGGACGCCTTAAGACGAATGTCATCGAGGAGGCCATTCTCGGCAAGAACCCTTACGCACGGGTAGACAAGTTCCCAGTGAATATCAACGAGGATGTCCATATCCTCAGTGACGAGGTGGCCAAGGCCGACCTGGTGATCTGTGCCACGGACAACAACTCCAGTCGTTACAATCTTTCCGCCGCCATAGCTTATGCCGGGAAGGTTGGTATCTACGGTAGGGCGTTTACCAGGGCTGAGGGTGGTGATGTCCTCATCCAGCGTCCTGGAGGCCCATGCTACTGCTGTCTTGTCGGTGGTGGAAATCTCCAACAGGAGGAGATCACAGATGAGGCTTCTGCCCGCAGGGACGGTCGGATAGCCGCCTACGTCTCGCCCGAGGACGCAGACGCCATGGTGCAGGTGGGACTGTCATCGGACATTGCCCCCATCTGCGACATGATGGTCAAGCTCTCGCTCCTCGAGCTCTCAAGGGGCCGGGAGTCGGGGATATCCTGCCTTGAGAAGGAGCTGGTCTATGACTATTACATCTGGGCTAACCGCCGCGAGAAGAGGTTCTCCAACTGGAAGCCCATGCCAGAGGCCGGGGGCATGCCCACCATCCTCCGCTGGTACGGGGCGAGGATCGAGAGGGACATGGAGTGCCCTGTCTGCGGAGAGGTGAATATCGGGGGAGAAGGTGAGCCTTCTGTCACCGGTCTTGAGGACATCAATATCGATCTCGGATAATGCCTTACGTCTATAACGAGCGCACCGGGGAGTTCGAGGATGTCCCCGAGATGAGCCGGCCGAGACCGTCACCAAGACCGTCACCCCAACCGAGGCAGACCTCCTCAAGGCCGTACTATACCCGCACCACCCCACCTCCGCCAAGGTCGGGGGCTAATTCCGGAGAGTCGGGAGGCTTCTTCCAAGGCCTGGTCAAGGTCCTCGCTTACATCGCCGTCTACGCGGCCGTGAGCGTCCTTGCGGCGCTGTGCGGCAGTTAATAATGATAATATGGACTATTCAAAATTCACAGAGAATACCCGCCGGGCGGTGACCCGCGCTTTCTCCATAGCCAAGGAGAGCCGCTATCCGGAAATAACCCCTACCGTGATGCTCGCCGCCATCCTCGACGAGGGTGCGGACATGGTGTCCTTCCTCCTTCAGAGGATGGAGATCAACCCAAGGGCATTCAGGGATTACATCAACTCCTCCCTGCCGCTTCCGGGATACGAGGAACCGAGGTCCGTGCCTCTCTCCCGTGACCTTGAGACTGTTTTCGGGAAGGCCCTCTCCCTTGCCGTCGGCAGCGGCAGCTCCAACGTCGCTCTCGAGCATGTCTTCTGGGCGATGGCCGTGGTTCCCGGAGAGGCCCGCGAGCTGATGCGCCGCGTGGGGGTGACCGAGGATGGGGTGGCGGAGGCAGTGCGCCTGTTCCGCGAGGGAAACATCTCCAGGCAGGAAGCCGCTGATGGTGAGGGCCGCGTGCCCCGCCACCTGAAGAAGTACGCCCGGAATCTCACGCTCCTGGCCAGCGAGGGAAACCTTGAGCCTGTTATAGGACGTGATGACGAGACCCGCCGGGTGCTGCAGATCCTCTCGAGGAAGACCAAGAACAACCCCGTGCTCGTCGGCCCTCCCGGAACCGGCAAGACGGCCATAGTGGAGGGCCTGGCCCAGAGGCTGGTCCGCGGGGACGTGCCGCAGGATCTCCGGGGAACCAAGCTTTACGCCCTGGACGTGCCCTCGCTGATGGCAGGAGCCGGGATGCAGGGAGAGTTCGAGGACAGGCTGAAGAAGGTCATGAGGGATGTGAGGGAGGATCCGGACATCGTCCTCTTCATCGACGAGATGCACCTTCTTATCGGCACCGGTCGCGGCGGGGGGTCGATGGACGCGGCGAATATTCTCAAGCCCGAGCTTTCCCGTTCGGAGATCCGTGTGATCGGGGCGACGACCGACGAGGAGTACACCAAGTACATCGAGAGCGACAAGGCGTTCGAGAGGCGGTTCCAGAAGGTTGTCGTCGACGAGCCTGACGAGGAGACGGCGATAACGATCATGCGGGGGATCAAGGGCCGGTTCGAGTCGTTCCACCGCATACGGATCCTGGACGAGGCTATCGTCTCCGCCGTCCGGCTGTCTTCCCGGTATGTCTCGGGAAGGTATCTCCCCGACAAGGCGATCGACCTTCTTGACGAGGCCGCCTCAAGGATGAGGATGGAGCGTTCCTCGGTGCCGGTGGAGCTGGACGAGCTGTCGAGGCAGATCCGCTCCAGGGAGATGGAGCGGGAGTCCCTGCGCCAGGATGAGATGGACCATGACCTCTCGGAACTGGATAGGGAGATCGACAACCTGCGGGAGAGGGAGAACGCCCTGAATGCCCGCTGGAGTAACGAGCGCGAGCGGATGGAGTCGCTCCAGCGTCTGCGTGATGAGATTGAGGGACTGAGATCTAGGAGCCGGGAGGCCGAGGAGGCTGGCCGTTACGAGGAGGCGGTCTCGCTGAGGGACAGGATGTCAGCTCTCCGGGATGAGATCGCCTCCGCGACAGAGGGAGCCGAGCCGACCCTCCTGAAGGACAGCCTTGACGACGACGATATCCGGGGGGTGGTGACGGCCTGGACCGGCATCCCTGTGAGCCGCCTGAGGGAGGACGAGTCCGAGAAACTCGCCGGCCTCGAGAATACCCTTTCCCGCTCGGTGATCGGCCAGGAGGAGGCTGTCGCCGCCGTGTCGAAGGTGATCAGGCGCAACAAGGTGGGGCTTGGGGACGCCGGCCGGCCGGTCGGGTCGTTCCTCTTCATGGGCCCGACGGGTGTCGGGAAGACGGAGCTGGCCAAGACGTTGGCGGACTACCTCTTCAACAGCCGTGACATGCTCGTGCGGATCGACATGAGCGAGTACCAGCAGGAACACTCGGTGTCACGCCTCTTCGGTGCCCCTCCCGGCTATGTGGGTTACGACCAGGGCGGACAGTTGACCGAGGCCGTACGTCGCAGGCCCTACTCGGTGGTCCTTCTGGATGAGATCGAGAAGGCGCATCCCAAGGTGTTCGAGACACTTCTCCAGGTCCTTGACGACGGCCGGATGACTGACGGGCAAGGACGGACCGTCAACTTCCGCAACACGATCGTCATCATGACATCCAATATCCGTGAGGAGGAGCTGCGGTCCCGCCTCGCCCCGGAGTTCATCAACAGGATCGATGACATCGTGGCCTTCGCCCCCCTGGGCATGGACGCTGTGCGGAGAATCTGCGCCCTTCAGCTGGAGTCCCTGTCCCACAAGCTCTCTGCCGAGGGTACCGCGGTGTCCTTTGACGAGGCGGCCCTGGATCTTCTGGCCGGGAAGGGATATGACCCCCGCTACGGGGCCCGCCCGGTAAAGAGGGCGATCAACGACCACATCATCAACCCGCTCGCCACGGGATTCATTGACGGCTCCTTGAGGAGGGACGCGCCGATACGTGTCTCGGCGGAGGATGGGGATTTTTCGTTCATTAATTCTGACGAAGAAACAGTTCGCTGAACGGGACTATTTTCGCGTCAACAACCAAACACAACACAACCATGAAGATTTTCGGAATTCCAGGGACATCGTTCTCGCCCAGAAGGGCCCTCGGTGTCGACGTCATCAAGAGAAGCATCGCAAGGGCGACAGGGATCCCCTTGACCAAGCAGGGGCTCGAGCGCAAGATCGGCCGCACCCTCGTGAAGACCGTGGGTAAGCTTATCAAATAGGAAGGTGGTTACCTTTCCCCAAAACTGACATTAACTATAGAAAACATCACAAACACTTTCACGCAATGAGAAGAATTTTTACCATCCTGTCAGCGCTTCTGCTGACCCTGACCTGCGGCCAGGCGTTCGCCCAGGGAACCGCCAAGACCGGCGCCGGCAAAGCCGGTAACGACTACAACCTCCAGCGGGCCTGGGAGGCCCTTGACCAGGAGAAGGACGATGCCAAGGCGCTCGACCTTGTGGACAAGCAGCTCCAGGAGACCCCGGACAATGTCCAGGCCCTTCTGCTCCGTGTCCGCCTTTACCGCCGCAAGGGGGCTTACGGCGACGCGATGGCGGACGTCAACCACGCCCTAAAGGTCAACAAGCCCAAGAAGTCCGAGATCGCCAACTCCACGCTCCACTGGTGGAAAGGCCACCTTTACAGTGACATGGGTGACCGCCCGAAGGCGGCGGAGTCACTGGGGACGGCATACGCCCTGGCACAGAAGGACAACAAGGAGAACCTCCAAAGCATATCCTTCGACTATGCCCAGGCGCTTTATCTGAACAAGAACCTTGACGGCGCTGAAGCGGTTTACAGGCACATGCTGTCCGAGAACGAGGCCGACGTGGGTGCCATGGTAGGCCTGGCCAGGACGAGGGTGGACCGCCGCGAGTACCGCGAGGCGCTGGATCTCCTGGACAAATGCCAGAAGCTTGACAGGGAATACGCCGAGCCTTACCGCTTCAAGATGTACGCTTTCGACAAGCTGGGCGAGACCTCGAAGGCGATCGACGCCGGCCTGGAGTGGCTCGACAAGGACACTAACGCCCAGTCGGACTCCGTGCTGGCCGTCTGCGCCAAGCGCCCGGCCTACGCCGAGGCGGCTATCAAGGATAAGGTGAAGAGCGTGGACGACCCTTTCCCGTGGAAGGCTCTCCTGGCCGAGTTCCTATCCCATACGCATAAATACGCCGACGCTGTCCGGGTCTATGACGAGATGGAGGCGGGATACGGCCAGGTCGGGGAGATATTCTATTACCGTAGCGACTGCTACAAGGAGCTCGGGCTCTACGACAAGGCGATAGCCGACATCACCAAGGCGATCGAGAGGGAGAGTGACATGTATTCCCTGTGCATGCTCGGAGACTACCACCGTCTCTCCGGTGACCTTGAGTCGGCCATTAATGACTTCACCGACGCGATCGAGGAGTCTCCGAAAGAGGCCTTCTGCTACTACCGCAGGGGCTGGTGCAAGGAGATGGCGGGCGACCGGAGAGGGGCGCTTGAGGACTATGACACCGGCATCGAGCTGAATGACAAATATCCCTACCTTCATTTGATGCGTGGCGAGTTGCTCCTCATTGAGGGCAAAGAGGCCGAGGCCAGGAAGGACTTTGAGGCCGTGGTCAAACTGGACACGGTGGTACGTGACGGAAGTTGCCGCCATTACGCCCTTCACTTCCTCGGGAAGGACAAGGAGGCCGAGGAGTGGATGGACAGGATCATCGCCACTGACCCCGCAGACGCCGGGCACTATTACGACCGCGCATGCCTGTACTCCCGGATGGGCCGGCTGGAGGAGTCTGTCGCCGCCCTCAGGACCGCCTTCGGGAAGGGGTACCGGAGTTTCGCCCACATCGGCATGGACGACGACATGGATCCGGTCAGGGATCTCCCGGAGTTCAAGGAACTTGTAGCTGAATATAAGACGATTCATCAGAAATACCTGGAGGATAACGGGTTCAACGGAGCCGAGGCGGTTAAAGAGCATGAGCCAATAACGACGGAGGTGGCGGTAAAGCGACATTCAGGCGGCACTTTCGAGATCCCGTGCGACATCAACGGGCTTCCGCTCCAGATGATCTTCGACACCGGGGCGTCCGACGTGACCATCTCCTCCGTGGAGGCCAGCTTCATGCTGAAGAACGGCTACCTTTCCAACCGTGACATCAAGGGTAAGAAATATTACCAGACAGCCAACGGCCAGATCAGCGAGGGTACGGTCATCACTCTTCGTGAGGTCAAGATCGGTGATGCCGTGCTGCATAATGTCGACGCCTCTGTGGTCGGCAGCCAGAAGGCACCGCTCCTTCTTGGCCAGAGCGCCATGGAGCGTTTCGGGACCATCACCATCGACAACGCCAACAACAAGATAATCATAAAGCGTTAGGGAGTGGCGGCCGCTTTCAAAAGGTGGGCCAATGGTTCCACAGACGTTTCAGAGGCTGGTTGAAACATTTACTGAGGTTTTCCCGTATAAGCGTTCGCCGACTCTCAACGGAGGGCGGCAACCACAATCACATTAACACATTTCTCGCATTACTAACATGATAACAGCATTGATAATAACAGTGACCGTGGCGATCATCTTCATCGCCCTCTTCATTGATGAGCGGGGTTCCACACATGAGTACCGTGAGGAGATAAAGTCTCAGAAAGAGCGGATCCGCAGCCTTGAGGAAACGGCATACACACCCGTTGTCTCGTCAAGCCCGGTGACCCAGGGCCGGGTTGACGACCAGGATCTCTGGGACCTGACTCCCGACCTGGTCGCCGATGTGGTGAAGTACAACGGTTATGTCCCTGACAAGAAGGAAGATGCCGTGTTCTTTATGGTTCAAGGCGAGAGATATGTTGTCCCAACCGACAGACTCCCTTATCTCCTTGTCATGAAGCGATTCAGTATTGATAAGGAGAAATATGACATCGTGCTATTGCGTCAGGCCGCTGCCAAGACGACCGACGCCAGACTGATTGGCAAGGTGTCGGTCTCGGACGATGGCGGGGTCCTTTGCTTCTTTGTCAGCGCAATCGAACCCAAGTACGGCCATTTCAGGGATGTTTTCAACGAGTATGTCAGCATAATCAACGATCTTGAGAACATGTTCGGCGAGACTTACAACCAGATGCTCAACGACAGGGAGGATATTTCCAAACTTGAGGCCAACGGCATCCCGATCGAGGCTGTCAGTAACCGGGAGGGCAAGATCGTGTCGTAATTACCGCGCGGAATAGAGGGCCCGCCGCCGTGAGGCGTGAAAGGCGGTTGGCGGGCCCGGCCGCGCCTATTATACATGTAAACCATCATTAACCAACAAAATAAAACACATCATGGAACAGAATATCAACGAGAAAGTGACTAAGAGGACAACAGTCCACAACCTTATGATCCTTGACGAGAGCGGATCGATGCAGGCGATTTACAATGCTGCCCTTGGCGGTGCCAATGAGACCATCCAGACGATCAGGGCGTCGGAGAGGGAGCATCCCGACCAGGATCACCGGTTCACCTTCGTGACGTTCAACACTACCGGCCAATGGGTTAAGACCGTATTCGACGATGTCCCGATCGCGGAGGTCCGCGACCTGACGAATGAGGACTATCGTCCGGACTCCTGCACGCCTCTTTATGACGCGATGGGCATCTCCATCACGGCTCTCGAACGCAAGGTGAAAGAAGGTGAGCCTGTCCTTGTGACGGTCATCACCGACGGCTTCGAGAACGCGTCCAGGGAATACTCCAGGGCGGCCGTGAAAGCCATGGTAGACCGCTTGCGTGAGAAAGGCTGGACGTTCGTCTATATCGGCGCCAACCAGGACTCCGTGGAGGTGTCCAAAGACCTGGGCATCTATGACTCTATGGACTTCGACGCCGACGAGGAGGGAACAAGAGCAATGTGGATGAAACACAGGTCCGCAAGCAAGAGGCTCTACAGCAGGATCTCCAGAAAAATGGACAATTCAGTGGAGGAGTTCTTCACTGAGGAAGAAAAGAGAACGAAGTGATATGGCATTCTTCACTCAGGAGTTGGCGATAGACCTGGGCACGGCCAACACGGTGATATTCAAGGACGGCGAGGTCGTCCTTGACGAGCCCAGCATAATAGCGCTTGAGTCCAAGACGGACAAACTTGTGGCGATAGGAACGGAGGCTCAGCAGATGGAGGAACTGACGCCTCCGAGGATCTACACTGTCCGTCCCCTGATGAACGGGGTGATAGCCGACTATGACGCGGCCGAGAAGATGCTTACGGGCTTTATCAAGAAGGCGACGGGAGGCCGTAAGGGCATATTCAAACCAGCCCTGAAGATCGTTATCGGCATTCCTGGCGGCAGCACGCCCGTTGATATGAGATCCATCCGTGACTCTGCCTCCCACGCCGGCGCCCACGACGTGTTCATGATCTATGAGCCTATGGCGTCGGCGATGGGGATCGGCCTGGACGTGATGGTGCCGAAGGGCAGCATGGTGGTTGACATAGGCGGCGGGACAACGGAGATCGCCGTCATCTCCCTCGGTGGTATCGTAGAGTCTTCCAGTATTCACGTGGCCGGGAATGAGATCACGACCGACATCATCGACTACCTGGCCCAGCAGCACAGCGTCAGTATCGGCCGCACGACCGGTGAGGATATCAAGTACGCTGTCGGCTCGGTGCTGATGGAACTTCCTGAGGATGAAGAACCGGAGGACTATGTGGTCGTGGCCAGGAATATGGTCACGGCCCATCCGGCGCAAGCCTCCATCAGTTACAAGGAGATCTGCGCCTGCATTGACAAGACCATCTCGAAGATCGAGAGCGAGATCATCAAGGTTCTCCAGCGGGTTCCACCGGAGCTGTATTCCAACATAGCGCAGAGCGGCATCTGGCTGGCCGGCGGGGGTTCCCTGCTGAGGGGAATCGCCAAGAGGTTCTCTGACAAGGTGAATATACCTTTCCATGTGGCCGATGACCCCCTCAAGGCCGTCGCCCGCGGCACCTGCCTCGCCCTCGACGGCACGGACAGGTATCCGTTCCTGATGCGGTAAGAATGAAGACTAACAAGAAGTAAATAATATGATTGTCAAAATACTATTGCTGTCAGTATTGGCCTTGCTGCTTGTCTTGCCGATACTGCTCGATAAACAACTGTTCGCCGGAAGCTCAGCCGACCATTATCCGGAACTGCTGAGGCTTCAGGAGAAATACGGGAACCGTCTATCCCGCTGGCAAGGACCGGGAACGGACACGAGAATCAACCGGATGCTGGCGGAGTGCATAGATCTGATGAACGGGCTAGGTGTTCCTATCTCAAAAGATATATGCCCCGAAGTGGTTCTGACCGGATCCAGAAGCCATTATGGAAGATGTTGCGCTAAAGGCAGCCGCAAGAAGTATGACCAATACGACTATTACATCGAGATTTCAGGTCACACACTTGGGAATTCCGAGAAATCCCTGCGCAACACCCTGATCCACGAGCTCATCCACACCGTGCCTGGAGGACTGTGTCACACAGGGGAGTGGAAGAAGTGGGCGAGTTTTGTGAGCGAGAAAACTGAATATACCATCCAACATTATGATGGGGACAAGACATGGAAAGACCAGGACAGGCTTCGGGGATACACGGACTGGCTTAACGCGTGACCCGCAGTCCCCCCCCTTGACGAATAGTGAATCAAATAATACGTCACTGAATAATAATGGCAGTAACGGGATATATATTTGTGAATATGCTGGAATCAGTCATGGTTAAACTTTTCGGATGGGCGACATGGATTTTGTCGCTCATACCTTTAGTGTTATTGGTCAGATTGCTTCTGCGTCGGTCCAGGTGGTCGGTCTGGCGTGTGACGCTCATCTCGCTCATCGGGACTGTGGTCGCCTCGGACCGTCCAACGGAGCGAAGAAACGCCAGGTCCTGATAGAATCCCTGGCCGAACTGGAACCCATTATACAATCATTCACAAAGCGATAATAACAAGAGTCGTTTCAACGATGGCGCTGAAACCTTATGACATAGAGCCGGACAACCTTCCGATGCGTTACGCATTCCACCTGATGATGACGATCCCGAAGAAATTAAACAGCGGTGGAAAGACACAGTCGTAGTCTGTGAAGAGTTCCTTAACTTGATGTTACGCCTGGAGCAATTGTGATTATGATAATGAAATTGATGATACCCCAAAAGATAACCACGTCCGTATACTTGGAACGTGAGTTGGAACCACTGTTCTCGGAAGTCGATCACTTCGATGCGGAGGGGAGGCTGACACTTGAGGAATGTGATTCCGGTAAGGTGGAGCATGTTTATCTCCCGGATGGCCTGGAGTTGGAACGCAAGGAATATGTGAGGGGGATCCTTACAAGTCGGACCGTATATGAGTATGACGATGAGGGTGGCGCGGTCGGACTCTCGCTCTATGATACACATGGATTTAAAATGATGGATGAGTCCTGGGACTGGAGTCATGATGGCCGTGTGGCCAGGATTAAGAGGACGAGGATCTGGGCCGGCTATCCGCCTGAAAAAAGCCGGGCCGTCAACTATTACCGTAAAGACGGCAAGTTGGCCTATTCGGCTGATTCAGGAGTGTTCACGAGGTTCGAGTATGACTCCGAGGAACATCTTATACGTGAGATAAGGATGAGCAAACGGGAAGACGGGAGCCCGGAGTCACGCGTTTTTGAATATTCGTATGAATACGACGATGCCGGAAATTGGACAGTACGAATCATTAACGGAGTGGTGAAATTAAACCGTAAGATAGAGTACTACCCTATGGCAAATGATCATTCAATGTAATATGAACAATGAGAATTACTACCTTTATGAAGGCGACCGGGTAGCTAATGGTTTAGAGCCTTAATAACTTTTAATCTTTTCTGTATATGGATGACAAGAATAGAATAACGGATGATTTCATTACTAACCTCAAATCTGACGAGGTTTTTGTCTTCGGCAGTAACTTGGCCGGGGCCCACGGGGGCGGTGCCGCGGCTGCCGCGCACATGTTTTTCGGTGCCGTCTGGGGCCAAGGAGTGGGCATGCAAGGACAGAGCTACGCGATCCCCACGATGCAGGGCGGGGTCGAGACCATCGCGCCTTACGTTGATGAGTTCATCGAATATGCCAAGAACCACCCTGAAAAGAGGTTCCTCGTGACAGAGATTGGCTGCGGCATAGCGGGGTTCACTCCAGATGAGATAGCTCCTCTATTCAAAGCGGCCGTAACAATCAACAACATTACACTTCCTTCCAGGTTCTGGGAAGTTCTAGAGAGGTAGGTTCAGGAAGGCTTTCAGAATATCTCGCCAGACCACAGCATTTTAAGGAAGTCGTTGACATAGAGAAGCTCAATGTCCCCGGATGGCCTTGTGACAGGATCAAGTGAGACAAGAATCAACCTGCAATCCGGGTGCTCTTCCTTGAAGGCTTTCAGGCCGATTTTATGGCGAGTCTTTACCTCTTCGCTGGACTTGATCTCTATCGCCACCTTGGCATCTCCGATGACCGCATCCACTTCCTGGTCATTATAAGTATGCCAGTAGGAAATTTTCTCCCTGCGGCGGTTGTATCCCCGGTAGGCGATGATTTCCTGCATGATCAAGTGCTCAAAGGCGTGCCCATAATCATCGGAGCCACGCCTGAGATGGTGCCTTCCCATCAGATAGTTGGTAAGGCCCACGTCAAAATAGTAGAATTTGGACGCTTGGACCACTTTCCTCTTGACAACCTTCGTGTATGCCGGGATCTCATATCCCATCAGTGTGTCTTTCAGGATCTGATAGTAGGCCTTGACGGTCTTCGCGGAGACACCACAGTCGCTGGCGATGTTTGAGTAATTAATCATCTCCCCGTCCGAAATAGCCGCGGCCTCCATGAATTGCTCAAATGCCTCGACATCCTGGACAGCGGCCTCGTCCCGGATCTCTTCCCTGAGGTAGACCTCCACATATCCCTCCAAGCGATCAGTAGCGTCATCGACCATGTAATGGCGGGGAATCATACCATTCTGGACGGCCTTGTCAATCTGGAAATCAGGGATCTCCTTCCAAACCAGCGGGAACAGTGTCCTCGGGTTCGCCCGTCCTCCAAGGGTGTTGGCACCGGATTTCTTGAGCTTCCGAGCGCTTGACCCGCTGAGGATGAAATGAAGACCGCGGTTAACCATCAGCCAATGGACAGCATCCAGGAGATCCGGCACCTTCTGGATCTCGTCCACTATCACCAATGTGCCGGCCGGTTTGGCTATCAGCGCTTCCCTGAAGGAGTCCGGGTTGCGTTTGAGTGCCTTGCGGATCGAATCAATCAGCAAGTCGTAGTAGATCGCATCCGGAAAACGCTCCTTCAGGAGTGTTGATTTACCCACCTGACGCGCCCCGAAGAGGAACATGCCCTCGTCCAGTTGGTTCTCAATGTCGAAAACTCTCTCGTACATCTTTTATAAAATTATGGAATATGGGTCCGATTTTACTATGAAATTCGGGAATACGGGTACAAATTTAGTAAAAGTTTGCTTTAACACCAGCATTTCGTTGTTTTTTCTCTCGAAAAACTTGTATGTGTAAAAAATACGCATTATTTTTGCGTTGTTTTTACACAATTAAAGTTCTTTAAAATATGAGGAAAGTTATTGTTTTCAAGGTTGAGAATGTTTTGGTCGGTGGTTTTGATGAGAGGAGGAATGATGAGTTGAATGCTAAAAGGGTTGTGAGAGAACTTGTTGGGGATGAGTTTTTTGAGAGTGAGTTTGTGGGGAAGGAGAAGAAAAATGGGAAGGTTGTGAGAAAGGTTGTGGGGTTCGGTGAGATGATGAAGAAGTTGGAAGAGTGGGAGAGGAGATTTAAGGAGGAAGGAAATATTGAGAGGTTGTATTGGATGAGGGGTGTGAGAAAGAAGTTAGAAGTGTGGGAAGGGAATAAGAATGAGAGGATGGATGTGATGAGGAGGAGATATTCTGAGGAGAGTTTTGGGAAGAGGGTGATTGGGATAAGGGAGGATTTGAAGTTGCTGGAGAGGATCTGTGAGAGGACTGGAGGAAAGATGGTGTTTGTGAGTGGGGAGAAGAGGAACAACGTGGAGAAGTTGTTGTGGGCAAATGGTTTGAGGGAATATGAGGTTGAGAGTGACCTTGGTTTCCTGGAGGGGATGGAAGAGAAAGACTATGTTGTTTTCGACAGTGTTGAGAGTCTTGATGGGATGTGGGGAAAGATTGGATTGAGGAGAGGGTAAAGAGTTGTTTGAGGGGGGAGAAATCCCCCTCTCTTTTGAAAGAGATATTCATTAAATTCGCGATATATGATAGTCGTAGAGTCAAAGAGGAAGAAATTATCGACCCTGGAGCGAGATTATCCCGGGGCGGTGATAGTCGATGTGACGAGCCACGCCACCGGCGAGATGGTCCGTTTCAGCCCGTTCTACCCCCATGGCGGGATTCCGGTCCCATATTCCGGTAACATGACCTCTATGTCCGTGGAGGGGATCTGGCAAGGCCTGAAGGTGTTCGGTACGGCCGGTGTTGACCGATCGTGCTTCCGGAACGCCACGATGAAGGACCTGAAGCGCACGACCCGCCGTTTCGGGCCGACGCTGGGCCACCGCAAGGGCGTGGACGGGACGGAGCTTCTGGGCTACCTCGAGGCCCGCAAGCTCATCTACCTGCCATCCTACAAGTGGGTTCTCGACCATAAGCTCGCTCCCCAGTTGGAGAAGCTGCGGCTGATCTCGAAGTCCGGCACGCTGGTGCTTCTTGACTATGAGACCAACGGCGACGTGTCGGATCCCCGGAAACCTCTCTCCCACGCCAGCCTTATAAAGGCCTACCTCGAGGGGAACTACCCTGAGTGCGGGGACACAAAGTCCTCGAATTCGGAGGGGACGGTCACGACGGAGGCGGCAGAGTCCTTATCCGCAGGGATCGAGGTCCTGTCAGAGGGCATGCGGGTCCGTCATCAGAAGTTCGGAGAGGGGACGGTGACCGCTGTTGATCCCGCGGTTGGCCGGGTAACCGTCGATTTCGACGAAGAGGGCATTAAGACGCTGGCTGTCAGGCTGGCCAAGTTGGAAATTATAAAGTAACATATGAAAAAAGAGAAAGGCGAGTTCACATATCCGTACCCTCGGCCGTCGGTGACGACAGACTGCGTGATATTCGGATACGATGGCAAGGACCTGAAGGTTTTGTTAGTTCAGAGGGGAATTCCTCCCTTCAAGGGGATGTGGGCGTTCCCGGGAGGTTATCTCCAGATGGACGAGACGGCGGAGGAGGGCGCGAGACGCGAGCTTCTTGAGGAAACCGGCCTGGTTCCCTCGTACATCGAGCAGTTCCACACATTCTCGGAGGTCGGGAGGGATCCAAGGGGACGGGTGATAACGATTGCCTACCTGGCGCTTCTTAATATCTCCGAGGTTCATGGCGGGGACGACGCGGCGAAGGCGGACTGGTTCAGCGTCAAGGATATTCCCCAGCTGGCTTTCGACCACGACATGATCCTTCGTGTGGCGATGAAGACCCTCCGGGAGCGGATCCACTTCGAGCCGGTTGGATTCGAGCTGTTGCCGGATGTGTTCACGATGCCCCAGCTGCAGCACCTCTACGAGAGCATTCTCGGGGTGCGTTTCGACCGTCGCAACTTCGCGGCGAAGATGCTGCACCTCGACATCCTGGAGGACACGGGGGACCGTCCCGCCGGAGCGTCCTCGAGAGTACCTGTCACTTACCGTTTCAACAAAGAGAAATATGACCTGCTGAAAGCCAAGGGCTTCCGGCTGGAGTTTTAAAGGAGGAAAAACTATGTTAGGAGCGATCGCAGGGGACACCATAGGATCAGTCTATGAGTTCCACAACACCAAAGACTACAATTTCAAGCTGTTCAGGGAGGACAGCGCATACACTGACGACAGCATCATGACCATGGCCGTAGCATATTGGCTGCTTAAGGACAAGGGGCACACTTACCAGGGCCTTGAGGACATCATGGTCATTTTCGCCGAAAAGTGCCCATGCCCGAGAGGTGGTTATGGTGGCGGGTTTTATCGTTGGCTTTTTTTCCCCAATACCCTGAAAGCATATGACGGCCAGTACGGTGCCGCCCCGTATGAGTCCAGTACCGGAAGGCATCCGTATAGCTCCTGGGGCAACGGTTCTGCGATGCGGGTGAGCGCTGTGGGTTGGTTCTTCGACACTTTGGAGGAGACCGAGCGGGTCGCCGCTATCTCCGCCGCCATCACCCACAACCATCCTGAAGGAATCAAGGGCGCCCAGGCAACCTCCGCCGCCATCTGGATGGCCAGGAACGGAAAAACGAAGGAGCAGATACGGGAATATGTTGAGACTCAGTACGGGTACGATCTGCAGAAAACTTATGACTATTGGCACCCTATCTACAAATGGGAATCAAGTTGCCAGGGGACCGTGCCTCAGGCGATCATCGCTTTCCTTGACTCTACAGGTTTTGAGGATGCGATCAAAAAAGCTGTTTCTCTGGGAGGAGATAGCGACACTTTAGCCTGTATTACAGGAGGGATTGCAGAAGCCTTCTATAAGGAGGTTCCTGTCGAGATCGCCCAAAGAACAATCAAGCCTTTCCCGAGGATCTTCATCCAGATTATCTCGGCGGTCAGGCAACAGACTGCTTATGGTGAACTTGGCTATTTGTCCCAAGTCCTTCAGTAGTCATTCATCCTTTCCCAAAGCGAAAATACATTTCGTGGCCTCACGCTATTTTTGTGTGAGCCTTCAGTGTTTACCTTTTTGACAAACCGACATTAACTGATGAACAATAATATGAATACCATGAAAAACGAAAATACTTTAAGCAAAGAACAGGAGCTGGTAACCCCGTTCGCCGTATCATTCACGGAATACTTATCAAAGATCTGCCTTCCTGTTATTGAATTAACCTGCAAGGGGAAAGAACTGCTTTTTATCCTGGACACCGGAAGCGACGGGAGCCACATTAACAGGAGTGTCGTCGAGGAATTGAGCCAGGAGACATTCTCTGTTGCACCCAGGGAAGGGAAGGTGAGTGTGATCTCCACCGGAAATGGCATAGCGAAGGCATCGGATGAAAGGTCTGGTTCACGGCATACTCGGCGTAGATTTCCTCAGAGCCAACAACTGGACATTTGATTTCGCAAACAATATGGCCTACCCGGCGTTCAAGGTCAAAGAAAATTAGGGAATGAATGAATAAGTGGGCAGCCAATGCTCCTCATTGGGCAAATTCAAGGTGTTGAAGGCGCATACAAAAGAGGGTTAATGATTCATCGCTCGACTTGGGTGGACAAATGGTGCCACAAGAAATATATTCCCTTGCATGGCCCGAGTTGCCAAGTCTGCATCACGGTTTCATCGAAGGGCATGAACTATCTTGAGAGGCTGATCAAGTCTGAGTCAACTCCCTTATTACTATGGAGTTATTGTTAAGAAATAAGAAAAATGGATCACGAGACCAGGAAAGCGATCGCCAAGTTGGAGGCGAGAATAAGGGATCTTGAGGCTAGGTTGGCCGTGTCGGAGATGCCTCCTGAGGTGTCAGCGCTACTGGAGGACCTCCAGATGGTCCCTGATACTGGAGAAGATGACAAGGTGTCCTTGGATATGATCGATGAGTTCCTGAAGGACATGGGTTACCATACGAGAACGTATCAGGGGGCTGGCCTAATCCTTTTCACGGACATGTTCAAGGACTATGAGTTGCGTCTGCGGAGCGACGGTTCTATTGAGTTGATCCTTGGGGAGGAGTTGGACCCTGACGTCAACAGGAACATATTGTATCTCATTACCTCACTCTACGATCTTAGCGCCAGTGTCTCGCTGGACTTGGAGAAAGAGCTCGTCAAATACAGTGTCGGGTCGGTCACGCTGAAGCCCGACACCTACTGCGAGACCATACGCTTCTTCATCAACCTTCTTGACGAGTCGTCGAGAAAACTGCGGTATCATTATAGGGTCATGTTCGAATCTTTCAGAAATAACCTCCGCCCCATGAAACATTCTTAGCCAACAAGTAGTATATAGTTCACATGTGATCTAATAACCCTAATTATGAACAAAGCTCGTATAACTGATTCTTTAGTTGTTTCCCTCAGGCCTAATGAGGTGTTCGTCTTCGGAAGTAACCTGGGTGGCTTCCATGGCGGAGGCGCCGCTCGGACGGCTTACAATAAGTTTGGCGCAATTTGGGGCCAGGGCGTCGGCATGCAAGGCCAGAGCTATGCGATCCCCACGATGCAAGGCGGAGTCGAGACCATCGCGCCTTACGTGGATGAGTTCATCGAATATGCCAAGAACCACCCTGAAAAGAGGTTCCTTGTCACAGAGATCGGTTGCGGAATTGCCGGCTTCGCTCCAGAAGAGATAGCGCCTCTATTCGCCAAAGCTGTTGATGTTGAGAATATTACTTTACCGCAGCGTTTCTGGGAAGTTTTAACGCAGTCCAATGAATAGCGGCAAGCTGATAATCATTCCTGATGTCCACGGAAGAAGCTTCTGGCGGGACGCCGTCAAGAGGAATTCCGGGGAGGAGTTCATATTCCTCGGGGACTATCTCGATCCCTATCCTGATGAAGGCTACACGGACGAGGAGGCGTTCAAGGGGCTTGAGGACATAATCAGCTTCAAGAGAGAGAACCCGGACAGGGTGACGCTTCTCTGGGGGAACCACGATCTCCATTACCTGTATCCAGAGATGATGGGAAGCCGCTTCGACATCGACAACGCCGTGAGGAACGCCCATAAGTTCTGGGATAACCAGGATCTGTTCAAGATGGCGTATGAGGTAAAGTCTAGAGGCAAGCGTTTCCTTTTCTCCCATGCGGGAATATGCCGGGGATGGGTCTCCGCCAATTTCCCCAGGCTTGAGGACGAGGACATCACCGCCGAGCTCATGAACGACCTCGTGGGGCATCCGGAGTTCATGTCTGCCCTTGGTGACATCTCATTTGACCGTGGTGGTGACAAGCCCTGCGGCAGCATGGTCTGGGCTGACTTGAGAGACCACCTCAATGAAGACAACAATATCCCCGGCATTGTCCAGGTATTCGGCCATACCCAGATGGAAGTGCCAGTGTATTATCAAGATAAGTTCTATTGCCTCGATTGCCGGCAGGCATTCTGCCTAGATCAGGAGGACGGAAAAATTTACGATTGCCGGTACAATGAGAGTGTGAGAAAAAATACTGATATTTCATGATAGTGGAAAAACAAATCAAGCGTGTATTGATCCTTGCCACCCTTGTCGCACTTGTGGCCTCATGCGGTAACAACAGGAAGATGAAGGGGGGCATAGATTCCAAGGATAATTATACGGATGAATACTATGCTGGACTGAATGACTCATTGTTGTTAAGCCTAAATGCGGAAATCTTGATTAAGCATTATTGGAGAGAGATTGAGCCTGGAGACTATCTTTTCGGCAAACCTGCTGACGGCCGTATAGAGGAATGGAAAGAACTATGCGCTGGTAAGAATCCAGATGGTGAACAAGTACAACGTGCGAGCCTGATTGGCTATAAATCCATCAACCAATATGTGACAGTCCAGGACTTATACTCGTTGTGGTACTATGATAGTACAAACCGGTATAATGATGAACTCACATTGTGGCGGCTTGAACAGTACGACACCGCCTCTCATTCCCCAACCTTAGAACGTGAGAGATTCGACATCCTTAAGACAAGGATACAAAGCCTTTGCGACTTTGAGCCGCAATTCCAGATTGACTTGAATATTCACACCGGATTTCTCGCTGACTTTCAGGAATTTATCTCAAGACTGTTCTTTAAGGAGGTCATCAGTCATTCGGACAGTCTGGTCGTCATGGCATTGAAGAAGGAGAATGACGAATGGCTGAACTACCATGCGGCCGTTGATTCCGCGTTCAGGATAATCGATGGAAATCCGAGCGGTATGGACGGGTCATCATGGAGCATGGCGATCTCGGGCATACGTGAGGATGACGCCCTGATACGCGAACACTCCCTATCGGACTACCTTTTCCACCAGATAGGAGAACTTGACGAATGCGATATTGTCCGTCATGTGACCGTCAGTGCTCAAAAAGTGATGCGGGAATACCGTCGTTTCATGGTCACTTTCAAGGATGATGAGTATTCCTACACACTGGAGGAAAGGCGAACCGTTCTGGAAGAGGAAATGGAGGCATGGAAGAAGTGGATGGACGCCAGGGATTCAGTCTCCGGGTTATTAAGCGGCTCACGGAAAGCCGTTTATGACAACTGCACGAACAATGCGAGGCGGATGAAATACATAATGCTCAAGAACCGGTATGAGGGGTATGGCGTCACCAGCGACGACATGTGGAGACTGAGAATTCCGTACACAGTTCCTGACGAGGAACTGGATGGCCCCTCATTTGATGAGCGCTGGAAGGAGTTTCTGGATTCGTTGGATAATAGATAGAACTCTTTGATGAACAAATACATTTTCCTTGATATTGACGGCCCGCTGAACACCGAGCGGGATGAAAACAAGGATCCTGAAAGGTATGGACACCGTTTCGACAACGAGGCGGTCGAGAATCTCCGCGAGATTGTGGAAGCGACCGGAGCCTCAATTGTAACCACTGACGACACCAACCGAGCATCGCTTGTACAGGGCAATAGTTGCCTTGGGCTTTCGGGCAAGGTCTAATTTTAGGGTGGGGACCATGCCCGGGAAGGTGGGCTCTGAGGTCCTCCAGGGACCGAATAGGTGGGCAAGGTCGAGGGCATCAAGTTAATTTTTGCACCTATACTAGTTAGACCTTGCCCGGCCGGTACGGAAAACAAAAAAACACCGGAAATCCGGTGCTTTTTTCGAGTGAGGACTGGCAGATTTGAACTGCCGACCTCTTGCCTGTCAAGCAAGCGCTCTAAACCAACTGAGCTAAGCCCTCGTTTGGGATTGCAAAGATAGGAATCTTTTTCGATAATACAAGTTTTTTCTTACCTAAAATGGTTCGAAACTATCTTTTCGACTTGAAAAAGTCCGTCATCAGCGCGCCGCACTCCTCAGCCAGGACCCCAGCGCTAACCTCTGTCTTTGGATGAAGCAGGGAAGGGGAGAACATCGAGTAGCCCCTCCTTGGATCGAGAGCCCCATAGACAATCCGACCAATCTGAGCCCAGTTCAGCCCTCCGGCACACATCGGGCATGGCTCGACAGTGACGTATAATGTGCAGTCATTCAGGTATTTCCCACCCATGGCCTCTGTGGCTGCCGTGATGGCGATCATCTCGGCGTGAGCGGTAGGGTCATGCAGCCTCTCTGTCATGTTATGCCCCTTGCCGATGATTCTCCCTTTGAGCACCACAACGGCACCGATAGGGATCTCTCCCTCGTCCAGTGCCGCCAAAGCCTCACGGAGGGCCTCGCGCATGTATTTCTCGTCAATATCCATTCTTCTTGATACAAAAAAAGCAGGCCTTGAAGGACCTGCCGTAAGAGTCACCTGACGATTACCACCTGTCCTCAGATGATACCGTAAGCTTCTTGCGACCGTGACGGCGGCGGGAAGCGAGGACGCGGCGACCGTTAGGGGTGGACATTCTCTCACGGAATCCGTGCTTGTTCACGCGCTTGCGCCTTGAGGGTTGAAATGTTCTTTTCATATCTACTTTATTTTATATATTCCAAAAAGGGAGTGCAAATTTAAGCCTTTTACTGAAATTTACAAAATATTTATCACGAATTTACCCTCGAAATAATTGTCTTGCAGCCATGAAGTGACCGGCCATGTTGAGACCGAACCTTTTCTCATCTTGAAGCGCGCCATCATCTCGCTGATCTCCTCGTTGATCTCTCCTCCTTTGAGGTACAGGATCCCTTTCGTGTATTTCCCCTTCACCCATGGGTAGAAATCCGACAGCGAGGCGACGGCTCTGGAGACCACATAGTCAAACTTGCCGGGCAAGGACTCGGCCCTCGCGTTGGCCACCTCGACGTTCTGGAGTCCGAGACTCTTCGCGACCTCAGAGGCGACAGTCGTCTTTTTCCGGATAGAGTCGCAAAGGAGAAATCTGGTTTCCGGGAATAAGATCGCGAGCGGAATCCCCGGGAAACCTCCTCCGGTTCCGAGATCCAGGATCCTTACACCGCCATCAGGTGCTGTAAGGGATGAATATTCCTCTGGCTTACGCGTCTTAAGATAATACGCTATAGCGAGTGAATGAAGAACGTGATGGTCATAGATGCCATCCATGTCTTTGCGGGAGATGACATTGATCTTGCTGTTCCAATCTTTGTACAGATCCTCCAGCTGGCGATACTTTCCCACCTGATCGTCAGTTACTTCCGGGAAAGCTTCCCTGAGTATGGCCTCGAAAACGCTGAATTCTATCATATCTCATCCTCCTCCTCGTCCGCCCTGAGCGCGTCAATTATCCGCTTGGCTCGCCTTATGCGTGTCTTAACTGTGTTTAGTTCCAGTCCCATGTTCTCCGCTATCTCATCGTACTTCATCCCTTCTATCAGCCTTTTGCGGGCGACCTCCCTATAGAGCTCTGGAAGGCGGTCGATATACTTGATCCTTTCTTCCTCTGACTCTGTCTTTATCAGCGAGTGAAGAGCGTCCTCACTCTGATCGGGGATCCCTTCCAGACCGGAGGACTGGGCCTCGTCGTCGAGATATACTATCTGGTTTTTGGGGTGGATCCGTTTCTCTTTGTCAAGAGTGTCCAGGGTAGTGTTCCTCGCTATGGTGCAAAGCCATGTGAGGAACTGGCTCTTGGTGTCGTCGTAATTGTGGATCTGCCGGAAAGCCTTCTCGAAGCTCCTGGAGCAGATGTCATCGACGTCGTAGTCGTCGATATTCTTGAAACGGGTCTTGATATACGACCGCAGCTGGTCAATGTGCCGGTCCCATAAAGCAGTGAAGGCCAGACCATTGCCATTCTTGGCCAGAATCACCAGCTCATCAATGGGCTTCAAGCCAGTTAGCGCCATAGTTACATTCGACTGTGAGCGGGACGCTCAGTTTAACAACATTCTCCATATTCTCCACCACGATGCCCTTCAGGGTCTCGACTTCATCCGGAATGGTGTCGAACACGAGCTCATCGTGGATCTGCAAAACCATCTTGGAGCTCAGCCCTTTAGCGGAAATATCCCTGTCAACGGCTATCATGGCCAGTTTGATTATGTCCGCGGAAGTACCCTGGATCGGCGCGTTGACAGCGTTCCTCTCCGCCAGCGCCCTGATGGTGGCATTCTTGGAATTGATCTCGGGGATATACCTCCTTCTGCCGAAGATGGTCTCGACATAACCGGTTTCCCTCGCCGCAGCCTTGGTGTCTTCGATGAAGGAGAGGATGGAAGGGAAGCCGGCGAAGTAGTCATCAATGATCTTCTGTGCCTCCTTCCGGCCTATCCGAAGCCTTTGGGCAAGGCCGAAGGCTGAGATGCCGTACATGATTCCGAAGTTGGCGGTCTTCGCGATCCTTCTCTGATCGGCTGTGACCTCTTCGTGCGGGATCCCGAATATCTTAGCCGCAGTCGCCGCATGGACATCGATCCCTTGCTTGAAAGCTCCGATGAGATGCTGGTCGCAGCTCAGATGAGCCATTATCCTCAGCTCGATCTGGGAATAGTCAGCCGACAGGATCAACCCTCCCGGGACGCTTGGAACGAAAGCTTTGCGGATCTCACGTCCCCTGTCAGTACGGATGGGAATATTCTGGAGGTTCGGGTTTGAGGAACTGAGCCGTCCAGTGGCGGTAAGCGCCTGGTTGAAAGTGGTGTGGACCTTTCCGTCGGAGGGGTCGATATATGAGGGGAAGGGCTCGATGTAGGTGGACAGGAGTTTTTTCACTGCCCTGAACTCAAGAATCTCGTCCACGATAGGGTGCTTGTCAGCGATGTCCAACAAGGTGGTCTCGTCTGTCGAGTAGGTTCCGTTGGCGTTCTTCTTGGGCTTGCCAGACAGATTGAGCTTCTCGAATAGAATCTCTCCTATCTGCTTGGGAGATGAGACGTTAAGGCTCGGTTCGCCGGCCAGTTCCCTGACCTTCGCCTCTCGGAGGATCATCTCTTCCCTAAGCCCACTGGTGAAGTCCTTAAGTGAACTGAGATCAACCCTCACCCCGTTTCTCTCCATTTTCGAGAGTACCCTCAGCAGGGGCTCCTCCATGGATGAATATAACTCCGTCAACCCCTTGGAATCCAATTCTTTCCCAAGTTTCTCACCAAGGAGAAGAATGATTGCGGCCTCTTTGGAACGATCGGCCAAGGGGGTCTCCTCAGGAGTCTCGTCGAAAAGGGAACCGGTGGCGGCTTCCGTCTCGGCGGCCCCGGATTCAATCGACATGCCGAGATAACTCTGGGCGAGGACCTCGATCTTATGGCTCTTTTCCGGGTCAATGAGATAGTGCGTCAGGCCTATGTCGCGGAGTTGTCCCTTCAAATCGATGCCGGCGGCACTGAGAAGGTTCATCTGGCGCTTGAGGTCGTCTCCCACTTTGGCGACGGACTCGTCCTCCAGGAGGGAACGGAATTCCTCCGGTCCGCCTTCGGCGACCAAATATGCGCTCGGAATGGCAGTGGCGGTGATGACCCTTTGGGGTTTTGAGAATATCCCTCCGCCGGCCCCTTCGGTGATGATTGAGATGACTTTCCCGTCACACCTGGCCTTAAACTCCTTGGGGCTTACTTTGTTGATTTCCAACTGCTTCTCCTCTTTGACAGCTGGTGCGGCCGCATGCCCAAGGAACCTCTGGAGGGAATTGAACTCGTACTTCTCGAAAAGGTCGGCCAGGGCCGGTCCGTAGGCCTTGTCCACCAACATGTCGTCGGTGGCAACATCCACGTCGATATCCGTCTTGATGGTCACAAGCTCCCTGCTCAAGGAGATATGATCCCTGGCCTCCTCAAACATGGTTCTCTGCCTCGGGGAGAGTTCGTCCAGATGGTCGTAAATGCCTTGCACCGAGCCATATTTGGCGACAAGTTTCCCGGCTCCGACCTCGCCGACGCCTTTTACTCCCGGCACATTGTCGGCGGTGTCTCCACAGATGGTCAACATGTCGATGACCTGGGCGGGGAACTGGATTCCGTACTTGTCGCAGATCTCTTTTACTCCGATTACCTCATTGTCCCCGCCTGATTTTCCGGGCTTATATTGCCAGATGTGGTCCTCGATGAGCTGGCCGTAATCCTTGTCCGGGGTGACCATATACACGTCGAGGCCTTCCCTGGAGCATCTTTTCGCCATCGAGCCGATCACGTCGTCGGCCTCATATCCCATGATCATAAGTGTCGGGATATTCATAGCCTCGCAGAGCCCCTGCAGGGGTTCCAGGGCATCGATCACCAGCTGCGGAGTCTCAGCCCTGTTGGCCTTGTACTCCGGGTACATCTTGTTCCGGAAGGTCCCGCCTGGAGGGTCAAAGGCCACTGCCAGATAGTCAGGCTCCTCTCTCTCAATTAGTTCCAGGATGTATTTCGTGAATCCGTACAGGATTGACATGTCCGCCCCCTTGGAATTGACCATGGGCCTCCGGAGAAAGGCGTAATACATCTTGAACACGAGGGCGTGTCCGTCGATGAAGAATATTTTACGGGGCATCTGGGTTTAAGGTTCTATTCTTCAGGCATGAACATGGGATCCCATGCGGGAAGGAGGATAGGTTTCTGCGAGAGTTGGGCCTTCAGGCTCTCGGGGACATATTTTTTCTCGACGACAAGACGGAACATATATTCATTGAACCACTCGTCGGTCATGATGAGGTTGCCCTTGTAGCCGCTGGCGGCTCCCCAGCTGTTCTCGACCATCCACTTGACCGGTTTGCCGTCCTTGATATCGACTGCGATAAGGGTCATCGCGTGGGACGAGCCGCTCGCGTGGGTCATGATCCTCTGCTTCTTGTCCATCGGGAAAGTGGTTCCGAAAAGGGAGCCGTAATCGAAATTGGCGAGGTCGAGGGTGCCTTTCTTGCGGTCGCTGAACTTGCCCACGTCGCAGGAGAAATACATCGCGGTGTTGTCCTTGATGGAGGCTATGGCGATAACTTTGATGGTTTCGATCGGGACGTTGAGGTAAACCCAGTTCTGGCCGTCATAGACGTGGCGGTCGTAGGCGATCTCATAGACTTTGCCATATTCCCTTGAAGGATCGTTCATAAGCATCACGTAGCCGTTGTTGAGGTCGGTGCCGACCCATTCCTTATAGAAGGAGAGGGGAGTGTAGGTCTTGGTGCTGATGACCTTGTCCTTGGAGTCGCGCATGGTGTACTCGAATTCCTGCGGCGGCTCACCAAGGCAGAGAACAAGCATCCTGTATATCTCCTTGAGCATCTCGGTCTTCATCGCCTGGCACTCTTTGGGCTTGGCGTCCCTGAGCTTGAGGCCGTCCTCGCGGAGCTTGGTCGCTATCTGGGTCCTCATGGCGCCAGTGCTGTTGGCGTTCAGGGTCTCGGGCATCACGTCGGAGGGAACCACACCGTATTTCATGATTAGGTTGGCGACACCGGTGAACTGGCCTCCGTCCCCGATAGGGTTGCTGAAGAGCCAGTCAACCTCCCGGTCATCGAATCCCTTGTCTTTCGTGTCGATCACACCCTGGAGGAACAGGTTGGCCTTCTCGAGCTGGTCGTAGAAGAAGCAGTAGTTCTGGGAGAAGGTGAAAGCGCCCAGGTCGTATTTGTCGATCATCTTGGCTCTCAGAACATTGAGTCCAGAGAAAAGCCAGCAGCGGCCGGAGGATTTCTGGTCGGTTATACCCTTGGTCTTGACTTGGTCGGAGAAGTGGGTGTCGATCATAGCGATATTCTCCGAATTGGCCGCCAGGACACCGATGGATGTGGAATTGAGGGCGTTCTTGATGGCCTTGTCAGCGGCTGTGCCCTCGTATCCCTTGCGGATCTCCTTGAGCATATCGGGAGAGATCCCTCCCTTCGGATCGGCCTTTTGCTGCGCGGAAGCCATGCCGCAGGACAGTATTCCTAAGGCGGCTGTGAGAATGAGTGTTGCTTTTTTCATGATTGATCGTTTGATTTCGGTAAAAATAATGATAAATCGCCGGATAACCAACAAAACACGTCTCTTCCTTGTACTATTATATGCCAATTTTGAGTAAATTCGCGGCCGATATGTTGAAGTTGTTCACGCAGGGGGGCACAGCTGGTGCCATATTGATTTTGGCGCTTGTCATAGCGTCCGGTTTGTATCTGGGTCGTTTCAAGTTGAAGGGAATATCCCTTGGGACGACGTGGATCCTTTTCATGGGTATCCTTCTCGGCCATTTCGGCCTGCGGATCAATCCCACGATGTTGTCTTTCATCAAGGATTTCGGACTGATTTTATTTGTCTTCGCTATAGGTCTTCAGGTTGGCCCCGGATTCTTCCACTCTTTCAAAAAAGATGGCCTGCCCATGAACCTTCTGGCCGTCGGGCTTGTCTTGCTGGCAGTCGCCACCACATATATTATCCATCTGATCACAGGAGAGGACCTCGGTACCATGACCGGTATCATGTCCGCCGCAGTCACGAATACTCCCGGACTTGGAGCCGCCCAGCAGACTCTTGTTGACGCCACTATCGCGACCGGAGGGTCTCCGGAGAGGGCTGCCGCCGCTTCCGCCGGGATAGCCTCGGCCTATGCCGTGGCGTATCCTCTCGGCGTTCTCGGCGCCATCGCGGTCGTGATCCTCAGCAAGGCGCTTTTCAAGATTGACCTCGGCAAGGAAAAGCGGAAGTCGGAGAGCGGCGTGGACCAGGAGTCCAGCGCATACCGGCTGGCTTGCAAGGTCGAGAATCCGGCCGTGTTCGGGAAGTCTCTCCACGACATCATTGGATGCGAGAATAGTGACCATCTCGTGATCAGCCGGATGATGAGGGATGGCAAAGTTTCCGTCCCGGATCTTGGCATGCCTCTTAAGGAAGGGGATAAGCTGCTGATTGTCACTGATGTGCATCATAAGGAAAAAGCGCCGATCATTTTCGGGGAGCAGTGCCCTGTGGACATGAACGAGTGGATATCACCTGATTCAAGCCTTGTGAACCGCCGCCTTTCCATCACAAAGTCGGCCATCACTGGCTACAGTCTCCGCAAGCTTGACATCCGTCATAAATACGGTGTCACTGTGACCAGGATATTGCGGTCCGGAGTCCAGCTGCAGGCTGATCCCGACATCATTCTCCAGGTTGGCGACAGCATACAGGTAGTCGGAACAGAGGATGCCATAAACCAGCTGGCCAATCTGGTCGGTAACCAGCCTGAGACGCTCCAGAAGCCGAATCTGGTGCCGATCTTCTTCGGAATAGCGATTGGAGTGCTTGTGGGCATGATCCCGATCCGTTTTCCCTGGATGCCGCAGCCTCTCAAACTTGGTCTTGCCGGTGGTCCGTTGATCGTGGCCATATTGCTCGGCCATTTCGGCCCGAAGCTCAAGATCACGACATATACCGCGCTCAGCGCGAACCTTATGATCCGCGAGATAGGGATTTCTCTCTTCATGGCTGCCGTCGGTCTCGGAGCCGGAGAGACTTTCGTCTCCAGCCTTACGGGCGGCGGATATATCTGGATCCTCTATGGCCTGATCATAACGCTGGTCCCGATGTCGATTATCGCTTTTGTCGCCAGGGTATTCATGAAGATGGATTTCTTCAAGATGTGCGGCCTCCTGTCCGGCGGAACCACGGATCCTGCGCTCCTGTCTTTCTCCGAGCAGCTCTATGGCGGGAAGATAGCGGTCAACTACGCGACTGTCTATCCTCTCACGATGTTCCTCAGGGTCGTCGCCGCCCAGGTATTGATTATGATAATGTTATAAAACCAAAGATATGAAAAGGAATATGATATTCATCTTGGTCGCCATGGCTCTTGCCACGGCTTGCGGCCAGGGTTCGAAATCACCATTCTCAAGGAAGGTGTCCGATTATGCGCTTGTGACGATTCCTGCCCCCAATCTCAATGGTATCACCGACAACGGCAAGGAGGTCCTGAACCTCTACCGTTTCGCCGCCGATGAGATAGATGCCATTTACTGGCAACAGTATTTTGGGGACAAGGCCGCTCTTCTCGGCGGGATCGCCGATCCGAAACAGAAAGAATTCGCTGCCATCAATTATGGCCCCTGGAACCGTGTGGACGGCCGTTCTTTCGTTGAGGGGTATAAAGACAGGCTTCCCGGAGCCGGTTTCTATCCCGCTGATATGAAGCCGGAGGAGTTCGAGGCTCTCGAGGACTCAGCTAAGCTAAGCCCCTACACAATGATCCGCCGTGGCGAAGACGGCTCCCTTAAGGCAGTCTGGTACCATGACGCTTACAAGGACCATATCGACAAGATAGCCAATTATCTTCAGGCGGCGGCTGACATCACCATCAAGCCCAGCGTTAAGGAGTATCTCCTCCGTAAGGCCGAGGCTCTCAAGACGGATGATTATTATGCCAGCGGCAAGGCGTGGCTTGAGATGGAAGACAGCAAGATGGATCTCGTGATAGGCCCTAATGAGACCGCTGACGACCAGCTTCTTGGCATCAAGCGCTCTTATGAGGCCTTCGTGCTCCTCAAGAATGAGGAGCGTACCGAGCAGCTTATGAGATATGTCTCCCGCCTTGAGGAGTTCCAGAGGATGTTGCCTGTCGAGGACATGTACAAGGCTTTCCAGCCCGGACCCAGGTCAGACATATTCTCCTGCGACGCCATTTATTACGCCGGCAAGGCTAACGCCGGCATCAAGGTCATCGCATTGAACCTCCCGTATGATGCTGATATCCAGGAGACCCTCGGCACCCGCACGATCCTGCTGGAAAACGTTATACGCCAGAAGTTCAATTACGTGATCAACCCCACCGGGGAGGTCCTACTGGACCAGGCGGCTAGAGCTCACCTCTCCCAGGACGCTTTCTTCTGGAATATCGTATTCCGCGAGGTAGCTCATGGGCTCGGTGTCAAGGAAACTATCAATGGCAAGGGAACTGTTGAGGAGGCTCTTGGAAGCTCAGCCCTCACATTCGAGGAGATGAAGGGCAACGCCGTTGGTATGTACCTGGTCTGCAAGCTCCAGAGCCATATCGCCATGGACCGTCTGTTCACGACCGAAGACGCTCTGACGACCTTCCTGACCTCCCTCATCCGCTCGGAGCGTTTCGGCGAGGGATCCGCCCTCGGAAGGGCCAACACGATGGTGTTCAACTATTTGAAGGAAAAAGAGGCTTTCGAGCGCCATCCCGATGGACGTTACAGCATCGACTATCATAAGATGGAGACAGCCCTGGGTGAGCTCTCAGCCCTGATTCTCAGGACTCAGGCCACCGGCGATATCGAGTTCGCCATGTCTTTCGAGGATAAGTATTCCCACCACGACCCCGACTTCCAGACCGACTTGATGAACCTCAACCTTGAGAAGGTCCCGATGGACATCCGCTTCAAATTCAAAAAGTAGGCGCTGATTTTTTGTAGTACGGCCTCAGCGGGTCGTCAACTGTGACGCTGGCAGAGACGACGGGACAGGCGGCGAAGTAGCCGGCCACGTTCCCGTCGCCTCCTTTTATGTTGGTGGGGCAGTTGGCAGGCTGCGGAGAGAATAAGGGGATAGCGGACATGGTCCCGTTGAGCAGGACAGCCATCAGGTAGTCAAAGAAATCCTTGCTCAAGGTCATTGCCTCCAGGGTCACGACATCTCCGGTCTCGAGGTATTTGGCGCAATCGCCGTAGAGTTTCCTCATCATGGAATATTGCATCAGAGTGGCGATAGGGAAGCCGTTGATGACATTGCCGCTAAAGTAGATGTCGTCTGTCACCTCCCCCATCTCGAAAGGATAGAAATTGTCGTTGACCCCGGCCGTGACATAGTAATAATCAGTGGTTTCCAGATCCTGCCCCCAGATGGCGAGGGTCCACAGGCTGTCGAGTCCCATGGTCTTGTTGCCGGCGAAGGCGTAGTCCACCTCGTCGAGCCTGAAGCCGTTGTGGGGCATTGTGGCGTCCGCCTCATAGACTTCTCCGTCCACGAGGGATATGGTCAGGTGGTATCTTCCTCCGGCTTTGCCACAGTACCCGGACGGGGCCTCGTAAACCCCGTTGTCCTTTTCAGTGAAACGGATTTCCTCCATCCCGTCGCTGACCGTCACAAGCGCTCCCGAGACACCTTCGGGTAACGCATTCTCAAAGTAGGGAACAGTCTTGGAGAGGATCACTTTTTGCGTCCGGTCCGCCCTGTCGGTGAGCAGGGCCTCGACGGAAATGAACTCCTGATGCTCACCCATGGAGCGCAGGTCGGTCTCCTCGGAGCAGGCCGTCGCGGCCAGAATGGCGCAGATTGTTATTGATATGCGGAAACTCTTCATTTCTAAAACTTTATATTATATGACACAGAAGGAATGATCGTGAACAGATAGACCTTTATGGCTTTTGCTGTGTCGTCGGTGCGGTCGTAGTTGAATGCGATGCTCCATGCGTTGTGGCGGGAATAGGCGTTGTACAGCGATAGGTTCCATTCCCCGCTCCAGCGCTTCCCGGCGGCCCTCCCGGCCGTACGGTATGTCAGCGACATATCCATTCTGTGATAATCAGGCAGACGGTCGCTGTTCCTTTCCGAGTAAACCGGCACCCAAGTTCCCATGAATGAGTACCTTCCGACTGGATAGGTGGTCGGAGACCCGCTGTAGAAGACCCATTCCGCCGATGCGGATATCCTCTTGCTGAAATCGTATGTCAGGACGAAATTGACAGCGTGCTCATGGTTGAGAGGGGAGCGGTAACTCTGGCCTCCATTAAGCTCCGGGATATCGTATAGAGCCCTGGACCAGGTGTATGAGATCCATCCGTTCCATTTGTCGAAATCGTATTTCAGCATTGTCTCTATTCCGTAAGCGGTGGAGGTCCCGCTTCGCAGGAGCCCCTCCCGGTCCACATTGTCAATGACTATTCCCGGGTTCTCGACGAAGTCGATCACGTTCTTTCCTTTCTTGTAGAATCCTTCGAGAGAAGCCTCCAGGGCTTCGTCAGCGAATAATGCGTTGAAGCCTATGGAAAACTGATCCGAGCGCTGGGGCTTGGTGTTGGGCGAGGCTGTGAACCACGTGTCAATAGGACTCCCGGTTATGCTTATCCTGGCCTGTTGGAGGTATTGGAATGAGCGGGAATATGCCCCTTTGACAGACCAGTCTTTACCGAGAGGCATAGAAGCGGATATTCTCGGCTCAATACCGTTGTACGTCTTGATTCTCTCGCCTTTGGGAATGTCCTTGACAACCGTAAGTTCATGGGTCACAGGGTCGAAATACCTTTGGGAAGTGCCTCCAAGAGTCGTGAAGGACGAGAAGCGCAAGCCGTAGCGGACAGTCAAAGGACCTAACTTGCTCTCGTTCTGCAAGTAAGCGAAGGGTTGGGCGGCGAATGTCGAAGGCATTACCACTTTATTCACCACTGTGCTTCCCTCGCGCGGAGAGCATTCTCCCGGCGCTATCGAATAATACGCCAGTCCCGCTCCCGCCTGGACCGTATTTCTCGGGCCGATGAACCATGTCCATCCGGCCTTTATGCCCGTCTCACGGATGCTCTGGAGATAATCGAACTTGGCTTCGCTCATGTCCCCGGCAAGGGTGTTACGGTAGATGGAGTTATATAGCGTCACGTCTGAGGTGAGTTTATGGCCGTACACATGGTTCCACCTAAGGGACTGGGTGTGGTTGGCGAACCCGAAATCCATCATTCCCATGTCGAATTCCTCCATGCTGAGGCCGAAAACGTCTTTCCCGTCGAAAGCGCCGAGGTACAGCCGGTCTTTCTTGCCCGCGATCCAGGTAAGTTTCGCGTTGAGGTCATAGAAGAACATCTTCGTGTGGTCCGGAAGATTGTCTCCGAGCAGCGGGAAGAAAAGGTCCAGATATGTCCTTCTCCCGGCCGCCATGAACGAGAGCTTTTCCGGAATGATAGGCCCTTCAATGAAAACTTTCGAGGTGATAAGTCCGATCGAGGCGTTCCCACCGAACTCCCTGTTGTTGCCGTCCTTGCCGCTGATGTCCAGGATCGAGGATATCCTGCCGCCGTACAGGGCGGGGAAATCGCCTTTGTACAGTTCCGCGCTCCGGATCGCGTCGCTGTTGAACATGGAAAGGAACCCGAGGAAGTGGCCGCAATTATAGACGGGCGCGCCGTCCATGAGGATAAGATTCTGGTCCACGCCCCCGCCCCTGACGCTGAAACCTGTGGCTCCCTCGCTCGGAGTTTGTACCCCAGGCATCATCTGGATGACCCTTATGATGTCGTTCTCTCCCATCAGGGCGGGAAGGCTTTTCACAAGGGCGGCATCCACCCTCTGCTTGCCGAGTTGAGGGATTTTCAGCTCGTCCCTTTTAGTCTTGGAGAACACTGTGGCCGCCTCCAGGGTCTCGTTGTCCGGCTCCATCTCGAAGTCCTCGGTTTTGGAAGAACTGACCGTAAGCGTCCTTTCTATTGTCTTGTAGCCGGTGAAAGAGCAGAGGACTATCACTTTTCCTTTGTCAACGGAGAGGGAAAAATAACCGGCGTTGTCGGCGGAAACGCCTGATTTCTTGTCTTTTGTGAATATGACCGCACCTGTCAGCGGCTCTCCGCTTCCGGCGTCGCGGACATGGCCGGAGATCACAGCTTTCCTGCTTTGCGCTTCAAGACGCGACCACGGCAGGACAGCCAGTATTATAAAGACAAATATTATATGTGACCTTCTCATCATTTTTCCCTTTTTCCGTCCGCGAAGATACGAAGGCGGAATCGCAATCCGGTTGCATTCTCGGGGATAATACTTATATTTGACAATCAATTTCCCGTATCGTTTGGTGATGAGGAACCGCTATCCGGCAATTGTCATATCCCTTGTTTTGGCTGTCATCTTGTTGGCGGCGGCCGATCTGTTATGTGGAGGAGCCGGGTTTGGCGCTCCGGACCGGGTGATTTTCCTTAAATTGCGATTCCCAAGGATGTTGACTGCCATTCTTGCCGGAGCCTCCCTGGCCTTGGCCGGGCTGCAGATGCAGACCATATTCCGTAATCCTTTGGCTGATCCCCATATCATGGGGGTTAGCGCCGGGGCAGGTACCGGGGCTGCGGTTGCGACCTTGCTTATCGGGACTTCGTTGCCTGTGGCATTGTCCGGGCTGACGGTGGTCTCGGCCGCTTTCCTTGGTGCCATGTTGACCTCTGCCCTCGTTGTCCTGGTCGCCTCGAAAATCCGCGGAGCCACAACACTTTTGGTTTTCGGAGTTATGCTTGGTTTCGTTTTCAGTGCGGTGACTTCTATCCTTGAATATTCAGCCAATGCCGAGAGCCTTAAAGTCTTTTACAGCTGGTCGGCCGGCAGTTTCATCGGGGGCGGCTATGAAGGCATAGCTATTATGGCAATTTCCCTTCTGGCCGGTTTGTTGCTGTCGCTGGTCAATAACCGCCGCCTTGATGTGGCTCTTTTCGGAGAAGACTACGCTTCAATGACGGGAGTCAGTCCAGTTCGTACCAGAAATTTCTCAATGATAGGGAGTTGCCTCATGGCTGGAGCGGTCACAGCATTCTGCGGCCCGTTGGGTTTCGTCGGGATTGTGGCTCCGCACGTCGCGAGAGCTTTAGCCGGATCGTCCCTGCATATAAAGACTATTCCAGTGACGCTTTTGACTGGTGCTGGTCTTTCCGTAGTGGCGGATATCCTCTCACAGGTTTTCAGCCGTCCACTTCCGGTCGGCAGCACTATGGCGATAATCGGCGCCCCGATAATCATCTATATTCTTTTACGGAGATGATAAAGGCTTCTGACATAGTAGTTGGCTATCTGTCCACGGCGAGAGGACGACTCCTGCCGAGCATTTACCCGGATAGGGCGCGAAGCGCAGCGAGGCAGGAGTCGTACCTCTCGCCAGTAGTCGCCGGGCCTCTGTCCTTTGAATATGCGGACGGGGAATGCGTCATGCTCAGAGGCAGGAACGGAAGCGGCAAAACTACCTTGATGAAGACCATAGCCGGGATCCTGCCGCCGCTGTCCGGAACCCTCGAAACCGGTGGCGTCGCGATCCTGGTTCCGACCCGTATTCCAAAAGTCAAAGGATTTACAGTCAGTGATTTCGTTCGGACTGGAATGCTTGCTGAGTCCGGGGCTTTCAGAAAGCTTGACAGGGGAGCGGAGAGCCGAGTCGAGGAAGCCATCCGGATGATGGAGTTGAACCAGTTGGCGGATAAGGATTTAAGCCGGATCAGCGATGGCGAGTTCCAGAAAGCTTGTGTCGCCGCGGCGCTGACCCGAAGGGCGAACGTCCTGATGCTTGACGAGCCCACAGCCTTTCTTGACGTGGAGAACAGGGTAATGGTTCTTCAGACCCTTCAGCGCATAGCTCACGGGACCGGGACCACCATCATCTTCTCCACCCACGACATCCACGACGGCGCCCTCTACTCCGACACCGTCCTTGCGCTGTAATGAACCGTCGCTGTTACACAACTGATTATTAATCAGTGTTTTCCTTATTCTGCTGGTCACAATTATGGAACCATCAGTTTGCGTTTGTCGTTGATTATCAATTATATATGTACCAGGTCCCATCATCGTTAGCCAATGTGCCATTATCTAAGGAAATACTCTTTGCGCTCGAAATGATAGTCAATGTAGGTGTCGCAACTGCCTCTGACCATTGAAGCGACTTGGGTGTTTGGATATTCTTTAATAATTGTCGCGTTGTTCCCCATCATGTGGTTGATCCGCGCGGCTGTTTCCTCGTCCTCGCAAATAGCCAAGGCTTCCTTGAATATCTTTTCCGCACGTAAAAACACTTTTGTCTGGAAGTCCGGAACCAATTCACCAGGATCATGGAATGCGTCGCTCTCGAATACCCATACAGACGGAAATGATCCGGCTGAATTAGAGTAAAAGGACAATGCCCAGCAATTGCCAACAGAGTTCTTCATTCCTGTGGCGAACTTGGTCATCATCAATGCCTTCCGGTCGGGATCCTCAGTCATATTGATACCTCTCTCAAGCGAAGCCATCTCGTGAGCGAACTTGAATTTGTAGTCATCACGATCCCGTAAGGGTTCCAACTCGGGTTTGAACGGGTCATATTTCAGGTATCCATCTCTATAGACGTTAGTCCTTTTTTGGAAAGATGTCGGCACCTTGGCCAGCCATTCCTCCGCTTCTTCATACCGCATAAGACGGATCATCCTGGTGCCTATTACATCTTGGAAAAAGGCTTCTTCAGAGTATCCTTTTATGTTAAGATAACTCAAGATGCTTGTTGCTGGATGCTTCAAGTTATCAACATATTTAATCAGGCAATCTACATCAACAATGTCGACTAGATTGAAGAACGAGTCTCTATAATCGTGGTAGTTAAAGCCGTCTCCTATTCTGTATTCTTGCATGGACATCTTCTTGAATACCCGTTCCCCTGACGTATCTTTACAATCTGACCAAACAGTATCGGTTTTCTGAAGAAGATAGTTGTCAGCCATATTGGCAAAAGCCAATGCGGTAACTTCCTGATGGCCCTTAAGAAGTGTAGGAACTATTCCGGAATGAACAATCATTCGGAGCATATCATTCCAATAGAAGAAACTCCAATTACCAGATATCGCATGGATTCCCTCTGTCTCCGTTCTGTCTCTGTACACTTCTATCTCGTCGTTGATTTTCCGTTCAAGCCATTTGACATCGTCAAGCATTCTGGCCTCGTATCCTTTGCGATAGTCACTCATTGAGTCAATGTAAATCCTTAATACTCTGATAGATTCCTTAATGTACTTGCTTCCTGGACTGTTTTCGGCAAGGGTGAGAGTATGTGTGGCGGAGGTGTTGTCTCCTAGAATATGCTCAATGAACGCCGCTGAATAGTACCACAGGTCGGGATCTTTCACCTTTTGTTCTCTTCCAATCTTGAGGCAAAGGTCCCGGACAGAACGCAAGTAGTTGGAGTCAAGATCCATCTGGTTCGAGAAATGAGACCATTCCACCGCACTCTCGGCATCAATAATGATTGCCTCCAGTTTTTCCCTTATGGCAGGTGAATCCGGAGAGCGTTCATAAACGGAAGCAATCCAATCCCTTCCAACCTTGCTATGGTAGATTGAAGCGAGATCCTCTATAGCACCGGCTTCACCATAGAGTTTTTCCGCTCTTTCTGTATCCCCAAGATTAAGCCATGCCCCGGCAACGTATCGAAGAATCAAATTCCGAAGTATGGTATTCCCTACCTTCTTGCCCTCGAGATCCCAAAGGCTGACACAATCCTCATATCGTTTGAGGGAGAACAGCGCCCTTTCGGCCTGAAGAAGGTACCTTGCTGAAAAGCGCTTTCCTGAATATTTGCGGTATGCATCGACGACATCTTCCAATTCTCTCCTGACCGGACAGTTCTTGGACGGGTAATACCACGGTGAATTAATCTCTTCTCTCGCCGCTTCACATCTTTTTGCCAGCAGAAGGAACTCTGCTGCCTCTCTATCGTGGCGCAGCCATTGCTTGAACTTGTTCTCTTCACCTAAAGCAATGCCTTGCTCCATGGCATCCATGATTACTCCTACAGGGGCTTTATACACGATTGAGTAGATATCTGCTACAGGGATGCTCCTGGAAGTCTGGGACTGCCATAATAGGCAATTCTCATCCGAACCTATATTGAAATGGGAAACAAGATCTTTTTTGTGAAGGTAATTGTCATTTATCCTGTACATGAAATAATCCCTAGGCTCATGCGACGGCATGTAGCAACCAGAAGCGTCCAGGCAATGCAGGAGGATTGGCAGGCTAAAAACTATAAATGTCCTTAATCTCATCATCAGTGAATATGGATAATAGCGTGGAATCGAGATGATATATGATATTTCGATGGGTGGTCTCCGGGAAAGACTTTTTTACGAGTCGGGATACTTTCTGTATTGTCTCGAACGAAGGCTTTTCCAACCTTATGCAGTCGCCGCTTTCAAGCTCATGCCCGTCAATAACGCAATCCTTGATAACAGAGTAAATACCGTCGCCATCTTTATCCTTGAAGCAACTCTCGTCACTGAAATCAGAATGATGTAGCAGCGACATGAATACTCCGTCCTGGAACCACACGCCCCAACAGTATGCGGGATAAGCAAAGTCCAACGGAATAGGATAGTCAATCCTTCGGCCTTTAAGATATTGCTTGACATCGTCATATCTAAGAATTGAATTCCTTTTACCCGGAACTTTAAAAGATCCTGTATTGTACAGCATAAGTACTCCTCGATCAACTGGTGGTGGATCGAGTTTTAGTTGATGGAGCCGAATGGTGGAACTAACTGATATTCCTTCTTTTCCGGCCTTTGACCTTAGTCCCTTGCATAGATCGAAATAGCCTCTTTGAGTTGCGGCGGTCCAGTCACAGTCCAGTTGGATTTCCCGTATGCGTCCCAGGTCATTGTAATCAGCCATGTTCAGAATCCTTCTCAGAATCTTCGCAGAGAGTTGTTCGCTACTTAGATTTAAGCCGATCATCTCCTTTATTGCACCTACCGTTATGAAAAAGGTGGGTACGATTTCCACTCCATTCGGGATTGAGTCCTTGAATGTGGTTGTCGCAACAGGGACTATGCCATCGTATTCGCTACCAATTGTTTCCGAGACATCCACATCGAATAGACGCAGGTATATCCTGTCTATAGCGTGTTCCTTAATGAACCGCCGCTCCTCCTCCGACAGTTGGAATACGGTCTTCCAATAATAGACCGCGTTGTGGGAATCCGATGCGGACTCTTTAGTTACGTCTTGTTTGAACCTGGCTTCATCTTTGCCCTTGGTCATGCAGGATGGGAATAGAACAATCCAGCACGAGACAAAGAGTAATAAAGGCAATTGTTTAATGATGAGACCTATCATACAAAAGAAAGATTATTAATCTTTAACATGGCATTGCGAGTTTGAGATTGTTGATGAATCTCCGATATGAATTCCAATTGACCGATTTCTTATCCCTCTCGTCTCGCAGAAGTTCGAGAAAAGCGGCATCATCCTTCTCCCTGTCGAACAGCAGGGCTGCGATGGGGTTATCCGTCTCTTCTTCAAATTCCTGTTGGGCTTCGGCATTACCAATCAACATTGCCCTGAGGGCCGTGTGATATTTATCATACGCTGGATTCTCTGCCAGTAGCTGGCGCATAAGGCCGGCTCCTGGATCGGAATAGACCTGTTCGTTCAGGATTGCCAGTCTGTACTTGAATTTTCGATAGGAAATGGAATCCAGCCCCATCTCTCTGGACTGGTTAAACAGCGCCATCATCTTCTTATAAATTTCGTCCACCTTATCCCACTCTTTCTTCTCCTCATAGCAGCGGGAGAGGATATATAGTCCATCGAAATTCGAATCCAGAATAGACAGCATTCCTGTGATGATTTTTTCGGACTCATCCTCACGACCAGCGTAGAACAAACCGATGGCGTCCATAAGACGATACTCAATGTTATCGCTATCTATAGTCTTCCACTCTTTGCCTCTTAAACATTCATCATCAACAACGTAGGACATTGCTCTGGCCATAAGTTCAGATGCAAAGTCGTAATTGCCTACTTTGACTTCTTCGATGGCCATTTCATACAGCGTAGTGGCAGCGCCATCGCAATCCATGTTTTTGATGAAGCCGTTTATTGCAGCACCGATATTGATTTCCCGCATGATCTTCTCGGTGTTGTTTACATCCGAGGAAAAGTCAAGTACATCCTTGGAGACAAGTATGGAAGACAAGGTCATTGGACGGAGCAGTTCCAATCCTTCCAGCGATCGGGAGCGGCTTAATGCAACATATGCCTGACCATTCGTGAATGCACTTTTGCCAAAGTCTATGGCAACCCGGTCAAAAGTCAAGGACTGGCTTTTATGGATAGTAATTGCCCATGCAAGCTTCAAAGGATATTGCGTTACAGAACCAACTGTTTTCTTGATGCTTGATTTTGTAGCCTCGTCAAATTTGTATTCGATGCTTTCCCATTTTACCCGTTGAACTTCTTGAGTAGAACCATCGTCAAAACGTACTTTTATACAGTCATCTGTAAGGCTGTCGACGGTCGCCAGTGTTCCATTGGCCCACCTGTGGAACGAATCATTTCTTGTAAACATAACCTGGGCACCAACACGGAGATACAGTTTGTCCTCTGCAGCGTCTTGGCACCTTCTGGAATCCCCAGCATGCTCGGCTTCATAGACCATCAGGTCTCCATCCAATTCGGCAAGCCTCTCTTCATTTATGAGCTGGGCCGCCTTCTTGGTACATGTCAACGTTACTTTGAGTTTTTGGCTTCCTTCTCCAGGGACAACTACCCGGCTGTTAATACGCAGCATATCCCGATAAGAGACGGTGCCCGTCCTTACATGTTCCAGGAGTTCGATAAACACGGGGTCTGATTGCCGGTAAATCTTCATGAACTCAATCTTGGGCAACCCATAACGTTGGATTACAGCCGATTTATAGAAATAGAATGAGCTCGAGTGGTACAGGTCCATCAGTATTTCGCGATCCTCCTGAGTTACTACCGGTTCCAATTGAAACATGTCTCCGACGAATACCATCTGCAGTCCGCCGAAGGGCGCTGAATTCTTACGGTAAAAACGAAGTGTCCTGTCTATCGCATCCATTATATCGCACCTGACCATTGACACTTCATCAATGATGATTGTGTCTATGTGCCTCACGAGGGAGATTTTATTGGCATTCATTGTGCCGATGTCGCCAGGGCCAAGTACTCCGAAATCAAGTCCGAAGAAGGAGTGAATGGTTTGACCTCCAGCGTTAATTGCAGCAATCCCCGTAGGAGCCAGAACGATGAACTTCTTGTCAATCTTTTCCTGGGCCATTTTTAGGAACGTGGTCTTACCTGTCCCCGCACGGCCTGTGAGAAAGAAAGAATTATTAGTCTTGGCGATCATGTCAAAGGCATGATTTTGCTCAATGTTGTTAGCGTCGAAAGAGGTTTGCATGACAATTGTTTTTTCTTTTCACGACAAAGGTAAAACCACGACGCGCAGTGTTTTTTCGCATCGTGGTCGTAAAAAGAATAGCGCGAGATTAAAACTCCGCGTTTATGTCATATGCATTAACTAATCTCCAAACCGGCAATAAGGCGAGAAGGGGTTTGTTCAATACTCTCGATGACTTCCGGATAGGAAATATTCAATTGCTGTGCGGCTCTCGTACAGGCAACGTACAGCTCTTTCTTCTTAGTATTCAAGTATTTTTCGTGCTTATCCGTTGTCTTGTTGCTGTATTTCTTAAGACCCGGGAAATTGCGATCGTACATTCCGATCAGAAAAACGTATTTCCATTCCAGGCCTTTCGCCGAGTGGATTGTTGATAGCGTAAGACAAGGGCCATCTGTTGCTGCAACACTTTCAACAAAGTCTTTTTCATAGAAGCGGATAAACCTCTCCTTATCTATAGTAAATGCATCCAAATACTCTTTGATGGTCCCGTAACCCGAGATAAGCGACCTTAACTTTTTGAAATCTTCTGCCACCTGAGGCTCTGTGTACATCCCCGTAGGCAAGAGTTTGTCTACGATCGCATCGACCAGACTGGGAAGACTCCATTCCAGCCTGTCATATTCTTTGTAAATTTCACGAAGACTTCTACCATATGTATTACGATAGAATAGCTCTTTCGGCGAGAAATGGCGAGGAGCACCTATTGGTTGAGTCTTGACATCGATGGCAAGGACTCTACAGACAGACAGAATACTTTTTTCGTTGTTGTTGTAGAGAATACGCAACAGGTTGTTGACGAATTTGATATGGCTTTTGATCTTACGGCGGCCCCCCAGTACCACATACGGGATACTTTTGGCGTTCAGGTGCTCGATAATGTTGGCTAATCCTTTAATGTTCGGGGATATAATGGAGCAAGAATCAAAGTCCCCAATAGCTGAAATGGCATCTACGACGCTTGCGCTTTCGTCTTGAATTGTAGGGTATGCTTTTGCCTGAATCTGACCAGCAATATCGGAACATAAAGGGACGTTCTCGCAGTCCAGAAAGGTAAACCCGTTGACAAACCCGAGTACAGCCTCCGGACATCTATATGAGACGGAAAGGTCTCGACGAGTCACGTCATTTTGATACTGAGCCAGGAACTTATCTAAATACTCGTACGAACCGCCGTTGAACTCGAATATGTTCTGTCGGGGATCTCCAACCATAAACATCTTAAGCGAGGGCTTAAGCTCCAACAAGCGGCTAAAAATTCTGAAATTGCTCTCATTGAGATCCTGCGCTTCATCAATTACAAGCATGTCCGACGAGGCTAATATCCAGTCGGCGAAGTCTTTATCCTTCGATAACAAGTCGTCAAACAAGGAAAGGATGCCATTGACGGAGATAAACTTATACCTAGTCTTAATGTCAGCGACGGCTGCTGTTAAATCCTCCGGCCACAACTTGCTACTATTGCTCAGGAAGCCATTTATCTCTTCCAGGGTATATTTGTCATTCAAAAGCCTGCATATGTCAGGAGCGAAATCAAACAACTCGTCGTCGCTAATAATCATGTATTCAAAAGAGCGGCCCTTTAGCTGATAATACTTTCGCATTTTCCGCAGGCAAAAAGAGTGAATGGTCCCGTTGAAGAGTTCATATTGATTCTCCTTTAGGTACTTGAACGCCTGCTGTTGAAACTTCTCTTCCAGCTGCCTGGCTGCGGTATTTGTGAATGATAGAGCTACAATGTGATTACTCTGCGGATTCTTGATGATGTGGTGAACCATCTTCTGGACGAGGAGGGTGGTCTTTCCGGTTCCGGGGCCGGCGTTAACGAAAACAATCCGGGAATCTGCAAGAACAGCATCTTTTTGCTGCTCGTTCAGCCCCTTGAGGCAATCAGACTGATTTATCCCGAGAAGCTCGAATGTTGCGCCGTCAGGGAAAACTTTCGTAGAATTGTAGACTACAAGTACGAAATCCTCATATATCTTTCTAATCTCTTCTTTGGTAACGACTACATGTTTTACATCTTCCGGACCTATTTCAAGTTCATCATGAACGATGTCGTTCAATTTCTTTCTGATCCGATGCACGCGAGATTTCATGGCATCCTCATCAGGATTGGCATCGTAATAAGCAACCATCCTTTCCCAAAGAGTGGCCTGTGAATCCATCTCTGGTGTAAGATTCTGGAAGAACTTTTCAAGTAAGGTTCGAAAAGTCTTTGCTTTGTCAACCCAATCGCTACTTGGTTTAACAAAGGTATTTTTCATCTCTTCATAGAAGAGGTGTACTTGTTTCTCTTCCATACGAAAAAACGTTTCGTGGTTTAAGTTACAAATTTACAAAAATTTGACGGCTATACGATAATTAACTAACTTTGACGGTGTTTTATCCACGATTTCCCATCGCAAGTATGATAAAGGACAATAAGATTTACCTCAAATACGAAGGATACGAGAGTCGGTTTGGCCAAGTACGACGTCCTGCGGTTGTAAGGTATAGCAAAAGAGTCTCTTTTAACAAGCGATACGGTGATAGTGATGCGCCCATTCTCTGTACCATTCACATTGATGGAAAGAGTGATACAACAGAGATTTATAGAAACGCTCGTATTGGCAGCGATGCTTGTTCACTAGTAATGGTCGCCCCTTTTCAGTCAAATGACGAAGAACTGATCGAATACAATTTGGTGGCGAGCCGATTCAATGCTAACTCGGTTGAAGATTGGGGCTGTTTGTTTTACGACACCAACGCATTTCTAAGAATGGGCGATAAAATGGCATACGCTAATCTTGCCATTGCTTTAGGTAAATTCCAGATTAATCCCGATATAATCATCAATGCCCTCAATTCTTTCAGCGAGGATATACAGTCTCAGTTAATCGGTTTAATCAATCACGTTGCATTTGGGCTAAGTGTTTCCAAAATACAGCAGATAACAGAACTCAACAATGCTGTTGGCAGAACAGTTCAATTGTTTTTTCCAAACGCTCTTATAGAGGCTGCACAACAGTATGGTTTAGAATACAAGGATATCTGTGTCCACAACTTAGCCGATAAATTATATAATCTGGCGAAAAAGAGCGAACTTGATAACCCGACCGGTTTTAACCGTTTTATCCAATGGCTAAATGATGATTCGATAAGCATCTCTCTCCAGGAACTTGATGCTTTCTTCCCGTATCTGAGTGAGGAGAAGAGAAGCACCACAATAAAAAGATACTTTTACGATGTTAAAAGAAACGTGCTCTCCTATGATAGCGAGACTCTAAAAGTATTTGCATCACAAAACTATCAGTACTATTCGACTTTAAGATATATATTTGAGAAGTGGCCAGGAAATCGTAATGTGTCAACGGAGTTTCTTTTAGACTGCCTTGATACATACAGAGAAACCAACCAACAGCAATTTCAAGTAAGCGACGGGATTCTTGATTGGGCGATACAAAAAGCTATTGAATTGAATCGACCTGTTGAGATGAAGTTTTATGACTGGCTATGCTATTGCCAAGGCGGGGTTGTTCTAAACAAAGAGTTTCGAGGTTTTGCCGAGTTCTATCTTCAATATGAATTAGACGACTTGATGTTTGAAGAAGAGTCGTTGTCAAGTTCAATCAAAACAATCTTTCAACGTCACACTGACAGAGTATTTCATTCTGTCTATAAACTCTCATATGATTGTAAAACAGGAAAATATAATCATTATCTTGAATCAAAAAAGCCTAAATACGACGAAGAAAGAATCTGGGAGAATCTATGGAGGGCACGCGGTCATGAAGATTTTACATTCCTCCGTAAATTCGTAGATCTTACCCAATGTGTTATAATCCTAACACCTGATATGCTGGATGACGATTCATATACAATTGAAGGCCACTCAATAGACGATGTAAAGCACAGAGTGTTGTCAAGATACTGTGATCAGATATCGCATCAAGTAGAAATAGTAGAAATTGACGAAACACTTGGGCTTATAAAACGTGATCCCTCAACCGGAGAGCCGATAATTCGATCAGCCACAATTAAAGAGGATCGCTGGATGCTCAGAAATAATGAGGATATCGATAATATTTCTTTGCAGAGGATATTAGTCAATGAAGACCCAGAGGAATATGGTTGCATTGAGGAATATGAATACACATATTTCACTCCTGAACTGATTAAGGAATCACTTACTTTTGAAAAACTTGAACAGTTCTTTCTTGATAATTATGGGACGCTTACCCCATACATTTCGGATCGAAATGATGCGGAATTGATTCGGATGTTTTCGTTCCCCATTAAAATGAAAGCGGAGATGAACGACTCCTCGCATATCGGAATTCCCCCGGGTGTAGAAGATGCCGTAGTGAAGGAGCGTGTCAAGAATCGTCTGATTGCTCTGTTCGGAGAAACACTTGAATGTGATTATGACCAAACTCTTTATGAGCGCGCACAAACAGACTCGCAATATGGTCGCGGGGAAGAAAGCCCGGAATGCTTCGTAAAGAAGATAAAGCACTATTATCGCGAAAGAGAGATTTATTGTGCCCCAGAACTTGCCGACGAACCCAATCTGCTCACTGGTCGTAAATGTGCCTATTGTCAAGGTGATATGTGCTTCTTGACCAGCATAAAAAAGGAGCCTGAATGGAAAGAGTTGTCTCTTATCCATATTCTGGAGATAATCGGATATAATGTCTTGGAGGAGACAGAGGCCGGTTTTATTCCTAATCAGGTATACAACCAGTTTGTGAACCAGATTAATAAAGCAATTCGTTTCTATAAGAGGCTAACATGCCGTGAATGTGGGCACATTCTGTTTCCCGCTCAACCAAAGGGACATACCCGTTTCAAATGTCTTTTGCCTGTCTGTTCTGAGTACAATAAAGAAGTCTATCTTAATTATTGTTACGACTGTAAGAAAGGAATCATTGATTCAAGGGAAACAAAACAATGTCCTAATGGGTTGTATATTTGTCCGACATGTAATTCATGTTGTTCAAATAAGTTTTTCGAATCTATGGCGCTGAAGTATCAACGCCAAGGAAGACATATTCCGGCCTTTATATCACGAAATGCAGGAAAAGGACACAAAGAACTAAATATGGTTTTTTGTCCGCAATGTGGAACACAGAAAACTGATTATGTTGATAGGGCGGGGAACCATGAATTGCGCTGCTTAACATGTCACCCCATTGAAGAAGATCAGGCTCCTTCATTTGATGAGAATGGTAGTATCCAAACTTCTGGAGGAAATGAAGAGTACCTCGACCCTTGGGCGTAAGTATCTGCAGCTCAGGCTTGAGCCTATAGTAAAACTATGAATATAACTCAATCTGCCTTCTAGCGTTCCCTTTCATCTCCTCCCGTAAAGTGTTAGGAGAGAGGACGATTAAGCTGGGACCATAGCTTCTGAATAACGAGGACAGTTCGTAGTTTAACTTACAATCTAGGGAGAAAAAGGAATAATCTTCCAGTTTGGGGTTCTCTCGACGTAGTTCGGCCTGGTCCTCCTTTGACAACTCGGCCTGATATGGATGAATTGGCTTTGTGCGAATATAGTTGGCGGAGGACTTGTGAACGGCGAACACAACGTGTTCTACGGGTTTGTCCCAGTAATATGTCACTCCCACTATGTCATCGAAGAGTTCGTCGATGTCCACCTGGCACTCCACATAAGGAATGTTTTGCACTTCCTCGTATGCCTCAATCCTGTCCAGTGGGATATTGGCAATGAAATGCGGGTTGTATGGCAGCTTCTTGTCGCAGGTTGGAGTGCACAACAGGTACCATCTGTCCCGATACTGTTTAAGCATATAAGGGTAGGCGATGATTTCCTGCGCTATGTCAGCATCAAATTTCCGGTATGTGATTGAGACGACCTTCTTGTTGGTTATGGCAGAGAAGAACCACCCTAAATACTCCTTATTCTGAAGGAATTCGTTTGAGCTGAAACTAATCACTTTTCTCTGCGGGGCACCATTCCCAGCGTCAAACTCACTTCCGCCGAAAGAAAGCTGGCTCCCTATTTTTGTTTTCAAGTCATCCAGCCATGTGAAATTGTCCAGCCCGGAGAACTGGCCAAGTGTGCTTAACACTTCATTCAGAAGCATTTTCTCATCGTCCGATAGTGGTTTTGAGAAGATGGATCTCGTCTGATCTGCATACCGAATTACAGCTTTCCCGTTGATTAATTTGCTCTCATCGAGGTCGATCTGGAAAATATCCTCCATATCTCTCAGGTCCATTTCTATTGTACGCTTGCTGACCTGAAGGGATTCGTCAATGCCCTTTAGATAATCGTTAACCGCATTCAATAACTGGGTGCGGGTGTAGTAATGGTGCTGGTCAGACAGTTTCCTGTCCAGAATCCTGTATCTTACGATGGCGTTTTTGTTTGCTGGCATACTGCTTATAGTTGGTTACGAAGACAAAGATAAGGATATTTTGCGAAACGTATCTTCGCAATGATATGCCCCCAAAAAAAGAAGGCGCTCTCTTGAGCGCCCCATTTATTTGATCTCCCCAGGGTTAAGCCAAGACTCATCCGGCTTTGCAATAACTCGGGCATCTTGGTAACCATCCTCTAGGTCAAGAATGGTACGGGCAACATAGTATCCTTCCTCGACGACCTTACCATCGCGATCCAGAACTGGCGGAATGTTTTGTAGCACCAGAGCAAAATCAGGACGTTTCTTGTAGCTCCGTTCCAGGAATATCGGCATAATGAAAGAAATCGTATCGAAGCGAGGGTAGTAAATAGGTACGATATACTTATAGTTGCGCTGTGCAATAGCTAGAGCATAATCGATAGCATTATAGAGTTTGTTGGCAAGGTTATCTGACGTTTTCCCTTTCTGCTCCTCGGGAAAACGGTCAATGCGCTGCTCTATTATATGAGTGAGGCTGTCATAGCTCTTCTCGATATAATACTCAGGATGGAAAATAACCTCGTTTACATTCTCGAAGAACTTGGGAGGCTTTGGTGCGACATTTCGTGAAAAACCATACTTGATGAGTTCAGACCCGGAATCCTTTGAAACACGGACTGGGTTTATATACACCTCTTGTGTGTCATCAATCTTCTTTACTTCGGCTATGATATATTCGTCGTTAAAGAACCGGTCAAGGAGATTTGTATTGAAGATAATGTGACTTCCGTCTTTGTTTTTGATAATCTTATCCGGTTCTCCAGATTCGCGCTCCTTTTCCAACTTGGAGAAAAGGGTTTGAATGTACGAACGGAGAATAGGTGCTGATATTTTGGACGGTTTTTTCTTGTAGTTCCAATCCTCGTCGATGGTTTTTTTAGCCAGGTCCTCCAAGAAGGCATTACAGTCGTCAAGATCCTTGAAATAGAACTTGCCCATCTTGAAGCTCTTCAATTGGAACTTCTGCACAGATGCATATGCCCGGATTTCACCTAATGTGTTCCAGTTTACTCCGACAAAAACGCCGTTGTCTTCCTTTTCAAACCAACCATAAACATCCTCGCCATCAAGTGTTTGATAGCCGGTGTTAAAAGCAATGAATTTAGAGGTTGATTCAGTTACGCGAGAGCCGTCACGATCTTTGGGATAGCCACTTGCATTTAAATAGATAGTTTCTGCATCGTCTGCGATCGCTCGCAGTTCTTGTGATGTCGGGAGCTCTTCAACGGCTCCTTCAATAACTCGATGCAGCTCTTTGAGGAAAACTCCCTGTTTCAGATTGGCGACGAGCCCGAATCTAAATAGTCCCTCTTTGGTCTTGGTTGTTTCATTAGTAACCATGATAACAATAGTTTTTTTGTCCGTTTTATTAACACTAAGCCTCTAATCAAACCCTTGAACACGGACGAACCGGGAGAGAGAGACCTCGGATTCTGCTTGGTGTTATAATGCCACTGGTGGCCCAAGGACATCCTAAAACAAGGGTAACCTTTTTTCTTTTCTCATAGTCATTCCCTCGTTCTGATGGCAAATATAATTTGTGTCTGCGAAGCCATATTTCGCGAAGTTGGAATAATACCACGAAATACCACTCGTTGCTATACTGAGCAGGGTATTTCTCATGATAAAAGACTGTCGGATCTATTCGAAATGACAGGGACTTGAGTAATCACTCCAGTATCTGGGACAATCCATTTACCCTCGCATCCGAGAGTCGGGACATTAAGCCTGCAATTCTTATCAAGGACATGCCGTAGTCTTCACCATCGTCTTCGTACCACATATCCCTAAGTGCATGTGTGTGCCACAGGTATTCCGTGTCATGAGCAAATGTTAAAAACAGCATGGGAGGATAAGGGAGCACTACGCCATTTGAAATGACACCGTAAAGGCACTTTTGAAGGAGTAGGCGTCGTTTCGATGCCTTTATTGCTGCTGACTTGGGTCTTGCTGCTGACACGGTTCCCGCTGAACGGTGCCTTGAAACCTCAGGAAAGAGCCTTGCGGCACGAAATACGCCGATCGGTGTCCTGGGCTTGGGACCCGATTCTGATTTTCATGAAAAGGCGATGCGAACGTCAAAAACAGTGGCGTCGTGTGTCATCGTTTTTTGGCTTGGTGAACCGTTTTTCGTAACAGCTTGATAATCAGGAATAAGGCAAAAAATGCGTAGCTAATTAAACTACGCATTTTTCTGTAAAATGTTGATTATTAGATACTTCTCAAAAACGCTCAAGTTGCCCATGGCGAGACCACTCATTTGTAGCCTCTCTCGCCACCCAAAACGCCGCCTCAGGCACCCTTCTGGCATGTCCTCAAGGCCTAGGTTTGTAAACTTTGGCTTTATCTCCTAGCCCCCCCATTCTGCGCTTGAAGACTTTAGTCTCCTATTCTCAGCCTGATGCTGGCGATGACCATGTTGCTGAAAGATGATGTTTCAGCTGCAGGATTCCTGTCAATCAATCCTCGAACATACCCGATCGAGAAGTCAAAGGATCCCATTTCCGCGACGATCGAGGTACTCAAGCCCGCATCCCAATTATTCAATGAATAACCTCCCCAGGCTCCTGCCCTGACTCTCCAGTCAATCGGATATGTCCTGCCGAGAAAGAGTTCCGCATCGACAGGCAGCCTAAGTCTGAATTCCTTCTTGGGGAGACAGTCCAATGCGGGACCCGCGCATAGGAACAATCTGGTTCCTTTAATATGCTGCCTGAAAGACATGCCGGCGGTCATCGCGAAACCAGAACGGTTTTCCACGGCATCCCCGGAAAGGAAAGCGTAGCCTCCGCCAACTTGGAAATCATAAAACCTTCCGGCGGCGATCATATTATTATACCGTTCTGTTTTCTTGATCTTCTTGCGCCACTTCTTATAAAGATTCTCCATCGACTCCTTGGAATAAGGCTCTGAACTCAGTGTGTCCAATTTGCTGAAAAAACTCATGAGTTCCTCGGGATCGACGAATCCGGTAAGATTAGCGAGGTAGTCTCCTGACTGGTTCAGGGCGATGAAACAAGGGAAAGCCCGTGCGACTGGAAGATACGTGGCGAATTCTCCGGGATTGTCAGGATCGACTGTCTCGAGATTGTATGTGGTCGCCTCTGTCTTCAGAACTTCCGATGTGTCAATGGCTTCCTTAAAATCCACGAACATGATGTGGCTGGAATTTCCAAAGCACAGGACTTTAAGGTTCCTGGGATTGGACACCTGGCCTGACGCGAGATTGCAGATCAATGCCGTCGCTAATGCGATAACCAGTTTCCTTCCAATCATTTCTCCTCTTCAGCCTTTGACAAGAACGCGAGGAACTCCTTCTGCTTGACGGAGCCGAGCAATGTGTCAATTACTTTTCCGGACTTGTCCAGAATGGCGAAATAGGGGATAGAGCCTTTGTAACCCATAGGGATGAACCTCTCTGAAAATACTTTACCGTCATTCTGATCGACATCAAGAAGCAGTACGTTGAACCCATCAAGTACCTTTTTCACTTTCGATTCCTTCATGACGGACTCCTTCATGTACTTGCATGGCCCGCACCAAGATGCGGTGAACATGACCAAAGTTGGCTTCTCCTTGTCCTGAATGTACTTCAGCGGGATAAGCCTTTCCTGTGCTTGAGCGGCGATCATGAGGAAAGCCGCAATGATTATCGCTGAAACCTTTCTCATAGAGTGGGATTATTTCTTCAGCAGTTCCTCGATGTGCTCGGCGTAGTCGAGAGTTGTGTCGAGGTAATAGACGATCTCGGGAACTATCCGAAGCTGGCGGCCGATCTGGCGGCCGAGAGCCCCGCGGATCTCTCCCATGTTGTCATTGAGGGTCTTCATCGCCTCTTCCTGCTTGGAAGAAGGGAATATGCTGACATAGGTTTTCGCGATCGAGAGGTCCGGGCTGACCCGTACCTCACTGACCGTCACCATGGCTCCTCCGAAGAAGGCCATGCCTTTGCTCCGTATGATCTCGGCAAGATCCTTCTGAATCTCCCGGGCGACCTTGAGCTGTCTTGTCGTGGCCTGTCTTTCCATAATTATATAATATTGATTATGAAGTAGTTCTTCTTACCTTTCTGGGCAAGGATATATTTCCCGTCCACAATGTCAGCCTCGGAGATCTGGTATGCGGGATCAGTGACCTTGTCCTTGTTGATCGACACGCCATTTCCGACGGTCATCTTCCTGGCCTCGCCCTTTGAAGGGAAAACCTGCGTCTTCACAGCGAGGAAGTCAAGGATGTCGCAAGGCAGTTCCGAGCGGGGGACATCGAACGTCGGAACACCGGCGAAAACCGCCAGGAAAGTCTTCTCGTCAAGCTTGCGGAGCTCGTCGGAAGTGGAGTTGCCGAAGAGCATCTTGGAAGCGGAGACGGCGTTCTCATATTCAGCGGCCCCGTGAATTGTCGTGGTGATCTCCTTCGCAAGGAGCTGCTGGAGGGTCCTGCGGCCAGGATCAGCGCGATGCTCGGCGATAGCGGCGTCAATGGTCTCCTTATCCAGCATAGTGAATATCTTGATGTACCTCTCGGCGTCCTCGTCGCTGACATTGAGCCAGAACTGGTAGAACTCGTAGGGGGAGGTCTTCTCCGGGTCGAGCCAGATGTTACCCTTCTCTGTCTTTCCGAACTTTGTGCCGTCGGCCTTCTTCACGAGAGGGCAGGTGAGGGCGAAAGCGTCGGTTTTGCCAAGGATCCTGCGGATCAGCTCGGTACCGGTGGTGATATTGCCCCACTGGTCGCTTCCACCAAGCTGGAGGCGGCAGCCCTTGTGCTCATAGAGCCAGAGATAGTCATATCCCTGAAGGAGCTGGTAGCTGAACTCGGTGAAGGACATGCCCTCGCGTGACTCGTCTGAAAGGCGCTTCTTGACGGAATCCTTCGCCATCATGTAGTTGACGGTGATATGCTTGCCGATGTCGCGGATGAAATTGAGGAAGGAATATCCCTTCATCCACTCATAGTTGTTGACAAGCTCGGCCTTGTTCGGGGCGTCGGAATCGAAGTCCAGGATCTTGGAGAGCTGGGCACGGATTCCCTCGATGTTGTGCTTCAAAGTCTCCTCGTCGAGAAGCTTTCTCTCCTGGGACTTCATCGACGGGTCGCCAATCATGCCCGTGGCACCACCAATGAGGGCGATAGGCTTATGCCCGCATTGCTGGAAGTGCTTCAGGATCATTATGCTGACAAGGTGACCGATGTGCAGGGAGTCAGCTGTCGGGTCAATACCGACATAAGCCGCCTGCGGGCCTTCCATGAGTTTCTCCTCAGTCCCGGGCATGATGTCCTGGATCATGCCTCTCCACTTAAGTTCCTCTACGAAATTTTTCATCTTCTTATAGTATGTTTTCTTTTTGTTCTTTAAATCTCGCGAATTTAGGCAAAAATAAGTTAAATTTGCAGGCTGTTACGAAATTAACAATCTAAAGAATATCAAAGAACATGAGAAAGAAAATCGTCGCCGGTAACTGGAAGATGAACACCAACCTCCAGGAAGGCATTGAACTCGCCAAGGCTGTTGCCGCCAAATCAGTTGAGACTCCCGAGAATGTGGGACTTATCGTCGCCGCTCCTTTCACCCACCTCTGCGCTGTCGCCGAGGCTGTCAAGGGTTCCAAGGTTGAGGTCTCCGCGCAGAACTGCGCTGACCATGAGAAGGGCGCTTACACTGGTGAGGTCTCAGTCGGCATGCTGACTTCCGTCGGTTGCCAGTGGACCATCCTCGGTCACTCAGAGAGAAGGCAGTACTATGGTGAGACTGACGAGAAACTTGTCGAGAAGGTCAAGCTCGCCCTCGGCGCTGGTCTTGGTGTCATCCTTTGCGTCGGTGAGAATCTCGACGAGAGAGAGGCCGGAAAGCATTTCGAGGTCGTCACCAGCCAGATCGAGAACGTCCTGTTCCAGTTCACCGCTGAGGACATGGCTAAGATCGTCGTCGCCTACGAGCCCGTCTGGGCCATCGGTACCGGAAAGACCGCCACAGCCGAGCAGGCTGAGGAGATCCACGCTTGCATCCGCAAGGTCCTTTGCGGCAAGTTCGGTGAGACTGTCGCTGAGGACACCACCATCCTCTACGGTGGAAGTTGCAAGCCTTCCAACGCCAAGGAACTCTTCGCCCAGAAGGACATCGATGGTGGACTGATCGGTGGCGCCGCCCTCAAGGCCGATGACTTCATCGCCATCGCCCAGAGCTATTAATCCATTTCGGAAATATTTGATAGTTAAGCAAATATGAAAAACGCGTAGTCTTTTTGACTACGCGTTTTTTGTTAAGTGTTAACTACCAATAAGTTATGGTTTACTTTAGAATACGTACCGTGACACCTACGGGGCTCTTTTTGTCTCCGCACCAGAGCCAGTAGGTGTCGCCCTGGGCTTTGGCGACCTCGAACTTGCCCTTTGTTGACTGTGTGGAACTGCCTGAGGACCAGGTCACTGTGGCTTCCAATTTCTGTCCTGTAGAGGAAGGGATGGCCGAGCAGGTGACGGTGTAGTAATTTTTCATCGGGTCGTCGAAAACCCTGAACTCTTTCCTTGAGGGATTGTAACCGAGCTGCCAGGATGCAGGGTCGTATTTATGAATCACGTTACCTGCTACGGTCAGCTCGATGTTGGAGCTCCCGACAAATGTGCTGTCCGGCTCCAGGATCCTGTTGCACGAGGTGGCCAGAACCATCGCCAGGATAACTGGGATTATGGAGAGAGCGATGTTTTTCATTGAATGATAATCTCTTTATATAGAATATCTTGCGAACCGTCAGAATGGTAAACTACGGCTTTGAGGATTCCGGATTTTGTGGGGTGGAAGTACCCGCTGTCGTCAGTCTGGACCGTGGTTCCGTCATAGCTCCAGCTGATTTTTTCCCCGACAGCGTTATAAACTCTGAGCGGTAGTCCTGTCCCCGCGGGGAATACACCTCCGCTTCTTATTCCTGAAAGATATTCCAGATAGATGAAAGGTTTGCCATCTGATTGCAGGGCTTTAGTGAGGAAATCGCTTGTGACTGTGTCTCCTATCACTTCATTTCTCTCGAAAGAGATATTGACAGTGTAGGCGGTGGTAGGGGAGAGTCCCTCCAATGTGATTGAATATTTACCATCGGCATAGGGGCTCACCCTCTCTGTCTTCATGCTCCCGGAAGTTTTGCCCCAGGAGACCGTGGCGTCTCCTGAATATCCTTCAATGTCTGAATCCCAAGTCAGGATGGCCGCGTCCTGGTACACTTCGGTGACCACGTCTGTAGCCGTGGGAACTATGTCTGAGCTGTTATAGACCCTGAAACTGACATTCTCTCCGCTGATCTTTATCCCTGAGATGGCGAAAGGAGATATTGTCCCGTCATTGAACTTGAAAGCCGGGGAGGAATTCTGGTTGAAAGAGGTTATTGTCTTGTAGGGGAAAAAGGCCTGTCTCACATCCATGGCCGAGGAGGAGGTCTCGATCATGTCGGCACACTCAAAGGAGGGATTACAGTTGATCTCGTTGTTCTCCCAACGGTAATTGGCTGTCACGACTTTCCCGGCATCATCAGAGTACCCGGCCTCGTTCTGGCTCATGTCCACATGATAGATGGCCAGACCGGCTCCTCCAATGAAGGCATCCCATCCTTTATTTGTCCTGCATTCGAATATGAAGAATTCCTCCGGGTTCGAGGGATTCTCCAGTATAAGATAGCGCCCGTTACGGTTTACCGGCTCAAGAGTCACGGATCCGAGTTTCATCTCCTCTGGCCTTCCAATCCCGAGAATATGCCTGTCAAGGGCGTTCAGGTACGGGGGAGTGGCCCCGTTGTCGTTGAAGTTGCCCCCGTCCATAAGGGCTGTGGAGTCCCACATCCCTTTGGAAATACCCCCGCTTCCTTCCTCGTCGGTGTCGTAGTAGTCCTCCAGGCCGAGGATGTGGGCATATTCATGGCAGAACGGTCCGATTGAGCAAAGACCCCAGACAAGTTGTCCGGAACTGTTCTGGCTCTTGACAGTCAGTTCCGTGGACAGGGCATATGAGCGAATTCTTTTCCCGTCCAGGTTAAGGTTCGGAACGTACCATTGGTGAGGCCACATGCAATCCGAGTCCGCTCCCTCAGCCTCGCTTTTCCCCGCCACTATCACGAAGACATTGTCAACAACACCGTCTCCGTCATCATCATATCGGGAGAAATCGACCTCTGAATCAGACAGGGTGCAGGCCTCCCGTACAAGTTCCTGGGGGTTGGAATCCTGACCGGCCTTGTCGTCCTCGTTCTTCCCGTAGTAATCATGATTCCTTGAAACTGTCACGATAGGGCCGATATCGAATTCGAACTCGTATTGACCTTGGAACTGATCTTTGAAATAGCCCAGGACGCTGTTTGCCCCTTCCTTATTTATAATTGTCTCAAAGTCCGAGCGTCTTGACTCCCCACCTATGAAACTGATGTCGGGGAATTGCACAAGGATGACTATGCAGTGCTTTTGGGAAGAGGCGGCTCTTGTCCCAGGCTGCGACCTCAAGGCATACCGCCTGTCCATCCGCAGTCGTGACGCGTTGCTCCTGAGGGCTCTCCAAGGGATGGCCCGGCTAGCGTCGAGGGCGGAGGAGGGAGCGTCGCTTCCGACCTTGTGACCTGAACTCACACGTGATCCGTCAGGCAGGAAAGAAGCGTAATAGTAATATCCGTCAGTTCCTTTGGTTACGGCATATCCGTCGGAAGTGGTCAGGACCTTCATGAACTCGTCGCCATGGAGCCTTGCCATAAAGGACGTTCCGTCAGGCTGGAGCATGAGGAAAGTACCCTTCCTGGGATTTGACCCGGCGGCGTGGGCATAGGCGAGAACCGACAATAATGTTATCAGAAATACCCGTCTCATCAACAAAAAACGGCCCCCTGGACGGCGGCCGCTTGTAAGAGTTTGGCAGTGAATTACTTCTTAGCTTCGGCGACGGAAACTTTCCTGAACTCCTTGAGATCCTTCATGAGATCAAGAGCGGCCTTGCGGGCACGGGCGCCAGCAGCCTTGTTACCCTTTTCAACCTGAGCGTCAGCATTCACGACGAAAGCCTCAATCTCGGCCTTGATTTGTGCGACAAGCTTTTCCATTTCTTATAAAAATTTAGTGAATAGTTGATATATAATGTTTTGTACTTTCTTCACCTATAATTTCTTCCGCCTTGCAATTTATGTAAAAAAACGGAATAAACAAATAAAAAACGCAAAAAAGCTAATTATCAGCTTACTTCTGCCTCGCGTTGAGAAGGTTCATCGCCCTGTCGGGACCTATGGTCGAATAGTTCTTTATCCCCTCGATCACCTTCGCGCAAATCTCAGGGATGGCGGCTTTCTGCTCGTCTGAGAACTGGCCCAGAACGTAGTCCACTTGACTCCCGGGATGGAAATCATTCCCGACCCCTATCCTGATCCTGGACCATGCTGTTGTCCCCAATCTGTATTCGATGTCCCTCAAGCCGTTGTGCCCGCCGTCACTTCCGCTCTTGCGCATCCGGATAGTGCCGAACGGCAGGTTGATGTCGTCACATACCACGACAAGGTTCTCAAGGGGCAGCTTGAGTTTGTCCACCCAGTAACGTACGGCATTTCCGCTGAGATTCATGTATGTGGACGGCTTCAGGAGATAGAACTTCCGCCCCTTGAAGCTGACCTCGGCTATGTCTCCGTATCTCTGGGTGCTGAAAACGGCATTGGATGCCTCGGACCAGGCATCCAATACCATAAAACCCATGTTATGTCTGGTTGAAGCGTACTCGGCGCCAATGTTACCAAGGCCGGCGACAAGATAGTTCATACCAGGGTCAACTTCAGGCTGTTTTTTGCAAAACAGCTTACTCAGCGCTCTCAGCACCTTCATCAGCGACCTGGGCTGACATGTTGCGGGTGGCCTTGACGGTGCAGATGATGGTGTCCTTAGGGGAGACCACGCTGACGCCCTCAAGCTTGATGTCACCGGCGACAATCCTCTTCTCGATGTCGAGAGAAGTCACATCGACGTCAAGAGTGTCGGGAAGATCCTTCATCAGGGCGCAGATCTTGATGAACCTGGACACGAGAACGAATTTTCCACCTTTCTGGACACCCACGGGATGGCCGCTGACCACCACGGGAACCTTGATCGCGATAGGCTTGTCCTCAGAGACGGCGAGGAAATCGACATGGAGGCAGTTGTCCTTGACGGGATGGAACTGGAGCTCATGGACGACGGCGGTGTAGGCCTTGCCGTTATCAAGCTTGATGTCGATGATGTAGGAGTTGGGGGTGTTGGTGATACCCTGGAGGTCCTTGTCTGTGACAGTGAAAAGGACATTCTCAATACCCTGGCCATAGAGGTTGCAAGGGACAAGACCCTGCTTGCGGATGGCCTTGATGACGGCTTTGTTGCCGACCTCACGGACTTTGCCGTTAAGCTCAAAATGCTTCATTGTAATATAATTAAAATGTGTTACTCAACCCCGGATGGCCGGGGCCCCATCGCACCAAAAGCGCTTCGCGCGCTTTTAAAGCGGCCGCAAATATATGAATTAATTATTTAATGCGCAATTATTTTACCAACCCGACCGCCTTGTTCCAAGGCTCGTCCATATAGATGGAGTTCAGCAGGGACGTGCCGGCGCAGGGAAGATACATGCTCAGCCCGGAATAGTTCGTGATGTTGAACGCATGTATGAAAGAGGGGGTAGCGGCCTTGTAGACCACACAATCGTCCAGGGCCTTGTGAAGGGCGCTCATCTCGTCGGCAGAGACGCCGCACTGAGCGAAAATGTCCTCAAGGTCGAAGAAATAGTGGCGGTTTTGCCGGTAGTATCTCTGGATATCCGTGTAAGGGGCGTTCGCTATCGCTTCTGAATAATTTGATATGAGCTGTCCGCAAACAATGGCAAGGTTGTCCAGGCCTTGGGAACGAATCAAAGCGACGGTGGAGGAACGGTAATCTCCGGTCTGCCGGTTATATCTTTCAAAGCAGTCCTTGAAGAGGCCGGTGAGATCCGGGGAACCTTGGCGGAACAGGAAATCGGTTATGGTTTCGTAGTTGAACATACCATCGGCGAGCACCTCGGCGGGAGAAACGCCCAGGAAGTCCGCCTTGTCCCTCAGGGCGTAGGCAACCTCGATGCCT
>CACZHP010000005.1:0-16610 GCA_902780935.1 uncultured Bacteroidia bacterium | reverse complement strand
CGATGCCTCCGCTGTAGCACATGTCGAACAGGAGGTAATCCAGATGGAAGGGGATCCCTTCAGCGAACTCGGTGACGGTCATCTCCCTGCCACCGGATGACATTTTGTCTTGACCTATACTCCTTACCATGAACGCGTAAGGGTCGTCAGTCTCCATAGACCCTTCCGGGATGTCGCAATACTTCCCGGCCCGTGAGAGCTTCCTGGAAGAGTACTTGTGTTTCTTCTCGTACTCGCTCGGATTGTTGTAGTAGCCGTTAGGCAACCATCCGGATCCATGAGAGGAGTAAACCATGCCATATCCTTTGGCCGGGAAAGACGCCTTGACGAACCCCAGCACATCCCGCATCGTCTCTCCCGAAGCGGCGACTGTGGAGGGAGCGTAGGTCTTCAAAGTGTCCGAGACGACCTCCCCGTCGGCGTTCTTGTAGACCCTCCGTAGATACGAGGGTACATCCTTGTAGTTGAGGTTGTCGGCCAGCTTGGAGAAAACCAGCAGGACATTATCCTGCCGCCCGCCTTTGGGAATAAATCCGGCTGGAAGCTCTTCCTCCATGTCATTCCTGAGATCATGGTATAAGGAGTTGAACCCGCACTCATAGAAGAGAAGCACATTTCTTGTTTCCTCCATCGCTTTGCGGTTCCCATGCGGGTTGTTATGGATGCCTTCCTCGGCGCCTTCGATCCCCAGATCGGGATCATTCTTGTCGCATGAGGACAAAGTGAGAGTGGCCGTGAAAAAAATCGAGGCCAGTCCCAGTATTGAGTGGAGTATGTTATTGACGCGCATTCTCTAATCTCTCAAAATACAAATATATAAATAATTCAAGGATATCGCGTATCTTTACATCATGAAAACACTGATTGACGAGTTCGCTGACATCAAGATAATGCGTTTCGAAGTTCCCGGCTGGGAAAATCTCGAATTAAGACAGAAGCAATTAGCGTACCATCTTGCGGAGGCCGCCAAAATCGGACGGGACATAACGTGGGACCAGTACTGCGCTTGGAACCTTCCGGTGAGGCATTTGGTTGAGGATATTCTTGAAAAATATGACGGTGGCCGGAACTGCCAGGAATTCAATGATTTCCTGGTTTACGCCAAGCGTCTTTTCTTCTCCAGCGGGATGCACCACCATTATGCGGAAGACAAGTTTTTCCCAGCTTGCCCGAAAGAATATCTCAGGGCCATCGCGGAGGCCTCCGGCTGTTACGAGGGCCTTGACGATCTTCTGGATGTGATCTATTCCCCGGACTTGTTCCCGGTCCGCCGCTCGGCCTCGAGGGAGGGAGACATTGTGGCGCTCTCCGCCGTGAATTTCTATCAAGGAGTCACGAGGGAGGAGGTTGAGCAGTATTACGCCCGGATTGAAGACCCTGAAGATCCGAGGCCGGTGTCGCATGGACTGAATACCAAAGTGGTCAAGGAAGACGGCAAGGTCGTGGAGAAGCCGTGGAAGTCCGGTGGCATCTATGGAGCGGCGATAGACAGGATAGTCGGAGAGTTGGAAAAGGCAGCGGAATCCGCTGAGAATGAGACTCAAAGGAAGGCGATAAAGCTGCTTATTGATTATTACAAGACCGGTGATCTGAAGAAATGGGATGAGTTCAATATCGCCTGGACAGGGGAAACCTCAGGGAAGGTCGACTTCATAAATGGCTTCATCGAAGACTATGACGACCCTCTCGGACGCAAGGCCACTTGGGAGGGATATGTCAACATCAAAGACGAGGAGGCATCCGCAAGGACGGAGAAGTTGAGCGCAAACGCCCAATGGTTCGAAGACCATTCCCCGATAGATCCGAGATTCAGAAAATCCCATGTCAAAGGGGTGAGCGCCAAAGTCGTTACGGCGGTGACTCTCGGCGGGGCAACTTACCCCTCTACCCCTATCGGGATAAACCTGCCTAACGCGGACTGGATCAGGAGGGAGTTCGGTTCGAAGTCGGTGACGATCTCAAATATAACCAAAGCCTACGACAAAGCGGCTTTGGAGACCCCCAGAAGCGCTTTGAAAGAGTTCGCTTTCAGCCAGGAGGAAGTCGATGCTTACAAAAAGAATGGCAGCATTGTCGATGAGGTCCACACAGACCTCCACGAATGTTTGGGGCATGGCTCCGGCCAGATCCTTCCCGGCGTCTCTTCGAATGCGCTCGGGGAGTACCAAAGCACTTTGGAGGAAGCCAGGGCCGATCTTTTCGGGCTTTACTATATCGCTGATCCAAAACTCGTTGAACTCGGCATATTACCTGACCATGAGGCTTGGAAGTGCTCGTATTCGGGCTACATCAGAAACGGGCTTCTGACTCAGCTGGCGAGAATAGAGCCTGGCAAAAAAGTCACTGAGACCCACATGCAAAACCGCAAGCTTATCGCCCAGTGGTGCTACGAGAAAGGCCGGGCCTCGAATGTGATTGAGAGGAAGGTGGTCGATGGGAAGACCTTTTTCACTGTCAATGACTTCCAGACCCTTAGAGATCTTTTCGCTGCCCTTTTGGCGGAAGTCCAGAGGATAAAGTCGGAAGGCGATTACGCCGCTGGGAAGAGCCTTGTCGAGGACTATGGTGTCGAGATCGATCCTGAGCTCCATGCCGAAGTACGGGAACGCTACTACTCTCTCGGACTCAAGCCTTATGGAGGATTTGTCAATCCGGATATTGTTCCTGTGGTTGAAGACGGAGAAATCGTTGATTATAAAATAGTTCCTATCGATGATTATCTTGCCCAGCAACTTGAGTACGGGAAAAAATACAGGACACTATAATGGACTTGACGCATAAGATTCTATCCGATTACTCTTATTATTTGAGGATCGAACGGGCTTTGTCCCCGAATACTGTTGAGGCATATACCTCCGACATGGAGAGCTTTTTTTCCCAAGTGGCCGTCGAGCCGGCACATGTGTCCACTCAGGACATCATTGACTATCTCTCTGTTAATGACAGGCTCTCAAAAAGATCGCAATCCAGGCTCCTGAGCTCGTTCCGTTCTTTCTTTGACTGGTTGGTTATGGAAGGGGACAGGAAAGACAATCCTTGCGACCCTATTGATTCCCCTAAGTTGGGTCGTTATCTCCCCGAGGTTCTGTCTGTCGAAGAGGTTACATCTATCATCGATTCCGTGGATACTTCCAAATGGACCGGAAAAAGGGACCGAGCAGTGCTTGAGATTCTATACGGCTGTGGGCTCAGGGTCTCGGAGGCTGTCGGACTCAAGATTTCCAACGTCTATCTGGAAGAAGGTTTCGTGCGAGTGGTAGGTAAGGGGGACAAGGAGAGGATCGTACCGATGGGGGAGATGGCGGCCGAGGCGGTTAAGGAATATCTGGCGGCCAGGCCTGAACCTGCCTCACCCCAATATGATGACATCCTTTTTCTCAACCGTTTCGGGAAAGCTATCAGCCGCGTGGCGCTCTTTAGCATGGTCAAGCGGCAGGCCATGGCGGCTGGAGTTAACAAGGAAATATCCCCCCATACCTTCCGTCATAGCTTTGCGACCCATCTGATTGAGAATGGAGCGGACTTGAGGGTCGTTCAGGAAATGCTTGGCCATGAGAGCATTCTCACGACCGAGATCTATACCCATATTGACAGCTCAACCTGGCAGCGAGCCATCCTGGAACATCACCCGAGGCGGTGAGCGGCCTCTTCAGCCATCACTTTATTGTAGCAGTCGCGGCAGAGTGGCTCGTAAGCGTCTTTTTCTCCGAGGACGACCAGTTCCATACTGTTGGAAAGCCTGTGGGAATGGTTGGCGAGGTTGCCGCACCTAACGCAGATCGCATGGACCTTGCGTACTTCCTCGGCCACGGCCATAAGGTAGGGCATAGGGCCGAAAGGCTTGCCGAGGTAGTCGGTGTCCAAGCCGGCGATTATCACTCTCTTACCCCTGTCGGCGAGTTCCTGGGCCACATCGACAAGGGACATGTCGTAGAACTGGGCCTCGTCGATGCCGATCACCTGGACATCATCCGCGACATTGAGCATCTCTTTGGGATCTTTCACCGCATGGCAGGGGATCTTGTGAAAGTCGTGGGAGACAACATCGTCTTCGGAGTACCTGGTGTCGATGGTGGGTTTGAATATCTCGATCTTCAGGTTGGCGAATTTGGCCCTGCGTATCCTGCGGATGAGTTCTTCGGTCTTTCCCGAGAACATGGAGCCGCAGATGACTTCGATCTCTCCGGCTTTTTTTATGTTTTCTGAAAACATTTCGTTAGCTTTGTAAGGATTTCACTTGCATTACAAAGATAGCAAAAGATAAGTTTTATGAGCAATATTGACGAGAAAACAATAGCTGGCCTCCTGGGTAGAATCGATGCCATCAAGAACGAACTCACACAGCTTGAGGATGAGATCAAGGCTTTGCAATTAGATGCCGTAGAGCCGTCCGGCCCGGAGGCTACTCCGGCTGCTGCGGCAGGGGCCAGTCTGGATGGCGAGACCCATGCCACCCTCGGCACTGTAAGAGGGGGGACCGGAGCGGAGCGTAGCGAAGCGAGCGGTGGGGCCGAGCGCAGCGAGGCGGTCGAGCAGCCAGAGCTGGCCCCTGCCGATTCAACAACCGTTCCGGAGGAAGAGGAACCTATAGACATCGCTCCGGTCGATGACACCCCTATTGACATCTCGATCTCAGATGTCGAGGACATGCCTGCTGACGCCGCAGAGCCGTCCGAGCCCGGCCGCGTCCATTCTCGCTTCGCTGCGGCTGAGTACGGCCTTGGCCCAGCGGCTGCTCCGGCTGAGACCATTGAGCCGAAAAAATCCATTCTGGACACTGCTAAGGCTGATACGGCCGTGATGGATGTGATGGCGGAGAAACAGGCTTGGCGGACGGATCGTCCCGGAATGCCGGTAAGGAATATCATAAGCGCCATATCCCTGAACGACAGGGTGTACCTTATCAATACCCTCTTCGGGGAGGATCCCTTGCTTTTTCAGGAGACTATTTCCAAGTTCAATGCTATGGGCTCACTGTCTGAGGCTCTCGCATACATCGGTGAGAAACATCCGGACTGGGACATGAACTCAGAACCGGTGTACAGGTTGATGATGGCGGTACGCCGCAAGTTAAGCTGATCCTAGATGGCCGGAATCCTGTATATTGTCCCGACTCCCGTCGGCAATTTGGATGACATGACTTTCAGGGCTGTGGAGGTCCTGAAAGGAGCTGATTTGATCCTCGCCGAGGACACGAGAACCAGTTCCGTCCTCCTGCACAGATACGACATCCATGGGAAGCTCCAGTCCCATCATAAGTTCAATGAGCACCAGACTGTCGAGCTTATCAAGGATCGGATACTCGCCGGCATGAATGTCGCCTTGATCAGCGACGCTGGCACTCCCGGAATCTCTGATCCTGGTTTTCTCCTGGTTAGGACATGCGCTGCGGAAGGAATTGAGATTCAGACACTTCCTGGCGCTACGGCCTGTATCCCGGCCATAGTCTCATCTGGACTTCCGTGTGATCGCTTCTGCTTTGAAGGCTTTCTCCCGGTGAAGAAGGGGAGGCAGACTCTGTTGACGGAGCTGGCCACTGAGACCAGGACAATGGTTTTCTACGAGTCTCCTTACCGGCTTGTGAAGACTCTGGACCAGTTCGCGGAGTTTTTTGGAGCGGAGCGTAGATGCTCGGTGGCGAGGGAGATCTCCAAGATCCATGAGGAGCATCGGAGGGGGACCCTTGCTGAAGTCGCCGGATGGTACCGGGAGCATGAGCCAAAAGGGGAGATCGTGATCGTCGTGGAGGGGTGTCCCCAGCAGCGGAAGCATCTTAAAGATAATCAATTAGACCAATAATTCAAAATGTGACTTAATCTTATTCAGACATGAAAGACTTCAAAAAGCGGGGCGGTAAGCCGTCCGCCTCTTTCGTTGTGGGCTCAGTTGCCCTTCTGTTCCTTATCATCGGCTATCAGGCCGCCCTTTTCATCTCCAAAGCCTCTGTCGCCCGGATCGTCGCCAACCACGACCATCCCGACACCGTCTTCGTCTATCTCGACCCTCTCGACTCTCTCTACTCGGGAGCAGCTGCTGCAAGCTCTGGCTATTCGGCTTTCAATGCCGGCCAGCCGCTCGAGCCCGGCCGAGTCCATCCTCGCTTCGCTGTGGCTGAGTACGGCCTAAGCTCGACGGCTGCTCCGGCAGGTGCCAGTCTGGCAAGCTCAACCCATGCCACCCTCGGCACGCCCCGCGAGGGCAAGTGTCCCTTGGGGGACTTGAGGGGGAATAATGGCTCCGCCGAAGGCGGGACCGGAGCGGAACGAAGTGAAGCGAGCGGTGGGGCCGAGCGTAGCGAGGCGGTTGAGCTGCCAGAACTAGCACCGGCCGGACGTTTGGTGGTCAGGAAGTATGATAAAGCGGCGAGGGATATCTGGCTGGCGAATACGAAGAGGCGGTACGAGAGTTTCAGATTCGATCCGAACTCCGTGAGCGTGGATGACCTGATGCGTCTTGGGTTCAGCCAAAAGCAGGCGGAATCAATTGATAATTACCGCAAAAAAGGCGGCCGCTTCAGACGGAAGAGCGATTTCGCCAAGTCTTATGTGGTCGAGGATTCAGTGTATCGTCGGCTTGAGAAATATATCGATATTCCGAAAATCGACATCAATCGGGCGGACTCGGCGGCGTTCGAGACCCTCCCGGGGATCGGCAAGTTCTTCGCCGCCAAGATGGTAAGCTACCGTCGTGAGTTGGGAGGATATTCCTATCCGGAACAGCTGATGGACATCTGGCACTTCGACCAGGAGAAATACGACGGTCTGAAAGACCTCATCAAGGTCGGACCGTCGGAGCCTTACCCTCTCTGGACACTTCCGGAAAACGAGCTTGCCAGGCATCCCTACATCGACAAAAGAGCCGCCCACGGGATAATCATATTCAGAGAAAACTCCCCAGTGGCTGAATGGACAGTCGGGAATATAATCAAGGCCGGGATCCTTGACCCCGGCCTTGGAGAAAAACTTGCCAGATGCAAGATCGCCCCGGCGCCTAGTCCTTGACATTCTTGAGAGCCTCGCGGAGCTTGGCCTCGATCTCGTCGCAGAGCTCCGGATTGTCCTTGAGGAGCTGCTTGACAGCCTCGCGGCCCTGTGCGAGCTTCTGGTCGTTGTAGCTGAACCAGGAACCGCTCTTGCCGATAACTCCATATTCCACACCGAGGTCAATGATTTCCCCGACTCTGGAAATGCCCTCGCCGAACACGATGTCGAACTCGGCCTTCTTGAAAGGCGGAGCCATCTTGTTCTTGACGACCTTGACCCTTGTCCTGTTTCCGAGGGCCTCCTCGCCATCCTTGAGCTGGGTGGTCCTGCGAACGTCGATACGTACAGAAGCGTAGAACTTCAGCGCGTTACCGCCAGTCGTGGTCTCGGGGTTGCCGAACATGATGCCGATCTTCTCCCTGAGCTGGTTGATGAAGATGCAGCAGGTGTTAGTCTTGGCGATGTTGGCCGTCAGTTTCCTGAGGGCCTGGCTCATCAGCCTGGCCTGGAGACCGACCTTGTTGTCGCCCATCTCACCCTCGATCTCCGCTTTCGGGGTCAAAGCCGCCACCGAGTCGATGACGACTATGTCGATCGCCCCGGAGCGGATCAGGTTGTCGGCGATCTCAAGAGCCTGCTCGCCGTTGTCAGGCTGGGAAATCAGGAGTGTATCCAGATTGACTCCCAGAGCCTTGGCGTAAGTCCTGTCAAACGCGTGCTCCGCATCGATCATCGCCGCGATCCCACCGGCTTTCTGGGCCTGCGCTATCGCGTGGATGGCGAGCGTCGTCTTTCCACTGGACTCCGGACCATAGATCTCGACGATCCTGCCCCGGGGGTAACCTCCGATCCCGAGAGCGTGGTCAAGCGCTACGGAACCGCTTGGAATGACCTGCACGTCCCATTGTGGCTGCTCTCCCAGCTTCATGATCGTCCCCTTCCCATAATCTTTCTCAATCTTGTCGATCGTGGCCTGCAGCGCCTTGAGTTTCGCGGCGTTTATGTCTGCGGCCTTTACTTCTACCTCTTTTGCCATAATGTGATTATAGTTAAATGTATGTTTAACAAAGATATTAAAAAACCTCAAATCTTAGTCTATCGGCGTGAAAAAAATAGTCTTGTAGTTCGTAAATCGTTTTTTTATAACGAATTAGGCTGAACTTTCTTGGATATATAAATAAAAAATGTATATTTGTTTTTGATAAAAATAGTATCTTTTTGTTTATTTAATAGGAAGTTATTGGGCTTGTAGCATTTATGAGAAACTTTTCGGTGATAGTGGATTTTGCTTTTTCGCTTCTGGCGTCACTTCTGGCGATTCTTCTCGTCAGGTGGGTCAGCGACCCTATCCCCGGTTACTCCACGATTGTTCTTAGATGGCTTCTCACAAGCGCGATAGGATCGCTGGTAGGTTTCACGGTTTTCCGTACCCGGTATTATTCCGTGCGCTACATCTCGAGCCGCCAGTTCTATGGCCTTTGCGGAGCCCTCCTTATCAAAGAGTTATTGTTGGCACTCGTCATCCTGGTGGGGTGGTTAGGCCTTCCAGGTCTTGTGTTCGACACGCTGGCTGTCCTCGGCGATCTTGTTCTATCGATGGGTTTTGTCCTCCTTTTCCGTCTCTTCCTTTCCACCCTTCTGAGGGAAGGCACTGATGTTCGTGAGAAAGCCGGCAAAGGGGCCGTCCTGATATTCGGAACTGGTCCGGACTCTGTCAGTCTCGCGGACTCTACCGAGGCCGATGGACAGTTTGATGTTGTCGGGTTCATGTCAAATGATTCTTCCGAGGATGGCATGGTGATTGGGAAAAAGATCGTGTGGTACTGCCACGATGCCGCTGATTTGGAGAAACTTCAGTGGCGTCTTGGCGGAATCGACGGCGTGTTGTTCCCTAAGGGCATGCATTTCTCGGACGACAAGAATACCGGCCATTCGACCCCCAATATCTCTGATGGTATGAGTAGGGTAGGGCACATGGTTAAGAGGTCTTTCGATGTACTTCTGTCCGGAATATTGCTTGTGGTCTTCTCGCCTCTTATCGCGATTTGCGCGATAGCGGTGAAAAGGGAAGACGGAGGTCCGGTGATATATTCCCAGGAACGTATTGGGAAGAACGGGAAGCCTTTCAAGATCTATAAGTTCCGCTCAATGCGGCAGAATGCGGAGGCAGAATCTGGACCAAGCCTATACGCTGGCGAGGGTGACGAACGTTTGACTAAAGTCGGAGCTTTTCTTAGAGCCCATCACCTCGATGAATTGCCACAGCTCTGGAACGTGTTCAAAGGCGACATGTCGTTTATCGGCTATCGTCCTGAGCGTAAATATTATATCGATCAGATTATGGATCGTAATCCCAGGTATCGTTATCTTTATCAGATTCGTCCGGGAATCACGAGCTACGCTACGCTATATAACGGCTACACTGACACGATGGAAAAGATGCTGACGCGTCTTGACCTTGACTTGTATTATCTCAGGAATCATTCGGTCCTGTTTGACATTAAGGTGCTGGGGCTTACGTTCCTCAGTATTTTGGCCGGGAGGAAGTTTTGATGGGAACTGAGAAGACATTTTGGTTTGCCGCTCGCACGCGTTACGGGCAGGAACTTGGTATCCGCCGCCGCCTGGAGACTCTGGGCGTGGAGCACTTTATCCCTGTGCGACGGACTCGTTCTTCACGGACTGGTCGTGAGGTGGAGAGCCCGGTGATCACGAACCTTGTTTTTCTACGCGCGACGAAGAGTGAGGCATGCGACCTGGCTAACAGTGGAATGATCAGGGTGAGTTACATCGTGGACTGTGCCACAGGGACACTGTTGGTTGTTCCGGACAAGCAGATGGACGACTTCCGTCGTGTGCTGGATCTGGGTCTTGAGGAGGGTGGCCTTGTCGATGAGCAGCTGTCGCTCGGAGAGTGGGTCAGGGTGACGAAGGGAGCGCTACGGAATGTTGAGGGTCGGGTGCTCGAGTTGCGCGGTCGCCTTTATGTTGTTGTGGGCTTGTTGGACTGCTGCTATGCCAAGGCGCAGGTCCCCCGGAGTTGGCTTGAGAGAATTGATCGTTAGTTCTCTTGATTTTCAGAAAATGTAATGTACTGACACGATTGGAATTATCAAAATAGGAAATTATGTTTTCTTTTGGATAAAATATTTAATAAACAATTTTTATAAATTTTATAAAAAAAATCTTTTATCTAATTTAGCACATTAAATTCACGTATTGTGGCTGATTGTGAATGAGAATCGAGTGTTAGTAGAGTATAAGTAGATAACAATATAATGATGAAGCAGAAGCAGAAATTCGAGAGTCCCCGGGTTATGGGCGAGCTGAGGCTCCAGCCAGAGGGAGTTCTACTCGTCTCAATCGTCGATACAGAGGTGACGGTCGAGACGACCGGGCAAAAGGTGGAGAACCACAACTTCGCAGACGAAAACGGTGGCTTTAATCACGAATGGAAATAGGAGTAATCAGAAGGCAATGAAAAAGATAATCATAATAGCCTCCTTGATAGGAGGATCGCTTCTGCTGGCGGGTTGCCAGAAGGAGTTCGGCAAGGGCGGTGAGGTCCGCTTCGTTGCTGCGTCAGTCGCCGGTCCCGGTACTCGTGCGGCATACAGCGGCGAAGGAACGAAAGACGCCAACGATCTTCTGACCTGGGAGCGTATCAACTGGGAGGAAGGAGACCAGATCAGGATCTGGAGTGACGGTGCAGCCACCCCTTCCGGATTCAAGTATTCGGATTACCGGCTTAAGGGTGTGACCAAGAAGTCCGACACCAGGAGCCAGGCGACAGTGGAGAATGCCGCTGGCTCAGGTCTAAAGTGGAATGGGGTAACGTCTAATTACAAGTTTTGGTCTGTCTATCCCGCTTTGAGGGCCGGAACTGGCACGACCAATACAGTGGATCTTTCCATCGATGCTTCCCAGACACCTTCAGATGGCCTCAAGAATGCCCCTATGGTTGCGGCGGTCGATAATGTTGCTCCTGAAAGCGCCGTGAATCTTGAGTTCTATCCCGCTTTCACGGCATTTGAGATAACTCTTGCGAGTGCTGATAAGGATATCACACTTAACAGTTTCGCTTTGACTTCGACTTCAACTGCTCTTTCAGGAAGCTATCAAGCGGAAATATTGGCTGGTGCGAAAGACGATGGTAATGGTAATACTAATACTAAGTCTGTTTTTACCTGCCCTGGCAGGACAGATGCTAATGGCAAGGTTGAGTTTACTTTTGACCCCAAGCCGACCATCACCACTTCCAAATCAACGACTTTCACTGTGCTTGCCCTTCCGCAAAATCTCACGGATCTCTCCATTGAGTTTAATGTGACGATAGGTGGCAATACAACTGTTCGTAAGCTCGCTTTAAATAGTGGGGTTACAGAGGCAGATAAGGATGGCACCCCCATTGCTTTCTCCGCATGCTCGAAGCACCGGATCTATGGCTTGGCTATGCCGGGCGATGTCTGGAAGTTCTCGATCGATCTCGATTTCGAGGTCGTGGAGTGGATTGATGGTGGCACTTCGAATATTGATTACACGGAAGGAGCGGCCCAAGCTTCATATTTCCAATTTAACCAGAATCCTTATTCAGCTGCCAACTCAACGGTAGATATTGATAGCGGAAACTGGATATTATCTTTCGGAGGTAGTCCCAGCAAACCTCTTTCCGCAGGAGTCGTTTATGTCCAATATTCGATAACCCTTCCTCATAATGCCGAGTGGAGTGTTGTTCCAGTTGATCCCAACGGTTATTTCAATGTTGTGTCAATAATTGATGGAGAAGAAAGTCCGCACCTTAATGGTACTGTTCAGACTGTAGGAGGAGGAACAGATGTCAAACCCATAATCCTAAAGATCACTCCGAATATGGCTAATATTCCTTCAACCCGTACAGAAGATTATACGATGATACTGCACACTTATACTGTTGTGTCAGGAAAGACAGTCAATATTGACACTGAGACCCAGACTTCTGATGGCAGGTATCATGAAGCACGTTTTGTAATAGCCCATAACGAATAATCACTATGAGAAAAAGTTCTTTTATCACATATATTGTTTTGACAGCCCTGGCTGTCACGACATTCTCATGCTCTCTTCATGAGGAGTATCCGTCACAGCCGGGTAGTATCAATTTGGAGTTCAAGTGCTCTGATCTTTTGACGAGGGCTGATGGTGACCCTGAGACAGCGATTGAAAGTATCGACTATTTTATCTATACTAGTGAAGATGGATCGGCTGTGTATCACAACCGTATCACTACCACAAGCACTACCGCTATTGTTGACAATGTTCCTGCGTTAGCTAGTGAAGGAGCTAAATGCTTTGTTTACGCTGTAGCCAACCTTCCTTCAGATGTGAGCATATCAGGTACTGAGACAATTGACGCGCTTCAGGCCATTTCTGTTACTACGAATTTTACTGCGGCTCAGACATCCTTTGTCATGGATTCAGAAGAGGCGGTCTCAACTACAGTCGGTTCAAGTGCGACTGTTCCTCTTCACAGGCTTGCTGCCAAGTTGACAATGACGGTTAATATACCTGTGAATATTGTGAGTGGGTCGATAACATATGAGCCTGACTGTGGTAACCTCAGGATTTACTATGTCAATGCTGTCAAGAAAGGTACTTTCGACGGAACCTATATGACTTATGGGGACACCTCATCAGAAGATGCCAATAAAGCCAATTACTTCTTTTATCCCTATGATTGGGATGTCAGTGTTACTGGTGGGGAAGAACAGCCTCATGTAGGGACGACGGTGACGCCTTTTTACACTTATCCTCAATCATGGGAGCCTGAGGAGGCTAATGCTCCTTATTTTAAGGTAGTCCTTCCTTGGGCCGCATCCGGATCCGCCAGTAATAGTAAACCATATTACTATAAGGTTGTAATGCCTAACAGTTTTGACGGCAAGATCGACCGTAACACTTTCTACAAGTTCGTCCTTGATATCGGTGTTCTTGGTAGCGAGGTTGATGATGGCTCCGTGGAGGTTTTAGGCGATTATTATGTGGTAGATTGGAGCAAAGCTTTCACTGTTGGAGGAGATAAGGGTGACGAAGCTTTGACGAAAGGTAAATATCTCAGTGTCGCTCAGAATGAGTTCTCCATCTATGCGGAGAATGGTATCACGATTCCTGTGACCTCGTCGCACAATCTCAGCATACAAAGTGTCACTTGCAAGTATACCGATTATAGCTCTAATAATCCTACACCCAAGACGCTGACTACCGGTTTCACTGTTACCCCGAATGACAGGAGTTCGATCACCCTGACCCATAATCTGGTAAGCGACATCACGAGCAGCGATCTCGACTGCTCGATCTACGAGTTCGATATCACGATCGCTAATGAGGCCGGCTGTGACCCTGTCACCGTCAAGGTCACTCAGTATCCTTCTTTGTATATCACTTCCGAGGCTTCGAATAAGTGGGTGTTTATCAATAAGTATGGAAGCCATGATTCAGATGGTTGGGGATATGATAGTAATTACTATTATCCAGCATTTAAAATAATAAATGACGATGGTGGTGGATTAGTGGATCAGAATTTTGAGTGTTCTTTCTCAAATTATAATAGCTCATACTCATCAGATGATGGTCTTCGTATTTCTTTTAGTCATGTAACTGATTTTAAGTCGGGTAGTTTTTTGTCTCCAACTTATTATGGGAAACGTTTTGGAGAACGAACAGGGGTAATGAGACCAACTAATCATCCAGGAACAATGACAATTAAAGCTCCAAATAATGGGCAAATTACAGGGCTGATTATCAATTACTATAACGGTAGGAATTCTCGTAATGTTTCATATGATCCATCTGGTAACAGTTCCTCTAAAACAAGTTGGTCAGGGGCAGCATCAAGTTTAACTGTAACGATGGATTTCGATGGTAATGACGATAATTCAAATGTCGTTTCATCTGTCGTGGTTTCTTACAGTTATCCCAGTGAGGATCCAGAGGCATTAGGTGCTGTTTGTCATTATGAGTATGTTATTTCAGATAAGAATAAGAATTATAATAATTATACAATTAATGTGTCTAATCTGTCAGGTAACACAAATGGTTGGTATATCGCTGATCCTAGAAAACAAGAAGCTGAGACGATTGATCGCTTAAGAGGACAAAGAACTGGTATTTTAACAGGTTACCATCGTGTCGATCCTGCGGCCTCAAATGCCATCGCTCCTCAATTTAAGATAGCGTCTTCTGTTGGAGCGACTACTGATATTAATTATGACCAGGCTGTTCGCAGGTGTGCCTCTTATCAGGAGAATGGTTACCCTGCTGGTCGTTGGAGAATTCCAACAGATGCAGAGATCAGGTTCGTGATCAGTTTATCAAATAAGGGCAAAATACCATCGTTATTTGACGGAGCATATTGGGCGGCTAGTGGTGCTGTGCTGAATAATCAAGGAAATCCTACTGGTGCTGAGTCTGCAGCGGTGCGTTGCGTGTATGATTCCTGGTATTGGGGAGACAAACCTATGAGCCAGTATATGACCACATGGAGCGGGTTCCAGACTGACTAATTAATATATACATTGATTATGAAAAAGACACTATACATTTTAGCGGTTTTGTTCTGTACTGCGGCTTGCTCAAAGCAGTATGTCGAGCCGGTTATGGAAATGGCAGAGGCATCCGACGCTGCTCCGACCGTGACTATAACTTTTGATGTTGAGGTTCCGGAAGCACTCGAGACCAGGTCCACCACGATGGCTAACACTCCTAATATCGAGAGCCTCTGGGTAATTGAGTTCGGTGCCTCCGGCTATTACAAGGGCTGGCATGAATGTATTCCTACCAACAATCATGTTACAGGAAATGGTGAGTCAGCTAAGAAGCAGTTCAAGGTCGAACTTCCTATCTCGGATAATGACCAGACCTTCCATTTTATCGCGAACCCTCCTTCTCGGAATTCATATCTGAACCAGACCGAGATCAACGTGCTTAACTCAATGAGTACCACGAATGGAAACGCCGCTTTCTGGCAGCGAATCAAGGTGGTTGGTGGAGTCCGTGGTGAGAAGCAGACTGACGGGACATACATCCCCACAACGGCCACAAGCGCCTTGTTCTCTACTATACCGCTTATCCGTAATTTCGCCAAAGTGAGCGTATTCGCATCCGATAATGCTCCGGATATCGAGATTGTGAAATTCGCCCTTGTTAATGTACCTAATAGTGGCTCGGTGGCTCCTTATGATAGCAAGACCTTTGATTTCGCTGCTCCCTACATGAATGTCTCGGACTTGAATCTTGATAAACTCAGCGGTTATGCCCCCGGCGATGTCGAGATTGATGTTCCTACCCAGGCATCCTCGCTTAAGTGGGCTGCGGCCGGTGAAAGCCTGTTCATGTACGAGCGTCCCACACCTTCCGAGGATCCGACGTGTGTCATCGTCGAGGCGAAGAATGGCGGTAATACCTATTTCTACAAGATTGAACTAATGAACGGTCTCTCCTATGTCCCGATCTACCGTGATTTCGAGTACAAGATCAACATGGCGGCTGTCGGTACCGAGGCCGGTGAGACTACCGCTCAGAAGGCGTTGGATAACGCCCCATTCGGGGATGTATCGGCCAACCTTGAGACCGCCAGCCTGACTCAGATCTCGGATGGGACCTCGACCCTGTATGTCAGTTTCACGGATTATACCCATGTCCTTGACGGGACGGAGACCAGTGATCCCAAATACACGCTTTACTACAAGTTCGACTCGAATCCATATTCACTCACAGCCGATCTCGAAGGGACTAATGCTGTGAAGTCAGTGGGTACCGAGTATGATGCTTCCGGGGACTATGCTGGATGGAAAGCCGTGGATCTGACTTTGAACAAGGCCGCCACAGGTATAGCGAAGAGTCTTATCACCGTCACAGGCACTGCGGAAGGTGCCCGTCCATTATATAGGAAAGTCTATGTCAGAGTCATGGGTACTCAGGATCTTTCTGTCGCTGTCAGCGGTAGTTCTTCCACTCTGGGTTCTCCTATCTCGGTTGATGTTACTATTCCTGAGGATTTGGGCGCTTCTCTATTCCCTGTCACACTTTATATTGAAGCGGAAAACAACTCCTTGACTTCTAATGATTCTAAGTTGTCAGCACTTACGGGTCCTTCGAAGTTCTCCTCGAAGTCGGGTAAAAATACATTCTATTTTGTTCGTACGGTATCCTATTCGGAATATCAGTCAAATAACACGATTTCTTGTGCGTTCAAGACTAATAAGGCGAACGCCGCAACAGCGATTAAAGTGTATACGGACCGGTACTTTAATCCGGCTGATGGCAATCTGGAATAGCGGAGTTAACATTACTTTTTTTCAAACAACAACGGCGATGAGTTTTCTCATCGCCGTTGTCGCTTTTATTGTTCCGTTACGTAAGCATCCGATAAAGTACAGTGCGGCTACTAACCCATCACTTCGGGTTAGTAGCCGTTACTTATTGTCAGTGATGCGTTACTAACGGTTAGTAAGCGTCCAGTGACCCGGCAGTAACATTTCCGGATTCTTTTCCGTGGGTATCCTTCTCAAGACATCCTCCAGCCAGGATCTGGTATCAATGCCGGCTGCTTTGCAGCAACTGAACAGGGAGTAGACAATGGCCGCGCGGACC